>JAUIAV010000010.1 GCA_030425195.1 Gammaproteobacteria bacterium | reverse complement strand
GCAGCCCGGGCATCACCACGTCGTCCTGAACCTTACCGAACCGGAACACCACGCCCCGTTCCTGCTGGTCCACCTGATAGACACCGAAACCGATATAGGCGATCACCAGCACCGCAAGGACAATGCCGGCCACGTTCATGTTGAAGCCGCCGCCCTTCGAGCCGCCACCACCACCGCCGCCGCCGAAAATGCCGGCCAGCTGCTGCTGCAGCTTCTTGAAGGCCTCGTCCAGATCCGGCGGTCCCTGGTCTCCCCGACCACCCCACGGATCCTTGTCGCTGCCACCCGGTTCGTTCCAGGCCATTATCAGTTCTCCAAATTGTTCACTGCGCCCTATTTTCGGAACGCTCATCTGTCGGAACGCTCACACCCCGGCAGGCGGACCGTCTCGCGATACCTCGAGACGCGCCGTATGCTCTTCCAGGGAAATCAGTTGGCCAGAGGGGAGAGTTTATGGACGGCTCCCGCCGGCTGCAACATGACCGTCGGCAGCCGCTCGAGCCGCTCGATCAGTACCGGATCTGCCCGCAGCCTCATGGCTACGCGTCCGTCCTCGGCCAACTGCTCATCGATGACCGCACCCAGCTCATACAGCCAGGCACGCGTCCGACCGTCCTCCGGTGCGATCAGCACGTCCGTCGGCGCACTCACGCCGAGCGCGTCGGCGATGGCCTGTCTCAGCTCGGTCAGACCTTCCCCGGTAAGCGCACTGACTCTGATCCCCGAGACATCGAGAAGTTCCACGCCGGGCTCCGCCAGGTCCATCTTGTTCAGCACCAGCAGCGTTGGAACAGCGTCCGCTCCGATCTCCCTGAGAACCCCGTTCACCTCGCAGATGCGCGCATCCGCACCCGGACTCGCGCCATCCACCACGTGCAGGAGCAGATCCGCACCCGAAACCTCCTCCAGGGTCGCTTTGAAGGCCTCGATGAGGGAGTGCGGCAGCCTGCTGATGAATCCCACCGTGTCCGCCAGCACCACTTCACCCACGCCATCGATGTGCAGTCGTCGCATGGTGGGGTCGAGGGTGGCGAACAGCTTGTCCTCTGAGAGCACCTGGGCCGTGGTCAGCAGATTGAACAGCGTGGACTTCCCCGCGTTGGTGTAACCCACCAGCGATACCGTCGGTGTTTTCGAGCGCTCCCGCCGCCGCCGGCCGAGCTCCCGCCGACGGGCGACGCGCTCGAGCTTCCGCTCCGTGGATTTGATGCGTTCGCTCAGCATCCGCTGGTCGAGCTCGAGCTGGGTCTCACCCGCTCCCCTGAGGCCGATGCCGCCTTTCTGCCGATCCAGATGCGTCCAGCCCCGGATCAGACGGGTCTGTGCATGTTTGAGCTGAGCGAGCTCCACCTGCAGCTGACCTTCGTAGGTGCGCGCCCTGTCGGCGAAAATGGTGAGGATGAGCTCGGTGCGGCTGATCACCCTGCATTTCAGCGTCTGCTCCAGATTCCGCTGCTGGCCGGCGCCGAGCTCGTGATTGACGATGAGCAGGTCCGCTTCAGCCATGGCCATGCGGGTCTTCAGCTCTTCCAGCTTGCCGCTGCCGACGAAGGCCCGGGGATGGGGATGATCGCGGGTCGCCGTGACCGTATCCGCCACGTCCACCTCTGCCGTCCGGGCCAGCTCGATGCACTCATCGAGACTCGCCTCATCGTCTATGGCGGCCCCCGGTTGAGCATCCGGGTCCCGGAAATGGACATGAAGTACGACGGCTTTGCGGCCGGCTTCTGGACGATCGAAAAACAAGGTTGCTCCTGAACGGCTGAGCACCCGCGACCGTCAGGGCCACGGGTTTCTTATGCCTTTTCTGCCTCCGCCGAATCTTCGGCCTGAGCGTTGGCTGGGTTCGAGATGCGCACGTTCCGCGACGGGACCACCGTGGAGATGGCGTGCTTGTAAACCATCTGGCTCACGGAGTTCCGCAGCAGCACGACGAACTGGTCGAACGACTCGATCTGGCCCTGCAGCTTGATGCCGTTGACCAGATAGATGGAGACCGGTACGCGCTCCTTGCGCAACGTATTGAGATAAGGGTCTTGTAATGAATGCCCTTTTGACATGTCCTGCTCCTTGCTGCGCGGCATGCGGGGGAATGATCTGCCTCGCGACCGCAATCCTTTTGTTGTTTGTCTGGCACTATGGCCCACAGAACCGGTCCATTGCAAGGCACCCTGACAGGATTTGACAACGGTAGAACACCGGTAAATCCCCCGGGATTCAGCGGGTTAGTCCCGACCTCACAACTATCTGCTCCGCGAGCCGGGTGCCGGAGTCCCAGGTGAGCTTGAGCAGCTCCGGCCAGCTCCGCATCCAGGTCATCTGCCGCCTGGCCAGCTGCCGGGTGGCGGCCAGTGCCTTCTCCCGCATCTCCTCGAAGGAGCTCAGCCCATCCAGGTGTTCCCAGACCTGCCGGTAACCGACCGCCCGCATGGAGGGCAGATCCACGTGCATGCTCACCCTGCCCTTGAGCATTTCGACCTCCTCGATGAAGCCGTTCGCCAGCATTCCGTCAAGTCGCTTCTCTATCCGGGTGTGCAGCACCTCCCGGCTTTCCGGCTCGATGCCGAATTCGAGCAGTGGCGCACCCAGACGTGCCCTGACTCCCTGAGCCTTCTGCCAGTGTTCCGAGATCGGCACGCCGGTCAGCGTATGAACCTCCAGCGCCCGCTGAATCCGGGAGAAGTTATTCGGGTGAATGCGGGCCGCCGCCCGTGGATCAATGCCTTTGAGACGCCGGTGCAGGGCTTCGGTGCCGAGCCGACGGGCCTCGTCCGAAAGCGAGCGCCGGATCTGTGCATCCGCCGCCGGCATGGGCGCGATCCCTTCCCGGAAGGCCTTGAGATACAACATGCTGCCACCCACCAGCAGCGGCACCCGCCCCCCGGCGAGGACCCTGCGGATTTCCGCATCCGCATCATCGACGAACTCGGCGACGCTGTAGGTCTCGTGCGGTGCCCGGAGGTCGATCAGCGCGTGGGGGTAGCGCTCGAGCTGCTCGGGGGTGGGCTTGGCCGTGCCGATATCCATACCCCGGTACACCATCGCCGAGTCCATGCTGATGAGCGAAATCGGATAGCGATCCGCCAGGGCCATGGCGGCATCCGTCTTTCCGGAAGCCGTGGGTCCGACGAGGGCCCCGATGAAGGGCTCCGTCACCGGGAAAACCTCTGGCTACTGCCCTCTGAGGAACATGCCATCCAGATCCTCCAACGACTGCACCATGTAGGTCGGCCGGCCATGGTTGCACTGTCCCGCGTTCGGTGTGCGTTCCATTTCCCGCAGCAACGCGTTCATCTCCGGGATGCTCAGCTGGCGATGAGCACGGATGGAGCCGTGACAGGCCATGGTGGCCAGGAGCGTTTCCGTGGCCGCCTCCACCCGTGCACTGGTGCCGAGCTCCCCCACGTCCGCGAGCACGTCCCGAACCAGTGCCGGCGCATCGGACGACAGCAGCGCCGGTACTTCGCGGATGGTCACTGCCTGCTGCCCGCTGCGTTCGAGCCCGATGCCGAGCGAACGAAGTGCCTCCGACACTTCCTCCACACGATCCGCATCGGCTTCGGAAACACTGAGCACCGTCGGCACCAGCAGCTGCTGAGTGGCCACGCGGCCGGTGATCACCGCCGCTTTCAGTTTCTCGTAGGTGATCCGCTCGTGCGCCGCATGCATGTCCACCACCACCAGACCTTCGGCATTCTGGGCGAGCACATAGATGCCGTGGAGCTGGGCGATGGCATACCCGAGCGGCGGTATGTCCCCACCGTCCTCCCGGATCTGCTCCGCAATCGATGGCTCCGCTGCCACAACGCCTTCCAGCCGATGTGTCGGCACGTCCTGCAGCCGGAGGGCAGACTGTGAGGATACCGGAGCCGCGGCAGGACCCCGGGTGCCCATGAATACGGGCGGGGCCACCGAGTCCGGGCGCACGTCACGCAGGGCCCGGTTCAGCTTGCCGAAGAGGAAATCGTGCACGTTCCGGCCGTCCCGGAACCGCACTTCGTGCTTGGTCGGGTGCACGTTGACGTCCACGGCCGTGGGCGGCAGATCGAGATAGAGAACGAACACCGGATGCCGACCGCCGAACAGCACGTCCCGGTAGGCCTGGCGGATCGCGTGGGCGACGAGCTTGTCCCGGACGATCCTGCCGTTGACGAAGAAATACTGCTGATCCGCCTGACTGCGCGAGTGTGTAGGCAGACCGACCCAGCCGGTCAGGTGAAGCTGCGGGCCCTGCTCGTCGATGGCAATGGAGCGTGCAACGAACTCCTCCGAGAGCACTCTCGCCAGTCGTCTGTCCGCCGGCCCCGCCGGCAGCGTGAGCGCTCCCCGGCCCATGCCCTGATCCAGCGACAGGCTGACATCGAATCGGGCGAGACTGACGCTGCGCACTACCCGGTCTATGTGGCTCTGCTCGGTGCGCTCCGCCTTCAGGAACTTGCGCCTGGCCGGCGTATTGAAGAACAGATCCCGCACCTCCACGGTGGTGCCGGGCGGATGCGCCGCCGGCATCAGGGCCACTTCCCGCCCGCCTTCCACTTCGATGCGGGTGGCCTGATCCGCGCCTTCCTGACGGGAGGTGATGGCAAGACGGGCCACGGAAGCCATGCTCGCCAGCGCTTCGCCGCGGAAGCCCAGGCTCGCTACGCCGTCCAGGTCGTCGGCCGAACGGATCTTGCTGGTGGCGTGGCGGCAGACGGCAAGACGGAGATCGTCCGGATGGATGCCGGTGCCGTCGTCCCGGACCTGGACCCGCTTCATGCCGCCCAGCTCCGTCTTCACGGACACGGACAGCGCACCCGCATCCAGACTGTTCTCGATCAGCTCCTTGACCAAGGACGCCGGCCGCTCGACCACCTCTCCCGCCGCGATCTGGTTCGAGACCACATCTGACAGCTGTTCTATGCGGCGGTCCATCTACCCTGCCGGGATGGTGATCACCTGTCCCACCCGGATCTGATCACTGCGGAGTCCGTTCGCTTCCTTGATCCGGCGGGTGCTGGTCCCATAGCGCATGGCAATCCCGGAAAGCGTATCGCCCCGGGCAATGGTGTAGCGCCGATCACCCTGTTCCCGCTGCCAGGCAACCAGAGTGCCTTCCGGCGCACGGGCAGACATGTAGTCACGGATGCCTTCGAAAATCGCATCCGCCATCTTCTCCTGGAAACTGCTCGAGTTCAGCCGACCGGCTTCCGACGGATTGGAGATGAAACCGGTTTCCACGAGGATCGACGGCATGTCCGGCGATTTGAGCACCAGAAAACCGGCCTGCTCCACGCGCTTCTTATGCAGCTTCGTGATCCTGCCCATGCGACCGAGGATCCGCTCGCCGACCTCGATGCTGGCATAGCGGTTGGCATCCATGGACACCTCCAGGATCGTCTGCAGCAGGTAGTCTTCCTCTTCCCCATTGACCTCCTCTGCAACGCCGCCGATCAGGTCCGAGGCGTTCTCGCTGGCCGCCAGCCAGCGTGCCGTTTCCGAGGTGGCTCCCCGATCGGACAGCGCATAAACCGATGCGCCATCCACGCCGGGACTTTTGAAGGCATCCGCGTGCAGAGAGATGAACAGGTGCGCCTGAACCTCGCGCGCCCGCTCCGTGCGTTTCCGGTGCGCCAGATAGTAATCGCCCGTTCTGACCATGACCGCCCGGTAGCCCTCCGCCCGGTTCAGCTTCTGCTCCAGGCGACGGGCAATCTTCATCACCACGTCCTTCTCCCGAACGCCGCGCGGCCCGAGCGCTCCCGGATCTTCGCCGCCGTGACCCGCATCCACGGCGACGATCACGTCCCGCTTGCCTTCGGGCTTGGGAACGAAGGCCGGACGGGCGGCTGCCTGCTGCTGATGAAGATCCACCACCAGACGATGGCCGTAAGGGGCAACGGGTGCCAGGGTGAAGCTCTTCGGCGTGGGAGAGCCTGTCACATCCAGCACGATCCGGTAGTCGCTGCCCCGGGCGGATCCCCGAACCCCCTTCACCCGCTTGCGCGCCAGCGCCACCAGCTCCGGATTGAAGCCCGCGTCGGCACGCGTGTTCGCCAGATCGATCACCACCCGCCGGGGATTGTCCAGGGTAAACAGCTCGTAGGTGACGTCCGCGGATATGTCAAAGACCACCCGGGTATATTCCGGCGCTTCGTGCATCCGCACGCTCTCGAGCACCCGGCCGCCGGAAGCGGCAGCCGCAATACCCGCCGTCATGATCAGCGCCACGGAGGCAATGACCCGGCCGATCCAGACCGGCAGAAGACGTTCAGACGTCCGTTCAGGATTTGACCGATACTTCAACGCGTCGCCCCTCTCCTTCGAGGCTCAATCGAATTCTCACATCCGGCACGGGCACTCTGCCCGCGCCACGCTCCGGCCACTCGATGAGCTTGAGCGCATCGGCATCCAGGAGCTCGTCAAACCCGATGAAATCCAGCTCCTCGCTGTCGCCAATACGGTACAGATCGAAGTGATAAACCGTTCTTCCTGCCACCTCGTAAGGCTCGAGCAGGGTATAGGTCGGGCTCTTGACGGAACCCTCATGGCCCAGCGCCCGAAGTATGCCCCGCACCAGCGTCGTCTTGCCAGCGCCGAGCTGACCCTCGAGAAAGACCAGAGGCGCCCCTTCGAGCAGCGGCAGCAGTGATTCCGCGAAAGTGAGCGTCGCCTGCTCATCGGCAAGGTGACGGTCTTCCACCGTCTGCAGTTCCGTCACTCAGCAATCCTGCCCGCGGCCGGTCTTGAGGAGCTCGATCATCTCCGGCACGAGATCCGTCGCCAGCAGACTCGCTTCACCCAGCCGCCCGGCCGCACGGTCCGCTGCCAGGCTGTGCAGACAGACCCCGAGGCAGGCGGCTGTCACCGGCGGAACACCCTGACCCAGCAGTCCGCCTATCACGCCGGAGAGCACATCGCCCATTCCCGCGCTGGCCATGCCCGGGTTGCCGTGCGCACAGAGGCCGACGACGTCTGTCGCTCCGGGCTCTGCAATGAGGGTGCCCGCACCTTTCAGGACCGCCACCCCATCGACCGCGTCGGCCAGCGCCCGGGCGCTCGCCGGTCTGTCTGACTGCACGTCCGCTACCGAGTTCCCCAATATGACCGCCGCCTCCGCCGCATGGGGCGTGATGACCACGCCGGCGGGTGGACGGGCACCCGTTTCCGCCAGCCAGTGGAGCCCGTCAGCATCGATCAGCATGGGTTTCTGCTGCTCGAGGGCAAGCCCGAAGAAGGCCTCGCCCCAGTCGCGCCGGCCAAGCCCGGGCCCGACGATGATGACGGAAGCCTTTGCAAGCACCTGCTCGACGAGCTCCGCGTCGCTGGCGTCGAGCACCATGGCTTCCGGCCGCCGGGCGAGAATGGCATTCCGATGCTCGCCCCGGGTGATGACCGTGACCATGCCGACCCCGCACCGCAGAGCCGCTTCCGCAGCCATGGAGACCGCACCGCCCATGGAGCGGTCACCGCCGATCACCACCGCATGACCGAGCGCCTGCTTGTAGGCATCGGCATCCCGCACGGGCAGCTTCCTGCGGAGCGCATCAAAGGTGAGCCAGTCCACGCCCGGCACCTGCGCGTGCACCTCCGGACCCACACCGAGACGGGCGAAGATCACCCGGCCGGAAAGCGCCTTACCCGCTCCAGTGTGCAGTCCGATCTTCCGGCCGATGAAGGTGACCGTGGTGTGAGCCCGTATCGCGGCACCCGCTGCTGCGCCGGTATCCGCAGCCACGCCCGACGGGATGTCCACGGCGACGGTCGGACTGGGGCAGACGTTCATCCGTTCGATGAGACGGGCGTACGCCTTCCTCGGAGCACCCTGAATTCCGGTACCCAAGAGCGCGTCCACCAGCACCTCGCCCTCGATGCGGGTGTCGCCGTCGTCCGTCCGTGTGACCGTCACGCCCGCCGCCAGTGCTTCGTCCCTGGCGATGCCGGCATCCCCATCCAGGGCGTCCGGGTCCCCGATCTGCAGCAGCTGGACACGCATGCCCTGCCGGTGTGCGAGCCCGGCGATCACATATCCATCCCCTGCGTTGTTTCCCCGGCCACAGCAGACGGTCAGGGTCGAGACGGACGGAAAGCCGTCCAGCAGCGCATCGAACACCGCCTGGCCGGCCCGGCGCATGAGCACGATCCCCGGGGTTCCACCCGCGATGGCCAGGCGGTCCAGTGCCCGGCTGCCTTCAGCTGTATAGAGTTGTTCCAGCGCCTCGCGCTCCTGTGACCTCTGCGCCTTTCATTATACTTGGCCCCGATCAGCGGGGTCCGAGGAAGCATTGACGGTAAGCGATTTTCAGGCATTGAAGGACGACATCCGCCACTGGGCGACGGAGCTCGGCTTTCAGGATCTCGGGGTGACGGACCTGGACCTCTCCAGTCACGCTCCCCGGGTTCGGGCCTGGCTCGAGCGCGGCTTCCAGGGCGAGATGGGCTATCTGGAGCGCAATCTGTCAAAGCGGCTGGCGCCAGAGCATCTGCACCCGGGAACCATCCGCATCATCTCTGCCCGAATGGACTATCTGCAGGCGGGAACGAGGCCCATCGAGGTGCTCGAGCAGCCGACCCTCGGCTACGTCTCCCGGTATGCGCTCGGCCGCGACTATCACAAGACGCTCAGGGGACGGCTGGCCAGACTGGGCCGGCGCATCTCAGAGGCCGCCGCCGGGATCGATCACAACTTCCGGGCATTCACGGATTCCGCACCGGTGCTGGAGAAAGCGCTGGCGGAAAAATCCGGACTCGGCTGGATCGGCAAGCACACGCTGCTGCTGAACCGGGAAGCAGGATCCTGGTTTTTTCTCGGCGAGATCTTCACCAATCTCCCCCTGCCCGTGGACGCGCCGTCAACGGCCGATCACTGCGGCAACTGCCGCGCCTGCATGACCGTCTGTCCGACCGGTGCCATCGTCGGGCCGCGCGAGCTGGATGCGCGACGCTGCATCTCCTATCTGACCATCGAGCATCGGGGAGCCATTCCGGAACCGCTGCGCGCACCGATGGGGAATCGAATCTATGGCTGCGACGACTGCCAGATCTACTGTCCATGGAACCGCTACGCCACCGTCACGGCGGAACCGGACTTCGAACCGCGTCAGGGCCTGGAAGGCGAGCGGCTGCTGACGCTGTTCGGCTGGAGCGAGGCGGAGTTTCTCGAGAAGACGGAAGGCTCGGCGATCCGGCGGATCAGCTACCAGCAGTGGCAGCGCAATCTGGCCATCGCCATCGGCAACGGGCCAGCCACCCCGTCAGCAGTTTCCGCACTCCGCCAACGGCGGTCCGACGCATCGCCACTGGTGGCCGAGCACATCGACTGGGCGCTGGCCAGGCTTACGGGTCAGACGGCCGCTCCAGACGGAGAAACCGGTCCCGATACAGCCTGAGCTCAGCGATGGATTCCCGTATGTCGGCCAGTGCGGTGTGCGCATTTTCCTTTTTCAGCGCATCCAGCAGATCGGGCCGCCAGCGGCGGGCCAGCTCTTTCAGACTGCTGACATCGATGATCCGGTAGTGCAGGTAAGCCTCGAGTGTGGGCATGTGCCGTGAGAGAAACCGCCGGTCCTGCCAGATGCTGTTTCCGCACAGCGGCGCCGCGCCCTTTTCCACCCAGCGCTCGAGGAACGCGAGGGTCTGAGCCTCCGCTTCCAGCAGCGTGACCTCGGACCGGCGTACCCGATCGAGCAGTCCGGACGCCGAATGATGGGTCTGGTTCCACTCGTCCATGGCTTCCAGTGCCGCTTCCGGTGTTGCAATGGCGAACACGGGACCTTCCGCGAGCACATTCAGCTCGCCATCGGTGACGATGGTCGCCATCTCGATGATCAGATCCCTGTCCGGATCCAGCCCGGTCATCTCCAGATCCATCCAGACCAGGTTCGCCGTCATGCGCGTATCCGTTCTTCCCACACTGCGTTGTCCGCTAACATAGCAAACCGAACATCGGAAATGGCGAGGAAGACACCATCAGCCAGCCCAGACTCATCCAGGCGGAAGCCCTCCGCTCGGGCTTCGAAACGCTCGATCCCCGGATCCGGCTCATCCACGTGGCAGCGGCGGATGCCTACCAACAGTATCACCTGCCCGGCGCTCTGCTGGTGGAGCCACCGGAGCTGGTGCTGGGCACCGCACCGGCGCCTGGCCGGCTGCCCGGTCTGGATCGTCTGGAGGCACTGCTCGGCCGGCTGGGCTACGAGCCGGACCAGCACTTCATTCTCTACGACGACGAAGGCGGCGGCTGGGCAGGCCGGCTCGCGTGGACGCTCGACGTGCTCGGTCATGAGGACTGGAGTTATCTCGACGGTGGTATCCACGCATGGGCCGAAATCGACGGCCCTCTCGAGCAGGGCGAATGCCGCTTCCCTGAAGCGACCCGTCCGGTGTTCGAGATCGACACCGCGCCCATCGCCGAGGTGGAAGACGTGCTGGCGGCCATGAATGACCCTGACCAGATCATCTGGGACGTGCGCTCCCGCGAGGAATACCTGGGACTGCGATCCGGCTCAGCGCGTGCCGGTCACGTTCCGGGTGCGAAACATCTGGACTGGATGATGATGAAGGATCCGGCACGGGCCACCCGATTGACGGAAGATCTGCCCGCCCTGCTGGCCCACCACGGTATCGACCCGGCACTCGGCGTGATTACCCACTGCCAGACCCACCATCGTTCGGGTCTTTCCTATATGGTCGGCCGCCTGCTCGGATTTCCGAACATCCGCGCGTATCACGGGTCCTGGTCGGAATGGGGAAACCGGGACGATCTGCCGGTGGAGACCTGAGGGATGCGGATTCTCAGGCGCTGCCCACGGGGAAGGGCAGCACCTCGGCGAGGCTGTCCACACCCATGGCCAGCATGAGCAACCGGTCCACACCCAGCGCGACCCCGGCACAATCAGGCAGCCCCGCTTCCAGCGCGCTCAGAAACTTCTCGTCCACCGTCGGCTCCACGAGGCCCGCGCGGCGTCTGGCCTCCACATCGGCCGCGAAACGACGGCGCTGCTCGTCCGGATCGGTGAGCTCCCAGTAGCCGTTAGCCAGCTCCACCCCGTCCACCACCAGCTCGAAGCGCGCGGCATACCGCTCGTCGTCGGGGCACAGCCGCGCAAGCGCAGCCTGATCGGCCGGATACCGGGTGATGAACCACCGGCCTTGGAGCGCGTTCGCCGCCTCGCTGAAGGTCAGATCCAGGGCGGCCGGGTCCAGGCGGGAGATGGCGTCCTCGCCAACGAGTTCCACGTAGGTGATCGTGCGGCAATCTCCGGGACCGAGCACGTGATTCATGAGGTCGGCCACCTCGGCCATCAGCGCGCCGTCGTCGAAGCCAAGCCGGTACCACTCGAGCAGCGTGAACTCCGGGTTGTGCAGCCGTCCGACCTCCCCCGATCTGAACGCGGGACCGATCTGATAGAGCGAGGGAGCACCGGCTGCCAGAAGGCGTTTCAGCTGATACTCGGGCGACGTCTGCAGGTAGCCGGCGCCGCCAGCGGCAAGCGACTCGATGTGAAGATCGGTGACCGTATGCTCCGCGAGCACGGCGGTCTGGACTTCCAGCACGTCCCGCGCCCGGAAGAAACGCCGGAGCGCATCGAGCAGTTCCGCCCGGGCATTCAGCGCCTCGATCCCGCAACGGGGACGCCAGTCAGTCACCTTTCAGAGGGCTCCCGGGCGTCTCAGATCAGGCCCGGCTGACGTACTCGCCCGTGCGCGTGTCGATTTTCAGCACGTCGCCGGTGTTGATGAACAGTGGCACCTTGACCACCGCACCCGTGCTGAGCGTGGCCGGCTTGGTACCGCCCTGGGCCGTGTCTCCCTTGAGACCGGGATCGGTCTCGGTCACCTCGAGCTCGACGAAATTGGGCGCCGTCACCGATATGGGCGCTTCGTTCCAGAGCGTCACCTGATAGACGTCCTGTTCCTTGAGCCAGTCCGTCACGCCGGACACGGCCGACTCCGGCGCACCGATCTGCTCGAAGGAGCCGTCCGTCTTCATGAAGTGCCAGAACTCTCCGTCCGTGTAGAGATACTCCATCTCGAAATCCATGACATCCGCGGCTTCGATGGATTCCCCGGATTTGAACGTACGCTCCCACACACGCCCCGTCTTCAGATTACGGAACTTCACCCGGTTGAAGGCCTGCCCTTTGCCGGGTTTGACGAATTCGTTCTCCAGGATCGCACAGGGGTCTCCTTCGAGAAGCACCTTGAGCCCGGATCTGAATTCGCTGGTGGAGTAATTCGCCATCTCTGTCTTACCTGCCTGATTGACTGCCAAATTTTGTGCGCTGGTTCACAGAACCGATGCGAACCGGTGGGAAGTTCGGGGACCCTCCGCGAGAATCATCGGGCGAATACGCGAATCCCTGTGCGAACAGGCCGTCGGCGTCCCGCCTCACGTCGGGTGACGGCATGATACCCGCTGCAGGGAACAGTTGTAATCCGATTGAAACGGTCGGCACTGCGTCACCTTTTGCATAAAGGCGCTTTTCTATACTACGCCGACGTTTTGATCTGCCCAAGGACTGCAGACCTGATGCACGAAGGCCGCTCCACATTACTGACAGCGCCGGCACCCGAGCTCGCGCATCTGTCGTTTGCCCTTCCGGAACCGGAATCGGTCAGCGAATGGATCGGCCGTCTGCCCATGGCCAATGTCCCCGACGCAGCCGGGCAGATCCGTCAGGCCACCTTCGAGATCGCCCGGCTCGACACCGACTGGACGACCCGGATGGCGCTTCTCGAAGGCATCCGTCCGACGGTGCTCTATCTGACGTCGCGACTGGATAAGGCCGCCAACGGTGCCGGTGGCAGCGCCGATGCCATCACCCGGCTCGCACAGCGGCTGCAGACCAACCTCTGCTCCGGCTACAAGGCCGTCGTGCTCGCAGCGTGCGAGGATCCGGCCGCCTCTGACGGGGAGGCCGCTACCGGGTCCCTCGCCATTCACCGTGCTCTGTCCGACCTCTCCCGGACGCTGCTGAGAACGCTGCAGTACTACGTCGCCCCCGCCGACCGACTCTGGCTGAACCTGCACCAGCTGTACCTGCTGGCGGAGACGCTCGAGATCACCGGCGACGTGCACGCGGACACCGGCAATACGGGCAGCCCTGAACTCAGCATCGCCGGGGTGTATCTGCGCTCGGTTCTGCTGGCGCTGGCACGCCCCTATCAGCTCCGCCATCGTGAGCTCGCCGATGTGTTCAACGCCCTCGCGGCCTGGGTGCAGCGCGCCGTGCTGACAGCCGACAGCAGCGAGACGCTCTACGCGGTGGACCTGTCCTCCGACAAGGGCCCGGGCATCAGTGCCGGCTTCCAGGAAAACGGTTCCTGCCGAGGGATCAATCTCGACGCGCTCGTCGCGCATCTCGAATCGGGACTCGACGGCGGCAGGGAAACGGACGGCCTGGAGCCCAACCTGATCAGCCATCTTGCCGGCGCCTGGGGAGAAATGACTTCCCGTGCCTACAACCGGGCCGACACCAGCGAGCCGATCCGGGTGTGTGTCGGTCTGAAGTCCGCTCACTACTACCTCAGTGACGAGGTGCGATTCGAGCAGACACTCGAGCAGGGATCCGACACCGGAAAGACGCCGTCCAATCCCTTCGGTGACAACGTGCACTTTCTGCCGAATGCCGGAGAAGCCCGGGACATCTGGGAGGATGCGTTCGACGTTGGCGGAAAAATCCCCAGGAATCCGAAGTTCGAGGACGACGATCTCACTCTGATCTCGCACGAGCCGCGCAGCAACTCCGCACCCCGGGTCGACGAGTACGCCGGTTTCGACACCACGGCAGCGGACATGAGTCCCAGCGGCTACCGGCTGCGCTGGCTCGAGCCCTTTCCCCCGACGCTGCAGACAGGCGAGCTGATCGGTCTCAGAGGCGAAAGTGATCCCCGCTGGTGCCTTGCCGTTGCCCGATGGATACGTCAGGGCGACGACGGCCCGTTCATGGGTGTGGAACTGCTGGCACCTCAGGCACGACCGGTGGCCATACGCGTGGTCCAGTCCAAGGGCGGTCAGATGGAATTTCAGCGGGCTTTTCTGCTGCCGGAGCTGAAGCCGCTCAGACGACCGGCCAGTCTGATTACGCCTGCGACCCCGTTCAGAGGCGGCCAGAAGATCCTGATCCGGGAGAACGGAGTGCAGAACACCGCACAACTGGGGGACTGCCTGCTCAAAACAGGAAGTTTTAACCAGTTCTCGTTTCGAGTGTTGGATGGTTACTTGGAAAAGCGAGGTGGCCGACCCAACATGGGCAATCAAATAAACAAAAACCAGCACGGATTCAGGTAAGGGAATGGCTGCCTCAACAAAGGATATGTCGGCACAGCAGGCCCAGCACGCACCGGTTCGGCTTCTCATCGCCGAGCGCTCCGAGAATGCCGCCTACCAGTTCGACTCCCTGCTGCGGGACGCGGGCATCGCCACGCGCCCCGAGATCATCGATCTGCCGATGGCCGTAGACAAGCTGGCCCACGCAGACATGATGATCTGCAACTCATCGCTGCCGGAAGTGAAGCAGCTGCTGCCCCGGCTGGCCAGCATCGCGCCGCTGGTGCCCGTCATTCTGATCAACGGCGAGGACGACACGTTCTCCCCGACGGAGGGCATGGAACTCGGCGCTGCGGACGTGGTTTCCGAGGGAGACAGCGCACACCTGGTGCTCGTGGTGAAGCGGGAGCTCGAGCACGTATGCCGGAACATTCAGTACCGTCAGATGAAGAAGGCGCTCGCCGAGGCAGAGCAGCGTTGTCAGCTGCTGCTGCAGAGCTCGCGTGCCGCCATCGCTTACGTGCATGAAGGCATGCACATCCATGCCAACGAACACTACCTGAAGCTGTTCGGATTCGACGATGCGGACGATCTGCTCGGACTGCCGCTCATCGACATGCTGGATGCGGACAGCGGAGCCACGCTCAAGCAGCAGCTGAAGGCATTCCGTGCCAGCGAGGAAGAGACCGAATTCGAGTTCTCCGGCACCAGTACCACGGGTGAAACCATCGTCGGCAGCATGACGCTGGCTGCCGCCGAATACGAAGGCGAGCACTGCCTGCAGGTGACTGTCCGCCCACAGGCGCAGCAGCAAGGCGCAAACCTCTCCCTGGTGGAACATCAGACATCAGAACAGGCTCCGGCCGTAACGGGCGGAGCGTTAGCCACGGAAACTGCCGCAGCTGCAGCGGCGACTGCGAACGGTTCGGCAGCGCCGGACGATACGGACGACGTGCCGGTACTGGACGCCGACGCCATCGTCGAGCAGGGCGGCCAGGATGCCGCGGAAGAGATGCCCGCGGAAACCCCGGCGGAAGACGAAGCAGGGGCCGACAAAGCGCCTGCAGCGGTCACCGCGGCCGGTCCCGGAAAGCTCCTGTCGCTGCCGGAATTCCTGGCCGCTGCAGAGGCCATGACCGCGGAATACGAAGGCCAGTTCGTGAGCGTCTTTGCAGCACAGGTGGACGGATACGAAGATCTGCAGCGGGCATTCGGGCTGGCAGGTGTCGACGACGCCTGCCGGAAGGTGGAAACCACGCTGCTCGAACGGGTAAGCGCACCTTTCGTGCGGGTCACCCCGTCTCAGTGGGCCATGCTCGTCTGTGGTCAGACCCGGGAAGAAGCCATCGGCGTCGTGGACGGCCATCGCGCAGCCGTAGAGCAGATGATGTTCGAGATCCGGGAAAAGACCGTGCGCCCCAGCTGCACGTTCGCCGGAGCAATTCTGAATCTGGAGGGTTTCGACAGCACCAGTGCCGCGCTCGAGAGCTGTCTCGACAAGGCCATCTCAACACTCCGCTCCACGCTGCAGACCACCGAAGGCAATACGGTGAACCTGCCGGCTTTCGAGAATGCGGAGCAGGCGTACGACGACGAGGCAAACCGGGTGCTGGCGCTGATTACCGAGGCCATCGAGAATCAGTCCTTCACGCTACTGTTCCAGCCCATCATCAGCCTTCGCGGCGACTCTGACGAGCACTACGAGGTGTTCCTGCGCATGAGCGACCGGGAAGGCAATCAGATGGCGCCCGGCGAGTTCCTCCGTACGGCCATCGACAACAACGTGGCCGGCAAGATCGACCGCTGGGTGATTCTCCAGTCCATCAAGATGCTCTCCCAGCATCGGGCAAACGGTCACAACACCCGGCTGACCATCAACCTCACCAGTAACAGCGTGGCGGACCCCGAGTTCATCCAGTGGCTGGGTGTGGCGATCAAGGCTGCCCGGATGCCGAGCGACGCGGTCATCTTCCAGATCACGGAGCTGGACGCTTCTACCTACATCCGCCAGACGAGAGAGTTCGTGGAGGGCCTGAAGCACCTGCACTGCCGCTCCTCGCTGTCCCGCTTCGGGCTCGCCGACGATCCCTTCGAGGTGCTCAACCATATTCCCGTGGACTTCGTGAAGCTCGACGGAGAGCTGATCGAGGCGCTGGATAATGATCCGAGCCGTAAGGACGGGGTGGCGGAGATGGTCCGCGAGCTGCAGAACCAGGGCAAACTGACCATCGTTCCCATGGTGGAGAGCGCGAGCCTGCTCTCAACGCTCTGGCAGGCAGGCGTGAACTACATCCAGGGACACTATCTGCAGGAACCGTCCACGAACATGGACTACGACTTCAGCACGGACGATTGATACCGGCGGGGCTCCGGCGTCAGTCGAAGCCCGCCTCCCGGATGTCCCGATCGGAAAACCCCATCAGATAGAGCACGCTGTCCAGCCCGAAATTGGAGATGGCGTGACTCGCCGACTCCTTCACCAGCGGCTTGGCATGGTAGGCCACACCCAGTCCGGCCCGGCTGAGCATGGGAAGATCGTTCGCGCCGTCTCCGATCGCGATGGTCTGCTCCAGCGCGATGCCTTCTCTGGCAGCGATCTCCTCGAGCAGCGCGGCCTTTCTGGCGGCATCGACGATCCCGCCGACGATCTCGCCGGTCATCACCCCGTCCACCACCTCGAGCTCATTGGCGAACACGTAATCGATGCCGAGCTCCCGCCTCAGGTGTTCGCCCACATACTGAAATCCCCCGGACAGAATGGCCGTTTTGTAGCCGAAGTGCTTCAGCGCGCGGATCAGCCGGTGGGCCCCCTCATTGAGGGCCACAGAGTCGGCCACCGTCGCCAGCGCCGATTCCGGCAGCCCTTTCAGAAGCTGCGCACGGGCGCGGAAGCTCTCCTGAAAATTCAGCTCTCCACGCATCGCGCGCTCGGTGATCCCAGCCACCGCATCCCGCACGCCGTGAATGCCGGCCAGCTCGTCGATGACCTCCGCGTTGATCAGGGTCGAGTCCATGTCGAACGCCACCAGGCGGCGGTTACGCCGGTAAACCGAGTCCCGCTGCACGCTGAAATCGAAGATCAGATCGTCCGCAGCCGCCAGCAGGGCCGCCTTCAGCTGCGCGGCATCCACAGGTTCACCCCGGAGCGAGAATTCGATGGAGGTGCGGGTGCTGCCGGAGGTTTCCGACAGCGGGATACGGCCCGACAGCCGCCGGATGCTGTCGATGTTCAGCCCATGCCGATGGACGATCTGTGTCACTGCCGCAATCTGCGGCCCGCTCACGCCGGCGGCAAGCAGGGTGAGGATGTGACGGGATTTGCCCTGACTCGCTACCCAGTCCTCGTAATCGGCAGCCGTGATCCGGCTCGATCGCAGATCCACACCGGCCCGCGCGCAGATCTCATGGACCTCGACGAGAGCCTGAGCCACCTCCTCCCCCGCCATGAACTCCACCAGCAGGCCGAGATTCAGCTCGTCGTGGATCACCGCCTGCCCCACGTCCAGCAGACGCACTTGATAAGCCGCCAGCCCCGATGTCAACATGGCCATCAGACCTGGCTGATCCCGTCCGGAGATGTTCAGCAGAACGATTTCGTTTTCACTCGCCATGTGACCCGCCGGATCTGCCCCCGGTATCTTTCCCTACTTTCATGGATGGATTGCTGACTTGAATGGTTTGCCGGCTCTGATGCTGTCGAAAAGGCCTTGAAGCTTACTGCTCACATAACACGCGTCAAACAGGTTTCCATCTTTCACCTGTTTCTCGCCAGCGCCATCACCGGGCTCGGACTCATCCTGCTGTGGTCGCTCAGCAGCGATGAGGAAGCGCACATCGATCAGTTCGGTTCTGCCATCGTCAGCGCGCTGTCGAATCAGGCGGTGGAACCGCTCATCGACCGGGACCTGATACATCTCGGGGTGCTGATCAACCGGGTCACGGCGCTGCCGGCGGTGACCGGCGCCAGCGTGCACGGTATGGACAACGAGCCTCTGGCCCTGTCCGGGGATCTGCGCCGGGGTCTGGTCTTCACGGACCAGGTCGTCGGCAGCGGCAAGAGCCTCGGTGTGGTCCGCATTCACGTGGACGAGGCGCGATTCGATTCGAGCCTGCCCGGTTCCTTCGTCCTTGCCAGCCTGGTCTGGGTCGCACTGGTGCCGCTGGTGGTGCTCGGCGCCGGCCAGATCTCGCTCAGCGGGCTGGATCTCCGCCCGTCGCGGAGCGCCCGGACCGCGCCGGAACCGGAACAGATGCTGGACTCTCTTCCGGAGCCGGAGCCGGAACCCTGCTTCCTGATCGCCGTGAACCTGTTCAATCAGCTCTCACTGACCCCGGAACTGTGCAGCCGGGAACTCGCCTTCGCTCGCATGACCGCGGAACGGGTGGCGGCTCTGCATCATGGCGAAGTGCTCGATCTGCCGGGCACGGGGCTGCTGCTCACCTTCGGCGGCAGCCACAGCGATGATCGGCCTTTCCACGTGCTCTGCGCCGCCTTCGCCCTCTCCCGGCTCCTTGCCGATGCCGACTCCTTCGGTCGCTACCGGCTGGGGGTGCACGTGCTGAATCTGGAGGCGGAAGAGGCGCTCTCGGTGACCTCCGACACGGTGAAGGACGCGGCGGTGCTCTCGGCGCTGGCGAAGGACAACACCATCATTGCCAGCCGGGCCGTCGTCGATCAGGTGCCTTACCAGCAGCGCGTGGTTCTCGAACCCATGAGTCACCCCCTGCTGGAAGAACTCGAAACCATCGGCGACGGCGCTGCGCTCGCCCGGGCCCTGGCCCCGCCGCACGACGATCTGATCACGCAGCAGCTTCTGGAGCTGAAGGGAGAAACCGACGCCGACGGTGTCGATCATGCGGACCGGGAAGGGCCCTCCACCGCCAGAGAATCCACCTTCTGAAAGCCGCGCGGCAGTTTCCTGCCCCGTCGGGCCCGCTCCCCCAGGTAGTGCTCCAGATCCCTGGCCTTCATCCTGAGGTGCCGCTGACCGGCCAGCACCAGGAGCTCGTCATCCGGACCGAGCACCTCGACGGCCACCATCTGCTCCTCACCGGACTTGAAGGCGGCCGTGGGGATGTTGATCAGCTTGTTGCCCTTGCCGCGCGACAGCTCCGGAACCTCCTCCAGCGGGAACACCAGCATCCGGCCCTGATCGGTCACCGCTACCACGTTGAGCGCATCTTCTCCGGACAGGGTGACCGGTGTCAGTGACGTGCCTTCCTTCGGTACGCTGAGCGTCGCTTTTCCTGCCTTGTTCTTGGTGACCATGTCTGCCAGCCGGCCGACGAATCCGTAGCCGGCGGAACTGGCCAGAAGCACCCGGGTCTCGCCCGGGCCCATTGCCACCCCCGTGAAGCGCGCGCCTGCCGGCGGTTTCAGGCGGCCGGTCAGAGGTTCGCCCTGACCCCGGGCACTGGGCAGCGTGTGCGGGGCGACCGCATAGGTCCTGCCCGTGGAGTCGACGAAGACGAGAGTCTCATTGGTCCGCCCGCGTGCCGAATGGCCGTAGCCGTCACCCCCGCGGTAGTTGAGCTCGTGCGGGTTCACCTCGTGTCCTTTCGCCGAACGCACCCAGCCTTTCTCCGAAAGCACGACGGTGACCGGTTCGTTACTGATCAGATCCTCTTCGCTGAATGCGCTGGCCTCGGCGGCGGCCTTCAGCGGGGAGCGCCGATCGTCACCGTATTTCTCCGCATCCGCCGTCAGCTCCTTCTTGATCAGCGTCTTCATCCGAGCCTTCGACTTCAGCGTTTTCTCGATGTCCGCTTTCTCGGCCTCGAGCTCATCCTTCTCACCCCTGAGCTTCTGCTCTTCGAGCTTGGCCAGCTGACGCAGACGGATATCGAGAATGGCAGAGGCCTGAATCTCGGAGAGCTTGAACTTCTTCATCAGCGACGCTTTCGGATCGTCCTCCTCGCGGATGATGCGGATCACCTCGTCGATGTTCAGATAGGCGATCAGCAGGCCATCGAGGATGTGCAGCCGATCATTGATCTTCTCGAGCCGGTAGCTCAAACGCCTTCGGACGGTTTCCTGCCGGTACTCGAGCCACTCTTTCAGCATGGTCACCAGGCTCTTCACCTGGGGTTTATGATCCAGGCCGATCACGTTCAGGTTGACCCGGTAGCTCTTCTCCAGATCCGTGGTCGCAAACAGATGGCTCATGAGCCGCTCCACGTCCACCCGGTTGGAACGGGGTACGAGCACCAGCCTGGTCGGATTCTCGTGATCCGACTCGTCCCGCAGGTCGGAGAGCATGGGCAGCTTCTTGGCATGCATCTGCTGAGCGATCTGTTCGAGCACTTTCGCCGGCGATGCCTGATGCGGGAGCGCGGTGATCACCACCTCACCGCCTTCCATCTGATGGACGGCCCGGGCCCGGATGCTGCCGCGGCCGGTCTCGTACATTTCCCGGATGTCCGCTTCCGGCGTGATGATGGTGGCCTCGGACGGGAAATCGGGCGCTCTGATGTGCGTCATCAGATCCCGCACCGTCGCCTTCGGCTTGTCCAGGAGGTGAATGCAGGCCGTGATCACCTCGTTCATGTTGTGAGGCGGAATGTCCGTGGCCATCCCCACGGCGATGCCCGTGGAACCATTCAGCAGAACGAAGGGCACCCGGGCGGGCAGCAGTGACGGCTCGTCGAGCGTTCCATCGAAATTCGGCGTGAAATCCACCGTGCCCTGCCGGGCTTCCGCCAGCAGCAGCTCGGCGTATCGCGAAAGCTTGGCCTCCGTGTAGCGCATGGCGGCAAAGGATTTGGGATCGTCCGGCGCGCCCCAGTTCCCCTGACCTTCCACCAGTGGATAACGGAACGAGAACGGCTGCGCCATCAGCACCATGGCTTCGTAGCAGGCACTGTCGCCATGCGGATGAAATTTGCCCAGTACGTCACCCACCGTCCTGGCCGACTTCGCGAACTTGGCCTGGTTGTTCAGACCCAGCTCGCTCATGGCATAGATGATTCTGCGCTGCACGGGCTTGAGGCCGTCGGCGATGTGGGGGAGCGCGCGGTCGTTGATCACATACATCGAGTAGTCGAGGTAGGCGCGTTCTGTGTAGGCGCGTAGGGGGAGTTGTTCTTGGTCGGTGCTTTCTGACATCTGATGTTGGTTCGTTTGCTAAATGGTTTCACGGAGCGTTCCGCCGGCGCCCGTGCCTGTACTTACGGGGACGCTAGACCATCGGCCCTTTCGCGCCTCGGCCCCCATCCCTGGGCGCTCAGGTGCGGCACATCCATGTGCCGCAACTGCCCCTTAAAGTACAGGCACGGACGCCGGCGGAACGCCCCCTCAAGTCTTATCCAAGGTTCGACATCCTCAATGGAGTGAGGATGGTCGTCCACCACCCTCGAGCCGTAGCGGGATGGTGAGCGACCGAACGACCTCGAGTGGAGGCGCTGCTTCTCATCAACACCGAACCCCGATCAGGCTATGGTCGCCTGGTCACCCTTCGCCTCCAGCCAGGACTTCCGATCTCCGGATCGCTTCTTGGCCAGCAGCATGTCGAGCATCTCGTCCGTCTCAGTCGGCTGATCCAGGGTCAGCTGCACCAGCCGCCGGGTATCCGGATCCATGGTCGTTTCCCGCAGCTGCATGGGATTCATCTCTCCCAGGCCCTTGAACCGCTGCACGATCACGTTGCCCCGCTTCTTCTCTGCGGCAATCCGGTCCAGCACGCCTTCCTTCTCATCCTCGTCCAGGGCATAGAAGACTTCCTTGCCCACATCCACCCGGTACAGGGGCGGCATGGCGACGTAAACGTGGCCGGCTTCCACCAGCGCCCGGAAGTGCCGCACGAACAGGGCGCAGAGCAGGGTCGCAATGTGGAGGCCGTCGGAATCGGCATCCGCAAGGATGCACACCTTGCTGTAGCGCAGACCACTCAGATCGGAAGAACCCGGATCCACGCCAATGGCCACCGCGATGTCGTGGATCTCCTGGGAGCCGAGCACCTGGCTCACGTCCACTTCCCAGGTGTTCAGAATTTTGCCCCTGAGCGGCATCACCGCCTGGAACTCCCGGTCTCTCGCCTGCTTGGCTGAGCCGCCGGCGGAATCTCCCTCCACCAGGAAGAGCTCCGCCCGATCCGCGTCCGTACCGGAGCAGTCGGCGAGCTTGCCGGGCAGCGCCGGCCCGGCCGTAATCTTCTTGCGGGCGACCTTCTTGGCCGCCTGAACCCGACGCTGGGCATTGCTGATGGCCACCTCGGCGAGTCGTTCACCTTCCTGCGGGTGCTCGTTGAGCCAGAGGCTGAAAGCGTCCTTGGCCACACCGCCGATGAACGCCGCCGAGTTTCTCGACGACAGCTTCTCCTTCGTCTGGCCGGAGAACTGGGGATCGGCGAGCTTGGCCGAGAGCACGTAGGCACACTGCAACCAGAGGTCGTCGCCCGTCAGCTTGATGCCGCGCGGCAGCAGATCGCGGAATTCACAGAACTCCTTCAGCGCGTCGGTCAGACCACTGCGCAACCCGTTCACATGAGTACCGCCCTGAGCCGTGGGAATCAGATTCACATAGGATTCGGTGATCAGTTCCCCGCCTTCGGGTACCCATTTCACCGCCCATTCCACGGCCTCCTGGTTGCCCTGGGCAGAATGAATGAACGGCTCTTCCGGAATGCTCTCCAGACCTTCGAGCGCCTCCTCCATGTAGCTCTTGAGACCGTCCTCGAAGTACCAGGTCTCGTTGTCCGCAGGCTTGCCTTCCACCGCAAAGGACATCTTGAGGCCGGGACAGAGCACGGCCTTGGCACGCAGCAGATGCTTCAGACGTGAGACGGAGACCTTCGGAGAGTCGAAATAGCCGGCTTCCGGCAGAAACCATACCCGGGTACCCGTATTCCGCTTCCCCACCGTGCCCGTGGCCTTGAGTTTGCCGGTGGGTTTGCCCCTGCTGTAGCTCTGACTGTAGACCTTGCCGTCCCGCTTGATCTCCACCTCGAGCTTCTCCGACAGGGCGTTGACCACCGAGACGCCTACACCGTGCAGGCCGCCGGAGAAGCTGTAGTTCTCGTTGTCGAATTTGCCCCCCGCATGCAGGCGGGTGAGGATCAGTTCCACCCCGGACACCTTGTGCTTGGGATGGACGTCCACCGGCATGCCCCGACCGTCGTCGATCACCTCCACGCTGCCGTCCTTCATCAGCGTGACCTCGATTTCCCGGGCAAACCCCGCCAGAGCCTCGTCAACGCTGTTGTCGACCACTTCCTGAACGAGATGATTGGGGCGGGTGGTGTCCGTGTACATGCCCGGGCGCCGGCGCACGGGCTCCAGTCCGGATAGGACCTGGAGAGATTCCGCGGAATACTTGGCGGTTGCCATGGGTGCTTTCAGCTTCTCCCTGTCTTCAGATCTGTGTCTGGCTATCAGACACTGCCGGGCTCATCCCGGCGCAAATGCGCTTCGGTCGATGTGCAGCGCATAGTCCTCCACCCGCCGCACTTCGGTGTCGACCCTGCCGTCGGCATGGAGCGTCAGCCAGCGGTAACCGGGTTTCTGCCCGTCCACCGAAAACTGCTCCGACCCGGGTTCGAACTGAATGCAGGTGGACGGCGTGCCGAACAGGGACAGGTGCCGATGAGTGAATGAGAGTTCCTGATGCGCATGCCCGAACACCACCACTCGTACCGTGCTGTGCCCGGAAAGCCATTCTAGCAGTTCCTGGCCGTTTTGAATCCGATCGCGGTCGAGCCAGGGGGAGCCGATCGTCACCGGCGGGTGATGGGTTGCGACCAGCACGTGGTCCGGAGCGGCATCGGTACAGGCCTGCCGGAGGGCTGCGAAGTCCGCCGGGCTGACCAGCGCTCCAGGTTCATCATCCACGTGCGAATCCAGCGCAATCACCTGCCAGCCCGACAGCTCGATGCGGTCGACTTCCAGGAGCGCGCCCATGTTGCCGGCCACGTCGTGATTGCCCGGCGTCACCAGCAGCGGCCCGGGGAACCGACCCTTCAGCCAGCCGTAAAATCGGGCGTAGAGATCCGGTTCCGGGTCGTGAGAAACATCTCCCGTGACGATCACGGCGTCCGGCGTCCGCTCTGCCAGCGCCTGATCCAGCACGGCGGCAACGCTGTGCCAGGTATCGACGCCCAGCAGCGTTGCGCCGGGTGCAGCGCGCAGATGCACATCCGTGATCTGGAGCAGGTGCTCTGGGTCCGGTCCGCTCAAGTGGCGAGGACGGGCGCCTCGGCGGCCACACCATGACTGAGACAGTGCGACAGATACTCGCCGAGAAAGCGGTTGATCTGTGCCTTCTCATCCGGGTGCCGCATGTCGGCGTTCGGATAGTCGTAGACGGCCCGTAGAAAGTGTTTCCTGCCCTGATACTCCACCACCTCTGCGCTTCGCGCATCGTGGTAGAGACGGACGGTCATCCGGGCCCGGTGATTCCAGGGCGCATCGGGATGCTGGCTCAGTCTGATCAGCGTGGTGTAGGGGCTGCGCTCGAGCACCTCCATGCGCACGGTGAGCCGCTGACCCGAGTGATCGAGCACGATCGCAGCCCGATCTGAAGCCGCCATCTGAGGAAACAGCTTGTTCAACCGCAGGTAATTCGCGTCGCACTCTGCCATGTGCGCCGGCAGATCGATGCTGTATTTCTGACCGCGTCTGGGCCTCACCGCCTTGCTTCCCGTGTTCCGGAGTTTCTCAACGAGCACCCTAATATACCGGCCCGGTCGCCGCGCGCCACCGCAAAGTGCCCGGAAAATCCACCCGATGGGGACGGAGATCGCACTTTCCGGCGTAAAACAACCAACCGTGCGGTTCCCGACGGTCTGCTAGAATCCCTCGCTTCCTCAGACAGCGGTCATTACACCCCTGAGCTGCTGTCGGACCGGAAACACTGACTCGAACAGAAACAGACAGGTATCAGTGGAATGAATGCACCCCTACGCACTCCCTCGCCAGGCAATCGATCCCCATCGAGTTTCGCACCCTTACTACGCCGTCTGGTCCCGGTGTTCCTGCTGCTCGCCCTGACCGGTCCGGTCCGGGCGGCCGACCTGGCGCAGGCATACGGCGCAGCCGTCTCCAACGACCCGGTCCTGGGTGCCGCCCGGGCCCAGCTCGCCGCCAACGAGGAAGCGATCCCGCAGACCCGCTCCCGGCTGCTGCCCAGCATCGGTATGAACGGCGATACCAACTGGAACGAAATCGAGACCCTCGGCCGCGACGGTTTCGAGCTCAACTACAACAATCACGGCTGGGGCGCCCAGCTGGCTCAGCCGATCGTCAACCTGGAAAGCTGGTACACCCATTCCAGCGCCCGGGCCAGCGTGAATGCCGCCCGCCTGAATTTCGATGCAACGGAACAGGAACTGATCGTCCGCACCATCCAGGCTTACCTGGACGTGCTGCGCGCAGACTCCCTGGTCGAATCATCACGCCGGGCGGAGGCCGCCACGCAGAGGCAGCTCGAGCAGGTGCAGCAGCGTTTCGACGTGGGTCTCGTGGCCATCACCGACGTGCTGGAAGCTCAGGCCGGCTACGACAATTCGGTGGTGATCCGCGTCCAGGCGGTGGGCGACCACGACATCTTTTTCGAGGTGCTGCGCACCCTGACCGGCGAGCCCTACAACGAGATCCTCGACATCTCCGAGGATCTGCCCATCGTCAACCCGGAACCGGGCAATGTGGAGGAGTGGGTGAACGTCGCTCTGGCCACCAACCCCACCGTCCTTTCCGCGGAGCAGCAGCTGGTCGCGGCCGAGCGTACGGTACGCGCCCGCCGCTCGGGACACCTGCCCACCGTCGACGGCACCATCACCTACAGCCATTCCGTAACCGGCGGGCCGTCGTTCTTCGGCGGCAAGACGGATGCCACCATCTATGGATTGACCGCAACGCTGCCGATCTATCAGGGCGGCTTCATCAGCTCCCGGACCAAGGAGGCTCAGGCGCTGGCGGACCGGTCGGCGCAGCTTCTGCAGGACAGCCGCCTCACCATCAGCCGGGATACCCGGAACCTGTTCCGGCGGGTGCAGACGGACGTGGTCCGCGTGGGCGCCCGGCTGAAGGCCATTGCTTCCGCGGAGTCCGCGCTGGAAGCCACGGAAACCGGCTACGAGGTAGGCACCCGGAACGTGGTGGACGTGCTCCGGGCCCAGGAAAATTTCTTCCGTTCCCAGTTCGACTACGCCGACTCCCGCTACAACTACATGCTGAGCCTGATCCTGCTCAAGCAGCGGGCCGGCGTGCTCACACCGGAGGATCTCGAGGAGCTCAACCAGTTCGTGGACCCCGACGATCCGGTCACCCGGATCGCCTCTCTGCAGGCCATGAGCGTCAACTGAGCACCTGAATCAGGGCGCTGGAGCAGCCACCGCCCTCACCTCGGCACTCAAAAGCTCGAGAAGCCGCGACATGGCACCGGCGTTCACCCGGACCACCTCCGCCGCCGCAGCGCCGGCGGCGTCACGGGCCGCTTCGTCCGCCAGATAGCCGGCAACACGCGCCGCAAGCGTCTCCGCGTCCGTTGCCAGGCGCAGACAGCCCGCGTCCGAGAATGCGGCCACCACGTCCGGAAAGTTGAAGGTCTCAGGTCCCATCACCAGAGGAATGCCGCAGATGGCGGCTTCGATGGGATTGTGCCCGCCGACGGAAACCAGGCTGCCGCCGAGAAAGGCCACCTGGGAGACGCCGTACAGATAGAGCAGCTCACCCATGGTATCGCCGAGTACCACGTCCCTCCCCGCGGGGGACGCCACCTCGCTCATCCAGGCCTGGCTGAAACCGGCACCGTCGATCAACGCCCCCACTTCCGCCCGGCGCTCCGGATGACGGGGTACCAGAATCAGGAGCAATTCCGGGAATCGGGCCTTCAGCAGGGCGTGCGCCGCCAGCACGATCTCCTCTTCACCCGGATGCGTGCTGCCTGCTATCCAGACCGGCCGCCCGTCCAGATTCCAGAGCCGCCGGATCTCCTGAACCCTGGCTGTGTGATCATCCGGCAGGCGGATGTCGAACTTGACGCTGCCCAGCACGCCGATCCGATCCGGCGGCGCGCCGAGGGCGAGAAAGCGGTCTGCATGGTCCGGATACTGACAGGCGATGAAACGCAGCTGTCCGAGCATGCTGCGGGTGAGGGCGCCGAGCCTCGCGTACCCCCGGGCCGAGCGTTCCGACAGACGGGCATTCACCAGCATTGCGGGCACGTTCCGCCGGTCCGCTTCGCGCAGGATGTTCGGCCAGAGCTCCGTTTCCATCAGGACCAGCAGCCTGGGTCTGATCCTCTCGAAGAACCTGGCGACCACATCGGGGAAATCGTAGGGGGCATAGCAGTGGGCGACCGAATCATCCAGCAGCCGCTTCACCTGAGCCGAGCCGGTCGGCGTCATGGTGGTGACGAGGACGGGTACACCGGGATGGTCCTGAGTCAGCTGCCGGATCACAGGTGCCGCCGCAATGGTCTCTCCCGCCGAGACGGTATGGAACCAGACAGCACCGGCGGGCAGGTTGTCCGGCAGCCGAGCGAACCGTTCGCCGATCCGATCCCCGTACGCCGGATCCCGGCGTGCCCGCCTGGCCAGCCGCAGACGGACGAGCGGCCGCGCCAGCCGGAGCAGGGTCGCATAGAGTGCCCGCCACCCGAGCAGGGCCGCGCCTCTGGATGACGCTTTGTCCCGTCGTTCATTCATGAACATCGAAGCCTGCGTGGCTGCCGGGAGACCGTCAAGCGTCCGCCCGGACGCCCTGCAGGCGCCGCCGGACGCCTTGCAGGCGCCGGGGCCGATTGGATACGCTGCCGACCGGCCCGATTTCCGTGAGTATCAGTGACGCAAGCAGATCTGAACCTGGATCTAATCATCGTCGGCGGCGGGGTGGCAGGACTCTGGACGCTGAACCATGCTCATGCGCTCGGCTACAGCGCCATACTCCTGGAAGCGGATCAGCTCGGCTGCGGTCAGACGCTCGCCAGCCAGGGCATGATTCACGGCGGTATCAAGTACGCCCTTGGCGGCGCGCTGACCGGCGCCTCCGAAGCCATCGCCGGCATGCCCGACCGCTGGCGGGAAGCGCTGGCGGGCCGGGGACCCGTCAATCTGACCGGCCTCGAGCCGCTGGCCGATCGCTACTACCTCTTCGCTGAAGGGACTTCCCTCGGCAGGCTCACCAGCTTTTTCGCCAGCCGGGCACTCCGTGGCAGAATCGAGCGCCTGAAACCGGCCGAGTATCCAGAGGGACTGCAGGGCTACGACGGCGTCGTCTACGGACTGGCCGACTTCGTTCTGGATACCCGGGCGCTGCTCGACCATCTGCGCAAACCGGTCGCCGACCGGATCTACCGCCTCAGGGTCACGGGCAGTCACGTGCACCGCGCAACCGGAGGCTGGTCCCTGGCCCTGAACGGAGTCCGGCTGCATGCCAGGCGGCTGGTGCTGTCGGCTGGCGCCGGAAACGGCCCGCTGATCGACAGTCTGGGCCTTTCCGGCCCGGGTATGCAGCTTCGCCCGCTGCATCAGGTGATCGTCCGGCACCGGACTCTCAGCCCCCTGTACGCCCACTGCGTGACCGGTATCCGGCGCCCGGAACCGCGTCTGACCATCACCACCCACGCGGACGCGAATGGTGACCTGCTCTGGTATCTCGGTGGGCAGCTGGCAACGGACGGGGTCGAACGGTCGGAAGCCCACCAGATCGAGCAGGCCAGAAGCGAGCTTGCCGCCTGCGTTCCCTGGATCGACTGGACCGACGCAGTGATGGAGACACTCAGGGTCGACCGGGCGGAGCCCGCCGTCGAGGGCGGCAGCCGTCCCGACGAGGCCTATGTGCGGGAGACCGACGACTGTCTGATCTGCTGGCCAACCAAGCTCAGTCTCGCCCCGGACCTGGCCGATCGGGTCACCGGCAGCCTGCTGGCGGACTGCGCCCCCGATCCCGGCCGGCAGGCTGAGCCCGGGCTGCCGCTTCCACCGGCAGAAACCGGGTGGCCGGACTGGACGAAGCCGTGACGCTTCCGCAGCGGCAGCTGGGCAACACGGGCATGTCCGTTTCCGTGCTCGGTCTCGGCACCGTCAAGCTCGGCCGCCGCGAAGGGGTCAGGTATCCTGCTCCCTTCGAGCTGCCGAGCGATGCCGAGGCGAGGCGTCTGCTCGACACCGCCCGGGCACTCGGCATCAATCTCATCGACACCGCACCCGCCTATGGCACCAGCGAGGTCCGGCTCGGGGGGCTGCTGCGCAACCATCGCAACGCCTGGTGCCTGTGCACCAAGGTCGGCGAAAGCTTCGCGGACGGCGCATCCACTTACGATTTCTCTCCCGAGCATGTTCAGGCCAGCGTGAAGCGTTCGCTCCAGCGCCTGCATACCGATCGGCTCGACATCGTGCTCATCCATTCCGACGGAAACGATCTGGATATCCTCGACGGTCTCGGCACCCTGGATTGCCTGCGGGATCTCAAGTCACGCGGCTGGATCCGGGCAGTCGGCATTTCCCACAAGACGATTCCCGGCGCACAGCGGGCAATCGCTCTGGGTTGTGACGTGATCATGGCCACTCTGAACCTGGCAGATCAGTCCGAGGCGGAGCTGATCGCCCGGGCCGGCGCGGCCGGCTGCGGCGTACTGGTGAAGAAGGCGCTGGCGAGCGGTCACTCGGGCATGGACAGTCTGCGCTTCGCCGCAGGCGCCGAAGGCGTCTCCAGCGTCATCGTCGGCACCATCAGTCCGGCGCATCTTCAGGAAAACGCCGCCGTCGTCGCAGATCTCTGAACCGCGCCTCAGTCGCGACCCTGGATCCGGTCGACGATGGCCGTGGTGGAGCAGTCTTCCACCAGACTCAGCACGCGAACCTCGCCGCCCGCCGCCCGTACGATATCGGCGCCCACTACCTCGTCGACCCCGTAGTCGCCGCCTTTGACGAGCACGTCGGGTCTGAGCAGCTTCAGCAGCTTCTCGGGCGTGTCCTCGTGAAAGCCAACGACCCAGTCCACGGCCGCCAGCGCGCTGAGAACCCGTAACCGCTGTTCCAGAGGGTTCACCGGTCGGCCGGCGCCTTTCAGGCGCGTCACGGAAGCATCGTCGTTGACGGCAACGATGAGCCGGTCACCCAGCGCGCGGGCTTCCTCCAGATAGGCCACGTGACCCGCGTGCAGAATGTCGAAACAGCCGTTGGTGAAGACCACCTTCTCCCCCGCCTGTCGGGCAAGTCGAACCGAGTCGCCGAGCTGTGCCTGGCTCATGACACCCCGGTCGACGCGCGCGTCCCGGGCAAGGGCGGCAGCAAGCTCCGGTCCCGTCACCACCGACGTACCCGTCTTGGCCACCACCAGACCGCTGGCCACATTGGCAATCCTCGCACAGTCTTCCGCGGGCCAGCCGAGAGCACGGGTGACACCGAGTGCCGCGGCGGAAGTGTCTCCAGCACCGGTTTCGTCGAAGACGTCCACAGGCAGGGCCGGCACGTGCCGGTGGCTGCCGTCCGCGTTCACAACCGTGTTGCCCTGACCACCCCGCGTGATGACCAGACTGTCGATCCGATGTTCCCGGGCCACCGCTTCGGCCTTCTCCAGCAGCTCGTCATCATCCGCCCAGGGTCCGACGGCACGTTCGAATTCGACCCGGTTCGGCTTGAGGATGGAGGCGCCCGCGTAGGACGCGAACGGCTTGAACTTGGGATCGACCACCACCGGTACGTCCGCCGCCGATGCGAGCGCAACCAGCGCAGCGGGGTCCGCCAGGGTGCCCTTGTCGTAGTCCTGAAGAATCACCGCCGACGCGCCTTCGAGCCTGGCCGCCAGACGCTCGGCAAGACCGGTCACCTGGCCGGGTGTCAGGAGTTTCTCGAAATCCGTACGCAGCAGCTGCTGCTTCTGGCTCAGCACCCGCAGCTTCAGAATGGTCGGCCATTCGGGCACGACGAGAAAATCGCAGACCACACCGGCAGCCGTCAGCGTTGCTTCCAGCGTGCGGCCGGCGTCGTCATCGCCAACGGCACCGATCAGCGTGCAGCGGGCACCCAGGCTCACCACGTTCAGCGCCACATTGGCAGCACCACCCGGCCGGTCTTCGATGTGGTCCACGTCCACCACCGGCACGGGCGCTTCCTGGGATACACGGTTCGCGGCACCGAACCAGTACCGGTCCAGCATCAGGTCGCCAGCCACGACCACGTGAACGTCTTGGAGGGATGGAAGGTTCATTTACTGGGTATGAACTGTCAGATCGGATCCGGTGAGCTGGCGCCGGCGCGAAATTGCGGCCCGATGGTATCACAGGCTCCCCCTGCTACAATCCGGGCCAGCCAGCGGCCAGCCGGACCGGATTGAACCAGTGCCCGGCACGGCACTCCCCGGCAAACTCGGAAAGAAACCTGGACAGAAAGCCGAACAGAGAGCCGGACAGAAAGCCGGATAGAAAGCCCGGCAGAAGACGCCGGGTCAGAAAGCGTTTGAAGATCTATGACGTCCGCGTCTGGCCCACCTGGATCCTGGTCGGGTTCGCCTGGCTGATCGCCCGGTTGCCGCTGTCCGCCATCGCATGGCTTTCCGGCGCCCTGGGCGCCGTGGCTTTCGTCTTCGCACGCGCCCGTCGCGAGATCACCCGCACCAACCTGGCCCTGTGCTTTCCCGACATGCCGGAGGCCGACCGGGAAGCCCTGGCCCGCGCCTCGTTCAGGCATACGGTGATGGGCGTGCTGGAATCCACCACCGTCTGGCTCAACCCGGGCAGGGATATTGCCGGCCGCACCCGACTGCACGACAGCGTCCGGCTCGAAGACTGCCGGACAGAAGGCCGGGGGGTGGTGCTGCTGGGCGGCCATTTCTCCGCTCTGGACGTCATGGGCCCGGGCATGAAAGACGTCGACGTGGACGTGATCTACCGGGAGAACAAGAATCCGGTCTGGGAGTGGCTGCAGGTCCGCGGCCGGAGCCGGTATTTCGGTGCGGTGATCGAGCGGTCGGATACCCGCACGATCCTGCGTCGACTGAAAGCCGGGCGGGTGATCTGGTATGCGGCGGATCAGGACTACGGCCGGAAGCGCTCGGTGTTCGCACCTTTCTTCGGCATCCCGACGGCCTCCATCACGGCCACGGCCAAGCTCGCCGCCTTCAACCGGTCACCGGTGCTGCTGGTCAGCAATTTCAGAAACCTGAGCGACCTCACCTGGGACCTGTACTTCAGCGAACCGCTCACCGGATTCCCGGTGGGTGACGATGTGGCAGATGCCACGGCCATCAATCAGGTGATCGAGTCGGCCATTCACCGGTATCCGGAGCAGTATCTGTGGATGCACCGGCGGTTCAAGACGCGCCCCGAGGGCGAGCCCTCCTTCTACCGGAAGTCCTGAACCACCTGCCCGGCGCCCGTAAGCGGCGCCAGTCTGCCCGCCAGGGCCTGAATCGAGAACTCACGTTCCGCCCGCTCCAGCGCATGATCCAGCCGTTCGGCCAGCTCGCCGGATTCACCCGCTCTGCGGGCTTCCTCAATCGCGTCGGCGATCTCGTCCGGTTGCCGACGGTTGTAGTAGAAACCGCTGCTTCCCAGCACGAACTGGGGGCCCGGTGTGGGTCCCGCCACCACCGGAACACCTGCCGCCATGGCTTCGAGCGCCACCATTCCGAAGGCTTCCACCTCCTGCGACGTCAGCAGCAGCAGATCGAGGGCCTGCAGATAGCGCCGGGCTTCGGGCACGAACCCGCAGAAAGTGACCGGCAGATCCTCCGCCTGACTCTGAAGCGCCGTTCTGAGCGGCCCATCGCCGATAACGAGCAGTCGAACGTTTTCTGCACGTGCCCGGAGCCGTCTCAGCGCCTCGATGGCCAGCTCCGGTGATTTCTTCTCCACCAGGCGGCCTACCAGGCCGATGGTGAACGCGTCGCTGCCGGCAACCTCCAGCCGTGCCAGGGCCGCTTCCCGGCCCAGGCTGCGGGCCCGCACGGATTCCAGATCCAGGGCATTGGGCAGGCAGAGCGGGTCGGCAACGGTGCGGGCAAGCTCCGCCTGCACCGCCGGGGACACACCCGCGAAGTGCACATCCCGGGCAAACAGGCGTCTCTCCAGACGGCGCTGCCGCCGTTTGAAGAAACCGAACTCGTGGGCGACGGCGACCACTACCGGAACCCTGAGTCCGCTCGCGCGGAGCACCCGGTAGGCCCGGTAGCGATGACAGATTGCCAGGCGGGGGCGACCGGCTAACTGCTGCCGGAGCGCTTTACCCGCGGCTCTGACCCGGGACAGATCGGTCAGACCCAGGTAGCGGCAGCCCGGCACCGGCTCCCCCCTCGGTTCGCCGAGCACCAGCGTCTCCACACCGGCATTCACCAGGGCCAGTGCCTGCTGGTAGGTTTCGAGGATGTCCGCAAATGGCGGATGATCGTTCGGCGCAATCTGCAGAACGACCGTTTCAGTCACCGGCAGCCGCCTTGGTGACGAGATAGTCTTCCATCACCAGGTATTCGAGATCGGAGCCGAAGAACATGTTCAGCGCGTCTTCGGGTGAACAGACCATGGGTTCACCGCGACGGTTCAGAGACGTGTTCAGCACCACCGCATTTCCCGTGCGCTGCTCGAGCGCCGCGATCAGATCGTAATAACGGGCATTCTGGTCCCGGCTGACGATCTGAACCCGGGCCGTGCCGTCTTCATGGACCACCTCCGGGATGCGCGTTTTCCAGGCTTCGTTGACGTCGAACGTGATGGTCATGAACGGCGCCGGGTGGTCCGTCTGAATGATGTCCGCCGCCACCGTATCGAGCACGCTCGGGCAGAACGGCCGCCAGCGTTCCCGGAATTTGATCTGCTCGTTGATCCGATCCGCAATACCCGGGGCACTCGGGCAGCCGAGAATGCTGCGACCGCCCAGCGCTCTCGGACCGAATTCCATGCGCCCCTGAAACCAGGCTACCGGATTGCCGGCGGCAAGGATGTCCGCGGTCTGGCCGGATACGTCATCGAGCTTCCGGAAGTCGATGGGCTCTGCGGCGGCGTTCAGCGCGGCAAGACACGCAGTCTCACCGTATGCCGGGCCGAGATAGGCGTGATTCATCCGCGACAGACGCTCGCCGCGCCCGGCGGCGACGAAGGTGGCCGCTCCCAGCGCCGTGCCCGAATCTCCCGCTGCCGGCTGTACGAAGAGTTCGTCCACGTGATCGAGCGCGACGATGCGCTGGTTGAGCTTCACGTTGAGCGCCCCGCCTCCGGCAAAGGCAAGCTTCCCCGTTTCCTTCAAAAGATCGCCCAGATACGTGTCGAGCAGGTCGAGACACCAGTCCTCGAACAGCTGCTGCATGGCGGCCGCGTAGTGTATGTAGGGCTCATCGGCCACGTCGCCCTTGCGCCGCGGGCCGAGCCATTCGATCAGCTTGTCGCTGAAGTAGTAGCCGACACCGTTCTCCTTGTACCGGCGCAGTCCCACCGTGTTCACCAGGCTGGTATCCACTTCGAAGCCGTGGCCCCTGCGGCGGATCAGCGGACTCAGATCGTAGCGGGTCGCATCGCCGTACGGCGCCATGCCCATGACCTTGTACTCGCCATCCAGCATCTCGAATCCGAGGAACTCGGTGATCGCGCCATAGACGCCGCTCAGGGAGTCCGGGTCGTAGAACTCCCGGATCTTGTGGATCACGCCGTTTTCTCCGTAGCCGAAGAACGTGGTGGCGTACTCGCCCTTCCCGTCCACACCGAGAATGGCCGTCTTCTCCCTGAATCCTGACAGGTGGTAGGCGCTCGACGCATGCGCCAGATGGTGCTCGACCGGGACGAACTCGGTCCGGTCCCAGTCAATGCCGAAAGCGGTTCCCGCCTCGAGTACCCGGGCCCGGTTCCGCCGGTATCGACGGTTGCCGTTGAACAGTGCGTCCAGCGACCGGTCAGGCGCGTACCAGTAGCGCTTCGCGTAATGCCACCGGGCCGGACTGCTCAGACTGATCGGGGCGAAGGGGAAGGCGACCACGTCCACATCCCGGCCGCTGATACCCGCTTCGGCCAGGCAGTAGCGCGCCGCCTCCAGCGGCATGCGGTTCTTGGCATGCTTCTCGCGGATGAACCGCTCCTCTTCGGCGGCCGCCACCACTTCGCCATCCACCAGCAGCGCAGCGGAAGGATCATGGTTGAGGGCACCGGACAGACCGAGAATGATCAAGGCTCGAATGATTCCAGCTGGGGTTTACAGGAGGGCGCTACTATATCAGCTATGTCAGCCCCGCCCGGCGGAAGGCTGCCTCGAAAACGGCGCGCGTGTCCGCGTCCCAGTTGTCGAGAAAACGTTCGAGGTCGCGCCCGAAACCGCGACCTGCCCTTTCTGCAGGGACGAGGCGCATGGCGTCGAGATCGATCAGATGGACCCGGTCCTGATGGATCAGGAAATTCGTGGCCTTCGTATCCCCGTGAGTGATTCCGACCCGTCGGAGCTGAGCGAAGAGTACGGCCACCTCGTCCGCCAGCGTATCCGGACACCCGGAATCGGCGATCTCTGCCGCAAGGTCCCGGGTGCCGAGATCCTCCTGGACGAGATATGCAACGCCCGGGAGCAAACGTCGCTTCTCTTCCACCAGCGCCAGCGGTTTGGCGGTGGGTATGTCGAGGAAACCCAGAAGCTGTCCGCACATCCAGGCTCGCCGGTAGCGGGGCACCGGGCGGATCAGCCGCCGGAAGCCCTGGCTCAGGCTCTTGATGTTGTAGCGTTTGATGATCACACCCGGATCGTTGGTTCGTACCAGCGTGGCGCTGTTGCCCCGCTTCACCGCCTCCATCCGGAGAAAGTCCGCATCCCGAGTGAAGACACCGCGCTCGAGCAGGGTGTCCAGCACCGCCTGGCCCTGAGCCCGATCGGCGAAGCACCGGAATCCTTCCCGCTCGGTCACGGAAAACTCCGTGCACTCACGAAAACATTTTCTGAGATACCGCTTCAGTCTGCCGCGACGGGCCCGGGCCAGCTTCCGGGCGAACTCATCCGTCGCTGCCGGCGGGATGTCACGTGCCGCCGCGTAGGCGGCGACCAGACCGTCCGCACCGGGATCTTCCGAAGGGGGGCGCTGTGCGGCGAGAAGTGCGAGGTCTTCCAGGCCGCGGCCGTGCGGCACCGGATCGGCACGGCGCCGGACTCCGTCACCGTCCACAGCGTGGAGCCCTCGATCCGTAGTGACGAAGTTCTTCAGGTGCAGATCCACCTGCCAGAGACCGGCATCGTGCATGCGGCCGAGCAGCCCGGCGGCGGCTTCGACGGCGGTCTGATCCTGAGGCGCAATCACGGCCGCTCCCGGCAGGTATTCGATCTCGAGCCCGCTCAGACCCGGCTCGTCAAAGCTTCCCGAGATCCCGGGCACCGGCAGGTCCGCCCCCAGAAGCCAGACGAGCCCACGCTGTTCCCGGGCCCGATAGCGGACGTGCCCCCGGCCGATGAAGAGTTTCAGAATCCGATCGCCTTCATCGTCGTGAGACGACGCGATCGGCACCGCCCGCAGGACGATCCGGCGGCCAGGCAGCACCCGCAGCACCTCGCTGCAGTGCCAGGCGGATGACGTCAGGCGAAGGACGAAGGGCGCGCGAACCCCCGCACCCAGGCCGGGCAGTTCGGAAACGGTGATTTCCTTCACGGCTGGAAATTTCCCCGGGTCAGGGACTTGCGCTCACCCTTCCGGTACAGCGCCCGCGCCCGCCGGTAGACGGACCGCCAGAACGCGCCGTCCTCCCGGAAGACTTCCCTGAGCGGCCGGCCGGTGTAGACGCGAACGAAGCGCAGCCACGCCCGCCAGCCGAGCGGCAGGTCCAGCGCCGAATACAGCAGTGCCGCCAGATCTTTCCTGCGCCAGCTTTCCGGAATCTCGTCGAAGATGAGTGCACGATGCAGATCGAGCACGCCCAGATCGCGCGCTGCGTCCGCGTGCTCGAGCAGATGACAGAGATAGAAATCCCGATGGACCAGACCGGCCTGGTGAAAACGCCGGGCGAAATCCGCTACGCGCATCACGAGACGACGTTTTTCTTCCGGCGTCGGCGGTACCTCCAGCCAGCGCAGCGTCCTGACCTTGAGGTCCTCATACCCCTCCAGAGCATCGGTGAGGATGAAGGAGGACCGGCCCGGAGCCCAGGCATCATCCTGGGCAAACGCCGCAACCCGGGGTGCGGTCAGGCCACAGGCCTGAAGGTGCTGGCAGGCTTCGAATTCATTGAGCGCGCCTACCACCGGCCGCTTGCCGACCAGCCAGTTCTTGAGCACCTCCGCCATGCCGACGCCACGATGCCGTTTCAGGTAGAAGGCGCCGCCGTCGAGCTCCACACGCAACGTCTGCCGGCCCGCCACGTTCCGCACCATCTCGCCGTCCATCGCCCAGGCCCGGGCCACCGGGTCGCCGGTGAAATGCGCCGCCACATCGCTTCGAAGATAAACGTCAGCCAACGATCTTCGCCTCGATCAGGTCCGCGGCGCGTTCTGCCATGCGGTAGACGTCCGCCGTGCGCCCGAATGCCGCGCCCTTCTCCGCACACTGGAGACGGAAGCCGTCGTCGGAAACGAGACGTTCCAGCTCACCGTTCAGCATCTCCTGGGAAAACGGACTTCCGATGAGCACACCTCCGCCGGATTCCTCCACGTAATGGGCGAAGCCGCAGACGTCCGTCGCGATGACGGGCAGTCCGGCGACCAGGGCCTCGATCAGCACGATTCCGCCGCTTTCCATATAAGCCGGATGCACCATGATGTCGGCACCCTGAAGAAAACGGGGCACATCGTCCCTGCCCGCGAATATGGTCAGCCGGTCCTCGATCCGGAGCTCCTCGGCCAGTCTCAGAAACTGCCGGGGATTGTCCTGGCCGATCACAAAGAAGCGCACGCGCTCCTGCAGGGTTTCCGGCAGGGCCGCCATGGCAACGAGCGCCCGGTCCAGCCCCTTCGTGATGAAACCGGACCCGATCAGCAGCAGCAGAATCTCATGATCCCGGATTCCGAACTCGCGGCGGAACTCGCAGCGCAGCCGTGGCGAATCTGAACCACGGCGCCGGTCCTCCGCGATCCCCGGTGGCAGGATGTGCAGCCTGTCGTCCGGCGTGTGATAGAACTTCTGAAAGATGTCCTTCTGCTGCCCCGCGATGAGCAGAACCTCCACGCCGCTGTCCGGGTCGAACACCGCGTGCTCGAAGCGGGAGAACAGCCGGTATCTTCCTGTGAGCCGGTAGGTGGGAGATCGGAGCTGCTGCGCTTTTTCCTCGTAGCAGGAATCCGCCGCATAGTAGACGTCGAGGCCGGGCATCTTGTTGAAGCCCACAAGACAGTCGACGGGACGCAGGCGCTGGTCCGCGATCACCCAGTCCGCGAAACGGCGATAGCGCACGTGATTGGTCACCGCGTTCACGGGCACGATCACCACGTCGATACCGTCGGGCACGGGTCCTTCCCAGGACAGCGTATAGACGCGGATCCGCATACCCCGGCGGGCACACTCGGTCGCCACCCGGAGAAAGTCGCGCTGCAGACCGCCGTAAGGAAAGACCTTGAACAGGGCAAAGGCCACAAGCGGCCGGCGCCCGGCAGCAAACTGCTCGAGGTAGTCCACCGCAGTATCCGCCAGCGTGAAGAGTTCCCTGCGTTCGGCCATGGCCATCCCGCGGCGGATCCAGTCAGGGCGCGCCTCGGAGGTCAGCAGCTCCACGAGCTGGGCATTGAACCGGCCCTGATCGAAGGGCAGCCCGGCGAGCAGTCCGGCTTCCGCCTCTTCCAGGTAGCGGGCATACCCGCAGTTGCGGGTCACCAGGGCCGGCACGCCGGCAAACATGGCCTCGAGAATGACCATGCCGGCATTTTCGTCATAGGCCGGCAGCATGAGAGCGTCTGCACCGAACAGGAACCGCGGCACGTCGTCACGGCCTTCGGTGAAGAAACGCACGCGATCCGCAATACCGAGCCGGATGGCCATCCGCCGGAAAGGCTCCGCATGGTCCCGGCCCAGCACGAACAGCGTGCAGCGCTCGTAGAGATCGGCCGGCAGAGCCTTCACGGCGAGCAGGGCCCGGTCCAGGCCTTTCTTGATGAATCCGGATCCGATGAACAGGAGCAGCAGGGCATCCTCCGCCAGACCGAATTCCGCCCGGAACGCGGCCCCGATCGCCTCCCTGTCAGCGGGTGCGACACGATCCGGCTCGATGCCGGGTGGAAGCGGGTGGAAGCGGTCTCGCGCGGTGCCGTAGTAGCGGATGAAATACGGTGTCTGGATGTCGGAGATGGTCAGGATCTGAGTGTCCACCAGCGGGTCGAACACGGACCGCTCGAAATCGGAGAAATGCCGGTAGCGGGGCAGCGACCGGTACAGCTGGCTCCGCTGGCTGCGCGCCTTTTCCTCATAGCAGGAATCGCCGGCGTAGTAGACGTCGAGCCCCGGCATCTTGTTCATGCCGATCAGGAGATCCACCGGATGGGCTTTCACGTGGGCAAGCATCTGCTCGGCAAAGCGCTCGTAGAGGGTGTGATTGGCCACCGCTTCCACCGGGATCAGGTGCACGTCCAGCGCATCTTCCGGCAGCGGTGCCTCCCAGCGGATCGCATAGATGCGCACCCGATGCCCGCGGGCCAGGGCGGCGCGGGCGATCTTCAGAAGATCCCGCTGAATTCCGCCGTAGGGGAAGTACTTGTAGATGGCGAATGCGAGCTGCATCTTCTGCTCTTTCCTGCCCTATCCCGCCCGCCCGAGCAGCCTCATGGCTTCGGCCCGGACCCGCTCCGGATTGACGAGAGCATAACAAGGGGGTTCCACTGCCTCACCCCGCCACAGCTGCGGCGCGCCGCGATATCTGCACTCCCGGGCGAGGCAGGGCGCGCACTGGAGCTCGGATTGAAGATTGATCACACGGGGGCCGAGCACACCGGTGCGCAGGGCGCTGGTGCTGCCGTAGATCACCACCGTGGGTACGCCCATGGCACCGGCGAGGTGGGTCAGACCCGAATCCACGCCGACGACCAGATCGGTCGCCGCGATCGCCTCTCCCATACCCGTCAGGTCGAGCGCCGGCAGAACTTCCGCCGCGGTTGCTCCCCGGGTGATGCGTTCAGCCCGTTCCCGTTCCGCCTCGCTTCCCCAGGGCAGCGCCACCTGCCAGCCATCATCCGACAGCGCGGCCGCAAGCGCGCACCACATCGGTTCCGGCCAGTGCTTGCTCGCCCAGGTGGTGCCGTGCAGCAGCAGGCATCGGTTGCCGCCGCTGCCGGTCCTCGGGAGTCCGAAATCTGCCGGGGTCTCCGGCCTTGGATAGCCCAGCGCATCCGCAAACAGCGTCCGCAGTCGATGCACGGCATGATCACCCACGGGCACCGTCAGCCGTTTCGACGCCGCAAGAGCGGACCAGGGTTCCCGTGCCGAGGTGAAGTTCAGACCGGCGCGACACCCTCCTCTTACCCCCCTCGCCATGAGCGACACCGCCGCCGACTTAATCAGGCCCTGTGCGTCGAGGATCAGATCGTATTGGCAGGCGCGAAGCGTGCGCAGGAACTCCGCCAGCTGACCCCGGCCACCAACCAGATCTTTCCGCCAGCGACGCCAGGCGATGGGGATCACCTGCCGCACCGCGGGATGGGCGGCCGCGATGGGGGCGAACGCCTCCTCCACCACCCAGTCGAAGACGATGCCGCGCGCTGCCGCATCGGTCACCGCCGGCAGCGCGTGAACCACGTCACCGAGAGAAGACATCTTGATCAGCAGCACGCGCACTCAGAGCACCTCGAGGACCTGCTCAGGCATCAGCTGCTCCAGGCAATCGAGATGCCCGAGAGGACACTCACGCTGGAAGCAGGGGCTGCACTCGATGGGATTCCTGACCACCGTGGCCTTTCCGCCGAGCGGCGGTGTGAAGTCCGGCGATGTGGACCCGAACACCGCCACCACGCGGCGGTCGAGGGCAGCCGCCACGTGCATGAGGCCTGAGTCGTTGCACACCACGCGCCCGGCCAGCGACAGAAGATCCACCGCCTCGAGGAGGCGCGTCCTGCCTGCCAGGTTCACCACACCCTCTCCGGCCAGGGAGGCGATTTCCTCACAGGTGGATCTGTCTCCGGGCGACCCGAGGAGCCAGACCTGCCGGCCACTGGACCGCTCCGCCCGGGCGAGCGCGGCAAAATGCCGCGGTGGCCAGCGTTTCGCCGGACCGAACTCGGCACCCGGGCAGAGAGCGGTCACATCTTCCGGCACCAGGCCGAAACGCGCGGTGAGCTCCGCCGCAGAGGCCGGATCCGCCTCCAGCCGCGGGACCGGATAAGGCTTCTCGAGCGGCGCACCTGCGGGCAGCCCCAGCGCCATGAACCGCTCGATCATGAGCGGATACCGATCGGGGTCCAGCTGCCGGCGATCGTTCAGCACTCCGTAGCGGGCTTCCCCCTGCCAGCCGGTGCGCACCGGAATACGGGCGAACCAGGGGAGCAGGGCGGATTTGAAGGTATTGGGCAGAACGATGGCCTGATCGTAAGACCGGGCACGCAGCGCGCGGCCGAGAGCCCGGCGCCGTCCGAGTCCGAGCTCGCCATGCCCTACCTCCAGAGTCCAGACTTCGCTCACCCCCGGCATGCGCCTGGCCAGCGGAGCCGTGGCAGGCGGCGCTGCCATGTGTATCTCGACCCCACCGGCATCCGGCTCCCGCCCGGTGAGAAGGGCCACCAGGGTATGCGCCATCACCATGTCACCCACCCACGCGGGCGCCACGACGAGGATCTTCATCCGTTCAGCTTCCGCTGACGGGGGTCAGCCAGTCGGTATGGACGTCCCGGGCGCCGCGCACCTGGTCGAAGTAGAGAGTCTGCAACTGCTCCGTCACCGGCCCCCGGGTACCGGAGCCGATCTGCCGTCCGTCCAGCTCCCGGATCGGAAGCACCTCGGCCGCGGTGCCGGTGAAGAACGCTTCATCGGCGATGTAGACCTCGTCGCGCGTGATCCGTCGCTCCTCGATCCGGTAGCCCGCCTCCTCTGCCAGCGTGATCACGGAATCGCGGGTGATGCCGTCCAGGCAGGAAGTGAGCTCCGGTGTATGGATGACGCCATCCCGGACGAGGAACACGTTCTCACCGGTGCCCTCCGCCACATAGCCTTCGTTGTCCAGCATCAGGGCCTCGTCACAGCCGGCGTCCAGCGCCTCGTGCAGAGCGAGAATGGAGTTGATGTAGTTGCCGTTCGCCTTGGCCTTGCACATCGTGATGTTCACATGGTGCCGGGTATAGGAGGACGTCCGTACCCGGATACCCTGCTCTCGGCTCTCCGGCTCCATGTAATTCGGCCACGGCCAGGCCGCCACGATCAGATTCACCGACAGATCCTTGGCCCGCAGCCCCATGGCTTCCGATCCCAGATGCACCATGGGCCGCAGATAACCCTCCCGGAGTCCGTTCGCCGCGAACACGGCCTTCTGAGCTTCGCTCACCTCGTCCGGGGTGTAAGGGATCTCCAGACCGAGAATGTGCGCGGAGTTGAACAGCCGCCGGGTGTGGGCATCGAGTCGGAAAATGCAGGGGCCGGCCGGGGTATCGTAGGCACGAACCCCCTCGAAGACGCCCACGCCATAGTGCAGCGTATGGGTGAGTACATGAACGGTGGCTTCCCGCCAGGGCACCAGCTGGCCGTTCTGCCAGATCCAGCCGTCCCGATCAGACAATTTATCCATGGTCGTTTCACTTCCTGCGGTCACGCTGTCATGCCGGATCACCGGCACTGTCCTCGACCCCGCCGAACACGTCTTCCCAGATGGCGCTCACATCGTCCCGGTATCGTGACAGGGTCTGTGCCGCCCGCTCGGTGTCGGGGATATCCAGAACGCTGCGATGCCATTCTGCACGCAGCGACAGGTAGGCCTCCCTCAACCGGTCGGCGGCATCGCCGGGCAACAGCCGCGCCGCTTCGACCGCTTCGAGGATTCGAACGTTGTCCGTGAATTCCGTGAGCGCAGGGTGCTCGTGCGCATGAGCCAGAACCAGATATTGCACCACAAATTCAATATCGACGATACCGCCGCTGCCCCGCTTGAGATCGTAGCTCTCCTCGTTCCGGACCAGCTGATCCCGCATCCGCTGGCGCATCTGCACCACGGCGCGTGCGAGCTCGACCGTGTCCCTCGGCTGTCCGAGGAGCTCCCGGCGAACGGCTTCGAAACGCCCGGCCAGCGCACTGTCACCGGCCACGGGACGCGCCCGGACCAGAGCCTGATGCTCCCAGGTCCATGCCTTTTTCTGCTGATACTCGGTGAAAGCCGCGAGCGACGAGACCATGGTGCCTGCGTTCCCGGAGGGGCGCAGACGCGTATCGATCTCGTAGAGAGTGCCATTGTAGGTGGGTGCGGTGAGGACGTGCAGGATGCGGCGGACGAGCCGGTGCAGGAACTGACTGGCGCTGGCCGGCAGGTCGTGGATGAAGACGATGTCGAGATCCGAGCCCGGGCCCAGCTCGATACCGCCCAGCTTGCCGTATCCCACCACGAGAAAGGGTCTCGGCTGCGCGTATTCCGGGAAACGTGCCAGGCTGTCTTCCCAGGCCAGATCTACCGCCGCCTCCAGCATGGCCTCGGCCAGCCAGGTGAGCGCATCGCTGACCTTCATCAGCGGTAGGGTGCCGCGGAGCTCGGCCAGGGCCACGTTGAACACATGATGGCTCTTGAACTCCCGCATCACTTCCAGGGCCCGCTCGAAGTCTCCCCGGACTGGCGCGAGCTCCTGCTCCACCGCCTGACCGAGTGCCGCCCGGTCCGGAACCATGGTCAGCAGGCGCTCGTCGAGCAGCGCATCGAAGAAGGCCGGGTGATCCGTCAGCGTCTCTGCCAGCCACAGGCTGGTGCTCACCAGCTCGACGAAATGCACCCTCGCATGGGGATTTTCGGACAGCAGAGCCAGATAGGCGGATCGTCGCAGCACGGCGCGCAGGATGGGCGTCACCCTGGCCAGTGCCAGGTCGGTATCCGGTCGGTCCAGAATGTCCTCGATGAGGACGGGCATGAGCGTGTCCAGCCGGTTTTTCGCTTCCGCGGACACCGCACCCCGGTCCCTGGCCGTGATCAGACCCTCGAGGAGCGCGGCCGCTGCTTCCGGCTTCCGGAACCCCGATTCATGAAGCCGTTCCAGATCTTCCGGATCCGCCCAGATCAGCCGGCCGACGGATGCCTGCGCCTCCGGCGCGCCCAGAAGGTCGTCGAAGGCCGCCGCAATGGCCCGCCGGTGTCCGTTCAGCTCGTTCTCGAACGCCTCGTAGGAATCGAAACCCATCACCGCGGCCAGCCGGGCTCTGGAGAGATCACTTTCCGGCAGCCGCTGCGTCTGCCGGTCCGCCTCGGCCTGGATGCTGTGCTCCGCGTCGCGAAGAAAGCGGTACCCGGCCTCCAGCACCCGCTCCTGGTCCGGCTCCATATGCCCGAGCCCGGGCAGCATGGGCAGCACCTCGAGCAGGCGGGGCGAGCGCAGCTCCGCCTCCCGGCCGCCCCAGATCATCTGCTGCATCTGCACGCTGAACTCCACGTCCCGGATACCGCCCGGCCCCAGCTTCACGTCCTCCGGATGTTTCCGGTCGGCCACCAGCCGGGCCTTCATGTCCCGCAGCGACTCGATGGCTCCGAAGTCCAGGTAGCGCCGGAAGACGAAACTCGAAAGATCCGCGAGGAGCGCCCACCCGGCCGCCAGGTCACCGGCGCAGGGCCGCGCTTTCATCAGCGCGTAGCGTTCCCAGTCCCGGCCCTGACTCGCGTAATAGTCTTCCATCGCCGCGAATTCGAGTGCCAGCGGGCCACTGCCGCCGAAGGGCCGCAGACGCATGTCGACCCGGAAGACGAAACCATCCTCGGTGACCGGATCCAGCGCCTGAATGAGCTGCTGGCCCAGGCGCACGAAGAACTGCTGATTGAGCTCACCGCCCCGACGCCGGGCGTCACCGCCTTCGAGCCCTTTGTCGCTCGTCACGCCACGTTCCGGGAAACAGAACATCAGATCGACGTCGGAAGACAGGTTCAGCTCTCCGGCCCCGAGTTTGCCGAGGGCAATGACCACCAGCGTCTGCGGTTCCGCCGACTCGGCACCCGTCGGCGTGCCCCGTTCGTCCGTCAGCCAGCGGTGGAGTCTCACGAGCGCCTCGTCGATCAGCACGTCCGCCAGCAGGGAACAGCCCGCCGTGGTTTCCTCCAGCGACGCCGCACCCAGGCAATGCCGCCAGACGATCCAAAGCTGGTATCGGGTTCTGAGAATGCGCAGACCCTTCTGCAGAGCCGGCAGATCCCGAACGTCAGCCAGCAGATCGTCTGCAGCCGCCTCGAGCCCGACCCGGTCGAAGGGCGCATCCAGCATCCCCCCGGTCAGACTGTCGAGAAACCAGTCGTTGTGACGACGTGCGGCCGAGAGGGCGAATTCCGACAGGGCAAAGACTCTGCCGATCGCTGCCTCTCTGTCCGGTGCCAGCACCCCCACCGGGGGATGGTCCGCAAGAAACCCGGCACAGGCTTTTCTGCCCTGCGCCTCGAGTGATTCGGGAAGGGGCTTCAAACCTGAGAGGCGGGAGATACCCGGAGGACTTCGGATATGGTGGTCACACCGGCCCCGACCTTCTGCGCGCCGGAAAGCCTGAGCGTGCGCATGCCTTCCTTGAGCGCCTCCTTACGAAGACCGTCCACCTCGCAGTCCTCGCGGATCAGCTCGCCCACCTTCTCGGTCAGCGGCAGCAGCTCATAGATCCCCATGCGGCCCAGATAGCCCGTATCCCGACACTCCAGACAGCCCTGCGGGGCGAACACCCGCGTCGGCGGTTTTGCCCGGAAAGGACGGACCATGAGATCCCAGGCTTCTTCGTCCACGGCTTCCTCCACCTTGCAGTGGGGGCAGAGGGTACGGACCAGACGCTGAGCCATGACGCCCAGCACGGTGGCTTTGATCATGTAGGGCGGCACGCCCAGATCCAGAAGGCGCGTGACCGCCGTCGGTGCATCGTTGGTATGCAGCGTGGAGATCACCAGGTGACCGGTGAGTGCGGCCTGGATGGCCATCTCGGCAGTCTCCAGATCCCGGATCTCACCAATCATGATGATGTCCGGATCCTGCCGCAGCAGCGCCCGCACACCGGCTGCGAAGGTGACGCCGATGTTGGACTGCACCTGCATCTGGTTGAACGCAGGCTCCACCATCTCGATGGGATCCTCGATGGTGCACACGTTCACCTGGTCCGTGGCCAGCTGCTTGAGCGTCGAATAGAGGGTGGTCGTCTTGCCCGAGCCCGTGGGTCCGGTCACCAGGACGATCCCGTTCGGTTGTCCGATCATGTGCTGCCAGCGCTCGTAGTCGGAGCCCGCGAGACCCAGCTCCCTGAAGCTCCTGAGCAGCACGTCCGGGTCGAAGATCCGCATCACCATCTTCTCGCCGAAGGCGGTGGGCAGCGTGGACAGACGGAGCTCGACCTCGTCGCCATCCGGCTGCTTGGTCTTCACCCGGCCGTCCTGCGGCCGCCGTTTCTCGGCAACGTCCATCCGGCCGAGGATCTTCAGGCGGCTGGTGACCGCCTGGTTGACCGCGCTCGGCAGCTCATACACGTGATGCAGGACGCCGTCGATACGGAAGCGGATCAGCCCCTTGTCCCGCCGCGGCTCAATGTGAATGTCGCTGGCCCGCTGATCGAATGCGTAGTTGAGCAGCCAGTCCACGATGTTGACCACGTGGGCGTCGTTGGCATCGGGGTTCTTGAGCTCGCCGAGCTCGAGCATCTGCTCGAAGTTGGCCACCCCCGAAATTTCGAATCCCGCCTCCTCGGCCCGGGAAACGGACCGGGCCATGGTGTAGAACTCGAGCTGATACTTGTTGATGTCCCGGGGGCTCGTGACCACGCGCCGGATCCGCCGTCCGCGCAGGGTCTGAGTGAGCATGGTCTCCCACTGGAACATGAACGGCTGAGCGCTGGCGATCACCACCTCGTCGTCGGCAACCTCGATGGCCAGGATGTTGTGCCGCTGCGCGAAAGCATAGGACATGACCTCGGTCACCGCGTTGACGTTCACCTTCAGGGGGTCGATGCGTTCGTAGGGCTGACCGGACCGGTCCGCCAGCCAGAGCGTCATGGTGTCCAGGTCCAGCTCGCGGCCGGGCTGTTTCCGGTTCTCGTAGCCGCGGTCGGCGACGATTTCCAGAGGATGCTGCGAGAGTTCCTTCTTCGTTCGCGGCGCGATCAGGATGTCTTCCGCCTGACGCTGACTGATGAAGCCTTCCTTGACCAGCTCATCGAGCATGGTCGGCAGGTCCAGCAGGGTCTCGGATAGAAAATCCAGCCGATCCTTCAGCGGTGCCGCGCCGGCAGCGTTCGGATCGGGGGCATCCGCGGGCACGCTCTCCTCCCCATCCCGGGGTGCGTTCTCCTGCCCTGCGAGTGTCTCATTTCCGCCGAGCGTCTGGTCGTCTGACGTCAGGGAGGTGGCCACGTAAGTCCTTGAATAGCCGCAGTTAACTGGTGACTGAGCAGTGTTAGGGATGCCCCGGCCATTTGCAAGGTCATCCGGAGCATCCCCCGATGCCCCCGGGTGATCTCCGTCACAGTTGAGGGCGAAACACGGCGGAGGGCCGGCGGCCGGCGGCGTTGACAGGGCTTTGGTGTAGAATGCGCCGCCCGCCGGGCCCTGACCCGCGGGATATCAAGTACATGCTCAGCCCGGGAGGGTATTCAGGTGGCGACGAGCGACTACGCGCAGTGGTTCCGGGACTCCACGCCCTACATCAGCAAACACCGCAATCGGACCTTCGTGGTGCTGCTGGACGGCGAGGCGCTGGCGCACGGAAACCTGACCAACATCGTCCACGATCTGGCGCTCGTCCACGTCCTCGGCGCCCGTCTGGTGCTGGTCCACGGTGCCCGGCCGCAGCTGGATGCAGCCCTTGCGGATTCATCGCCGGACAGCATCAAGGATGGCCGGAGGATCACCCGGGAAGAGCACCTGCCCACGGTACTGCGGGTTTTCGGAGAGCTGCGGGCGCGCCTCGAAGCGCTGTTCTCCACCGGCCTGCCGGCCAGCCCCCTCAAGGACGTGGATATCAGCGTCATCGGTGGCAACTTCGTCACGGCCCGGCCCGTCGGCATTCTGGATGGCGTCGATCACGAACTCACGGGGCGGGTGCGCAGGATTCACTCGTCCCGCCTGACCCGGATTCTGGATTCCGGGGCGATGGTGCTGCTGTCTCCGCTGGGCTATTCCCCGTCCGGGCAGGTGTTCAACCTGGCGGCGGATGAGCTGGCGGCGGATGTGGCGCTCGCGCTGAAGGCGGACAAGCTCATTTTCTTCACCGAAGCGGATGGTCTCGCCACGCCCGACGGTCACCGCATATCACAGATGACGCCCGCCGACCTCCACCAGCACGTCGATGCGGGCGCCGGGCACCTGGTCTCCATGCTCCGCGCGGCCCGCGGCGGCGTGGCCAGCTGCCAGCTGGTTTCCTGGAAGGCGGACGGGGCACTGCTCACGGAACTGTATACGGCCGCCGGGTCCGGCACTCAGATTCAGGAAAATGCCGGCGCATTCATACGACCGGCCACCGCGGCCGACGTCGCCCACATCGTCGAAGTCATCCGCCCGCTGGAGGAAGCCGGCGCGCTGGTCCGTCGGGGCCGGGACCGCCTCGAGGAGGAAATCGATCAGTTCCTGGTCGCGGAGATCGACAGCAACGTGGTGGGCTGCTGCGCCGTCTACTCTTACGGCGACATGGCTGAGCTGGCCTGCGTGGCCGTGCATGCATCGTACCGGGAAGACGCCGCCGCCGGCGGTGTCCATGACCGTTCCGCCCGGGTAGGCAGCTCCCTGCTCGCCGCCGCCGAGGCCCGGGCCCGCGAAACGGGTGCTGGAATCCTGTTTGCCCTCACCACCCAGACCCGGGACTGGTTCCTCGATCACGGCTTCGCGGACGCCGGTCTGGACACGCTACCCGCGCCCAGGCAGGCCATGTATAACTACCAGCGGAACTCCCGGGTGATGACGAAGGCGCTCGACGGGCGCAGGGACTGACCGGCGGGGTAAAGCCGGGAAGGACCTGCTGAAGAAAGACCTGCTGAAGAAAGACCGGCTGAAGAACAACTGACAGACAATACACAGATGACGGACGATACCAGTAAAAGACCTTTTTCCTCTCTGGTCGTGGATGGGGTAGCCCAGGCGCCGAGCCGGGCCATGCTCTATCCCGTCGGCTTCACCGACGAGGACTTCCGCAAACCGCAGATCGGCGTGGCCTCCACCTGGTCCATGGTCACGCCCTGCAACATGCACATCAACGCGCTCGCCGAAGCGGCCGCCATGGGGGCGGACGAGTCCGGCGGCAAAAGCGTGCTGTTCAACACCATCACCGTTTCCGACGGAATTTCCATGGGTACGCCGGGCATGCGTTATTCCCTGGTCTCCCGGGAGGTCATTGCCGACTCCATCGAAACCGTGGTCGGCGCTCAGGGTTTCGACGGCTTCGTCGCCATCGGCGGCTGTGACAAGAACATGCCCGCCTGTGCCATGGCCATGGCACGGATGGACCGGCCGAGCGTGTTCGTCTATGGCGGCACCATCCAGCCCGGGAAGGAACGCCGGGACATCGTCAGCGTTTTCGAGGCGGTCGGCGGCCACGCGGCAGGCACCGTCTCCGACATTGAGCTCAAGGAGGTGGAGAGCACGGCCATCCCCGGACCAGGGTCCTGCGGCGGCATGTATACGGCCAACACCATGGCCTCCGCCATTGAAGCCCTCGGCCTGTCCCTGCCGAACAGCTCCGCCCAGGAGGCCGTGTCCGATGCCAAACGGCAGGACAGCTACAATGCGGGCGCCGCGGTCTTCAATCTGATCGACAGAGGTATCCGGCCGAGTGACATCCTGTCCATGGAGGCGTTCGAGAACGCCATCACGGTCGCCATTGCGCTGGAAGGCTCCACCAATGCGGTGCTGCATCTGCTCGCCATCGCCCATGCCGCGAGAATCCCGCTCAGCATCGACGACTTCACCCGGGTGGGAAAGCGGGTGCCCGTGCTCGCGGACATGCGGCCGGCCGGCCAGTACGCCATGAGCGAACTGATCGGGATCGGCGGCATCCAGCCGCTCATGAAGACGCTGCTCGCGGAGGGTCTGCTCCATGGCGACTGCATGACGGTTACCGGCCGTACCCTCGCCGAGAACCTGGCCGATGTGGCGCCCTACCCGGAAGGCCAGAAGGTGGTGCGGCCGATCACCGATCCGATCAAGAAGGATTCCCACCTGGTCATCCTCTACGGCAACCTGGCGCCGGAAGGGGCGGTGGCCAAGATCACCGGCCACGAAGGTCTCACCTTCACCGGCACGGCCCGCTGTTTCCATGGTGAGGAAGCGGCCATGAACGCGATCATGGCCGGTGAGGTTCAGAAGGGCGACGTGGTAGTCGTACGCTACGAAGGCCCCCGGGGCGGGCCCGGCATGCGCGAAATGCTCTCGCCCACCAGCGCGATCAACGGTCTCGGCCTGTCCAAGGACGTGGCACTGATCACCGACGGACGCTTCTCCGGCGGCTCTCACGGCTTCGTGATCGGGCACATAACGCCGGAGGCGTTCGACGGCGGGCCTATCGCGCTGATCGAGGACGGCGACCGGATCACGGTAGATGCGGAAACCCGGGAAATCACGCTGCACGTGGACGAGCAGACGCTGGCCGGCCGCAGGAGTGCCTGGCAGCGTCCACAACCCTATGCGGACCGGGGCACGCTGGCCAAGTATGCGCGTCTGGTGAGCTCGGCGAGCCTGGGTGCGGTCACGGACGCATCGTGACCCGCCTGATCGACGTCAGTCACGCCATTGAAGACGGGACGGTCACCTATCCCGGCCTGCCGGCACCCGTGATCTGCGATTTCCTGAGCCGCGAGGCGTCGAAAGCTCAGTACGCTGAAGGCACCAGCTTCCACATCGGCCGCATCGACATGGTGGCCAACACGGGCACTTATGTGGACGCGCCCTTCCACCGTTTCGAAGAGGGGCGCGATCTGGCCGAGCTGCCGCTCGAGTCCATCGCCGATCTGCCAGGCCGGGTGGTCGCGAGCGATGCGCCCGCCATCGGCCCTGAGGTCTTTGCCGGGCTCGATCTGAACGGCTGCGCGGTGCTGGTGCACACCGGCTGGGACAGACACTGGGGCAGGGCCGACTACCTGAGCGGACATCCGTTTCTCACCGAGGAGGCGGCGGGTTTTCTGCTCGAGGCAGGTGCTGCCCTGGTGGGCATCGATTCGCTCAACATCGACGACACCCGAACGGGCAGCAGACCCGTGCATACCACCCTGCTCGGCGCGGACATCCCCATCGTGGAGCATCTGACCAACCTGGCCGCCCTGCCGCCGGAGGGTTTCCGCTTTCACGCGGCTCCGGTCAAGGTCCGCGCCTTCGGCACCTTTCCGGTCCGGGCCTATGCGGTGGTGGACTGACCTGCCCCGGGCGGGCCTCCCGGTGTGAACCGCAGAGTCATTCTCATCCACGGACCACCCGCCGTGGGCAAGCTCACCACCGCCAGAGCAATCGCAAAGCGCCATCCAAGCGTGGTTCTGCACAATCATCTGACCTTCAACCTGGCCAGACATCTGTTCGAGCCCGGTGACGACAGACTCGTGGCCCTGCACCGTGAGCTGCGCCTGGTGATGCTGCGCCATGCACTGGCGCCCACGCCCCCGGCCGCAGAGCCGGTGCCGGACATCATTCTGACCCTGGTCTATGCCGACCCGGACTCCGTCGCCAACGTCGCCGAGATCGTCCGCCTGGTGGAGACCACCGGCGCAGCGCTCCACCCCTACTACCTGCACTGCTCCGCGGACAGTCTCCTGTCACGGGTTGCGGCGCCGGGGCGCGAGGCCGAAGGCAAGCTGGTCTCACGAACCCGCCTGGAAAAGATGTTGCGCGAGAAACACTACCCGCCGATCCCGCATCCGAACACCCGGAAGCTCGACAACGAACGCAGCACGCCCGACGACACCGCCTGTGAAATCGTCCGGGATCTCGAGGTTTCGGGCTCAGGAACGTGATCTGAACCGTTGATCCCGGGCCGGGATTTGCGCATAGTTAACACTGATTCGCTCAAATCCGGCCAACCCACTGAATCAGTGAGGGAATTCTGTCCGGATCCGTCGCCAACCGGAGTTGGCGAGAGCCGACGAGAAGACCCATAAACCGACACGAAACTCTGACCGGAAATCGCCGCCTCATGAAGCCGTTCGGAATACAACTCGCTCTGACGATCTGCCTGATCGGCGCCAGCGTCGCCGAGGCCAACGCGGAGAAAGCCAGCCGGATCCTGGTGGACAAGTCCGAACGGACTCTGGTGCTGTTCTCCGACGGACGTCCGATCCGGAGCTACCCGGTCTCGCTGGGGCTGAACCCCATCGGCCACAAGCGCTATGAGGGCGACAAGCGGACGCCGGAAGGCATCTATCTCATCGACGGCAAGAATCCGAACAGCGCCTACCACCTGTCTCTGCACATCTCCTATCCCAACGAACGTGACAAACGCACCGCCCGGGAACGGGGCTGGGACCCGGGCGGACAGATCATGATTCACGGACTGCCCACGGGGCTGATCAAGGCATCCGCGAAGTACGAATATGACTGGACGGACGGTTGTATCGCCGTGAGCAATGCGGCGATCGAAGAGATCTGGCGTCTGGTCGACGAAGGGACCCTCATCGAAATCACCCCGTGAGCCCCCTCACAACGGAGGCATCAAATGGACTGGAAGGTCTTCCTGACGATTTTCGGCACCGTGTTCCTCGCGGAGCTCGGCGACAAGACCCAGCTGGCGACCGTGCTGTTCGCCACCCGTGAATCCCTCCACCCGTTCGTGGTGTTCCTGGCCGCGTCCGCGGCCCTGATCGCCGCCTCTGCCATCGGCGTCGCTGCCGGCAGCTTCATCGCCGACCAGGTGGATACGAAAGTGCTCAGCTACATCGCCGGCGCCGGATTCGTCATCATCGGCGCCTGGACCATCTGGAACGCAAGCTGATCCTCTACAGACCTTCCCGGCTGTTCACACCGTCCAGCGGGAAAATGGGGCGCCGAACGTTCTCGAAGGTGACCTCGGAGTAATCCGACGTGCACACGCCCCGCCCGGCGCATTCGACGATGTGGGCAACCAGAGGCGCGAATCCCACCCGGTAGTGAATGCGGGATTTGAGCATGAGAAAGCGCCGGGCGGTGGGCTCGATGCCGAGACTCCTGAAACATCCCGGGTCGAACGGTTCGATGTGCCGGGAGATTACGACGATGTCCACGCCGGCCACGCGGAACACGGCGGTTTTACCCATATTCATGGTCAGCCCCCGCGACATGGCCACGGTGGCCGGGAAAAGACCCTCGGAAAGCAGCCGGACCCGACCGGTCAGCTCGAGAGGCGTACTCTGCTCTGCCAGGGCCGGCATGGGCAGCTTCCCGCCCAGCGACACGGTTACCTCGTTCCCCACCCCGGCCGCCTCCATGCGGGCAACGGCTTCCGGGTCGTAGATGCCGAAAAAGGCCAGGTCCGCCAGACCCGCCTCGAGCACGGCGGCCAGCACCTCGGTGGTATCCATGGTGCCCCCGGATGCCGTGTTGTCGTAGTGATCGAGCAGGAGGACGGGGCCATCGGTCTCCGGCGCTTCGGCCAGCTTCTCTGCCCGGTCGAGCGACTCGGAAAGGGGCTCCACCTGATAGACGAAGGCCTGCCGATGCTCCCAGGCGCGCTCGAGCAGCTCGTCGCGACAGCGTTCGGCCAGATCCGGATCGCCGTCGGTCACCACCACCACCGAAAGACCCGCATTCTCTATGTCGGCGTGGGGAAATCCCGTAAACAGGCTCACGGACAAGGCGCCATCCGCCTCCATCTCCCGTGCCCGGTCCTGGAGCGCCTGATTCGGGAAATCGTCCGTCCCCTGGCGCATCACGTGCGGCAGCATGGGCGCATTTCCCCAGGCCATGACCGGGCGGTGCCTGCCCGCCAGCGTACCCAGGGTCAGCCGACCTGCCTTGAGGGCAGTTTCGTCCATGTCGATGTGCGGATAGGTGTGATATCCGCAGACCACCGTGGCCAGCTTCACCATGTCCGGATACAGATTCGCATGCATGTCCAGGGCGACACCGATGGGCACCTCAGGCGCGACCGTGCGTATCCGTCGGAGCAGCTCACCTTCTCCATCCTCGTGGGAGCGGGTGACCATCGCACCGTGCAGATCGAGCAGAATGGCATCCGGCCCGTCGGCGGCGGCAGCCACGATCCGCTCGGCGATGTATTCGAAAGCATCGTCCTCCACGGGCCCGGACGGCGGTGCCGCGGCGATGACGGGCACCACCACTTCCGCCCCGAACTCTCCCGCCGCCTGCAGGTAGCCGCCGGGACAGCTGGCCGTGCCGGAATAGACCGCCACCGCCTCTTCCCCGGAGAGCGGTTCCGGCCGGCCGCCGGAAAACCGGTCCAGATCCGTGATGACCGGTGAAAAGGTGTTGGTCTCGTGACTCATGGTGGCGATGACGATGCGCACGGCGTTCTCCTCTGGAGCTGTCCCGAAAGGGTCATGGTAAGCCGGCTGGGCTGTGCTAGCATCAGGCCATCCAACGCCCGGCACAGGAATGGATGTCCGATGCCAAGATGCATGCCTCTCAAGACCCGGATGAAGCCCCGCATAGAGTCCCGGACAAAGCCCCGTTTCCTGCTGCTCGGTCTCACTGTCGCCACGCTGGCCGGTTGTGCGCCGGAGGTCGGCAGCGAGCGCTGGTGCGAGGCGATGAACGAGAAGCCCAAGGGTGACTGGACGGCCAACGAGGCCCTCGCCTATGCGGAGCATTGCCTGATCGACTGACCCCACAGCCGCTACTACCATCGGGGTAGGAGTCAAAGTGATCACGACCGCCATACAGTCAGACATGATCGTGCACACGGGTAAGGATGTCGTCACCCTGCCGCAGATCACGGAAGCCATGCAGGCGTGGTACCGGCACCCGCAGTTCGATCCCGAGCTGCCCGTCCTCTGGGACCTGAGAGACATCGATCCCGGGCTTTCCCGGGCTCAGCTGCCTGAGACGGATCTGTCCGACTGGTCCAGTCACAACCTGACCCTCATCAATGCTCAACGCGCGGGGCGTAAAACGGCCTGGGTGTTCGGCAGCACGGAGGTGGCCGAGTTCGCCGTCGACCTGCTCGGTGCATCGGACTGGCAGCACCGGGTCCGCATTTACAACGACGACATGGAGGCTGCCATCGCCTGGCTGACTTCGACCATCCGATAGCCCTTCAGGAGGAAGCGCATGTCAGAACTCACCCGCATCGGTTACGTCAACATCTTCGTCAGCGACTTCGAACGCGCGCTGGACTTCTACGAGCGCTGCCTTGGCCTCGAAGCAACGACCCGGGACGAGCAGTTCGGCTACGCGTCTTTCCGGACACAGGGTGCGGGTTTCGCTTTCGCGCGCACGGATGATGCCGGCCTGACAGGTCGGCACACGGGAATCGGCTGGGTGGTCGACGATCTTCCCGCAACCTATGAAGCGCTGGTCGCGAAAGGCGTGACTTTCGACATGCCGCCCTCGCGTCAGCCCTGGGGCGGATTCATGGCCATGTTCCGGGACCCGGACGGTAACGTTTTCTATCTCGATCAGGTCGAGCATCAGGAGGCCGGGGCGTGAGCACGGCCGCCACCCGGCCGCTGGTTCCGGCGGACTTCCAGGTCCCCGACACCCTGGTACGCCCGGAATTCCGTCTGCGGATGCTGGCCGCCGCCGATGCCGAAGCGGACTATGAGGCGGTGATGGCGTCCCGGGAACGGCTCCGGGCCGGCTCGCCTCATGGATGGCCCAGAGAAGGGTTCACGCTGGCTGAGAACCTCGCCGACCTCGAGCGCCACGAACGGGAGTTCCACCAGCGCCTCGCCTTCGCCTACACCGTGGTGAATCCGGACGACACACGGGTCATCGGCTGCGTCTACATCAATCCGCCGGCCACGCCGGGTCATCACGACGCGGAGGTGTACATGTGGGTGCGCGACGAGCACCACCCGCCGCTCGCCTTATCTCTCTACGAGGCGGTCGATGGCTGGCTGCGCGATGCCTGGCCGTTCCGGTCGATCCGCTATATCAGAACCGGGTACTTCCTGCCCGGGGAGGCCGGCGAATGAAGCTCAGACTCAGGGTTGTGCGCATCTTCGCGCTCGACTGGGCGTCGACGGTGGATTTCTACGAGCACGTGCTCGAACTGGAGCCGCGCTACCGCGATGACGTGTCGGGCTGGGCGGAATTCGACACCGGCGAAGCCGGTCTCGCCGTGGAACGGGTGCTGCCGGATGACGCGGAGGCGGAAGCGCTGACACGACGCTTTCTCGGCGCCTCCCTCCAGGTGGAAGACATCCATGACACCCACGCCAGGCTGTCCGCAAAAGGGGTGCGGTTTGTTGCGCCGCCCGCACAGCAGCCCTGGGGCGGCTGGCTTGCTCACTTCGAAGACCCGGAAGGCAACGTCCTGACCCTTCTGGCTACAGCGGAGGATGAATGACATGGCAGAGCCGAAAACCCGACCCGGCGAAGCCAGCGTGACGGACTTTCTGAATGGCATCGCCGATACGAAGCGCCGGGAAGATGCCCGATCGGTGATGACGATGATGGCCAGGATCACCCGCCGCGAGCCCGTGCTCTGGGGCAGCGCCATCATCGGGTTCGGCAGCTATACCTACGAATATGCCTCCGGGCGGACGGGCGAGTGGCCTCTGACCGGGGTCTCACCCCGGAAACAGGCGTTGTCCGTCTACGTGATGTCCGGCTTCGAGGACCACGATGCGCTGCTTGAGTCCCTCGGTCCGCATCGAACGGGTAAGTCGTGTCTCTATATCCGTGATGTCGAGAAAGTGGATCAGAAGGTGCTGGCCAGCCTCATCCGGAAATCCGTCGCGCACCTGCGCAGAAAGTGGCCGACGAGGTGACGCCGTGCCCATCGTGACCATCGAGACCCTGTCCGACTCGCCGTTATCCACCGATGACGCCATGCCCACGCCGGAGCAGCTGCAGACGCTGGCAGACGCGCTCGGCGAGCTGTTCGGCTCTCAGCCATCCGGCACCTGGGTGCGGGCGCGTCAGCAGCAGCGCGCCTACTATGCGGAAAACATGATCGAATTCGGCCCGGACATGCGTCCGGTGATCGTGGAGGTGATCAAATCCGAAGTGGAGGCCGGCAAGCGTCTGGCCATCGAGGCGGCAACCGTGTGTGCGCTCGTGGCGAAGACTCTGGGACGGCGTACGGAACACGTGCACGTGATCTACCAGCCTTCCGCACGGGGTCGGGTAGCCTTTGGAGGCCAGCTTGTCCGATGAATCGCTTCCGGAGCCGCTCCGGCGCCTGATCGGTCAACATCCCTCGGCCGTCCGGAGCGTCAGCTTCCGTGCGGACGTTCCCCCGCCCGGGACCCGGGCGCACCTCGAAATTGAAACCAAACACGGCTTCGTCGTGCTGATCGATCACCGGACCGGGACCGTGCATGCCAATCCGCCCGTTCCGGACACCGTCGGACCGGACGCCATCAGAGCCCAGCGGGATCTGTCCGACGAGCTGCCCGGGGCGTTCGCAGGACGGCCCAGATTCGCTGCGGTCAGACCGGTGCGGAACGCGGGGAAACTGACCGGCTGGCGCTTCGAACTCGACACGGGCGCGGCCTTTGCCTTGACCCTGCACGAGGAGGTGCCGATAGTGGCCCCCATCGTCTGAACGATGGGCATTCACGCCATGAAATCCATCTCCGCCCTCGTGCTCGGCCTTGTCGCACTGCTGCTGCAACCCGGATCCGTCCATGCGACCGATGCGCCTCCCCTGCCGGAGCTGCTCCCGGCCGACAACTTCCAGCAGGTTCTGGCCCGGGCGGGTGATGAACTCTATATCGCCGGTCAGCCCTCCGAAGCCGGACTCGAGCAGATGCGGGCAGCCGGGGTGACCACGATCGTCAATCTGCGTACCGAACGGGAGATGAACGACCGGAATCTGGTGCCGTTCGACGAGGCAGCCCTGGCCGCCGAGCTGGGCCTCACCTACGTGCACGTCCCTTCCGGAGGACCGGACACCCCCTACACACCCGGGATGGTGGAACGTTTTGCCGAGATCCTGGCGTCCGCCGAGGGGAAAGTTCTCCTGCACTGCACCGTCGCCTGGCGTGCCAGCCACCTGTACACCGCCTGGCTCCACCGCTATCGGAATCTGCCGCTGCCGGAAGCGGTCCGCCACGGCCGTACCATCAATCTCGGTACGTTGCCGCTGGAAGGATTCCTCGGCACGCCCCTGACCATCGAGGTCAGCGGCCAGTGATCGAATACGATCAGGCGGCATCCGGCGACCTTCCCGCCATCCTCGAGCTCAATCAGGCAGCCATCCCGGAGGTCAGCAGCCTGGACCTGACAGCGCTGTGTGTTCTGCACAGCCAGGCGGCATTGCTCGCCGTGGCCCGGGCCGGTGACGCCGTGGCCGGATTCATCCTGGTGCTCAGGGAGGGCTGCGACTACGCGAGTCCCAACTACCGTTTTTTCGACGAGCGCTACGACGCCTTCGCCTATGTGGACCGCATCGTGGTGGGTGAGCGATTCCGTCGCATGGGAATCGGCGCCGGCCTCTACCGGGCCCTGTTCGAGGCGCTGCCACAGGTGCCCCGCGTGACCTGCGAAGTGAACGTTCGCCCGCCCAATCCGGGTTCCATGGCTTTTCACCGGGATCTGGGGTTCAGCGTCGTGGGCGAGCAGGACACCGACCGTGGACAAAAACGGGTGGCGCTGATGGTGCGGGAAGCGGCACCTGCCTGATCATGTCCCGCCCCTGCAGCCATGACGCCAGCAGTCAGTAAGCTCGAAGCGCTCGGGCTGTCGTACCGGCTGCTCGACTACGACGCACAGCCGGACGAGAGCCGTGAGATCGGCGTGACCGCCGCCCGTGCCCTCGGCCTCAGCGAAGCAGCAGTGTTCAAGACCCTGGTTGCCGAGCTGGCGGGTGGAGAACTCGTGGTCGCCGTGATTCCGGTAGCGGAAAAGCTGAATCTGAAACGGCTCGCCCGTGCCGGCGGCGCGAAATCCGCCACGCTTGCGGATCCGAAGGCGGCCGAGCGGGCAACGGGTTACGTCACCGGAGGTATCTCTCCGATCGGGCAGAAACGGACACACCGGACCTTCATCGCCCGGGAGGCATCGGCGCTCGCGCAGATATACGTCAGCGCAGGCAGGCGGGGCCTTGAGCTGGGGCTCCGCCCCTCGGATCTGATCCTGGCCACAGACGCTCGTGTCTGTGAACTGCTGGTCGAGAAGTCCGGTCCGTAGAGCCGGACGATCTAACGGCGCTTGTCGACGGCTTCGTTGATCCGGAGTTGACGGCCGCCGAAGTCGGTGCCGTTGAGCTCTTCGATGGCACGGCCTGCCGCGTCGTCATCGAGCTCGACGAAACCGAAGCCCCGCGAACGGCCGGTCTCCCGGTCGCTGATCACGCGTGCGGAATGAACGGTGCCCATAGCGGAGAAAAGGGCCTCGAGTTCCCCGTCGTCGACGCTCCAGGGAAGGTTGCCCACATAGAGTTTTTTCATAGAGTCCTGATCGATCTTCTGTCTTCTTGCATCCGGCCCCCGGCCGGACGGGCATTGTGCGGATGCATTGTTGCGGTATTAAGACGGCCGCACAAGCGTATGATGGCACCCTCCTCGAGAGATCTGTGAACCAGCAAACGACATGCTCAATGAAGGAACACGGGCTCCGGACTTCACCGGGACGGACCAGGCCGGACACACCATCAATCTCGCCGAATACCTGGCTGAGGGAGAGGTCCTGCTGTATTTCTACCCGGCCGACTTCACGCCCATCTGCACCGCACAGGCGTGCGCGTTCAGGGACCGGGCGGAAGATCTGGCACGGCACGACGTGCAGATCATCGGCGTCAGTCCTCAGTCCGAAGGCAGCCATCAGCGGTTTTCCGCTGCATACGACCTGCCCTTTTCTCTGATCCCGGACACGGGAAAATCCATCATCCGCAGCTATGGCGTAGACGGACCACTCGGCTTCGGCGTTCGCCGGGCGACCTTTCTGATCGGGCAGGACGGCGTGATCAGAAAGCGGGTGGTCTCCGATCTGTTCGTTGGCAGCCATACGGATTTCATCCGATCGGTTCTGGAGGACGACGGTCAGAGAGAGAAACAGGAGTAGGCCGTGAACCCGTTTCACCTCGCCATCAAAGTGCATGACCTGAGTGCGGCCCGTGAGTTCTACGGCGGTCTCCTGGGCTGCCGGGAAGGGCGCAGCGACTCGACCTGGGTGGATTTCGATCTGATGGGACACCAGCTCGTCTGCCATCTGGCGCCGGACGCCGGGCCCGCACCACACGCCAACCCGGTGGACGGTCACGACGTACCGGTACCGCACTTCGGCGTGGTGCTCGACATGGACGGCTGGAAACGTCTGGCGGAACGGCTCACTGCAGCCGGGGTCCAGTTCGTCATCGAGCCGCATGTCCGCTTCGAAGGTCTGCCCGGTGAGCAGGCCACCATGTTCTTCCTGGATCCGAGCGGCAACCCGCTGGAGTTCAAGGCCTTCGATGACATCGAAGGCCAGCTGTTCGCGACCGGGAGAAGCGGATGACGGTCGAAGCGGTGCGGACGTTTCTGACGGCTCTCAACGAATGCTGGCAGCAGGGCGATCTCGCCGCGATCGCCGACTTCTATCACCCGGACGTGGTGCTGCTGCCTCCGGACATGGGTGCGCCCATTCGCGGCCGGGAGGCCGTGGTCGGAAGCTACCGGGATTTCCTCGACGCGGCCACGCTGAAACAGTTCGAGATCACCCGCCTGGATGTCTTTCCCTTCGATGGCGCGGGCACGCTGATGGCGCACCTGTCGTTCGACATCGCCTACTCCCTGGATGGAGACGATTACGTGGAGAAAGGGCTCGAGGTGTATACGCTGGCAGAACGTGACAGTGAGATGAAGATCCTCTGGCGTCACCAGGCGGTGCTGGACAGCCGGCTCGAAGAGAAGGCCTGACCGCTAGCCGCCCGACAGCAGGACGATGCGGTGCGTGAGGTAGCGCACGAGTGAAGCGACGGGCCGGGCAAGCCCGGCTGCGAGCAGCAAACCCAGACCGATGCCGATGGCGTCCACCAGCAGGTCCTTGAGCTCCGCCGTGCGCGCCGGGATCAGGCTCTGTGCCAGCTCGAGAAAAATTCCGTAGCCGACCATGATGAGAAACACTCTGGCCGCAAGCGGCGCAGTCCCGCGATCCGGGTCCGCCACCCGGAACATCAGGAACAGGGCAAAGGTCAGGTAGGTGAAAGCGGCCGCATGGAGGACAACGTCACCCAGCCGGAACACCGGGTTGTCCGGCGGATCCGGAACCAGCGCGAGGTAGGTGCAGACCAGCAGCGGCAGGAAGAATCCCGTCCGGATCAGACCGAGCGCGAACGCAGCGCCCCGGGACGCACCTGCCTCAGCGCCCGCCACGGGCCAGCGAGTACTCTTGCACGAACGCCACCAGCGCCTTCACGTTGTCCACCGGCGTTTCCGGAATGATGCCATGGCCGAGATTGAAGATATGGCCCGGCCGGCCGGCAACACTGTCGAGAATGCTTTTCGCCTGAGCCTCCACCGTGGCACGGTCGGCGCAAAGAACGATGGGATCCAGATTGCCCTGCACGGCTTTGACGCCCGTGCTTTCCCAGGTTTCCGCGAGCGGCACCCGCCAGTCCAGCGCCAGCACGTCCGGCGCCATGGCTGCCACCTCGCCGAGCAGATGTCCGTTGCCCGTACCGAAGTAGATCACGGGCACCCGGCCCCGCAGATTATCGAGCAGCTTCTTCAGATGCGGGGCGACGTAGCTTCGGAAATCCAGGACGGACAGGCTGCCCACCCAGGTGTCGAACAGCTGGACCGCATCCACGCCGGCTTCGATCTGCAGCTGCACATAGCTGGTTACCTGCGTGACCAGCTTATCGAGCAGGGCATGCCAGAGCTCGGGGGCCGTATACATCATCCGTTTCACATGCACGTAATTCCTCGAGCCGCGGCCTTCGATGGCATAGGACGCCAGCGTAAAAGGCGCACCGGAGAAACCGATCAGAGCTACCTGTGCAGGCAGATCGGAGAGGATGTTGGTGACGGTCTCGGCGATGTAGGGGGTGGCTTCTTCCGCGGGGAGCACCTCGAGTGCGGCAACGTCGGCTTCGCTGCGCACCGGATTGTCGAACACGGGACCCTCTCCTGCCCGGTAGTCGAGCCTGAGCCCCATGGGCTCCATGATGGGTAACAGGTCCGCGAACATGATGGCCGCGTCCACACCGAGGATGCGCTGGGCATCCAGCGTCGCCTGAGCAGCCATCTCCGGATGCTTGAAGAATTCGAGACTCGGCGTGTCGCCTTTCAGCGCATGATATTCAGGCATGTATCGGCCGGCCTGCCGGTTCAGCCAGATCGGCGTGTGCGCGGTGGGCTCGGCGGCGCAGGCCTTGAGGAAAATCTTGTCCATGGTCTCTCAGGGAACCTCAGGCGTCGGGCCTGCCGGATCTGACCGGCAGCGGGATGGCGCGCACCTTAGCAGAGCCGCAGAGCTCGTGCACCACCACGGCTCCCATCCCCCGGATCTCCAGAGTCCGCGGTTCACCTACGAATTCCGCCAGGTCCGGGTCCTGGCCGATCAGGGAGGCAGCGGTCCCGGACAGAAGCGCAGCGCCGGGTGCTGCCGCCGCCTGCAGACGGCTGGCCAGATTCACGGGCGTACCGATCAGCGTGTAGTCGAGCCGTCCCTGACCGCCCCAGTCACCCAGCGCACAGTAACCGCTGGCAATGCCGACCCGGGAAGTGAGCCTGAGCCCGAGCCCTCTCTCCTGCCAGGCTCTTGCGCGGGCGCGCATCTCCGGCTCGAGCACGCGGGCCAGCCTTGCGCAGCCGGAAGCGGCTCGCACCCTGAGCCTGGAGACGCCCCCCGTCTCCGACGGCGGGCGGGCCTCAGGAAAGTAGACGAGCACCCCATCTCCAAGAAATTTCCCGAGCACGCCTCCTTCTGCCGCCGTGAGCCGGCTGATCGTCGCCATGAAGTCGTTCAGCACGTCCACCACTTCACTGATGCTGTGACCCGCCACCAGCTCCGCGAACCCGGCAAGGTCCACGAAGGCAACGGTGACGAAAACCTCCCTCGGCAGCTGCAGGGCTGCAGGTTCGGCCCTCGTCGCAGGGGGCAGCCCTTCCGGCAGGTAGCGGGCCAGCCGATCATTGTGATCCCGGAGCTCGGACGATTCCCGGACCGCTGCACGACGGCCGGCATTCAGCCGACGTGCCTGCAGGTGTGCCTGCCAGGCCAGTCCCAGCAGGCAGACCGTCACCAGTCCGCCGCCCGCCATGGAAGCACCGTCCAGCGCGCCGATTCCACCCGGGTCCGGCGGCCAGGGAGCCAGCATCAGATACCCCCCGAAGAGGACCGATGCGCAGGGGAACAGCATCCGGGGTCCACCCAGCGCGGTGACGCCGGTCAGTCCGAGCAGGCCTACCGCCAGAAGCAGCCATTCTGCAGCCCCGGACGCGTGGACCAGGCAGAGCACCGCCAGGCATTCCACTGAATGGGCAACGATTGCACCCCGGGCGCCGGCGTTCCGGAGCGCCGGTGTGCGCGGTGACAATCGCCACCAGAAGACGGGCCAGATCAGTGTGACCAGGAGCAGGACGGCGGCCGGCCAGCCACCCCCGGTACCGAGCTGGATGACGGCCAGCAGGGCCAGACCGCCGTATCCCAGCAGCCGGTATATCTGCTCCGGCCGGAGCGCGATGGAAAACCGTGAAGCCACCGCCGGATTGAGCCGCGATCGCACGGACCGTGCCAGCCGCCGCTGGCGCCGGAGGAAGTAGGCGAGTTGCCCGACAGACGCGGCCTCAGATCGCCCTCCGGATAGACGGTGCGGGCGTCTAGATGCTCCGACCCAGGGTCGGATCCTGATCCGCCTCGTAATCCACACCGTCGAAACCGAACCCGAAGATCTTCAGGAAATCCTCGCGGAACCCTTCGAGATCCGCCAGCTCGTTCAGGTTCTCCGTGGTGACCAGCGGCCACCGCCGGCGCACCTCGTCCTGAATCTCCGGGGCCAGTTCCCAGTCATCCACCCGGATACGCCCCGCCTCGTCCAGGTTCATGGTCGCACCGGCGGCAAGCTGGGACGCGAACAGCCGGTAGATGTGCTGGATGATGTTCTCGTGGGTTCCCGCTTCCTTCATCACCTTGAACAGCAGCGACGCATAAAGCGGCACAACGGGGATGGCGGACGACGCCTGTGAGACGATGGCTTTCAGAGTCGCAACCCGGGCATCCCCTGAGATACCCGCCAGGCGCTTCCGCATGCCGGCCGCAGCCCGGTCCAGGTCCTCCTTGGCCTTGCCCAGCGTACCTTCCCAGTAGATGGGCCAGGTCAGCTCCGTGCCGATGTAGGTGAACGCCACGGTTCGAAAACCCTCGGCCAGAACGCCCGCCCCGGACAGGGCATCGACCCAGAATTCCCAGTCCTCGCCGCCCATCACGGCCACGGTATTGGCGGTTTCCTCCTCGGTGGCGGGTTCGAGGTCGACCTCGTGCACTTCACCCTTGTCCACGTTCAGCGTCTTGATGTGCACGGCCTCACCCAGCGGCTTGATCACCGACCGGTGCAGCTCGCCGGTCTTCGGATGCGGGCGGACGGGTGAAGCAAGGCTGTAAACCAGAAGATCGATGCTGCCGAGGTCCGCCTTTATGGTTTCGATCACCTCGGTTTTCATTTCATCGGAGAAAGCATCCCCATCCAGCGTCTTCGCATAGAGCCCCGCTTTCCGCGCGGCTTCCTCGAAGGCGATGTTGGCATACCAGCCCTGAGTGGCCGTCTTCTTCTCGGTCGGTGGCTTCTCGAAGGAGACGCCGAGCGTGGCCGCACCCGCACCGAACGCCGCCGTGATGCGGGAAGCGAGCCCATAGCCGCCCGAAGCGCCGATCACCAGCACGTTCCGGAAGTTGCCTTCCACGGCCGGCTGGCTCTCCACGTAGCGGATCTGCTCATCGACACTGGCGGCAAGACCCGCGGGATGCGCGGTCGTGCAGATGAAACCGCGAATTTTCGGTTTGATGATCATGGGCGCCCCTAACTGTGTGCCTGTCGGTAACCTGAGGTGGATTCCGGTGGTTGGCGTCAGGCGCGAATCATACCCTGGGCCACCGCCCAGCGCATGGCGATACCCAGATCCAGCATCCAGGGGCCATCTCTGCGGATCTCCACGTTCAGCGCGTGTCCTTCCAGGAGCTTGTGATCCCGGTCGCCATCCAGCGCCAGAACACCGGGACCCTGCATGGGCACAGCGACGCCGAAAGGTATCCGGGTGACGCTTCTGACCGCCACCTTGCGGAACAGACCCGGCGAGAGCGGTGCGACGAACACCCGATCGCCTTCCCGGGCTTCCTGTGGATCGGCGAGCTCCACCAGCAGCCCCTCGTCATCCGCTTCCCCGACAGGGTCCACCATGCCGCCGATGGGCGACATGCCGACGGCAGTGGGCTCCGCCCGGGTGAGGAGCAGACGGTCGATCCGGGCTGGATCGAACGGCAGCAGGTTGCCGACATGATCACGGCGGAGGATGACCGCATCGATCAGACCCACGTCCGGCAGCTCGTGCGCTTTCTCGCTGGCCGGCGTACCGCTGACGTGCAGCACCTTGGCACGGCGATGGGCGCCGGATCCGGTCAGATCACCCCGGGCTGCAAGCGCCGCTACCATGCCCGCGATGGTCGGCTCCGCCATGACCGGAAACACGTTGTTGGTGCCCGTGGACAACGCGATCAGCCGGATCTCCCGGCCCACGGCCCCCATCCGCCCGAGCAGGCGGACGATGGCCCGATTCGTACCGTCGCCGCCCAGGGATACGATCACCCGGCAGCCCGCTTCGATGAAGCCGCGCACGTTCTCTTCCGTGTCCCGGGCCGTGTTCGTCACCCGATTGTCCAGAATGTTGAGGCGGGATCTGAGTGGCATGTTTTCCAGCGCCGCCGCCGTGATCCGGAAAGGCTCCCGTGCTGCGTGCAGCACGCCGGCCCCGAACGCATCGGCCCCCGCGGCAATACGGGCCACGATGTCCCGCTTGGTCTCGTGGGTCATGTTCGCCGCGTGAGCGGCGAGCCTTCGGACGTCCCTCCCGGACATGGGGTTGACAAGAATGCCCACGCCACCGTCTGCATCGGGGCGCGGTGGCTCGGTGGTCTGATCGTTCAATGGATGATGTACTCCGGTCGCTCGGGCCTGCCGGTTCTCAGCACGTAGCGCTCGAGGAACAGCGTCATGACCGCGGTGTTGTAGTCCTGGTTTGCCTTCTTGCGGAACCCGTGGCCTTCGTCCTCCGCCAGCACATACCAGACCGGAATCCCCTCTGCTTTCAGGGCGGCGTAGATCTGCTCGCTTTCGCTGGCGGGTACCCGGGGGTCGTTGGCACCCTGGGAGATCATCAGAGGCCGGGTGATCTTCTCCACGTGATTGAGCGGCGAGATGCTCTTGAGAAAGCGTCGTGTTTCCGGGTCCCGCTCGTCGCCGTACTCTGCACGTCTGAGGTCCTGCCGGTAAGGCTGGGTGTTTTCGAGAAAGGTGACGAAGTTCGAGATGCCGACGGATTCGATGCCCGCGGCCAGGCGGTCCGAGTAATGCACCAGCGATGCCAGCACCATGTAACCGCCGTAGGAACCGCCCTGCACCACGACCCGGTCCGCATCCAGGTCCGGCCGCGTTGCGATCCAGTCCAGGAGAGCACCGATATCCCTCACGGAATCCTCGCGCAGGACGCCGTCGTCGAGCTTCAGGTAGCTTTTGCCGTAGCCGTTGGAGCCGCGCACATTCGGAGCCACCACGGCCATTCCGAGCTCACCCACCAGGTACTGAAAGGTGGAGGAGAACGCCGGCCGGTACTGACTCTCCGGCCCGCCATGAATGTAGACGAGCACAGGGTGCGGACCGGGCCCGGGAGGACTGTAGAGAAACGCCGGAATCTGCCGGGCGGCCCCATCCACCTCATCGAACGTGGGAAAGCTCACGAGCTCCGGCTCGACGAAGCCATCCGGGTCGAGCCCACCCACTTCACTCCGCGTCCATCGGCTGAGCGTCCGGTCTGTCAGCGACAGCGTCCAGGCATCCGCCGGGCTGGCGGGCGCGGCCAGCGAAAACGCGATGCTGTCGCCATCCGGAGAGAAACCGAAACCCGTCAGCACCCCCTCGGGAATCGCCGGCAGCGCCAGCGGCCGGTGCCCCGGCAGCTGCCAGACGCCGATCCGGGAGTAACCGTCCTCGTTAATGGAGAGCGCCAGCCGATCACCATCCGGTGAGAGGCTGAAGCCTTCCACATTCCAGGGCACGTCAGCGGTGAGCACTTCAATCTCGCCGGTGGCGAGATCCAGGTGATGAAGACGGACGAATTCCGCACCCAGATCAGAGGTGAAATAGACACCCGTGCCATCGGCGTCGTAGCCCGCCATGCCGACGGCGACGGTGAGGTCCGGGTCGAGCAGGGGTGTTCTCGTTCCGGTCGCGAGGTTGATTTCGAAAAGGCGGGATTCATTGATCGAGACATAGCGGCTGACCAGCAGCCGGTCGTCTTCCGGCGAGAAATCCAGCGGTGTCCAGGCACCCTCATCCTCCTCGAGCGCTACCCGGACTGAACCGTCCTCCAGATTCCTGATGTGCACGTCCCGGCTGCGGCCGTTCCTTTCGGTCGTGTAGTAGGCGATGGCATCGCCGCCTCTGGACCAGACGACGGTGCCATAGCGGGATCTGCCGTCCGTCAGCAGCCGGTGGGAGCGGGTCGCCCAGTCGAACCAGAAAAGCTGATAAAACTCCGATCCCCCCACGTCACGTGCGTAGACGAATCCTTCCTGATTCGCCGGTGTCGTGAACGCACCGAGGATGGGTTCGTCAAAGAAAGACAGCTGTTCCCGCGCACCCATGGGTGTTCGCAGCCGGTGCAGCTGATCGGTTTCCGAGAACCGGATACCCACCAGCAGACCTTCGGCCGTCCAGCCGTGCAGCCTGACGGCGCGCGTGTTCTGATACTGATGGAGTCGGTCGAATACCGAATCGGGCACCGAGGGCACATCCCTCAACACCAGCGCACCGTGGCGGGTCTCTTCGCCTTCGGGGATGGCCGTCGACGTGCAGCCCGCAAGCCAGCCGAGTCCAATGGCGAGCATGACCGCGGCGCGCTGAAGGCCTGCCCGGTTATCGGGGCGGGTGAGGGGCATGCGTGGGACTCCGGATGATGGGAATGGGAGTAAGCTTAAGGAATCTCCGGACAATTCTCGATTGCCCGGCGGTTTCAGCAGGCCGGCCAGAACAGGAGCGAACATGACGACTCGATCGGACGAAGACGCCGCCCGCACCCTGTGTAGTCACATGGTACCGGGCCCGTACCCGTTCGAGTCGGTGCTGGTGCTGGACGATCACCTCGGACCCACGGACTGGCTGGTCCGCTGCAGCCGGTGCGGAGCACCCTGTCTGCTGGAGATGCTCGACATGGCCGGAAGCCTGCGCCTGTACCGCACCCGGCTTCCGGAAGCCGGGGCGGTGCAGGGTCTCATCCGCGATCTGGAGCGGGGCAGTTGCGACATCCGGCGGGCAGGTGAACAGGCGCGTCATTTCAGTCTCAGCAGTCGTGCCCTGGACCGGCTGATCCTGCTCGATCCGGGAAAACAGACGCTGGTGCGCCTTCTTTCCATGGATCCGGAGCTTCGGATACCGGGTGCGTCCTGGCGCGAACTCGACTGCGACGGGCAATGGATCAGGATGCTTACGGCCACGCCCGGGTGAAGCAGAGCATCAGCGTTTTCGATTGAAGACGCTGATGGTGAATGGATGGCTGTGTCGTTCGTCCGGCGGAAACGATTCGGCTCTCGCCTCCTCGAACAGGCTCCAGTCGATTTCCGGGAAGTGCGTGTCTCCTTCGACCTCGGCATGCACCGTGGTGACATACAGGCGGGTCGCCACCATCAGGGCGAGCCGGTAGATCTCCGCCCCGCCGGCGACCATGATCTCGTCGGTACCGTCCACCTCGCACTGGGCCCGGGCCACTTTCAGGGCTTCGGCGAAATTCGCCACCACCCGGATACCTTCTCTGTGGTAGTCGGGTGCCCGGGTCATGACGATGTTGGTCCGGCCGGGCAGGGGTGCTTTCATGGTCTCGAACGTCTTCCGGCCCATGATGACCGGCTTACCCATGGTGGCGGTCATGAAGAACTGCATGTCCTTCGGCAGGCGCCAGGGCAGGGTGTTGGCCCGTCCTATGACGCCGTTCTCGGCCATGGCCCAGATGAGGGAGATGTCCATCGCGCGGATCCTCAGCGCTACACGGCGATGGGCGCTTTTATGGTGCCGTGCGGTTCATAACCGCAGAGCTCGAAATCGTCGATGCTGAATCCGAAGATGTCCCGGACCGCGGGATTGATCTTCATGACCGGCAGCGGTCTCGGTTCCCGGGACAGCTGAAGATCCGCCTGCTCCACATGATTCGCATACAGGTGCGCATCGCCGAAGGTGTGAACGAAATCACCCGGTTCGAGATCGCAGACCTGTGCAACCATCATGGTCAGCAGCGCATAGGACGCGATGTTGAACGGGACACCGAGGAAGAGATCGGCACTGCGCTGATACAGCTGGCAGGACAGTCGACCTTGTGCGACGTAGAACTGGAAAAGCGTGTGGCACGGCGGCAGCGCCATCGTATCCACCTCCGCCACGTTCCAGGCGCTGACGATGTGACGCCTGGAGCTCGGATTGTTCCGGATGCTGGCCACCACCGCTTCGATCTGATCGATTGAGCCGCCCTCAGGGGTGGGCCAGGAGCGCCACTGGGAACCGTAGACGGGCCCCAGATTGCCCTCCTCATCCGCCCATTCGTCCCAGATGTGCACGTTGTTGTCGAGCAGGTAGCGGATATTCGTGCTGCCCATGAGGAACCAGAGCAGCTCATGGGTGACCAGGCGCATCACCACCCGCTTGGTGGTAACCAGCGGAAAGCCGTCCGTCAGATCGAAGCGCAGCTGATGGCCGAAGGTGCTGTAGGTGCCGGTGCCGGTCCGGTCCTCACGGTAAACGCCGTTTTCCCGGACATGACGGAGAAGATCCAGATATTGCTGCATAGGGCTTCAGCCAGTCCTCGACTTCGAGCGCGCGTGGGAGACAAAAATGATACCAATGATGATCATGGGCAGCGACAGAAGCTGGCCCATGGTGAGCCACTGGAAGGCAATGAAGCCGAGGTGACTGTCGGGTTGCCGGAGGAATTCGGTCAGAAACCGCAGGCCGCCATAGCCGATCAGGAACACGCCGGAAACCAGTCCGGCAGGCTGGGGCCGGCTCGATACCAGCCAGACCAGGGTGAAGAGCACCAGTCCCTCGGTGAACGCCTGATAGAGGGGTGAAGGATGCCGGGCGAACGCTTCCCACTCGCCGGTGCAGAGCGGATTGATCGTGCGGATGGCGTCCGCCGTACAGGGGTAGATCAGACCGAAAACGGATTCCGTCGCCCGCCCCGGCAGCTCGGTATTGGCAAAGTTGCCGAGCCGGCCGAAGCCGAGTCCCAGGGGAACCAGGGGTGCGACGAAATCGCTCACCTGGAAGAAGGTGCGGCCGGTCTTGCGCCCGAACCAGTAGAGGCCGGCCAGCGCGCCCAGCAGGCCGCCATGAAAGGACATGCCGCCGTCCCAGATCCGGATCAGCCAGACAGGGTCACGCAGAAACTGCTCGAAACCGTAGAAAAAGACGTAGCCCATCCGGCCGCCGAGCACCGCACCCAGCGCGCCATAGAAGACCACGTCCGACACGGCTTCCGCCGTCCAGCCGCTGCCCGGCCGTTTCGCTCTGACCGTACCCAGCCACCAGCAGACGGCGAAGGCCGCGAGATAGGCAAGCCCGTACCAGCGCACGGCCAGCGGACCCAGGGAGAAAATGATGGGATCGATATCGGGATAGTGCATGATAGCCGGATGTGCCTCGTTCTTTTCTCGTATCAGCCCGGCTCGGAATTTCCGCTCGTCGTCGCCGCGAACCGGGACGAATTCTACGCGCGACCTGCACTCGGCGCACACTACTGGGAGGATGCACCCGGGGTTTACGGCGGCCGGGATCTCTCCGCCGGCGGTACCTGGCTCGGCGTCACCACCACGGGCCGTTTTGCGACCGTGACCAACTTCGCCGAGGAAGCGGACGGCCCGGAACCGCCCCTGTCCCGGGGAGCACTGGTGGGCGACTTCCTGACGGGGACCTCGCCGGCCCACGAATTCGTGCACGAGATCCACGGCGCCGACTACCGGGGTTTCAACCTGCTGGCCTTCGACGGCGAACGCCTCGCCTACACGTCCAACCGGGGCTTCACCGAGGACCTGGTGCCCGGTACCTATGGGCTCGCCAATGCGGAACTCGGTGCTGCCTGGCCCAAAGTGGTATCCGGCAGGCAGTCACTGGCTCAGGCGGTCTCGGAGCCGGACGGCCCGGACACACGGCGGCTCATCAGTCTGCTGAACGACGACACTCAGCCGGACGATCGGGATCTTCCCCGACGCGGCCGGCCCCTGTCTCTGGAACGGCGGGTGGCGCCGCGATTCATCCGCGGCGAGGAGTACGGCACCCGGGCCAGCACGGCCGTCATCTTCGACGCGAAGCATGGGCTCATACGTTTCACGGAGCAGATCTATCTGGCGAACGGTGAACCCGCGGAATTCACGGAGCACTGTCTGCGGCTGGACAACGGCTGAACGCCCGTCTGCGCCGCTGCTAGGGAGCCTCTGAACAAGTATGCGCACCGCTGCGTGGCCAGCGGCTCCCTAATGATGGTGACTGGGTAACACCCGTCCGAGCCCGGCCTTGTGCAGCTGACGGTGCATGAAGGTCTGGACCTCTTCCGCCGTGTCCATCCGGAGCACGCGGGCCAGCATCCGCCGCGCATCGGAGCGCTTGATGTTGCGGATCAGCCACTTCACCTTGGGCAGATTCGTTTCATTCATGGACAGCACCTGGTAGCCCATGGCCATGAGCAGGACGGCTCCGATCGGATTCCCAGCCAGCTCTCCACAGATGCCGAACTGGGTGTTCTCCGCCAGGGCTGCCTTCGCCACTTCTCTGAGCGCGCCGAGCACCGCCGGATGGGTATCGCTGTAGAGCTCGGCCACACGGGGGTTGTTCCGGTCCACGGCAAGCATGTACTGGGTCAGGTCGTTCGATCCCACGGCGAGGAAGTCCACCATTCCCGCAAGGCGCCGGGCCTGATACACGGCTGCCGGTACCTCGATCATCACGCCGATCTGAGGTTGCTTCACATTGGCGCCCTCTTCCAGGACTTCCTGATAAGCGCGCTCCACCAGGCCCATGGCCTCCTCCACCTCCGTGATGGAGGTGATCATGGGCAGCATGATGCGAAGGTCCCCCTGGAGACCTTCGTTGGCCCGCAGCATGGCGCGGGCCTGAACGAGAAAGATCTCCGGATGATCCAGCGTCACCCGGATGCCGCGCCAGCCGAGAAAGGGATTCTCTTCCGCGATGGGGAAGTAGGAGAGGGCCTTGTCACCGCCAACGTCCAGGGTGCGCATGGTCACCGGCTTGGGCTCGAAGGCTTCCATGTGCTCCCGATAGATGGTGCGCTGTTCCTCCTCGGACGGAAACCGCTCCTTGGTCATGAAGGGAATCTCGGTCCTGAAAAGTCCGATCCCTTCCGCGCCCCGGTCCAGGGACCGGCCGACGCCGGTCAGACCGATGTTCACCCAGAGGCCCACCCGCCAGCCGTCCAGCGTCACGCCTTTGAAATGCTTGAGCTCCTCCAGTTCCTCCGCCAGCTCCCGTTCCCCGGCCATCAGGGTCTGGTAGTGCTCCACCGTCTGCGGCGACGGGTTGCAGATCACCTCACCGTAGAAGCCGTCGACAATCAGCGGCTGGTTGTCGATGTTCGCCACGGGAAAATCCACGGCACCCATGATCGCGGGAATGTCGAGAGACTGCGCGAGGATGGCCAGGTGGGAGTTCACGGATCCGCGCACGGAGACGATGCCCCGCAGCTTTTCAGCGGGCACTTCCGCCAGCATGCCGGGCGTGACCTCGTCCCCCACCAGTATGGTGTCGTCCGGGAAATGAACCTTCTTGGCCCTGAGATCCTGCAGATAGGCGAGCACCCTGAGCCCCAGGTCCTTCACATCTGCACCCCGTTCCCGGAGATAGGAGTCTTCCATGGCCTCGAACCGGCGCACGTGCTCGTGAATCACCTGCTTGAGCGCGCCCTGAGCCCAGGAGCCCTTGCGCACCCGATCCTTGATGTCACCGGCCAGCGCATTGTCGTCCAGCATGTGCAGATAGACGTCGAACAGCGCCAGCTCCTCCGGCGGCAGGCTGGCGGCGAACTGCTCACTGATGCGGCGGATGTCGTCACGGACCGACTCGATGGCCCGGTCGAGCACCATGAGCTCCGTGCTCACGTCCTCGATCACCTTGTCCGTCACCGCCTCCAGGCTCGCCGGCGGATGCACGAGAACGGCCGTTCCCATGCTGATGCCCGGTGTGCCGCCCACACCGCGGAAGACCGCGTCGGCCCGTTCGAGCGCAGGCGCGGAATCCTGCGCAAAAAGCTGGGCCATGTCGCCGGTGGCTTCCGCGTGACCGATCACCGTCGCGAGCTGGGCGGACAGGGTGACGAGGAAGGCCTCCTCGCTTTCATCGAATTTGCGCCGCTCCCGCTGCTGCACCACCAGCACGCCGAGCACCCGGCGATGGTCGATCACCGGCACGCCCAGAAACGCGTGAAAAGACTCTTCTCCGATCTCGGGGACCAGGTGAAAGCGCGGGTGGAGGGTCGCGTTGTTGAGGTTGATGGGCTCAGCCCGCTCCGCCACCAGACCTACCAGTCCTTCCGTCACCGCCAGGCTGATCTGGCCGATCATGTCCTTGTTCAGGCCTTCATTGGCGGCGAACAGGAGCTGATCCTGCTCCCGGTTCATGAGATAAATGGAGCAGACCTCGGTCCCCAGGGCCACCCGGACGTTGTGCACGAGCAGGTCGAGCTGCTCCCGGAACGATCCGGCGCCCGCGACGTCCTGGACGATGCTGCGAAGCGTGTTCAGCATGGACGACTAACGCTCGCCACCCGACGTCCCTGTTTCCAGCGTGTGCTTCATGAGATGAGGGGCAAGCTCCTTCAGCGCCCGCCGGTAGACTTCCTTCTTGAACTCCACGACCTGCCCGACCGGATACCAGTAGCTCACCCAGCGCCAGTGATCGAATTCGGGCTCCTCGGAATGATCCATCTGCACCACGTGATCCTCTGAAAGCATGCGCAGAAGAAACCACTTCTGTTTCTGGCCGACAAACCCGGGAGATGAGTTGTGCCGGCGCATCCGCTTCGGCAGCCGGTAGCGGAGCCAGCCATCTGTTCGGGCAAGGATCTTCACGCTCGCGGATTCCAGCCCCACCTCTTCGTAAAGCTCCCGGTACAGCGCGTCCAGAACGGACTCCTTCGTCTGGATACCGCCCTGGGGAAACTGCCAGTGATCCTGACCGCCTACCCGGCGCGCCCAGAGCACCTGCCCCCGGTCATTGGACAGCACGATGCCAACGTTCGGCCGGAAGCCGTCGGCGTCCACCATTGTGCCTTCCTCGATTGTCCTTCGGCCGATTGAACCCTAAAGTCCTGAAGAATACCAATGAACGCCTGATGGACACGGGCGTACCAGGAGTCCCTGTGAGCGACGGAAAGCTGAGCAACCGCCTGATCGACGAAACCAGCCCTTACCTCCGGCAGCACGCCGCTAATCCGGTGGCCTGGCAGCCCTGGGACGACCGCGCACTCGAAGCCGCGCGCACCGAGGGAAAGCCCATCCTGCTGTCCATCGGCTATTCCGCCTGCCACTGGTGCCACGTGATGGCGCACGAGTCCTTCGAGGACGAAGCCACCGCCCGGGTGATGAACGCGCACTTCGTCAACATCAAGGTGGACAGGGAGGAGCGGCCGGATCTGGACAAGGTCTATCAGCTGGCCCACCAGCTCCTCACTCAGCAGACGGGCGGCTGGCCGCTCACCGTCTTTCTGGATCCGGACACCCTGGTGCCGTTCTTCGCCGGTACCTACTTTCCCAGAACCCCCCGCCATCAGCTGCCGGGATTCGCAGATCTGCTGCTCAGGATCGCCGAGACCTTCGAAACCAAACGCGACGAGCTCAACGACCAGGGGAGCCGGATCAGCGAGGTGCTGAATCAGCTGAACGAGCCCGGGAGTGACGGATCACCAGCCCCGGGCATGGAGCACCTCAAAGCGGCGCACCAGACGCTGGCGGCTCAGTACGATCCCGCCGAGGGCGGTTTCGGCACTCAACCCAAGTTTCCGATGCCGGGTACCCTGACCCGGGAGCTCCGGCACTGGGCGTTGAACCCGGATCTGGATGACCCGCGGGAGACCCTGGACCGGGTGCTCACCACGCTCACGAAAATGGCCAGAGGCGGCATCTACGATCATCTCGGCGGCGGGTTCTTCCGCTATGCCACCGATCGCAAGTGGATGATTCCTCACTTCGAGAAGATGCTCTACGACAACGGCCAGCTGCTCTCGCTCTACGGCGAGGCCCTGTCCATCGGTCCGGATCCGCTGTTCGAGGACGCGCTTGCCGAGACCGCCGACTGGATGATCCGGGAAATGCGCGATCCGGCAGGCGGCTTCTTCTCGGCGCTCGACGCGGATTCCGAGGGCGAAGAAGGCCTCTATTACCTGTGGCGCCGGGACCAGGTGAAGAGGGCGTTGAGCGAGACGGAATACCTGGTGTTCGAAACGCTCTACGGGCTCGACAAGCCGGCCAACTTCGAAGGCAGGTGGAACCTCCACCGGCGTGATGCCTGGCGCAGCGTGGTGGAGCGGCTGTCCATGGACCGCGCGGAGGCGGATGCGGCGCTCGCGAGCGCAAAGCAGAAGCTCCTCGCCGAGCGCAACCGGCGCTCCCGACCGGCGCTGGACGACAAGGTCCTGACCGGCTGGAACGGCCTGGTCATCGGCGGTCTGGCAAGAGCCGGGGCGCAGAGGAACCGTGACGACTGGATCGATGCGGCCACGGAGTGCGTGGACTTCATCCGGACCACGCTCTGGGATGGCGAACGGCTCACCGCCACCTGGTCCGGCGGCCGGGCACGCTACGCCGGTTACCTGGATGACTACGCGAACCTGCTCCTGGGTCTTACCTACCTGTTGTCCGCGCGCTGGCGCAGTATCGATGCGCAGTTCGCCCTCGACCTCACGGAAGCCGCGCTGACGCAGTTCAGGGACCCGGCGCAGGGCGGGTTCTTCTTCACGGCTCATGACCATGAAGCGCTCATCTACCGACCCAAACCGAGTCTGGACGATGCACAACCCCCCGGCAACGGCGTCATGGCAGAGGTGCTGCTGCGCCTCGGTCATCTGTTCGGGAAGCCAGGCTATCTGGATGCGGCCGAGGAAACGCTGGCTTGGGCCGAACCGCACATCCGCCGCTATCCGGCCGGTCACTGCACGCTGCTGTCGGCTCTGGAGCTGTCGCTGGTGGGCCCTGAGCAGATCATCCTCCGGGGTCCGGAAGGCGGCATGGGTGCGTGGCTGGCAGCCGCGCGCGAGGGTTACCGACCGGCCCGATCCGTGTTCGCGATCCCCTGGGATGCGGAAGGTGCTCTGCCCGCCTACCTGCCGAAGCTGGTCAGCGCGGAACAGCGGGGCGGCGTGGTCGCCTACCGCTGCCGCGGGCTGTCCTGCTCGCTGCCCATCACCGAGCTGGACGCCTTCCGGTCAGAGCTCGAGGCCGCTCCGGGTTGAGCTGGCCGGTCAGTCCCGGGCCGCGCGCCAGACCAGGTCCAGCTCCCGGGCCGCCTTCACGTCATCCAGACGGCGCACCGGCAGGGTGAACGGCGCCCCGGTGACGGTCTCCGGCTGACTTTCGGCCTCTGCCTGGATCCGCACGAGCGCCTCCACGAAAGCATCCAGCTCTTCGCGGGTTTCCGTTTCCGTGGGCTCCACCAGGAAGCACTCGGGTACCAGCAGCGGAAAATATGTGGTCGGGGAATGAATGCCGTAGTCCAGCAGACGCTTGGCGAAATCCATGGCCGTCACGCCCAGGTGCTTCGCCTGAGATCTGAAAGTGAGGATGAACTCGTGGGTCGCCCGACGGTCCGGATAGGCGAGCTCGAAGCCGGCATCCGCCAGACGCTTCGCCATGTAGTTCGCATTCAGGGTGGCGTACTCCCCCACCCGGTGCATGCCGGACCGGCCCAGCATCAGGGCATAGGCGAGCGCCCGCAGCAGGATGCCGGCATTTCCCATGAATCCGGAGAGCCTGCCGATGGTATCCGGCAGCTGCGTCTCATCGACCCAGTGGTAACGGCCATCGTCGTCCCGGCCGACGATGGGCGTGGGCAGATAGGGCAGGAGCCGCTCGCCCACACCCACCGGCCCCGCGCCTGGACCGCCGCCGCCGTGCGGGGTGGCGAAGGTCTTGTGCAGGTTCATGTGCAGCACGTCGAAGCCCATGTCCCCCGGCTTCACCTTGCCGAGGATGGCATTGAGGTTGGCTCCGTCGTAGTAGAGCAGGCCGCCGGCGTCGTGCACGATACCGGCGATGGTCTCCACCTGCCGTTCGAACACGCCGCAGGTGGATGGATTGGTCATCATCAGACCCGCGGTATGAGGCCCGACCACGGCACGGAGCGCTTCCACATCCACGTCACCGCTGTCGTCCACGGGCACCTCGGTCACCTTGTACCCACACATCACGGCGGTCGCCGGATTGGTGCCGTGTGCTGCGTTGGGCACGATGATCTCCGTGCGCCCCGTATCTCCCCGGGCCTCATGATAGGCGCGGATCATGGCCACACCGGCGAATTCACCCTGCGCCCCTGCCATAGGCGTGAGCGAAACGCCCTTCATGCCGGTCACATCGGCGAGAATCTCCTGAAGATCATGCATGCAGGCGAGAAAGCCCTGGCTGCCGGACTCCGGTGTGAGCGGATGCCGGCCGAGAAAACCGGGCAGTCTCGCCGCCCTGTGCGCGCCTCTCGGGTTGTACTTCATGGTGCAGGAGCCGAGCGGATAGAACTGAGTATCGATGGAGAAGTTCTTCCGGGACAGATTGGTGTAATGACGGACCACCTGCAGCTCGGAGACCTGCGGCAGGGCCGGAGGTTCTTTCCGCAGCAGCGCATCCGGAATGTCGTCGGTGGCGCCGGTGCCGGTCGGCCCGTCGTCGGCCACCATCTGGGCGGACGCCCTTCGGCCTGTCCGGGAGAGATCGAAGATGGTGCGGGCGCCGCTGTCGTCGTCGAGCAGGTTCATGCGTCAGCCTCCCCTGTCAGCACGTCGGCAAGCAGATCACGGTAGCGGATCATCTCCGCCTCCGTCCGTTTCTCCGTGGCGCAGACGAGCATCACATCCTCCATGCCCGGATAGAAGCGGCCGAGGTCGAGCCCGGCCAGGATGCCCTCGGCGAGCAGCGCTTCGGTCACCGTCGCCGCAGGCATGGGCAGCTTCAGCGCCCGTTCGTGAAACCAGGGGCCTTCCAGATGCACGCTCACGCCTGGCAGACCGGTGAGCAGATCCGTCAGCGCGGCCGTATTCCGTCGACAGGCCCGGGCGACCCGGGCCAGCCCTTCCGGACCCTGCAGGGCCAGGTAGATGGTTCCGGCGGTGACCAGGAGGCCCTGGTTGGTACAGATGTTGGAGGTCGCCTTACCCCGGCGGATGTGCTGTTCACGGGCCTGCAGCGTCAGCGCGAAGCCCGTTTTTCCGTTCAGGTCTTCCGTACGGCCGATGATGCGCCCGGGCAGCTGGCGGACCAGCTTGTTCCGGGTGCAGATGAATCCGAACGACGGCCCCCCCGAAGCCATGGGGATACCGAAGGGCTGACCGTCCCCGCAGGCAATATCCGCCCCTTCGCTTCCCCAGCTGCCAGGCGGTTTCAGAAGCGCGAGCGACAGCGGATTGGCGACGGCGACGAGGAGGGCGCCTTCCTCGTGGGCCCAGTCCGTGAGTCCGTCCACGTCCTCCAGGGCGCCGAAGAAGTTCGGCTGCTGCACGACGAGGGCAGCGGGCTCCCGCCCAGAGGGCAGCGCAGCTGCCTCGATCCGCCCATCGCTGCCCATCGGAACGGTTTCGAGCGTGACATCCTGAGCCGCAACGATGGCGGCGGCGGCAGCCCGATAGTACGGATGCACGGTTTCCGGCACCAGCACCCGCCGTGACGACACCTTCCGGTTACCCCGAACGGCCATGAGAATGGCTTCGGCCAGCCCGGAGGCGCCGTCGTAGACGGAGGCGTTCGAGACGTCCATGCCGGTGAGGGCCGCCATCATGGACTGGTATTCGTAGATGAGCTGCAGCGTGCCCTGGCTGGCTTCCGCCTGGTAGGGCGTGTAAGCCGTCATGAATTCGCCCCGGGACGTCAGATCCCAGACCGCTGCCGGTATGTGGTGGTCGTAGGATCCCGCGCCCAGGAAGCAGGCGTCCACTTCGTCCGCCCGCGCCCGCTCTGAGAAAACGCGGAGCATGTCCATCTCGCTGATTCCGGGCGGCACCTTCTCGAGGCGTCCGGCACGCAGATCGCCAGGGATCTCATCGAAAAGATCTTCGATGCTGCCGACCCCGATGGTGGCCAGCATGGCATCGACTTCTTCCGCCGTGTGGGGGATGAAGGGCATGACTCAAACTCTCCAGTATGGATCCAGTATGAATCCAGTAAGACGGCGGGTCTCCAGCGGAGATCCCGCGTGCGTTCCGGCGGGTCAGTGTTCGTCGGCTTCGCAGACGTCCGCGTAGGCCGCGGCATCCAGCAGGTCTTCGAGTTCCGACGGATCATCGGGCTCGATCCGGAAGAACCAGCCATCACCATAAGGGTCCTGGTTCACCGTTTCCGGTGCATCCTCCAGGGTTTCGTTCACTTCCGTGATGGTGCCGGAAACCGGCGCGTAGATATCGGATGCGGCCTTCACGGATTCCACCACGCCTGCCTCCGAGCCGGCCGACACCGTCTGGCCGATTTCCGGATGTTCCACGTAAACCACGTCTCCCAGTGCCTGCTGGGCGTGATCACTGATCCCGACGGTGACCGTGCCGTCCTCTTCGAGGCGCGCCCATTCGTGGCTCGACGCATATTTCAGCTCAGTTGGAATCTCGCTCATCGTGTCCTGTTTCTAGTTGTCGGGAGTAGTCGATCTGACCCCAGGATCCGTATTCTACCCGCGTCAGGCCGGGTCTTTGTAGACTCGCCGGCCGTTCCGGACGAAGGGAGGACGGACGATGTCCACGGGCAGACGTCGGCCGCGGATTTCCACCTCGGCAGACCCCTTGGCGCCTGCAGGAATTCTCGCCAGGGCGATACCGATGCCGAGCGTGGGCGAGAAAACGCCGCTGGTGATGACCCCGACACCCGTCTGTGTGATCACCGTCTGTCCGTGCCGGAGCACGCCCTTGCCCTTGAGCACCAGCCCGGTGAGCCGGGCACTCACCCCGGCCGCCTTCTCCGCCTCCACGGCGGCCCGGCCGATGAAATCCCGATCGGAAAAATCCAGAGTCCAGGCCAGGTTGGAGACCAGCGGCGAGGTTTCGTCGTCCATGTCCTGGCCGTACAGATTCAGGCCCGCCTCGAGACGCAGGGTATCCCGGGCGGCCAGGCCCGCCGGCATCACGCCCGCGGTGCCGAGCTTCCGCCAGAGCGCCACGGCCGCCTCGCCGGGGAGGATCGCCTCTACGCCATCCTCACCCGTGTAACCCGTCCTCGCCACCATGATATCCGCGGATTCCAGGGCGCTGAACGAATCCAGGCCCGCCACGGGCAGGCCGCTGACGGACTCGAACCTTTCAATGGCCTCGGGTCCCTGCACGGCGATCATGGCCAGATCCCTTTCCTCGATGGTGGTCTTTTCGTCGTTGTGGTCGGCGAACCAGGCCAGCACCTTGTCCCGGGTCCCGGCATTGACCACCACCCGGTAACCGTCCGTCCGCCGGTAGACGATGAGATCATCCACCACACCGCCCTGCTCATTCAGAAGCACGCCATAGAGCGCCCGACCGGGACCGGCCAGCTTGTCCACGTCGTTGGCCACCAGCCGGCGGAGGAAATCACGGGCGGAGCCGTCCGGGAGATCGATCACCGTCATATGGGAGACGTCGAACATGCCGGCTGAGGTCCGCACGGCCTGGTGCTCCTCGATCTGTGAGCCGTAGTTCAGCGGCATGTCCCAGCCGGCGAAATCCACCATACGGGCACCCGCTTCCACGTGGAGGGCATGAAGGGCTGTCTGTCTGCTCATGGTTCTGCTCATTCTGTTCGCGTAAATGGCTTTCCGATCGTTCGCTGTCGCCTGCGGCGGCGAATCTACCAGGCCGCCGCCAGCGGGCCCAGGCCCAGTGCCTCCCGGATGATCTGCCGCTTCACCGTCGCGTTGCCGTTGATCCAGCCGACGGCACCGTTGCGCAGCCAGCTCAATGTAGGCGACCCCTCGGCGTAGGCATAGCGGAATCCGGCCATGGCCGCCACCATGAGCCTGGCTCTCACCCGGCGCCGGCGCGCAAAGGTCCGCCACAGGCCCGCACGGCCCGGATCAGAGCCGGCGGGCAGCCGTTCGAGATTGGCCCGCAGATCCCGCACATCCTCGAAACCCACATTGGCACCCAGGCCCGCCAGCGGATGCAGCACCCTGGCCGCGTCGCCAATCAGAAGCACCCGGTCCCGCGGATTGAAGTCGTCAACCACATGCTGAACCAGAGGAAAAACGAAGCGGCGATCCACGGCGAGAATCCGTCCCAGGCGGGCTTCGATGGCGGTCTCGAGCTCTGCGCAGAACCGGTCGTCCGCCAGGGCCATTCGGCGCTCCGCCTCAGGCGGCGACTGGGACCAGACCACGGACGAAGCCGATGCCTCGCGGCTCGGCAGAAGGGCCAGCGGGCCATCGAGCAGGAATCGCTGCAGGGCGGTGCCGTCGTGAGGACGCCCGGTGCGCACGATGGTGGCCAGGGCCTGCTGGCCCGTCGCCAGCTGTGTCGTCGCCACACCCAGGAGCTCGCGCACCACGGAACGGGCTCCGTCCGCACCGACCAGCAGCCGGGCGCCGATGGCGCCATCGGAGAGCGCGACGTGGACCTGCCCGGCCGTGCATTTCAGACCGGTCACCGTCCCCAGCCGGATAGTGACCCTGGGGTGACGCTCGAGGCCCGCCCAGAGCGCCGCCACCGTCGGAGCGTTCTCGAGAATCCACCCCAGTTCCGCCCGCCCGGCCTCCTCAGCGTCGAACTCGAGCGCCGCTGTTCCCCGTTCTTCCCAGACCTGCATCCGGCGGTAGGGCACGGCGTCGAGCCCCGGAAAGACACCCAGGCCCGCCAGCAGATCTCTCGAAGCCGGAGAGCAGGCGATGTTGCGGATGTCCATCCCGAAGTCACCCGTGCTCGGCTGCGGCCGCGCCCGGTCCACCAGGCCCACGGAACAGCCGGCATGGGCGATGGCGAGAGCCGCACTGGCACCCACGAGGCCGCCACCGACCACCACCACGTCGAAACCGTCGCTCACGGCGCTTCTTTCATGATCGCTTCGATGTCCGTCACCGTCTTGGGCGCATGGGTGGTGAGCACCTCCGGTCCTTCAGCACCGATGAGCACGTCGTCTTCCACCCGGATACCCATGCCCCGGAAGCGGGCGGGCACGTGGGCCGTCTGGGCACTGTCCGGCACATAGATACCCGGCTCGATGGTGAGCACCATGCCCGGTTCCAGCGGCCGCCATTCTCCGTCGACCCGCTGGTCGCCCACGTCGTGCACGTCCAGACCGAGCCAGTGAGAAGAACCGTGTGGGCAGAAGGTCCGGTAGCTCTCCGTTTCGAGCACCTCCTCCAGATCTCCTTCGAGCAGTTTCAGATCCAGCAGGCCCTCGATCATGATCTCGAGGGCCGCCTGGTGCGGATCCATGAACAGCGCACCCGCCACACAGGCCTCGATGGCGGCCTGATTGGCCGCCATCACGATCTCGTACAGCGCCTTCTGAGCCGGCGAGAACGTGCCGCTGACGGGGAACGTGCGGGTGACGTCCGAAGCATAGAGCTCGTATTCACAGCCCGCGTCGATCAGTACCAGATCGTTCTTCTTCAGAGTCGCGCTGTTCTCCACGTAGTGCAGCACGCAGGCGTTGGTACCCGTTCCGACGATGCTGGAGTAGGCGGGCACTTTCGCACCCCGCCGCATGAACTCGTAGATCAGCTCCGCCTCGAGCTGAGTCTCCGTCATGCCGGGTTCACAGGCACGCATGGCCCGGCGATGGCCTTCGCACGTGATCTCGGCCGCCCTGCGCATCGCCCTGATTTCCGCTGCGGATTTGATCAGCCGCTGCTCATGCAGCAGGTGCTTCAGCGCGAAGAGTTCGCCCGGCGGGCGCGCGCCGCCAGACTCTCTGGCCCGGAGCGTGCTGACCCAGCCCAGCAGCCGGTTCTCGAACTCCGGGTGATCGCCCAGACCGAAGTAGATGCGCTCTCTGCCTTCCAGCATGCCCGGCAGGATGTCGTCCAGATCCGCCACCGGAAAGGCGTCGTCGACGCCGACGATCTGAGCCGCCCGCTCCGGCCCGAGCCGCTCACCATCATAGAGTTCCGAGCGTGCCTCCCGCTCCCGGCAGAAGAGAATCGTCTCGCCATGCTCGCGGCCGGGAGCCAGCACCAGAACGCCATCCGGCTCGTTGAATCCGGTGAGGTAGTGAAAGTCACTGTCCTGGCGGAAGAGATAGTCCGAGTCCCGGTTCCGGGTCTTCAGAACCGCCCCGGGGATGACGGCGATGGAATCGCCGTCCATGAGATTCATCAGCGCCGCCCGGCGGCGGCGGAAGTCACTCTTCGGTATCGTCGCCGGCATTGCTCACGAGACTCATGATCAGAAGCGCTCCCACTTTGACGTACTCCGAGAGTTCCATGAAGTTGGCCTCCCCGTCGTCCACCTCGTCCTCGGCCAGCTCGGTTTCGAGCTGCGCAATGGCGGCGAAATCCTGGACGATTTCCTGAGCCTCTTCCGGCAGGCCCTTCAGAGACTCTATGCCGCGCCGGGAAAGCCCCGCGGCAAATCCGGTGAGAAAACTCTGACACCAGTGACCGAGCGCGGTCAGGCGTTCCTCGATCAGCGCGTCGTCCTCCGGCAGCAGCGGCGTGAAGCTCATGTCCTCGGCGTGAAGGGCCTCGAGACTGTCGTTGACAAAGCGAGCGACGGTTTCGCCATCCGCCAGCGCGTCGGCACCGAGCAGATCGACCAGGTCCTGCAGCTCGAAGCGTTCCGCATCCGTCACCCCGATCCCGATGGCCGCACCATGCAGTTCCGGCACGGTCAACCCGCCGCCAGGACCGGCAACGGCCTCCAGCGCCAGTACTTCGAGTTCCTGTGCAGTCATCGTCGTGGTCCGGGAGAAAGGAGCCGTATCCTACTATGAAAGACCCGGACATGGCCTCGCCCCAACCTAGACTCAACCCAGCCTCACCCTCCGACAGGAGCGCCGACCCGCGAACTTTCCGGGATGGCGGGACCGTGCCGTGACTTCACATGGTCAATTTTTCAGGCAAACTAGCCTACCGGAGCAAATTTAGGGCCAGGTGGCGCCATGGCTGGCGACGATTGGAAAACCCTTGAATCCAGAATCAACGAGCTGATCGAACTCTGTTCGGTATTGACCAGGGAGAACCGTGCCCTGCGCGCTCAGCAGCAGAACTGGACCACCGAGCGCGCCAAGCTGATCGAGAAGAACGAGCTGGCGAAGAGCCGTGTGGAATCGATGATCACCCGGCTGAAAGCCCTCGAGCAGGACTGATGACCTCATGAGCGAAACATCGAAGAACACCACGGTCAGCGTCAAAATCCTGGAGAAGGAATATCAGGTCGCCTGCCCGGACGACCAGGTGGACGCGCTGACCGCTTCCGCCCGTTACCTCGATCGACAGATGTCCGAGATCCGTGACACCGGAAAGGTGTTCGGCCTCGACCGGATCGCCGTGATGGCCGCGCTCAACATCGCCAACGAGCTCATCGCCAACAGAGGTCAGGTGGCGCAGGTATCCGAGCTGGTCGACGACAAGGTGGCCGAGCTGACCAAGCGGGTGAGCGCAGCCCTCAATGAACAGAAGCAGCTCAATCTCTAGACGCGTCCAAGCGTGCATGTGGCCTCTGTCACACTGCGGCTGTCAAGATCAATCGGCAGCGGTATTTTGGCTATACTCGTAATCTCTCCTGGGATGTTCGCCAGCTGGGGTCGTCCTTGAGCCGTTAGAGAAACTAAAGGAAGCCGGGCCTTGCGTCCGTGTGCAAGTCCGATGCTCTGCCGCCGGTCGCAGCACCTGCTGCCCCGGTGTGCACAGGTCGGGAAGCCTTAGAGGCAAACGTCTGGCTTCCGCCTTGAACCATAACGGTTCAGGGCAAACCATGCAGCGGCATTCCGGGAGGCTTCGCATTCCCATATGAGCACCGACGAACGAGCCTCCGGTTCGGCCCGCCCTTCAAAGGCACGGCTTCGACGGCACTACCGCCGCCAGCGCCGACAGCTCGGCCTCGAACATCAGCACGAGCACGCGGAAGCCACCGCCCGCGCGGTGCTCAACTCCGGACTCATGAACCGTGCCCGCCGCTGCGGGCTCTATTTCTCCCAGGCGGGAGACGGGGAGCTCGACACCCTGCCGCTGCTCAGCCGTCTGTGGGCGGCCGGGAAGACGGTGGCCGCACCCGTGGTGGGCGACTCCGCAGAGATGGATTTCTATCAGGTGACGCCGCGTACCGCCCTGACATTGAACCGCTACGGCATTCCCGAGCCGAGAACCCGCGGTACCCGTTCCGGCCGTTACCTGAAACCGCTCTCCCTGGACGTTCTGTTCATGCCGCTGGTGGCCTTCGACGCTGAGGGAAACCGGCTCGGCATGGGAGCCGGCTACTACGACCGGTTTCTCGGCCGTTTTCCAGCCGGCATGCGGCCGCTGACCGTCGGCCTGGCGCACGAGGTCCAGCGCACCGACGTGGCTCTGACCCCCGAACCCTGGGACATCCCTCTGGACGCTGTCGCCACCGATGCGGGCTGGCAGGCGTTCAGCCGTCGGGCTATGGTGCTGGCCCGAACCCGCACCGAGCTTTCCTGATGGCCGTACGCAGAATCATCCGGATGGGACATCCCCTCCTCAGACAGCCCGCCCGGGCGCTCGACCCGGAGGAGCTCAGCAGTGATGTGCTGCACCGGCTCGTGGCGGACATGATCGATACGCTGCATGACTACGGAGGCGTCGGCCTGGCGGCACCGCAGGTGGCGGAACCCGTCCGGCTGGCCATCGTCGAGCTGTCCGGGGGTCCGAGCCGCTATGGACCGCTGCCGCAGGTACCGCTCACCGTTTTCGTGAATCCGACCATCGAGGTGCTGGACGGGGAGAGCGCCGGGTTCTGGGAAGGCTGCCTCTCGGTCCCCGGCCTGCGGGGTTTCGTCGAGCGCCCGCAGCATATCCGGGTCAAGGCGCTGGATCTTTCGGGCCGGCCGCTCGACATGACGTTCGAGGGCTTTCCGGCCACCGTCTTCCAGCACGAGTTCGACCACCTGGATGGGACGCTCTACGTGGATCGGATCACCGACACGACGAAGCTCGTCTTCGAGGAAGAATTCGAGCGCTACCTCGTTCCCCGGATGCTGGACCCGGAAGACGCCGGGGGTTGACCGGCCGACGCGCGGCTTCAGCGGAGAAAGAGCTCGTATGCCGGATTATCCGTTTCTTCCCAGTACCGGTAGCCGATCCTCTGCAGGTAATCGGTCAGCCGGGCCCGTTCCTGCGCCATGCTGCCCTCCGGCACCTCGAATCCGGCGAATACCCTGCCCCAGGCAGCTCCGTGATTCCGGTAGTGAAACATGGTGATGTTCCAGCCGGTGCCGAGCACGGAAAGAAAGCGCATCAGAGCGCCCGGCCGTTCCGGGAACTCGAACCGGTAGAGGATTTCCCGTTTGCCGCCGAAAGCACGGCCGCCGACCATGTGGCGGACGTGCAGCTTGGCCGCCTCGTTGTCGGTCATGTCCGAGACCGGATACCCGGCCTGATCGAGCGAGGCGATCAGCGCCGGTCTGTCTGCCGGGTCGGTCACCTGCAGGCCTACGTAGACGTGGGCCTCCCTGTCACTCGCATACCGGTAGTTGAATTCGCTGACCGGATGCCTGCCGAGCGCACGGCAGAACCGGCGGAAGCTTCCCTTCTTCTCCGGAATGGTGACGCCGAGGACCACTTCCCGCTGCTCGCCCACCTCCGCCCGCTCGGAGATGTGCCGGAGACGGTCGAAGTTGACGTTGGCGCCGCTCACCACGGCCACCAGACGCGCTCCGGTGAGCGCCTTGAGCGCGCAGTATTTCTTCATCCCCGCCACCGCCAGCGCGCCGGAAGGCTCGGCGATGGAGCGGGTATCGTCGAAGAGATCCTTGATCGCGGCACAGATCTCGTCGGTGTTGACCGTCACCGTGGCGTCCACGCACCGTTTCGCCAGGCGGAACGTCTCCTTGCCGGCCTGGGCCACCGAGGTGCCGTCCGCGAAGAGATCCAGGCTTTCGAACGGCAGCCTGACCCGCCGCCCCGCCTCCAGCGCCGCCGTCATGCAGGCGGATCCTTCCGCCTCAACGCCGATGATCTGAGTGTCCGGAGCCAGATACTTCACGTAGGCACCGATACCGCCGATCAGGCCGCCACCGCCCACCGGCACGAAAATCACGTCCGGCGGGCCCGGGTGCTGGTTCATGATCTCCATGCCGACCGTGCCCTGCCCGGCAATCACATCCGGATCGTCGAAGGGATGCACGTACACGTACCCGGCTTTCTCAACCAGCGTCTGTGCGTGGGCGGACGCATCGTCGTAGTTGTCGCCGTGCAGAACCACCCTGGCCCCCAGATCCCGGACGGCGTTGACCTTGATGGTGGGCGTATTCCGGCCCATGACGATGGTCGCCCGGGTGCCGAGCTCACGTGCCGCCAGTGCCACGCCCTGGGCGTGATTGCCGGCGGATGCCGCAATCACACCGCGTCCGCGCTCTTCCTCCGAAAGCTGAGCAATCTTGTTGTAGGCACCGCGGATCTTGAACGAAAACACGGGCTGCAGATCCTCCCGTTTCAGCCTGACTTCGTTGTTCAGGCGTCTGGAGAGGAGCCGGGCGGCCTGCAAAGGGGTTTCGTCCGCCACATCGTAGACACGAGAGGCGAGAATTTTCTTAACGTACTTTTCCACGGTGGATCGATGGGTTAGCCTGCCGGCGAGTATGGACCAAGACGCACAAAAACGCAGTGCCGCCGAGGCGGCACTCGCCTACATCGAGCCGCGACTGACCTCCGACACCATCGTCGGTGTCGGTACCGGATCCACGACCAACTTCTTCATTGATGCGCTGGCGGGCATTCAGCACAAGTTCGATGCCTGCGTCTCGTCATCCGAGGCCTCTACGGAGCGCCTGAAGGGCCATGGTATTCAGGTGCTCGACCTCAACTCGGTGGATCGCGTGGAGGTTTATGTGGACGGCGCCGATGAGGTGAATCCGGCCCGCCAGCTCATCAAGGGTGCCGGTGGCGCACTGACGCGGGAGAAGATCGTCGCCGCGTCCGCCGAAGAGTTCGTCTGCATCGTCGACCAGTCGAAGATCGTGGACGTGCTGGGCGCCTTTCCGCTGCCGGTGGAGGTGATTCCCATGGCCAGGGGACTCGTGGCCCGGGTGCTGGTGGAACTGGGCGGCAGTCCGGAATGGCGCCACGGCTACACCACGGACAACGGGAACATCATTCTCGACGTGCACGGCCTGACCATCACGGATCCTGCTCATCTGGAATCGACCATCAACGATCTGGCGGGCGTGGTCACCAACGGCATCTTTGCGGCTCAGGCGGCGGATCTGGTGCTGGTTGCGACGCCGACCGGCGTGGAGCGTTTCTGAGCCGGATCAGCCCGGCAGCAGCTTCCCGGGATTCATCACCTGATTCGGATCGAACACGCGCTTGAGCGCCGCCATGATCGCCAGGTCGGATTCGCTGCGGGTGAAGCCGAGAAAATCCCGCTTCAGAAGGCCGACCCCGTGCTCCGCCGATATGGAGCCGTTTCTCGAGCGGACCGCCTCGAAGATCTTCGGGCTGATGGCGTGGCAGCGTTCGTAGAACGCCTCTCCATCCAGGTCGGCGGGCTTCAGGATGTTCAGATGCAGGTTGCCGTCGCCGATGTGGCCGTACCAGCAGACTTCAAAGTCCGGATAGCTCGCGGCCACCAGCGCATCCACCTCCTCGATGAACTCGCCCATGAGCGATATGCGCACGGAAAGGTCGTTCTTGTAGGGCGTGTAGGGGGCTATGCTCTCCGAGATGCCTTCGCGCAGTGCCCAGAGATCGGCCGCCTGCTTCTCCGACTGACTGAGCACCCCATCCGTGACCCAGCCTTCCTCCACCGTGCGCTCGAACACGCTCATCGCCCGGTCCATGTCCGGCTCGTCGAATTCCAGCAGGGCGTAAAAAGGTACGGACTCCGGCAGCGGCCGCTGCAGATCCCGATGCGCCAGCACCTTGGTGAGCGCACGCTCGGAGAAGAATTCGAACGCGGACAGTGTCAGCGTCGCCTGGAACGCCGCCAGCACCTTCAGAATGTCGGGGAAAGCCGGTACGCCGAGCACCATCACCTGCTGAGGCGCCGGTGCCCGGGTCAGGCGCATCTGCGCCTCCACCACCAGGCCCAGCGTACCCTCGGCACCCACGAACAGGTGCCGGAGATCATAGCCGGTGGCGTTCTTGACGAGCCCCTGATTACAGTCGATGACCTCGCCGCTGCCCGTGACCACCTTCAATCCGGCCACCCAGTCCCGGGTCAGGCCGTAGCGGATCACCTTGATGCCGCCGGCATTCGTGGAAATGTTGCCGCCGATCTGGGAAGAACCCGAGGACGCAAAATCCACGGGGTAGTACAGCCCTTTCTCCTCGGCGAACGCCTGCAGCGCCCCGGTGACCAAACCCGCCTGGCAGCGCACCAGTCGATCGGCTTCGGAAAAATCCAGAATCCTGTTCATCCTGTCGAAGGACACCACCACCTCACCGTTGCCGGCCACGGCCCCGCCTGAAAGCCCCGTTCGGCCCCCGGACGGCACCAGGGCAAACGCCGATTCGTTGGCGAGCCTGACCAGAGCGACCACCTCTTCCACGGATTCGGGGAAGACCACCGCACTCGGCGCCACGGTGAAGCTCCGGGTCCAGTCGCAGCCCCATTGCGCCAGGGTGTCCGGGTCCCGTTTCAGGGCTCTGGCTGAAAACAATTCATCGAGGCCATGGGGCATTTCGTTTTGATCCTTCGGGCGAGCGGCTAGTATATCCGGCCTTTCGCCGGGGATACCCGAACATCGTGACCGCTACCTCCTTCGACAAGAAACGCATCAAGATCCTGCTGCTGGAGGGCGTGCATCCCTGCGCGGTGGAAGCACTGAAAGCGGACGGCTACGGCAACATCACCGAGCTCAAGCATGCGCTCCAGGGCGACGAGCTGGCCCGCGCCATCGCCGACGTCCACATGCTCGGTATCCGGTCGCGCACCCAGCTGACCGCCGAGGTGCTCGATAAGGCAAACCGCCTGATGGCCGTCGGCTGCTTCTGCATCGGCACCAATCAGGTGGACCTGGACGCCGCCCTGACGGCTGGCGTGCCCGTGTTCAATGCGCCTTACTCCAACACCCGCAGCGTGGCGGAGCTGGTACTCGCGGAGGCGATTCTTCTCATGCGCGGGGTGCCGGAAAAGACGTCGCTCATGCACGAAGGCGTCTGGCAGAAGTCGGCGGCAGACGCCTTCGAGGTGCGCGGCAAGACCCTCGGCGTGATCGGATACGGCAACATCGGATCTCAGCTCGGCGTGCTGGCGGAAGGCCTGGGCATGAACGTGATCTTTCATGACGTGGTCCGCAAGCTGAACCTGGGCAATGCCCGCCAGATCGATGATCTGGATGAGCTTCTGCAAAGCGCAGACGTGGTCTCCATGCACGTGCCCGCCACCGATGCCACGGCAAACCTGATGAACGGAGCGCGGCTGGCGCGCATGAAGGACCGTGCGGTGCTGATCAACGCTTCCCGGGGCAATGTGGTGGACATACCGGCTCTGGCCGCACGGCTCCGGGACGGTCACCTTCTCGGGGCAGCCATCGACGTCTTCCCGCATGAGCCCAGATCCAACAACGAGCCCTTCGTTTCGGAGCTGAAAGGGCTGAGAAACGTGATTCTCACGCCGCACATCGGCGGCAGCACCCAGGAAGCGCAGGAGAACATCGGCCGGGAAGTGGCCGAGAAGCTCGTGCGCTACTCCGACAACGGATCGACCCGCACCGCGGTGAATTTTCCCGAGGTGGCTCTGCCGGCCCATCCCGGCCAGCACCGGCTTCTGCACATTCACCGGAACACGCCCGGCATCCTCTCTGCCATCAACCAGGCCCTGTCCGATGCGAACGTGAACGTGTCCGGCCAGTATCTGCAGACCCGGGGAGACGTAGGCTACGTGGTGATCGACATCGAAGCGGACTACAGCCGGGACGTGCGCGCGGCACTGGCCGCGGTACCGGGTACCATACGGACCCGCGTCCTCTACTGAACGTCCGCTCTCAGCCGGGGCTTCAGCCAGTCGAAGATCTGCTGCCGGATCAGCTCGGATTCGTTGACCAGGTGATGCCGGGCCTCCGGAATCTCCAGAAGCGTCGGGCGCGTCTTCTCCCTGAGCACGCTCATGTTGTGTCGCCAGTCCACCGTTTCATCCGCATGACCCTGCACCACCAGCGGCTCGAAGGGCAGCTGGTCGCGGGCTTCGAAGGTCTTGAACCATTCCACCATGGCGGTCACCCATTGCACCGGCAGCACCGTGGGTGCCAGCGGGTCCCGCCGCTGCAACTCGAGAAACTCCGGATTCTCCGCATTGTCCGTGATGTTGCGCGGCCGTTCGCGGATCGTGTACCGGGCCAGGTAATACGCCCAGCGCGCCAGATTCCAGTTCGCCGGCCGGATCAGGGGCGCGAGCAGAACGACTTCCCTGAAACCATGATCCGCCTGCCGGGCCAGGTACTCCATGACGATGGCCCCGCCCATGGACTGACCGATGATGTACCAGGGGCCGGGCAGACTCGCCTGGTAGTGCACGATCACGTCGGATAGCGCCCGCACGTATTCGTCGAAGCTGCCGATGGACGCCCGCTCGCCGCTCGAGAGACCGTGACCGGGCTGGTCGAAAGTGACCACCGACAGGGACTGCTCGAGCAGAAAGCCGATCAGGTGCCCGTAGATCCCGACATGATCGTAGTAGCCGTGGCAGACCACGGCCGTGCCGCGAGGCCGCGGGTGCTCGAAACGCTGGACGACGACCCGGTGCGGGCCGCTTTCGAGCCAGCCGATGGTGTGGACCAGGCCGGGTGTCGAATCCGAGAAATCCAGGTTGTAGAACCCGTAGTAGTCGGCGAGCGCCGTCGTGGTGGCCGCTCCCGCATCTGCTGCCGGCAGCGGAGTCAGCACCCGGGTCAGCGCTTCCGGATCGAAGCTGCCCTGCCCCCGTGTGTCGCCTCCGGTTCCGTTCACCGGCCTGTCAGTTGACCACCGGGTCCAGGTCCCCGCTCGCGTACTGCTCGAACATATCCTCGAGCGAGCTGGGCCGGATCCGGCTCGCGTTGCCGGCCGTCCCGAAAGCCTGATAACGGTCGACCACCACCGCCTTCATCGCCTTCAGTGACTCGGCCAGGTACTTCCGCGGGTCGAACTCGGCCCGGTTCTCGGCCATGAACCGTCGGATGGCCGCGGTGGAGGCCAGGCGGAGGTCCGTGTCGATGTTGACCTTACGAACACCGTGACGGATGCCTTCCTGAATCTCCTCGACCGGCACGCCGTAGGTTTCAGGAATCTCACCGCCGAACTCGTTGATGATGGCGAGCAGATCCTGGGGCACGGAGGAGGAGCCGTGCATCACCAGATGGGTGTTGGGAATCCGGGCATTGATCTCCTTCACCCGGTCGATGGCCAGGATGTCACCGGTGGGCGGCCGGGAGAATTTGTACGCACCATGGGAGGTGCCGATGGCAATGGCAAGCGCATCCACACCCGTCTGCTTGACGAAGTCCGCTGCCTGTTCCGGGTCCGTGAGCAGCATGTCCATCGACAGGGTCCCTGCCGCACCCACACCGTCTTCCTCTCCCGCTTCGCCCGTCTCGAGACTCCCGAGACAGCCCAGCTCGCCTTCCACGGAAACGCCACAGGCATGCGCCATGGCCACCGCCTGCCGCGTCACGTCCACGTTGTACTCGTAGGTGGCCGGTGTTTTCTGATCTTCGAGCAGGGATCCGTCCATCATCACCGACGAGAATCCGAGCTGAATCGACCGCTGGCAGACCGCCGGCGAAGCACCGTGATCCTGGTGCATGCAGACGGGGATGTGCGGGAATTCCTCGATGGCGGCCAGGATCAGGTGGCGAAGAAAATTCGGTCCGGCGTATTTCCGGGCGCCGGCGGAAGCCTGGACGATCACCGGCGAGTCGGTCTCGGCAGCACCCTCCATGATCGCGCGCATCTGCTCCAGATTATTGACGTTGAAAGCCGGCACGCCGTAGTCGTTTTCCGCGGCGTGGTCCAGGAGCTGTCTCATGCTGATAAGCGCCATAGTCGTATCCTCTGTTTCCTGCTGTGTTCCCTGTTGATTATCCGTCCGCCCGCTCGGCGAGCACGGCCACGGCCGGCAGCGTCTTCCCCTCGACGAACTCGAGGAAGGCGCCCCCGGCCGTTGAGATATAGCTCATGCCGTCCCGGAGCCCGTATTTGTCGATCGCTGCCAGGGTATCGCCACCGCCAGCAATGGAGAAGGCGCCGCCGCCGGCGATGGCTTCACCCAGCACCCGGGTGCCTTCACCGAACTGGTCGAACTCGAACACGCCCACAGGGCCGTTCCAGAGAATGGTACCCGCATCGCCCAGCATGGCGGCCAGGCGGCGCGCCGTTTCGGGACCGATGTCCAGGATCATCTCGTCATCCCCGACCTCGTCGATGGCGCGCAGCACGGCGGGCTCGTTCTCATCGAAAGCCTTGCCCACCATCACATCCACCGGCAGCGGCACGTCCACCCGGGCGGCGATGGCCTTTGCCGCCTCCACCAGATCCGACTCGTACAGCGAGGTCCCCACACCGTGCCCGGCCGCGGCAATGAACGTATTGGCGATACCGCCGCCCACGATGACCCGGTCCGCAATCTCCGCCAGGGCGCCAAGCACTTCGAGCTTGGTCGAAACCTTGGCGCCGCCGACGATGGCCACCAGCGGCCGGGCCGGATCGGCCAGTGCCTGCTCCAGCGCCTCCAGCTCGCGGACCAGCAGCGGCCCGGCACAGGCGATGGGGGCGAAACGGGCCACTCCGTGGGTGGAAGCCTGAGCCCGGTGAGCGGTTGCGAAGGCATCCATGACGAAGACGTCGCAGATACCGGCCAGCCGGCGCGCCAGACCGTCGTCGTCCGCCTTCTCGCCGGTCAGGAACCGGACATTCTCCAGCAGCACGAGTTCACCGGGCGCAGGTTCCGCCTGCTCGGGTTCGATCACGAGCGGTACCGGCCGACCGAGTGCTTCCGAGAGGACGTCGGCCACGGGACCGAGCGAAGCTTCCGGATCGATCGAGCCTTCTTCCGGCCTGCCCAGGTGGCTCATGACGATCACGGCGGCCCCTGCGTCCAGGGCGGCACGGATCGTCGGCAACGCAGCCTGGATGCGTGCGTCGTTGGCGACCTGGCCGTCTTTCAGAGGGACGTTGAGATCCTCACGGATGAGCACCCGTTTACCGGCGAGCTCCAGATCCGTCATCTCGACTCTGGGCAGTTTGTTCATCGTCTACGGGTTTCCGTGGTTTCTGACAGGCATGGGCATAGTTTCGCCCATCTCCCGTCCGGCTGTTATGAGGTGCCTGTAACCGCCCGGGCCGCGGCAATCACGCTCTCCTCGGTCATACCCAGCTCCGCCATGGCCACCGGGCCGGGTGCGGAGAGTCCGAACCGGTCGATACCCACCACGGCACCGTCCAGCCCGACGAAGCGATGCCAGTAGTCCGGGTGAGCGGCTTCCACCGCCACCCGCGCCCGGCAGGCCGCCGGCAGCACGGATTCCCGGTAGGCGGCATCCTGCGCACAGAAGGCGTCCACGCAGGGCATGGAAACTACCCGCACACCGAGCCCTTCTGCGGCCAGCCTGGCAGCCGCGTCCACGGTCATGGCGACCTCGGAACCGGTCGCGATGAGAATGAGATCGAGCTCGCCGGCCTCCCGGACCAGCACGTAGCCGCCGCGGGCGATGTCTGCGAACGCGGACGCGTCCCGATCCTCGATGCGCGTCTTCTGACGGGTGAAGATGAGCGCGCTAGGCATCGATCCGGCCGCCAGGGCATGTCGCCAGGCGAACGCGCTTTCCACGGTGTCGCAGGGACGCCAGGTGGAGAGTCCGGGCGTGGTCCTGAGGTTGGTCAGCTGTTCCACCGGCTGGTGGGTCGGGCCGTCCTCACCTACCGCCACGGAATCGTGGGTGTAGACGAAGATGTTGGGCACGCCCATGAGCGCGGCGAGGCGGACGGCGTTGCGCGCGTACTCCATGAAGACCAGAAAGGTCCCGGAGAACGGGCGGAAGCCGCCGTGCAGGGCCATGCCGTTGGTGATCGCCGACATGCCGAATTCACGGACTCCGTAGCTCAGATAGCGGTCTTCCCCGGCGCCCCTCCACCGGGTTCCATTCGAGCCGGTGAGATCGGCGGACCCCCCGAAGAGCTCGGGCACCCGTCCGGCCAGAGCCCCGATGCAGGCCTGAGAGGACTTCCGCGTCTCCAGCGCTCCTCCTTCCGTCTGCGCCGACTTCGCCAGAGCTTCCAGATCGTCACTCCAGCCGCCCGGCAGCTCCCCGGCCATCCGCCGTTCGAATTCCGCCGCAAGCTCCGGATGCGCCGCCCGGTAGGCGTCGAACGTCCGGTTCCAGTCCGCCTGCAGGGCGGTACCGGACTCGACGCAGCTCCATTCATCGTAGATGTGCCCGGGAATCACGAACGGCTCGTCGCCCCAGTTCAGCGCCCGTCGGACCAGGGCCACTTCCTCTTCGCCGAGCGCCGCGCCGTGCACGCCGGCAGTGCCGGCCTTGTTGGGAGACCCGTAACCGATCACCGTTTTCGTGCAGACCAGGGTCGGTCGACCATCCGAGCGACGGGCCTCGTCGAGTGCCGCCAGCACCGCTTCGCCGTCATGCCCGTTCACGTCACGGATCACCCGCCAGCCGTAGGCTTCGAACCGGGCCGGCACATCCTCCGAGAACCAGGCATCCACCTCCCCATCGATGGAGATGCCGTTGTCGTCGTACAGGCAGATGAGCTTGCCGAGCTTGAGGGTACCGGCCAGCGAGGCTGCCTCGTGGGAGATGCCCTCCATCAGACACCCGTCACCCGCCATGACCCAGGTCCGGTGATTCACCACCTCGAACCCGTCCCGGTTGAAAGTCTCGGCCAGTTTCCGCTCTGCCAGCGCCATCCCTACGGCATTGGCGACGCCCTGCCCCAGCGGGCCCGTGGTGGTTTCGACCCCGGGGCATTCGCCGTATTCCGGGTGACCGGCCGTTCTGGAGTGCAGCTGACGGAAAGCGCGGATGTCATCGATGCCGACGTCGTATCCGGTCAGATGGAGGACGGCATAGAGCAGCATGGAGCTGTGACCGTTGGAAAGAACGAAGCGGTCCCGGTCCGCCCAGGCAGGATCGGTCGGATTGTGTCTGAGCACCTCCCGCCAGAGCACCTCGGCCACGTCGGCGAGGCCCATGGGCGCTCCCGGGTGGCCGGAATTCGCCGCCTGAACGGCATCCATGGCAAGCGCGCGGATGGCGTTTGCCCGTTCGATTCTCGATGACATGACATCCCCCAAAGTGAGATCAGGATGGTGGCGCGTCCCGCGCGGATCGGAAGAGCCGTGGAAAAAAGCGGCGCTATTGTCGTTAAAGGGGGGCAGGAGCGCAATTCACGCCATTACAGCCGGCGATTAATAGTCTCACATCTGGCCACAAAACCCGGCCGTTCAATGGGTTAGAATGCTCGTCCATTTTCGGCCCCCGGCACCGGGGACCCAGCCAACAGACCCTCACCACCCGGTGAAACTCCTAGAAAAGAGCGGGGACAAGCATGAGCGACTATCAGGTATTCACATCGGAGTCCGTCTCCGAAGGTCATCCGGACAAGGTGGCCGATCAGGTTTCGGACGCAATTCTCGACGCGATGCTGGCCCAGGACCCGGAGTCCCGGGTGGCCTGCGAGACCCTCATCAAGACGGGCATCGTCGTGGTGGCCGGCGAGATCCGGACCCGGGCCGACGTGAACGTGGATCAGGTGGTGCGCGCCACCATCGAGCGGATCGGCTACAACTCCATGGAAGTCGGCTTCGATGCCACCGATTGCACGGTGGTGAACGCCCTGGGCATGCAGTCGGCCGATATCGCCATGGGCGTGGACGAAGCGGATGATCACGAACAGGGTGCTGGCGATCAGGGCCTCATGTTCGGCTATGCCACCAACGAGACCGACGTTCTCATGCCGGCGCCCATCACCTACGCGCATCGCCTGGTACAGCGGCAGGCGGAAATGCGCCGCGGCGCCCTTGGTTTTCTGCGCCCGGACGCCAAGAGCCAGCTGTCCTTCCACTACGATGACGACGGCAAGCCCGTTGGCATCGACGCGGTGGTGCTGTCGACCCAGCACGAGCCAGACATCAGCCAGGCGGACCTGCACGAAGCGGTGATGGAAGAAATCATCAAGCCGACGATACCCGGCAACTGGCTTTCCGCCGACACCAAGATTTTCATCAACCCGACCGGTCAGTTCATCATCGGCGGACCCGTGGGCGACTGCGGTCTCACCGGACGGAAGATCATCGTGGATACCTACGGCGGCATGGCCCGTCATGGCGGCGGCGCCTTCAGTGGCAAGGACCCGTCCAAGGTGGACCGATCCGCCGCCTATGCCGGCCGATACGTCGCCAAGAACCTGGTCGCCGCAGGACTCGCAGACCGGCTCGAGATCCAGGTCAGCTACGCCATCGGCGTGGCAGAGCCCACCTCCATCAGCATCAACACGTTCGGCACCGGCCGGCTGCCGGAAGAGAGACTCGTTCAACTGGTGCGTGAGCATTTTGATTTGCGGCCGCGCGGGCTCATCGCGATGCTGGATCTGAAACGGCCCATCTACGAGGGGACGGCGGCTTACGGCCACTTCGGCCGCACGGAAGCCGCGTTCACCTGGGAGCGGACGGACAAAGCCGACGCTCTCAGAGACGCCGCCTGATCCGATCGGGCGGGCCTCGCCGAAGGCGTCGCTCGCCCGGAAGCCAGGCGGAGGCAAGACATGACCACGGCTGATCGAACCAGCGGACACGCTCTGAGACTGTCCTTCGAGTTCTTCCCACCGAAGTCCGAGCCCGGAATGGACAGTCTCACCCGCGTGGTGAAGCGCCTGAAGGAAACCGGACCGGACTTCTTTTCCTGCACCTATGGTGCCGGCGGCTCCACCCGGGACGGCACCCGTGAAACCATCGGGCTGCTGCAGAACCTCGGTGTCCATGCCGCGCCGCATCTGTCCATCGGCGCCGACGCTCAGAGCGTGATCTTCGAGCTGCTGGACACCTACCGGGCCATGGGCGTCGACCGGATCGTCGCTCTGCGCGGCGACGTTCCCTCCGGCATGGGCGCGGCCCGTATTTCACACAATGCGGAATCTCTCGTCCGCTGGATCCGAGAGCACTCGGGCGATCACTTTCACATCGAGGTGGCCGCTTATCCCGAGGTGCATCCGGATGCCACTTCCGCGGAATCCGATCTGGAGTATTTCAAGGCCAAGGTCGATGCCGGCGCGGATTCGGCCATCACCCAGTACTTCTACAATCCACACGCCTACTACGACTTCATGGAACGTGTGGCGGCAGCGGGCATTACTGCACCTATCTATCCGGGCATCATGCCCATCACCAGCCTGGAAGGCATCATCCGCTTCTCGGCCAAGTGCGGGGCCGACGTGCCACGCTGGATCCAGCAGCGGCTGAAGTCCTGCGGCGACGATGAGTCCGCCGTGCGTGAATTCACCACGGACTATCTCAGCCGGATGTGCGAGGAGCTCATCGCCGCCGGTGCCCCGGGGCTGCACTTCTATACCCTGAACCGCTGGGGCGTCTCTCTCGCGATCTGCCGGAACCTGGGCCTTCTCACCCGGGACAGCTCGGATTAGGTGAAACACCGGCTCTGCCTGCCCGGACTGTCGACGGATGGCCCCGTGGGCCCGGGCACGCAGCTCGAACTCACCCGCGAGCAGGCACACTACCTGGGCCGTGTCCTGCGGCTCACATCCGGTGCTGAGATCGGCCTCTTCGACGGCGCCGGCAGTGAATGGCCCGCAACGCTGACGGACATGGACGGCCGCCACGCCCGCGCCTCGGTAATCGGGAAAGCACGGACCGAACCGGCACCCGCACCTCTGGTGCTCGTGCAGGGCTGGCTCAAGGGCAGCGCCATGGACGCGGTGGTGCAGAAGTCCGTGGAGCTCGGGGCCACGGCCATCTGGCTCCTGGAGGCGGACCGCTCCAACGTCCGGACCGACGCCAGCCGGCGGAAGAACAAGCTGGCGCATCTGGAACGGGTGGCGCGCTCGGCCGCGGAGCAGTGCGAAACACTCTGGCTGCCCGAACTCACACCCATGGGCCGATTGAGCGAAGTGCTCACCGCACCCCGGCCCGGACGGACCCTGTTCTTCGATCTTTCGAGTCCGCCCTTCACCACCACCGGCCCTGAGCCGCTCACGCTGCTGATCGGCCCGGAAGGCGGCTGGTCGGATGCGGAACGGGCTCAGGTGCTGGAAGCGGCGGACGTGGAGCGGGTGGGTCTGGGCCCGTTGACGCTGCGGGCGGAAACGGCTCCCCTGGCCGTGCTGTCCGCGGTCCGGCAGTCGTGGGGATGGCAGCGCTGACCCGGTAAGGACCCGGGATGATTGCCGTTCAGCGCAGGAGCTTGGCTACCTGGGTTTCGATCACGTCGAGGTTGGGGATCACGGCGGTTTCCGTACCCACCTTCACCACCACCTGCTCCGCAGGTCCCAGCTTGCAGGATTCATTGGCCATGTCGTCCGCCGTCAGCTGCACCATGCGCGGAAGACCTTCCGCGGCCAGCGCATAGAACGGCAGTCCGCGCTCGTTGCGGGCACGGTTCATGACCACCATGCAGCGTCCCGACTTGCGGGGATCACCCGGCGTACCGTTCAGAGTCTCGAAACGCACGACGGGCACCATCTCGCCGCGCCAGCCCAGCAGTCCCAGGCACCAGGGGGGCGTATCCGACAGTGCCTTCACTCGGCGCCAGGGCAGAATCTCCGCCACGCAGACATTGGGCAGCAGCAGCTGTGCGTCCTTCAGAGGGATCATCACGCAGGAGAGTTCAGAAAGTTCTTCCGCCACGACTGCTGCCATCTTTGCCAAACCAGCTAATCCACCAACCGATCGATCGTCGCCAGGAGCTCATTCTCCTGGAACGGCTTGCCGAGGAAGCTGTTCACACCCAGCTCTGCCGCATGCTCCTGGTGCTTCTCGCCCGTCCGCGACGAGATCATCACGATGGGCAGATCGGAGAGCCGCTCGTCGTGGCGCACCTGGCGGGCCACTTCGAAACCATCCATGCGCGGCATCTCGATATCGAGCAGCATCACGTCAGGACGCCGCTCCTGCAGAAGCGCGACGGCTTCCACCCCGTCCTTGGCCACGATCACGTCCATCCCCTGCCGCTCCAGCAGCCGGGAAGTGACTTTCCGCACGGTCACCGAATCGTCCACCACCATCACGCAGCGGGTCTTCGCGGCACCGGCCATCGGCCGCTTGTTGGCAACCAGGCCTTCACCGGCCTGCGCACGGATGAGGGCCAGCAGATCGAGAATGACGACCACACTGCCGTCACCCAGGATAGTGGCACCCGAGATGCCGCCAACGCCGGCGAACTGTGGCCCCAGGCTTTTCACCACGATCTCCCGGCTGCCCTGAACGCCGTCCACGTGCACGGCAACCGCATGATCGCCGGAGCGCACCAGAACGACCGGCACCGAACTCTGCTGATTCGAGGAGCGGAACTCACGGCCCAGGTAGTGACCGAGATAGCGGACCCGGTAGGGAATTCCCGCGTATTCGAACGTATTGCCGTCCGGTGCGTACAGACGCTCGAGCTCTTCCGGGGCCAGGAGCACGATGCCTTCGATGTTGTTCAGCGGCACCGCGTAGAAATCATCGCCAACGGAGACCATCAGCGCCCGGTTCACGGATACCGTGAATGGCACGCGAACGATAAAACGGGTGCCTTTGCCGGGGCGGGAGGCAATCTGAATGCTGCCGCCGAGCTGTTTGACCTCGCTGTGGACCACGTCCATACCGACGCCACGACCGGATATCTGGGTCACGGACTTGGCGGTGGAGAAGCCCGGTGCCAGCACGAACTGGGAAATCTCCTCGTCGGTCAGCGCCGTTCCTTCCGCCATCAGGCCGCGTTCAACCGCTTTGGCGCGGACGGATTCCACGTCGATGCCGGCGCCGTCGTCGCTGATCTCGATCACCACGTCGCCGCCCTCCCGTGACAGCCGCAGATCGATCCGCCCGGTGGCCGGTTTGCCGTAGTTGGCGCGCAGCTCCTTGGGCTCTATGCCGTGGTCCACCGCGTTGCGCAGCATGTGCTCGAGCGGAGGCACCATGCGCTCGAGCAGGCTCCGATCGAGCTCGCCTTCCGCATTGTAGGCGTGGAACTCCACTTCCTTGCCGAGTTCGCCGGACACCTGGCGCACGATGCGCCGCAGGCGTGGTAACAGGCGACTGAACGGCACCATGCGCGTACGCATGAGGCCTTCCTGGAGCTCGGTGTTGATGCGCGCCTGCTGCAGCAGGAGTGTTTCAGATTCGCGGGCCTTGAAGAGCAGGGTTTCCTTCAGGTCCAGCATGTCCGAGGCGCTTTCCGACAGACCGCGGGAGAGCTGCTGCAGCTGCGAGTACCGGTCCATCTCCAGCGGGTCGAAATTCGCATGAGAGGGGCCTTCGGGTCTGTCCTGGCGGAACAGAATCTGGGCCTCCGTCTCGATTTCCAGTCGCCTGAGCTGCTCGCGCAGCCGCTCGATGGTGGTTTCCATCTCCTCGAGCGCGCCGGTGAAGTCGCTCATGCCCTGCTCGACACGTGCACGGACGATGGAACTCTCGCCGGCGAGATTGACCAGATCCTCCAGCAGGCCGGAGCCCACCCGTACCATCTCCTGGCTGTTGCGGCCTTCGGCTGTGGAATCTGCCGGAGGCTTCGCCGCGACTACGGTACCTGCATCCGAGGAGGCGGGTTTTTCAGGTGCCGGCGGCGGTCCGTCGGTTCCGGTCGCCGTCGGTTCCGGGCCGGAAGGTGCAGGGGACTCCGCGGGCGCCTTGGACGTGGTTTCCGTTTCCGGCAGCACCACGGCTTCGCCGGCCAGCGCCTTCCGGATCACCGAAAGCAGGCTGGTGATACTGTCAAACCGGCCGTGCAGGTCGTCGAAGAAGCCGTCGCCCTGAACGGCCTCCTCACTCTGCACGTCGATGAGGAAGGACTCGAACTGGTGCGTCTCGTCGCCCAGCTTGGTGAGGCCTGAAAGACGCGCGCCCCCCTTGAGCGTGTGCAGGCCGCGCAGCATGTGTTCCAGATAGAGCCGGTTCTCGGGCTCTGACGACCACTGGTGGATGTTCTCCTCCAGGGCCTCGAGAATCTCGTCCGCTTCCTCGAAGAAGACTTCGATGATCTCGTCGTCCACCTCTTCCGGAAGGAGTTCCGCCACCGCCGCCGGGATGGCTACCGGCGCGATCTCCACCCCGGCCACGGGATCCGTTTCGACGCTGACGCGCGCGGGCGCCACTTCCACGTCCTCCGGTCCCCCGTCGAGGCTCTCGTCGGCGAGATCCTCTTCGGCGTCTTCCAGCAGACTGTCGTCGATCTCGTCGAGCCGGATTTCCTCGTCCCTGCCGTCCGCCGGGAAGGCGACCACGTTGTCCGACTCATCCTGGTCATCGGAGGAGCCTTCCACGGCGTCACCGAGGTCGACGTCGTCGATGTCGATGTCTTCCAGGGCGTCGTCCGCATAAGCGCTGCCGTATCCGAGCGAATCGAGCATGGCCACCAGATCGTCGGCATTCTCGAGGCTCTGCTCGGCCGCCAGGGCGTCGAACCGGTTCAGCAGCCCTTCAAGACCCCGACAGAGCGCGTTGAACAGCGATTCACCCAGGGTCTCGTCCGCCAGACGGGTCAGAGCACCGGCAGAAGCATGCGCCAGGTCTGCCAGGGGTGCTGCCTCGTGAATCACCGCTGCATCACGAATGTCCGTGAGCGCCTGAACGAGCCGGTCGCCGAAGGCGAGATCCATGGCGCCGTCTTTCCAGTTTCGCAGAAACTCGTCCGCGCCCATCAGGTCGTTGAGGGCATCCAGCGACATCAGCTCTGAACGGTCGGGGCTCTCGTCTGCAGCCGCGCTTTCTCCGGCAGCGACGATCAGATGATCGGCTTCCGCGATCAGCTGCAGGTGGTCTTCCTGAGACCCGTTCCCGGCGAGCGCATCGACCGCACGCTCGAGGGCGGCGATGGCGCGCTCGAGATAGTCGCCCGCCTCGCCCGTCGCCGACTCTTCGGCTGCGCTTCTGAGTGCCGACGCCAGTTCGTAGGTCGGCCGGGCGAGCTCTTCGATCACGACGATGTCCGCCATCCCGGCGCTGCCGCAAAGCGTGTGCAGAGCCCTCAGCGCGGCGTCGTCCAGACGTACGCCATCGTCCGTCACAGCCGCACGGAGCACGCTCAGATGGCCGCGAGCCTCGCCCACGAAGATATCCAGCGATTCGTCCTCGGACTCGAGGTCGTCCGACACGGCAGCGGGGACCTCGCCGGCGTCCACCTCGGCAGACGGCATCTCGTCCGCCAGCTCGATGGGAGCATCCGCATTCTTCTGTGCCGCCGCATCGTCCAGACTGCCGCCGGAGGCGAGAATGTCCGCCATCTCCATGATGAGCGCGACCGGGGTCATGTCCGGCGCTCTGCGGGTCTCGAAGGCATCCTTGAGGGCGGGTACCAGCGTGCGGGCCTGATCCACCACGGAAGCGAACTGGTCGCCGGGCTCTACCGTGCCATCGATGAGCCGGTTGAGCATGTTCTCCACCGACCAGGCCACTTCCCCGATCACGTTGGCGCCGACGATCCGGCCGCTGCCCTTGAGGGTGTGGAACGCCCGTCTGACTTCGCTGAGCGCTTCTTCGTGAGAGAGGTCCTGGCGCCACTGAGGCAGCCACTCATCCACGGTCTCGAGGACCTCGTCCACTTCCTCCACGAAAATCTCGACGATTTCTTCGTCGGATTCGAAGCTGTCCACCAGGGAGGGATCCACCACCGGTTCGCGACCGGCAGGCAGACTGGCGACCGGCGTCGCATCGTCGACTGCTTCACCGGCCGACTCGAATTCCGTTTCCGCGAGGGCGTCGAGCTCGGCTTCCTCCGACTCGGCCAGCACGTCTTCCAGGGAGCGCAGATCTTCCCCGGAATCCGGTTCCGATTCCGGTTCCAGCGCCTCGGAGGTTTCGGACGGGGCGGCGGTATCCCCGCTGTCAGCGATTTCGGTCCGCTCGCTTTCCGCCGCTGAGGCGGGCTCGCCGAAGGTGTCGAAATCCGTGCCGCTGAGATCGAAGCCCGGATCGTCGTCCATCTCGAGCTTCGGCTCTTCCTCTTCTTCATCCAGGTTGCCCGGCAGATCCACGGGCGGCTCTTCACCGAGCGCTACCGGGGGCGTCTCGACGGACACCTCGGAAGTTTCCGGGTGGAGCTCCGGCTGTGCTTCTTCTTTTTCTGCCTCTGTCGCAGCCTCTAGTTCTGTATCCGCCTCTGGTTCTGTTCCGGCCTCTGGTTCTGTTTCAGCCTCTGCCTCTGCCTCTGCCTCAGCCTCAGCACCGACGACCAGTTCAGATCCGGTTTCCGCCTGGGGCTCCGGCGCTGCCTGCAGGTTGAGGCCTTCGAGCGAGCGGGCCACCAGATCGAGCACGTCCTCCACACCGAAGCTGGAAGCCTCGCCGATCCGTTCCAGGTAGTAGTCGATGCCGCTGATGGCATCCGCGAACTGATCCATCTCCTGCCAGCTGGGCGTATGGCCGCCTGCCAGAGCATCGGCCACATAGCGGCCGCAGTTGCCAAGCAGGTGCGATGCCCGGGGGAGCGGAATCATGTCCAGCGCGCCGCAGATGGACGTGATGCGATCGGCCGTTTCGGTGAGATGGCGCGGGTCCCATTCCGAGGAAATGAAATCCACCACGTCCTGTTTGACCTGATCGAGCCCCTGACGGGCTTCCGCGGTCACCGCCTTCTGAGCCGAGTCGAAGATCTGCTCCGCTTCGTCCTTGCCGCCATGGGAGAAGCTGGCCAGATTCTCGTCCACCTGAACCAGCGCACTGGCGATGCTGATGAGCGCCGACTGGTCGAGGGGTTCTCCTTCCTGGGCATCATTCAGCAGATTCACCTGGTCGCCGATGATGCTCTTCGAGCTTTCGAAACCCAGCAGCGACAGGGTGCTGCCGATCTGCTTGAGCGGGGCAATCAGATTCGCGAGCTGCTCCGATCCGTCGCCACCGGCCCTGACGATGAGGTCCAGCTGGTCCTTGACCAGCAGCAGCTCTTCGCGCAGCGCGGCAGCGGCGCTGGACAGCGCCTGCCGTCCGGAAGGACTGACCGTAGGCGATTCGTCTTCCGCGCCTGCAATTTCCTCGCGCAGCCGCGCCGTGACTTCATTCTCGTGCTGACGCTCTGCGGCCGCATCGAGGAGTTCTCCGACCAGCGCCAGCGACACCGGTTCCTTCAGGGAGCCGACGCCCTGCTGTCCGAGGGACCGGATCTCTGAATCGATTCGGCGCAGCAGCTTCACGCTCTGCCCTTCGAGGGGACCGGCATGATTTTCGAGACTCGCCACGAACTCGCCGAAGGCTTCCCACTGCTGTTCGTGAGGCGTGCCCTGACAGACTTTCTGAAGGCTCTTGGCCACCTTGGCGAGCATGGGAACGGAGCCGGACACCGCCTCGCCTTTCAGGATGGAGAGCAGCACCTGCTGATAGGCGGCGCGGATCTTCCGCGTTTTTTCTGCACCGTCGATTTCCTGGAAGCGGTCCAGCGACTCCGCAGAGGCGCTCCGGGCGATGGAGGTCACATCACTGTCGAACGTCAGAGGCGCTTCGCCCAGATGCGAGCGGACGTCGTTGACAAGCGTCCCGACGCTTCTGACCGTATCCGCACCACCCGCCTGAATTTCTTCCAGGTGACCCGGCAGCTCCAGGATGCCCTGCATCAGCACCTGAGCCGCGCCCGGCTCGTCCGCCACCTCCTGGGAAAGCATCTTCTGCGCGAGCTGTTCCAGGTGATCGGCGAGCAGCGTGACGCCCGACAGCTCGAGCATGACCAGAGTACCGTGCACCTGGTGCAGCCCGGTCAGACAGGCGCGCATGCGCGTCTCGTCCCGATCGGACTCGACAAACGCTTCCAGCGCCTGGCGGGCGTCGTTCAGGGTTTCGAGGAGTTCGCCCTTAATCCAGTCCAGGGCAAAATGTTCTCGGCTGTTCGCCATTTCCTCTCGCCGTTATCTATGGTCGACCGCGCGGCCGTGGCCGCTCAGCTTGCGTGCTCGGGCAGCTTGAAACCTTCCACCGAGGAGCGCATTTCGTTCGCCATGGTGGTGAGCTGGCCGATGGACTTCGCCGTCTGCTCCGTCGTGTTCACGGTCTGAGCCGTGATCTCCTGAATCACCGTCATGGTGTTCGACACATGCCCAGCCGACACCGCCTGCTGGCGGGCAGCATTGGAGATGTTCTGGATCAGTTCCGCCAGGCTCGTGGACACCCCTTCGATCTCTTCGAGGGCCACACCAGCATCCTGTGCGCGCTTGGCGCCGCCGACCACTTCCGACGTGGTCTGCTCCATGGAAATCACCGCTTCGTTGGTGTCAGTCTGAATGGTCTTGACCAGCGCGGCAATCTGCTTGGTCGCAGCAGAGGATCTTTCCGCCAGACGCTGGACTTCGTCAGCGACCACGGCAAAGCCGCGGCCCGCATCTCCGGCCATGGAAGCCTGGATGGCGGCGTTCAGGGACAGAATGTTCGTCTGATCGGCAATGTCGTTGATGAGCGAGACGATGTCGCCGATTTCCTGGCTCGACTCACCCAGCCGCTTGATCCGCTTGGATGTTTCCTGGATCTGGCCGCGGATGGTGTCCATCCCCTGGATGGTGGCCTGCACCACATGGGAGCCGTTGTTGGCGATGTCCACGGCACGTTCGGCAACGGACGCGGATTCCGCCGCATTCGAGGAAACATGGTCGATGGAAACCGCCATTTCATTGATCGCCTGGGTGGCCGCGCCGATCTCCTTGGCCTGATTTTCCGCCGCTTTGGAGAGATTGCCGGCCGTCGCCTGTGTTTCACTGGCAGCCCCGGCCACCTGAACCGACAGGTTGTTGATGTTCGACACCAGGCCGCGCATCTGATCGATGGCGAAGTTGATCGAGTCCGCAATGGCACCGGTGAAGTTCTCGGTAACGGATGCGTGAATGGACAGGTCCCCTTCGGCCAGATCGGCGATCTCATCCAGAAGCTGCAGAATGGCAGCCTGGTTGCGCTCGTTCTGGCTTGCCTGCTCGGCGAGCTGCTTGCGGGTATCCCGGATCATCACCAGGCCGATCAGGGCCACGAGGATGATGCCGCCCACCGCGAACAGAAGGCCGGTGTTGTTCACCATGGACGTGGTATCCGTCAGGATCACGTAAGCGAGCCCCGACAAGGATCCGGCGAGTCCGAGCAACAGGGCGACCAGCATGGGCGAGAATTTTCCTGATTTCATGTCCTTATCCTGTCCTTAGTCCTTTTCGGTCCTGTCAGACCTGCTGTTCCGCCACCTCGAAGAATTTTTCGTCCCGGAGGATGGCGCTCAGATGCATCTCGAAGAAAACCCGGCCACCGTGCCGGAATGCCCCTTTCACATAGGGCGTGAGCGTCTCGAGACTTTCACCGTCCACCTCCTCGTAGCTGCCTTCGAGGAAGTGCTGAATCCCGAGCGACTGCTCCACCACCAGCCCCGCGATCAGATCGTCGTGCTCGACGATGAGCACGCGCCACTGCGCCATGGGCAGGGTCGGCGTCATGTTCAGATACTCATGCAGATCGACGATGGGCATGAGCCGGCCCCGGACGTTGGCGATCCCGAGCAGCCAGCCTTTGACGCCGGGGAGCGCCGTGATCTTGGGGACCTTGAGAATCTCGTTCACCTCACCCATGGGCGAGACCAGCCGCATGCCGCCGATCTGAAAGCCGATCCCCTGCCACTCGGGCTGGGCCGACTCCTTCAGGGGCAGCTGCGCTGCGTTCCGGAAGGTCGCCGCCTGAATATCCGAGAGGATTGCGAGGGCTTCGCTCTTGGCCATGGTCAGGCGCTCAGCACGTGGTTGACGGTATCGATCAGGGTCCGATCGTCCACCGGTTTGGTCAGATAACCGCAGGCACCCTGCCGCTCGCCCCAGACCCGGTCGGCGTCCTGGTTCTTGCTGGAAACGATGATCACCGGAATGTGCGCGGTGGATTCGCTGCGGGTGAGCTGTCGGGTGGCCTGGAAACCGTTGATGCCCGGCATGACCACGTCCATCAGGATCACGTCCGGCTTCTCCTCCGCGGCAATGCTGATGCCGTCGCTGCCGCTGGCCGCGGTCAGAACCTGATGCCCGTTCTTCGCCAGCGCATTCACGAACTGGTGCGTTTCCGTGGGGGAGTCGTCAACTACCAGAATTCTTGCCATCGCTCGTGCGCCCGCCCGCTCTACTGCACCAGCGTCTTGATGGTGCCCAGCAGTTCTTCTTTCGAGAACGGCTTGGTGATGTACTGATCCGAGCCGACGATCCGTCCTTTTGCCTTGTCGAACAGCCCGTCCTTGGAGGAAAGCATGACCACCGGCGTGGTCTTGAACTCTGAATTCTGTTTGATGAGCGCGCAGGTCTGATAGCCGTCCAGGCGCGGCATCATGATGTCTACGAATATGATCTCTGGGCGGGAATCGGCAATCTTCGCGAGCGCGTCGAAGCCGTCTGTCGCCGTGATGACGGCACAGCCTTCCTTGGACAGCAGATTCTCGGCGGATCGACGTATGGTCTTCGAATCGTCGATTACCAGGACCTTGACGCCCTGAAGTTCCTCTTCTTCCATTGCCTGGTCCTTCTGCCCGGTCTTACCATCCATTGCTCAAACCCTCGAATCGTGCCTCTTCTTCGAACCACCTATTCCGGAACCACCTCAAACTCCACGAAACGCGGGGCTTCCAGGCACATCGATTCTGCGCAGAGGTTGTATCACGATTGACGAGATGTGTGCCATAAGCCGTGGATAGGAAAGGGAATTCCGTCTCATTTTTCTTGCCGACCAGAGCCCATACCGTAAACTAGCGCTACGGCATCCGGCTCTTACGAAGAGATCTTCCGAAGAACTCCGGCCGTCGCCCTGCTGATTCGAATTTCAACCCATAACCCGGCGGAAAACAGTGACCGATACGCCAAGAATCGCCTTCGTGATGGACCCGCTCGATGGTCTCGCACTGAAGAAAGACAGTACCCTGGCCATGATCCGGGCCGCTCAGACCCGGGGCTGGCAGATCTTCACCCTCGGCCTGGAGGACCTGCTGCTCGACCGCGGTCGCGTCAGCGGCCTGATCCGGCCTCTCGAGCTCACGGAACCCTTCTTCAGTCGCCTGAAGGCCAACGAACCGGTCACCAACGCGGAGTTCGGCAGCAGCTGGTACGAACAGGGTGAGGAAGTACTCACTCCTCTTGCAGACCTCGACATCATAATGATGCGGAAGGACCCCCCGTTCAACCTGGAGTACATCTACGCGACCTACTACCTGGAACGGGCGGAGTCGGAAGGGGCGATGGTCGTCAACCGCCCCGCTTCTCTCAGGGACTGCAATGAGAAGTTCTTCGCCACCCAGTTCACCGAGGTCTGCCCGCCCCTCGTGGTGAGCCGCCGGGAGGACGTGCTGCGCGCATTTCAGGCCGAGCACCGGAACGTTGTCTTCAAGCCACTTGACGGAATGGGCGGCGCCTCCATCTTCCGGATCATGGACGGAGACGCCAATCTGGGCGTGGTTCTGGAAACCCTCACCGACTTCGGCCGCCAGCAGATCATGGGCCAGGTCTTCATCCCGGAGATCGTCAACGGCGACAAGCGCATTCTGCTCGTCGACGGCGAACCCGTTCCCTACGCCCTCGCCCGGGTGCCCCTGGCCGGAGAGGCCCGGGGCAATCTGGCGGCCGGCGGGACCGGCGAAGGCCGCCCTCTGACGGACCGGGACCGCCTGATCGCCACCACCGTGGGGCCCGAACTCAAGCGCCGGGGTCTCAAGTTCGTCGGCATCGACGTGATCGGCGACTACCTCACAGAGGTGAACGTCACCTGCCCGACCTGCATACGGGAACTGGATGCACAGTTTTCCCTCGACATCGCGGGTATGCTGATGGACAGCATCGAGGCCGAACTGAACGGCTGAAACCGACAACGCCCGAGCCCGGACATGGCCGCCATCACACCCAGAGACCGTTTGAGCTTCACCCTGTTCCTGGCTGCCGCCCTCCATGCGGCACTCATTCTGGGCGTTGGTTTCTCGGCCGGTGTGAATGTGGAGTCCTCACCCACCATCGAGATCACCCTGGCTCAGTTCAACGACCTGGAGGCGCCGGAGGATGCGGAGTTCGCGGCTCAGGCCAACCAGCAGGGATCCGGGACCGAAGCCGAGATCATGGAGATGACCACGGACCAGGAAGCGGAGTTTCAGGACAACGTCTTTCAGGACGTGGCTTCCCAGTCTCTGCCTGCCCGGGAGGCCCAGCTTCTGGAAAAGCGGGAGCTGCTCACCTCCCTGGTCAATCCCGAGGACGCGGTGCCGACGGAGAACGAGATGCCGCTTCCCCCGACCGAGAGTCAGTTGAGCCAGAATTACGAGGAACTCGCCCGGGAAATCGCCAGCCTCGAGGCCAGGATCGCCCGTGAGCGCCAGGCGCTGGCCAAGGCACCGCGGGTGAAGCGGCTGACCAGCGTCTCCACCAAGACGGCCGATGAAGCCGCCTACCTCAACATGTGGCGGCAGAAGGTGGAACGGATCGGCAACGCCAACTACCCGGCCGGTGACCTGCACGGCGACCTCAGGATGCTGGTGGTGATCAGCTGGGACGGCAATCTTCAGGAGCTCCGAATTCTGGAATCCTCCGGCAATCGGAGCCTGGACGAGGCCGCCCTGCGGATCGTCCGCCTCGCCTCTCCTTTCCAGGACTTTCCCGTGGAGATGCGAAAGAAGTACGATCAGCTGGAAATCATCCGCACCTGGAAATTCTCCCGCTCCGGAGCCACGCTTGGCAGCTGACCTCAGCCTGAAAAACCAGTTTCTCCTGGCCATGCCGGGACTCGCCGGTACCTACTTCGGTGATACGCTCACGTTCATATGCGAGCACAATGACGAGGGCGCCATGGGGATCATGGTCAACCGGCCTTCTCACGTGTCTCTCATCGAGCTGATGGCTCAGCTCGGCATCGACAAAGGCGAGACGCCCGTGGACACCCTCGTGGTCGAAGGGGGACCCGTGGAAGTCGAGCGGGGGTTCATCCTGCACACGGCGGACGAACGTTTCGAAGCTTCCCTCGACCTCGGTTGCGGCATCAGCCTCAGCTCTGCCCGGGAAGTGCTCGAAGCCATAGCGGGTGGAGAGGGGCCGGAACAGTTTCTGGTCGCCCTCGGATATGCGGGATGGGATGCCGGCCAGCTGGAAAGCGAAGTGGCCGACAACGCCTGGCTGACCGCACCGGTCGAACCCGAGCAGGCGAGGCAGATCATCTTCGCAACGGGCTACGAAGAGCGGATCACCCGGGCCGCGGACAGTCTCGGCATCGACTTCTCTCTGATCTCGTCCCAGCCGGGACACGCCTGAACATGACCGGGCCGGACCGGGCGGGCGTCGATACGGGCAGCGTGCTCGCGTTCGACTTCGGTCTGAAACACATCGGCGTGGCCGCCGGGCAGACGGTGACGCGTACGGCGTCCGCCCTGACCACCCTCAGCGCCCGCGACGGCAGACCCGACTGGGGGGCCGTGGAAGCGCTTGTCAAAGAATGGCGGCCCGTCCGGCTGGTGGTGGGCCTGCCCCTGAACATGGACGATACGGAAAGCGAGATGTCCGGGCGCGCCAGAGCCTTTGCGGCCAGGCTGGGTGAGCGCACGGGGGTACCGGTATCGATGGCGGACGAACGTCTGACGAGCCGGGAGGCCGGGGAGGCTTCCCACGCAGCGGCTGCCGCGCTGATCGCCGAAACCTGGCTGAATGCGCCCGAGCGGGCGCAGGACGCGGCGCGCTAACGCCGGTAGCTGAACACGTCCTGCTCGTCCTCCTCGAGGGTGAGCTTGTCCGAAGCTGCCGCCATGGGATCTTCCGACGCATCCGCGCCCAGCTTGATCATCAGGCGTAGATCGTTCGGAGAGTCCGCATGGGACAGTGCCGTGTCGTAGGTGATCTCGTGCTCCGCGTAGAGCTTGTATAGCGCCTGGTCGAACGTCTGCATGCCGTGCTCGGTGGACTTCGCCATCAGCTCCTTGAGCAGATGCACCTCGCCCTTGCGGATGTGATCGGACACCAGCGGCGTGTTGATGAGGACTTCGATGGCGGCACGCCGGCCCTGACCATCCACGGTCTGCACCAGCTGCTGCGCCACCATGGCCCTGAGGTTCAGCGACAGATCCATCCAGACCTGTGTGTGCCGGTCGCTGGGGAAGAAGTGAATGATCCGGTCCAGTGCCTGGTTCGCGTTGTTGGCGTGCAGCGTGCAGAGACACAGGTGGCCGGTCTCGGCAAAGGCGATCGCATGCTCCATGGTCTCCCGGGTCCGGACCTCACCGATCATGATCACGTCCGGCGCCTGCCGCAGCGTATTCTTCAGTGCGACTTCGAAGGAATCCGTATCCACCCCCACCTCGCGCTGGGTGATGATGCAGCCCTTGTGCTGGTGGATGAATTCGATGGGGTCCTCGATGGAGATGATGTGCCCGGACGAGTTTTCGTTGCGGTGCCCGATCATGGCTGCCAGCGACGTGGACTTACCCGTGCCCGTGGCACCCACGAAGATGATGAGTCCCCGCTTGGTCATGGCCAGGTCTTCGATGATGGGCGGCAGACCCAGATCCGAAACCAGGGGAATGTTGACTTCGATCCGCCGCAGCACCATACCCACCAGATTCCGCTGCTGGAAAGCGCTGACCCGGAACCGGCCGAGGCCCCGGGTGTTGATGGCGAAATTGCATTCGTGCTCTTTCAGGAACTCGGCCTGCTGATCCTTGTTCATGACGCCGAGGACCGTGTCCTTGGACTGCTCCGGAGACAGGCTCGACTTGCCTGCCGCGAACAGCTTGCCATTGATCTTCAGCATGGGCGGCTTACCCGCGGTGATGAAGAGGTCCGATGCCCCTTTCTCCACCACGAGTCTCAGCAGCTTGTCGAATTCCATTTACGCCTCCTACTGGCTGGTTCGCGCCGGATCAGAAATTGTCCGGGATCTTGGCTTTCTCTCTCGCCGTATCCCGGGTAATCACCCGCTTGGCCACCAGACCCTCGAGGCACTGGTCCAGGGTCATCATGCCGTGGGAGCTCCCCGTCTGGATGGCCGAGTACATCTGAGCCACCTTGTCCTCCCGGATGAGATTCCGGATGGCGGGGATGCCGATCATGATCTCGTGCGCTGCCACCCGGCCGCCATTGGCCCGTTTCAGCAGCGTCTGTGAGATCACGGCCTGCAGCGACTCGGAAAGCATGGAGCGGACCATGTCCTTCTCCTCCGCGGGAAAGACGTCGATCACCCGGTCGATGGTCTTGGCCGCGGAAGTCGTATGCAGCGTGCCGAACACCAGGTGGCCGGTTTCCGCGGCAGTGAGCGCCAGACGGATGGTTTCCAGGTCACGGAGCTCGCCCACCAGAATGATGTCCGGGTCTTCCCTGAGCGCTGAGCGCAGCGCCTCGTTGAATCCGTGCGTGTCACGATGGACTTCCCGCTGATTCACCAGACACTTCTTCGATTCGTGCACGAATTCGATGGGGTCCTCGATGGTGAGGATGTGGTCGTAGCGGTTGTCGTTGATGAAGTCGATCATGGCCGCGAGTGTGGTGGACTTACCCGAGCCTGTAGGGCCGGTGACCAGCACGAGCCCACGGGGAACCATGGATACATCCTTGAAGACCTGGCCCATGTCCAGATCCTCCATGGTCAGCACCTTCGATGGAATCGTCCGGAAGACCGCACCGGCGCCGCGATTCTGGTTGAAGGCGTTGACCCGGAAGCGGGCGACGCCCGGCACCTCGAACGAAAAGTCGGCTTCGAGGAATTCCTCGAAGTCCTTGCGCTGCTTGTCGTTCATGATTTCATAGATGAGCGCGTGCACCTCGGAGTGCTCGAGCGGCGGCAGGTTGATGCGCCGCACGTCGCCATCCACGCGGATCATGGGCGGCAGACCCGCCGAAAGATGAAGGTCGGATGCGCCCTGCTTGGCGCTGAACGCGAGGAGTTCGGTTATGTCCATTCTCTGTCCTTGTCTGGCTCGCCGTCTGTCCGGGACGCCTGGGGCAGCGGTTATACTAGACCCCAAGTATCTGATTAACCACGCTCTTTGCCGATGACTGCCGAAACTGAGACCCGGTTGGCAAAGCGCCTTTGCACTCCGTTCAACTGCCTGTCGTGATGCACCTCGAAGACAACCTGGCCCGTGTCCGGGCCGACATCGATCGCGCCGCCCGGGCTGCCGGCCGCTCGCCCGATGCGGTCAGGCTGATCGCCGTTTCGAAGACGAAGCCGGCCGTCGACGTGATCGCGGCACTGGACGCCGGCCAGCGGGATTTCGGTGAGAACTACCTGCAGGAGGCCGAGACGAAGATTGCCGAGGTCCGTCGGGCGCGTCCTGACGCAGCGCCAGTCTGGCATTTCATCGGCGCCATTCAGAGCAACAAGACGCGCGCCATTGCCACGCACTTCGACTGGGTGCATACGGTATCCAGAGAGAAGATCGCCCGCCGTCTCAACGACCAGCGGCCGGAGGGTTCCCGCCTGGCCATCTGCCTCCAGGTCAACGTGGACGGCGACCCCAACAAAGCCGGTGTGGCCCCGGAGGAGACCGCCGGGCTTCTGGCCGCCTGCCGATCCCTGGAACGACTGGACGTGCGCGGTCTCATGACCATACTGGACCCCGGCACCGATCCCGGTACGGGCTATGGCCGATTACGGTCGCTGTTCGACAATCTGGCCGACTCGGCTCCGCCGTGCTGGGATACCCTGTCCATGGGCATGAGCGGCGACTACCGGGAAGCCATCGTCGCGGGTGCGACACAGGTGCGTGTCGGCACCGCCATCTTCGGTGCCCGCGAACCGTCATCAACAATCTGAGGATACGCATGAGTGACTCGACCATCGCCTTCATCGGCGGCGGCAACATGGCCCGGAGCCTGATCAGCGGCCTCCTGGGCGCCGGGACCGACGCGAACAGAATTTCCGTCAGCGACCCGCTGCCCGCTCAGCGGGCGCTGCTCGAAGAACTCGGTATCCGGGTGACCGGCGACAATGGAGTAGCCGTCGAAGGCGCCGACGTGGTGGTCGTTGCCGTCAAACCCCAGGTCCTCGGCGAGATGCTCGAGACCCTCCCGCTGGCACCGGAGCAGCTGCTGGTGTCCATTGCCGCGGGTGTACCCGTCCAGGCGATGAACGGCTGGACCCGGCCCGATCAGCCCATCGTCCGGTGCATGCCGAACACGCCCGCCCTGCTGGGTGCGGGCATCACCGCCCTGTACGCTGGCCCCACGGTGAGCGATGCCGGCAGGGCGCTGGCCGAATCCATACTGGCCACAGCCGGTCGGACCCTGTGGGTGGACGAGGAGGCCAAGCTGGACGCCGTCACCGCCGTTTCCGGCAGTGGACCCGCGTACTTCTTCTATCTGATGGAAGCCATGATAGAAGCAGGCATCGACCAGGGCCTGGATGTGGAAACGGCCACCGAGCTCACGCTGGAAACCGCCTATGGCGCAGCACTCATGGCTCGGGAGCGGACGGATCCCCCCGCCGTGCTGAGGGCCAACGTCACCTCACCCGGCGGCACGACGGCTGCGGCCATCGACGCGCTGGACGCGGCGGACGCAGCCGCTACCATTCGTCGTGCTCTGGCAGCGGCCGGCGAGCGCTCCAGAACCCTGGCGAAGGAATTCGGATAAGTCATGACCGACGTGCTTTTCTACATCACCACCTTTCTTCTGCAGACGGTGACCGTGCTCTTCATCGCCCGTTTTCTGCTGCAGGCCTGTCGGGTGGATTTCTACAATCCGATCTCCCAGGGCATCGTGAAAGTCACGGACCCGGTGCTCAAGCCCATGCGAATGGCCCTGCCCGGATACCGCAACATCGATTTCGCGTCCTTCCTGGCAGCCGTCCTGGCACAGGTGCTGTTCTTCTACGCCATCGCCGCGATCCTGGGACAGTTCCCGGGCACGCCGCTCCAGGTGATCGTGAACAGCGCCATCCGGGTGGTCTCCTTCATCGTCACCGGCTTCTGGTGGGCCATCCTGATCATGATCATCGCCAGTTTTCTGGCACCCGGCAGCTACCATCCCGCCCTGGCGCTGCTGCAGCAGCTGACCGAGCCGATCCTGGCACCGGCGCGGAAGCTGATACCTCCCATGGGCGGGCTCGATTTCTCGCCGATCCTGGTCTTCCTGCTGATCGGCGTCATTCAGCGCATCCTGCCGCAGCTGTACATCTGAGTACGCACTCATCCCCTCTGCGGCTCTCCATCCGCGTGATCCCGCGCGCAGACCGCACCGGCTGGGGTGGTCGCCGCGGCGAGGCCATGGTCGTCCGGCTCAACGCTCCGCCTCAGGACGGCAAGGCGAACGACGCGCTCCGCCGGTTTCTGGCGGATGAATTCGGAACCCGGCTGGCTGACGTCGTCATCGAGCGGGGCGCAAAGCAGCGGAACAAGATCGTCCGGATTGATGCCCCCTCCCGCATGCCCGACACGCTCGTTTGAGTCGCGCCCGGCGCCTTGATGGCCTATCGGGGCTTATTTAGACTCCGCCTCCCCACTTCTCGAGCAGGGCCGCATGAGCCAGACGGCAGAGGACCGCAAAGGTTCGGCAGGCATCGTCCAGCCCAGAACCTTCCAGCACCCGGCAGATTTTCTGCTGAAGTGCGGTGCCACGCTGCCCGGATTCGAGCTGGTCTACGAGACCTACGGCGCTCTGAACGAGACCGCCTCGAACGCCGTGCTCATCTGTCACGCGCTTTCCGGCAACCACCATGCCGCGGGCTATCACAGCGCCGACGACGGCAAGCCCGGATGGTGGGATGCCTGCATCGGTCCCGGCAAGCCCATCGATACGGACCGCTTCTTCGTCGTGAGTCTCAACAATCTGGGCGGCTGCCATGGCTCCACCGGTCCGCTGACGGATAATCCCGCCACCGGTACGGCCTGGGGCCCGGATTTTCCCACGGTCACGGTCAGCGACTGGGTACGCTCCCAGGCACTGCTGGCCGACCACCTCGGTATCGAGCGGTTCGCCGCCGTGGTCGGGGGCAGCCTGGGTGGCATGCAGGCCATGCAGTGGGCCATCGATGAGCCGGACCGGCTTGGGGCGGCCGTTCTGATCGCCTCCGCAGCCAGGCTGTCGGCGCAGAACATTGCCTTCAACGAAATCGCCCGCCAGGCCATCCTGTCCGATCCGGAGTTCCATGACGGCCACTACCGGGCCCGGGGAAGGAATCCGGACATGGGGCTGATGCTGGCCCGAATGGTGGGACACGTGACCTACCTGTCCGACGACGGCATGGGCAGGAAATTCGGCCGCGAGATCAAATCGGGCGACATCGCCCAGGGCAGGAACGTGGAGTTCCAGGTGGAGAGCTACCTGCACTACCAGGGCCGTTCGTTTTCCGGACGTTTCGATGCCAACACCTACCTGCTCATGACCTATGCGCTGGATTACTTCGACCCGGCGAGCGAATACGGGAACGATCTGGTAGCGGCTCTTTCCGGGACGACGTGCGACTTCTGCGTGATCTCCTTTTCCACGGACTGGCGCTTCTCTCCCGCACGGTCCCGGGAGATCACCGACGCGCTGATGACGGCGCGAAAAAACGTGGTCAGCTGTGAGATCGAGTCGGAACACGGCCATGACTCGTTTCTTCTGCCCATCGGCCGATACTTCGACGTGCTGGGCGGTTACTTCCACCGTCTGGCCGAGGGGGCGGGCATTGCGCGCTGACCTCGCCATCATCGCCGACCTGGTGAACCCGGGGGCGCGGGTGCTCGATCTCGGTTGCGGGGAGGGCGAGCTGCTCGCCAGACTCCGCGATGACAAAGCAGTCAACGGGTACGGGCTGGAAATCGACCCAGGTAACATCACCACCTGCATACGAAACGGTGTGAACGTCATCGAGCAGAACCTGGACGCCGGTCTGGACAACTTCGCGGACGACAGCTTCGACATGGTGGTCATGACCGAGACCCTGCAGTCGGTGAAAGCGCCGGTGCAGATGCTCAAGGAGATGCTGCGGATCGGCCGCGAGTGCATCGTCACTTTCCCGAACTTCGGTCACTGGCGCTGCCGGGCCTATCTGGCGACCCGCGGACGCATGCCTGTCTCCGAGCACCTGCCGCACAGCTGGTACGATACGCCGAACATCCACCTGTGCACCTTTCTCGATTTCGAGCGGCTCTGTCAGGCGGAAGGTTTCAACATCATCGAGCGCTTCGTCGTGGATGCAGCCCATGCCAACCGCCCGCTCATCAACCGTTTTCCGAATTTCTTCGGCACCTTCGCCTTCTACCGCCTGGGACGACCCGGATCATGACCGCTAAACTGCTCAACGGATTTCTCCTCTGTCTTTCGGGTTTCGGCCTTCTGTGCGCGGCTTCCGCAAACGCCGAACAGATGGAGCGTCTCGGACCCTACGAGGCGCACTACGTGGTGGTGAACACCACCTTCTTCAACGAGGAGGTGGCCGCCAGATACGACCTGGTCCGCGGGCGAGACCGGGCGCTGGTGAATCTGTCCTTTCTGGACGACACCGGCACGCCGATCGCCGTTTCGCTTCAGGGCACGGTGAAGAATCTGCTGAGCCAGGAGGAGACGCTCGATTTCCGGGAGGTTCGGGAGGGGGAGGCCATCTACTATCTCGCCGAGATACGGCACACGGATCGCGACACCCTGCGCTTCAGAGTACAGGTCACCACACCGGACGGAGAAACCCGGGAGCTCGCCTTTCAGCAGCAGATGTTCTGGGACGGACGGTGAGGATCGTTCTCGCCAGCGGCAACGCCGGCAAGCTCAAGGAACTCGGCGAGCTCCTCGCCCCGCATGCGCTGGAGCTGATCGCCCAGGGTGCGCTGGGGATCAAACCGGCAGCGGAAACCGGCTGCACGTTCATCGAGAACGCCCTGATGAAAGCACGCCATGCCAGCCGGGAGAGCGGGCTGCCGGCACTGGCGGACGACTCCGGCATCTCGGTCGCCGCCCTGAACGACGCGCCGGGCGTGTATTCGGCGCGCTATGCCGGGCCGGATGCAACCGACCGGGACAATAACGCCAGGCTTCTGGCCGCGTTGCGGGAAAACGGATCCCTCGATGCCGATCAGGCTCCGTCCGCACGCACCCGGGCCCACTACGACTGTGTCATCGTGCTGCTGCGACATCCGGAGGATCCAGCGCCTCTGATCGCAAGTGGACGCTGGTACGGTCAGATCACCGGGCACCCGGCCGGCAGTCATGGATTCGGCTACGACCCCTTCTTCTGGCTCCCGGAGCAGGGCAGGACGGCGGCCCAACTGTCCCCGGAAGAAAAGAACCGGATCAGTCACCGGGGCCAGGCGGTTCAGGCCCTCCGCCTCCAGCTCGAGCACGCCTTCGAATGAACGAAGCTTCTCTGTACGTCCACCTGCCCTGGTGCGTGCGGAAATGCCCCTACTGCGATTTCAATTCCCATCCGCTGAAAGCCGGGACGCCATTCGACGGTTACGTGGACGCTCTTGTCGAGGATCTGATGGCACAGCTCGAGGACTATGGCGTCGATCGGGTTCCGACGGTCTTCTTCGGCGGCGGCACGCCCAGTCTGTTTCCTCCGGAGGCCTTCGCCCGCCTGCTCGAAACCATCGGCGGGCGCCTGATGGCGGATGCAGAAGTGACCATGGAGGCGAACCCGGGCACCACTGAACACGGCCCCCTGAATGGCTATCGCCAGGCCGGCATCAACCGCATCTCTTTCGGAGCCCAGTCATTCGACGACGAACGCCTCCGTGCGCTCGGCCGGATTCACGACAGCCGGGCGATCGTGTCGAGCTTCGACCTCGCGCGGGCGGCCGGTTTCCACAACCTGAACCTGGATCTGATGTACGGGCTTCCGGAGCAGGACCGGCTGGGCGCACTCTCGGACCTGGCTGCCGCCATCGCCCTGGAGCCCGAGCACATCTCCTGGTATCAGCTCACGCTGGAACCGAAAACCGAGTTCGCCCGCCGTCCCCCGCCGCTCCCGGGGGATCTGATCCTCGACGCCATGGAACAGGGCGGATACGAACTGCTCGCCCGGGCCGGCTATGATCGCTACGAGGTATCCGCTTTTTCGCGGCCCGGCGCCGGTGCGAGGCACAATGTCAACTACTGGACCTTCGGCGACTATCTGGGCGTCGGTGCGGGTGCACATGGTAAGCATCGGCGCATGGACGGCTGCACGGTCCGCACCCGGAAAGCCCACCAGCCGCGTCTGTACCTGTCCGATCCCACGCAAACGGAGCAGGCAGCCGTCACAACGGAACAGCTGCCGGGCGAGTTCATGCTGAATGCGCTGCGTCTGACTGAAGGTGCGTCGCTCGAGCGCTTTGAAGCGGCCACCGGCCTGCCCCGTTCGTCCCTGGAGCCTGTCCGGACACGACAGATTCAGGCGGAGCTGCTGCGTGAGGACCGGCTCGCCGCCACACAGCGGGGATACCGGCTGCTGGATACGCTGATCGCCGACTATCTCTGACGGCCGTTCATCGCCTGCGGTAGCAGAGGTCCCAGACACCGTGTCCGAGCCTGTGGCCCCGCGCCTCGAAACGGGTGACGTTGCGCGCCTCGAAACGTTCAGAGAATCCCGCTTCTGACAGATTCTCGAACGCCTCCTCCGCCTGCAGCACCTCGAGCATGTGCTCTGCATAGGGCTGCCAGTCCGTCGCCAGCCGCAGCAGTGCGCCCTGCCGCATGCACCGGGCCAGCCCTCTGACGAAAGGCGGCTGGATGAGGCGGCGTTTGTGATGCCGCTTCTTCGGCCAGGGATCGGGAAAGAATATCCGTACCTCGGACAGCATCGACTCGGGAATACCCTCTCCGGTCACCGCCTCCGCGTCTTGCGCGACGACACGGATGTGCTGGAGATCCCGCTCATGCATCCCCTTCAGAAGACTGCCTATGCCAGGCTCGTAGACTTCGATGCCGATCAGATTCCAGTCCGGCGCCGCCTCCGCCCAGTCCAGCAGCGCCTGCCCTGACCCGAAACCGATTTCGAGCCCCACGGGTGCATCACGACCGAACAGCGTCGGCAGATCGAGGATTTCATCGGGCGGCACCGACACGATGGTTTCAGGGCCATGCGTTTGCAGGGCTCTCGCCTGGGCGGCAGTCAATCGACCCCGCTTTCTGAGATAGGTGCTCACCCGTGCTCGTTCGAACGGGCACTCTGCGCCAGCGCAATCCAGCCGACGATGAAGCTCACGCCGCCGAGGGGTGTGACCGGCCCCAGCAGACGGGGTCCGCCCAGGGCGAGGCCATAAAGGCTGCCGGAGAAAAGGAGGATGCCCAGCCCGAAGGCCCAGCCCGCAACCCGGAGTGACGTCCGCATTCTGATCTGCATGAGACCGCCCACGAGACACAACGCCAGCGCATGCACCAGATGATACTGGACCGCGGTATCCCAGGTGACCGAAACCTCCGGTCCCAGAGTTCCGGCCAGTCCGTGTGCGCCGAAAGCGCCGAGAACAACGGCGGCGGCGCCGAAAACGGCGCCGCAGAGAAGAAAGGGTTGCCCGGCGATCTGTCCGGAGCGTCAGCCGGCGAGTGCCAGCTTCAGCTTCTTCATCGCGTTCTTTTCGATCTGGCGGATGCGCTCGGCCGAGACGCCGTACTCGTCCGCAAGATCCTGCAATGTCGTTTTCGCATCCGCGAGCCAGCGCCGCTGGATCACGTCGCGGCTTCGATCGTCCAGCTCGATGAGCGCATGCCGGAGCTTTTCCGCGCTGTCGGTCTGGAAATCCTCTTCGGCGATCAGCTCCGCCGGGTCAGGCTCACTGGAGGCCAGATAGTGCACGGGTGCCGTGGACGCTTCATCATCGTCCGCGTCCGCCGGCGACTCGTAGGTCAGATCCGTCGCGGCCAGCCGGCCTTCCATACGGGTGACCTCCTGCTCGGAAACCCCGAGCTCCTCCGCCACGGCCCGGGTTTCTTCCCGGGTCAGCCAGGCCAGGCGCTTCTTGGAAGAGCGAAGGTTGAAGAACAGTTTGCGCTGCGCCTTCGTGGTGGCGACTTTGACGATGCGCCAGTTGCGCAGGATGTACTCGTGCATCTCCGCCTTGATCCAGTGCACGGCAAAGGACACCAGACGCACGCCCACCTCCGGATTGAACCGCTTGACGGCCTTCATCAGGCCCACATTGCCTTCCTGGATCAGATCCGCTTCCGCCAGGCCATAGCCACGGTAGCTCCGTGCCAGATGCACGACGAAACGCAGGTGGCACAGGATCAGCTCCCGGGCTGCCTCCAGATCGTTGTCGTAATAGAAGCGTTCCGCCAGGGCTTTCTCCTGCTCCGGCGTCAGCACCGGGAACGCGCCGATCGTCTGCACATAGGCATCCAGGTCGCGCCCGGGCGCCAGAGCATTCAGGGCCATTACATCCGTTGTCATTGTGATACCTCCGGTAACACTCGTCTCTTCCTGAGCGCTAGTCTAGCACTCTGAATATAAGACTGCTAACGCCGCCCGGAGTTCCCCTTGCATCTTTAACACATTGAAATTACAGGATTTCCAGGTCCTTCAGACGGGATGTGGCCGCGAGCAGCGCACCCAGCACCCCGAGCACCCCGCCGACCAGGAGCAGACTGCCCAGAAAGAGCGGATCGAAGCCGACCAGGTCCAGCTCCTGAGAATAGCTGCCAAGTAAGCTGCTCAATGGGGCTTCGACGATCACCAGGCAGAGGCTGATCAGCATGGCGGCTATCAGGCCGCCACCGAGTCCGTAGAAGGCACCGAAGTACAGAAACGGCCGGCGCATCTGCCGTTCCGTCGCCCCGATCAGCTTCAGCACTTTCAGCTCTTCCAGCCGGGCTTCGATGGCGAGGCGTACCGAGGTGGAGGTCACGAGCACGGCACCCACTCCGAACAGCACACCCAGGATCACGCCCAGCCGGCTGACCACGGCGGTGATGTCCGAAACCCGCTCGAGCCAGGTTTTCTCGACCACCACTTCGGAAACCCCTTCCAGCCTGGAGACTTCCGAGGTCAGGGCCGTGAGGGCACCCAGATCCACCTCCGTGGCCAGCGTGGCTCTGAGCGACGCCGGCAGCGGATTGGTGTCCAGAAGATCCAGCGCATCAGCCAGGTCGGCGAAACGGCGGAACTCATCCAGCGCCGATTCCGGATCCGTGACAGAGACTGCCACCACCCGCTCATCCGCCTCGAGGTGAGACCGGACCGCGTCGATGGCAGGCTGGGAAGCATCCAGGTCGAAATAGGCGGTGAGCCCCGGCCGACCATCCCAGGCCGCCGTCATGGCAGCCAGATTCTGCTGGATCAGGTAAAGGCCCGCCGGCAGCGCCAGCGCGATGCCCACCAGCAGCCACACCAGCAGGCTGGTTCCCAGCCGGGCGCTGATGAAGTGCGCCGTCTCCCGGGCAATCCGCACGTGATCGCGCCACCAGGCACCCACACCCGGACGGACCGGCGGCCAGGGGTCGCTGGCCCGCCGGGCGGGCTTGTGTGCCTCGGCTTCAGCCATGATCGTCACCGTCCGGCGGCGCCTCGATATCCCGGCGGGTATCCATGCCATCCCGGACGATCACGCCCTGGTCGAGCTCGATGATCCGCACGCCCATGGACTCGATCAGATCCCGGTCGTGTGAGGCCACGATGACCGTGGTGCCCACCTGATTGAACTGCTCGAACAGTTTCATGATGTCCCGTGAAAGCTCCGGGTCCAGGTTGCCCGTCGGCTCATCGGCCAGCAGGATCTTCGGCCGGGTGACCACTGCCCGGGCAATCCCCACCCGCTGCTGCTCGCCGGTGGAGAGATAGCGGGGAAACAGCCGCTCCTTCTCCAGCAGCCCGACCCGGGACAGCGCTGCCCGGACCCGCCGGGCGATGTCCTTCTCCTTCATGCCCGTGATCCTGAGCGGCAGGGAGACGTTGTCATAGACACTGCGATGAGACAGCAGATGGTGATCCTGAAAGACCGCCCCGAGGTGCTGCCGGTAGTGGGCGAGCCGTCGGCCACTCATGCGGGTCACGTTCACCCCGTTGACCAGGATCTGGCCACGGGACGGCTGATCCAGACAGAGCAGCAGCTTGAGGAAGGTACTTTTTCCGGCCCCGGAATGACCCGTGAGAAACGCCATGGACCCTTCACCGAATTCCGCGGAAACGTTGGCCAGCGCTTCCTGGCCATTGTCGAAGCGCTTGGTGACGCCGTGAAATTCGATCTGAGCCATCTTAGCGTTCCGTCCCCTGCACTAGGACGCTGTGCTCCCGTGTTTCGAATCCGGGACCAGGCCTGCTTCCTCCGGCAGCACGCCTGCTTCCTCCGGCAGCAGGGCAGCCACGAACTGCGCCGGCTCGAATGGCCGCAGATCATCGGCCCCTTCTCCGACACCGATGTAGTACACGGGAATCGGCCGACCGCTGTCCGCCAGGCTGCGGGCAATGGCAAAGATCACCCCGGCCTTGGCGGTGCCATCGAGCTTGGTCAGGATCAGACCGGTGATGCCCACCGCCGCGTCGAACTCCTTCAGCTGTGAAAGCGCATTCTGGCCGACGCCGGCATCGAGGACGAGCAGCACTTCGTGCGGCGCACCTTCCTTGAGCCGGCCGACCACCCGCTGCACCTTCTTCAACTCTTCCATCAGATTGGTTTTCGCCTGAAGCCGGCCGGCCGTGTCCGCCAGCACCACGTCGATGTCCCTGGCCGCTGCCGACTGAACCGCGTCGTAGACCACCGAGGCGCTGTCCGCTCCCTGACCCTGGGATATCACCGGTACATCCTCCCGCGCACCCCAGGTGGACAGCTGCTCCACCGCCGCTGCGCGGAAAGTGTCGCCCGCCGCCAGCAGCACCGAGTGGCCGGCGGCTTTCAGCTGCCGGGCGAGCTTGCCGATGGTCGTGGTCTTGCCCACGCCGTTGACGCCGACGAAGAAGATGACGAAGGGCCGTTCGTCTCCGATGACCAGCGGTTTCGCGAAGGGGGTCAGCACGTCCTCGAGCAGGCGGGCCAGCGACTCGTAGAGTGCGTGCGTGTTGTTCAGCTCCCGCCGCCGGACCCGGCCGGTCAGCTGCTCCATGATCTCCCGGGTCGTATCCAGCCCCACATCGGTCAGCAGCAGCGCGGTCTCGAGCTCCTCCAGCGCCGCCTCGTCGATCTCCTTCTCACCGAGGATGAGATTGCCCATCCCGGAGGCGAGCTGATTACGCGTTCTGCCGAGCCCGGATTTCAGCCGCCCCCACAGGCTCCCTCTGCGGCCTTTACCCTTCTCTTCGCCTGCTTCGCTCATTCGTCGTACCCGTAGAAACTCATGTCACCCGTCTACCTCGGGTAACCTTTCACCAGAGGTGCTCTGAATTATGGCGAACAATGAAGTCCGCATCATCGGCGGTCAATGGAGAGGGCGGAAACTCAGTTTCCCGGACCGGGCGGGTCTGCGGCCGACGCTCGGCCGGGTGCGCGAGACCCTTTTCAACTGGCTGGCACCCGTCATTCATGAGGCCCGCTGCCTGGACCTCTATGCCGGCAGCGGCGCGCTGGGTTTCGAGGCTCTCTCCAGAGGCGCGGCAGAGGTTACCTTCGTGGAGCGGGATCGCAAGGCTGCCATGGCTCTGAGAAAGAACGCCGAGCTGCTCGGCGGCCGTGCGACGGTCATCCATCAGACGGCGGCAAAATATCTCGCCGGCGATCCTGCTCCGTTCGACGTCATCCTGTTCGATCCCCCGTTCGCGGACGAGGCTGCCCAGGCGCTGCTGCCCGAGCTGCTCGATCGATTCCTGACCGGCACCGGCGTCCTCTATCTGGAAACGTCGAAACGCAACCCCCTGCCCCTGCCGGAACGGGTTCTGAAGGAATCCACCGCTGGTGACTGCCGGTTCGCCCTGTACGGCGGCTGAGGCCTGCCTTGCAGGCGCTGATCGGCCTAGATACCATCGCGGCGCGCTGACCGTTACGCGCGTTGGGGGAAAAACAATGAACGTCGTCGTCTATCCGGGCTCATTCAACCCGATCACAAATGGCCACACGGACCTCATCCGGCGGGCCCTGAGCCTGTTCGACAAGGTGATCCTCGCCATCGGCACCTCCGCACAGAAGAATCCCAAAGTGGACCTGGCCGACCGGATCGCTCTGTGCGAAAGAGTTCTGTCGGACTACGGGGACCGGGTGGAGGTGGAAGGCTTCAACACGCTGCTCGTGGATTACGCGAACAGCCGAGGCACCAAGTTCATCCTGAGGGGCCTGAGAACGGTGACCGACTTCGACTATGAGTTTCAGATGGCGGAGATGAACCAGTCGCTGGACCCGGAGATCGAGTACGTATTCCTGCCCACGGCGAAGGAATGCTCCTTCATCTCCTCGACGCTGGTCCGGGAAATCGCCGCGCTGGGCGGCGACATCTCTCAGTTCGTGCACCCGGCCGTGGTCGAAGCCTACGGCACGGGTCGCTGAGCGCTTACTCCGCGGCGTACTGACGCCGGCCGGGAGAACGGCAACCGAGGCAGCGCACGAAGGCCTCGCGGGCCGGACCACCTACCAGATTGTCCGCGGCTTCCCCGGCGTTACCCCCGAGCAGGGAGAACGGCAGGCTGACGCCCCAGATCACGGCACCGGCACCGGTCGCCGCCACACTGACCGGACGGGCGATGAGCGCGTCCACCACCTGGTCTTCCCAGCGCGGACCGGTCTGGTCGCTGCGGTAGGTACCGCTGGCAGCAAGACTCGGTGCAGAAGCGAGCCCCATGGCCAGGGCAACCACGGCCGTCATGGCCACACGGTTCATGCTTTTCATCCTCGAGTTCCTTTTCCAAAAACGCCTAGATATCTTCGCGCACTTTAGCACCCTCAGGGCCTAAAACCCTGAGCCCTTTGGCATTTTGAGCAATAAACCGTTGCCCTGCCACCCAGCCGTATGCCCTTGAGCGGCTGCCCGCAGAGCGGGCAGGGCTCGCCCGCCCGGTCATAGACATTCAGGACCTGGCGGAAGTAACCCGGATTGCCATCCTGATTGACAAAATCACGGAGCGTGGTGCCACCCATCTGAATCGCCGAGCCGAGCACCTCCCGGATGCGGCGGCTGAGCACCTCATAGCCGGCCAGGCTCACTCTGCCAGCCTGGACCGTCGGGCGGATACCCGCGAGAAAGAGGGCTTCATTGGCATAGATGTTACCGACGCCCACCACCACGGTGCCATCCATGATGAAGTTCTTCACCGCCAGTCGCCGGCCCCGGGCGCGGGTCTTGAGGTAAGCACCATCGAAGGCCGGATCCAGAGGCTCGATCCCGAGCCCGGACAGCAGCCGATGCCGCCCGGCGGCTTCCAGCGCCTCCCCGCCGGCATCGACCGGCTGCCAGTGCGCGCTGCCGAACCGGCGTGGATCATGGAGCCTGAGCGACCGTTCACCTTCGAAGATCAACGCCAGATGATCGTGTTTGAGGTAGGGGGTCTCATCCGGCAGAACCCGCAGGCTGCCTGACATGCCCAGATGCAGGATCAGAACACCCTCCTCGAAGACGAAAAGCAGATATTTGGCTCGCCGCGTGACGCTCAGCAGCCGCTGACCCGGCAGGCTGTCCGGGAGCGATACCGGCCAGCGCAGTCGGGGTTCTCTGACGACTATCGAGCGCAGGCGTTTTCCCACCACGAGCGGTTCCACACCACGGCGGGTGGTCTCCACCTCCGGCAACTCAGGCATGGGGGCCGCTCACCAGACGCCCGGTCTGGACGTAGAGTAAAGACTCACTCACTCCAAAGCCCCTATATCCAAAGCACAAAAAAAGCGCGCCAAGGCGCGCTTTCCGGAACCCCAAGGCGGGGATACCTACTTGATCTTCGCCTCGGTGTAGAGGACGTGCTTGCGTACGACCGGATCGTACTTCTTCATCTCGAGCTTGTCCGGCGTATTCCGCTTGTTCTTGTCCGTGGTGTAGAAGTGGCCGGTTCCGGCGCTGGACACCAGTTTGATCTTATCCCGCATGATGCCTCCTCAGACCTTCTCGCCGCGCTTGCGGATGTCCGCCAGCACCGAATCGATACCTTTCTTGTCAATAATGCGCATGCCTTTGGAAGACACTTTCAGCCGTACGAACCGATTCTCGCTCTCCACCCAGAAACGATGGCTGTGCAGATTCGGCGAAAAACGACGCCGGGTCTTATTCTGGGCATGACTGACATTGTTGCCCGTCATGGGACGCTTTCCGGTCACCTGACAAACTTGTGACATGGCGTTTGAGTGTCCTGAAAAAAATGAGGCGCGTTTATACCAGAGGGTCTTTCGAGCCGCAAGGCGCGACCGGAGCCTGGCGCCCGAGCAGACCCCGCTCGGCGAACGACACCTCCGAGCCCCGGCCGACCACGAGATGGTCCAGCACCCGGACGTCGATCCGCTGCAGCAGATCCATCAGATCCCGGGTGAGCGTGAGATCGCTGGCACTGGGCTCGGCGATGCCGGACGGATGATTGTGGGCAAAAATCACGGCCGCCGAGTTGAGTTCCAGAGCCCGGCGCAGAACCTCGCGCGGGTGCACGGACGCCCTGTCCACCGTACCGAGAAACAGAATCTCGAACCGGATCAGACGGTGCCGGTTGTCGAGAAACAGACAGCCGAAGACTTCCCGGGGAAGATGGGCCAGCTTCAGACGCAGAAACCGGCGTACGGCGCTCGAGCAGGAGAGCAGCGGCGCCTCCGCGATCCGGCCGAGCGCGGCACGCTCCACTGCCGCGAGCGCCGCCAGGAGCCGGGCGGTTCGCGCTTCACCGAGACCCGGTTCCGCCAGCAGACGGTCAGAGGGTGCCCGGACCAGGGCGTCCAGCGAGCCGAACCGCTGACGCAGCCCTGATGCATCCGACGGGCAGGACAGACCCAGCCACAAAGAGAGCAGCTCGTCATCCGTCAGCCGTTGTGGACCGGATCTGAGCAGACGCCACCGGGCGTGCCGGAGACGCCGCCCGGGCCTGGGCTTCTCCCGCTCGCTGAACCGGTTCCGATCCCCATTCCGGCCTCCCGTTGATCCCCCAGACCCCATGCTATAGTCCGCCCATGAACGTGCTCACCGGAAGACGCATCCTAGTCGGTGTCAGCGGCGGTATCGCTGCGTACAAGACGCCGGAGCTCGTGCGAGAACTGCGCCGGGCCGGCGCGGAGGTACAGGTGGTCATGACGCGCAGCGCCGCTCAGTTCGTGACGGCAACGAGCCTGCAGGCCGTCTCCGGCAATCCCGTCCGGGACACGCTCTGGGATCCGGCTGCGGAAGCACAGATGGGGCACATCGAGCTCGCACGCTGGGCGGACCTCATTCTGATCGCACCAGCCACCGCGGACCGTCTGGCCCGGCTGGCCCACGGATTCGCCGACGACCTGCTCGGCGCCATCTGCCTGGCGAGCACGGCACCCATCGCTCTGGCGCCGGCGATGAATCACGTCATGTGGCAGGCACCGGCCACCCGCCGCAATCTCGAGCTGCTCGCCGCTGATGGCGTGCACCTGATCGGACCGGAGGTGGGGGATCAGGCCTGCGGTGAAACCGGGCCCGGACGGATGTCCGAACCCGCGGATCTGGCCCGGGCGGTGACCGAACTTCTGGCCCAGGGGCTCGAAGGCACAGCGCGCGCGCCCGTGCACAGCATCGGCCAGAATCAGCCTCTGTTGGGCCATCATGTGGTGATCACCGCCGGACCCACACGGGAAGCCATCGATCCGGTGCGTTTCATCTCGAATCACAGCTCGGGTAAGCAGGGGTATGCCCTGGCTGCCGCCGCCCTGGCCGCCGGTGCCCGGGTCACGCTGATCAGCGGTCCCGTGGCTGAATCTGTCCCCGTCGGGGTGACGCTGGTTGCCGTGGAGTCTGCCCGGGACATGCACGCGGCAGCACTGACCGCAGCGCCCGGGAGCGATCTGTTCATCGCCGTGGCCGCCGTCGCCGACTACCGGCCGAGCACGGTTGCCGAGCAGAAAATCAAGAAAACCGACAGAAAAGAGAGCGGTCTCTCGCTCGAGCTGGTGGAGAACCCGGACATCGTCGCTGCCGTGGCCGCCCTGCCCGACGCGCCCGTGGTCGTTGGTTTCGCGGCCGAAACCCATGACGCCCTGGCCCACGCCCGGGGCAAACTCAGCCGCAAGGGTCTGGATGCCATCGTCGTCAACGACGTCTCCCGGCAGGACATCGGTTTCGGCACCGATGAAAACGCCGCCACCCTGATCTGGGCCGATGGTGAGATCACTCTGCCCAAACAGAGCAAGGCCGATCTCTCCCGGGCCATTCTCGATACCCTCATCGAACTGTTCATGCCCCGGTTTGTGCGCCAGTTAGCGAACACAAACCCGGACAACGCGGCAAAATAGCCACTGGCCAGTCAAACATCGGGCCACTAACATAGCCGCGGCATGACCTGCTGCAGCCGGCCGGTCATGACGGAGCGGCCGGCGCCCCCCACATCTCGCTAAGGACGGACAGATGGCCAGAGCCAAAGGGAAAGACGCACCCATCAAGACGCCGACCCGCAAAAAGTCCCGCCAGTCAGCCCGGAACGCCATCTGGAACCACGCCATCATCGCCATCGTCACCGGCGTCCTGGGCGTGGTGGCCATGATCGGTCTGGTCTGGTGGCAGCTGGTGGTCTCCACCAACGACACCTACGTTCAGCAACAGATGAACCTCCTCAATCAGGCGTACGTCGGTCATTTCAACGGCCAGATTCAGGCCATCAAGCGGCGCACGGATGCGCTGGCGAACGCCGAGGAAACCGTTGCCACACTTGTCAGCGGCAACCGCGAACAGATCCGGGCACTGAGCGAGAGCCTGACCGCCCAGCACGGATACGCCCGGCGCATAGAGATCTTTCCGAAAGGCGAGGCGGAGATGGACGCCCGCGGCACGGCGGCCATCAGCTTCGCCGCCATCGACGTGATCGAGCGCGCAGAGAAGGCTCCCTTCGTCGGCCCGGAGATATCCAATGCGCAGGCAGACCTGCTTTTCGTCGCCCAGCCGATTCTGCAGGACGGCGTGGTCCGCGGCGTGCTCTTCATCGCCCTGGACAAGAACGGCCTTCTGTTCGAGCCGCTCGCCAACATGGGCGACACCGCCGACTTCGGCCAGGTGAAGATTCTCCAGACCGTCAAAGCGGAAGCGACCGAGGTCTTCTCCTTCGGCCGTCCCGGGTCCGCCTCCGATGCCATCGAGACGCCGCTCGCGGCCCCCCAATGGACCATGGTGTTCGAGCCCAACTTCGCGGCACTCTCTCCCGCCAGTCAGATCACCAGCCTGATCACCGCAGCGGCCGTCATGCTCGGTTTTTTCCTGGCCGGCATCGCCTTCGCCTTCTCATCGCTTTCGAACAAGGTACAGAAGGATTGCGATACGCTGTCCGACTATCTGAGTCAGCTGATGCGCGGACGCCGGCCCTCTCTGGACAGCTACGAGCTGCCCATGTTCGCCCAGATCGCGGCTGCCGCCGCCAGCGCCAACCAGGGACAGAATGGACCTTCCAGGAAACAGCGCCCGGCCGCCGGCAAGGGAGACCCCGCTGATCTGCTCGCCGACGGCGGACCCGAAGAGCCTGCTGAGGCTGAAGTCCCGGAACCGGACGACCTGCTGGACGACGAGAACTTCCTCGACGTGGGCACATCCAAGGATGCGGACGATAATTTCGGTATCGAAGTCAGTGAGGACGTGGGTCCGCTGGACATGGGACTGAAGCTTTCCGACGACATCTTCCGGGCCTATGACATCCGCGGCATTACGACCAAGAATCTCACGGAAGACGTGGTCTACTGGGTCGGCCGGGCATTCGCGGCGGAAGCCCTCGAGCGAAACCGGGAACGGGTCGTTGTGGGCCGGGACGGCCGGCACTCCTCCGCGCCGCTCAGAGATGCCCTGGCCCGCGGTCTGACGGAAGGCGGCTGCGATGTGATCGACATCGGCCAGGTACCCACGCCCCTGCTCTATTTTGCGACCCACGCGCTGGATACCGGCACCGGTATTCAGATCACAGGCAGTCACAATCCGCCGGACTACAACGGTCTGAAGATGATGATCGCCGGCGAAACCCTGGCGGAGGACAGAATCCAGGCGCTCAAGCAGCGGCTCGTGGACAACGAGCTGAGCGACGGCGAAGGCGAGATCGAGGAGATGGATCTCAACGACCACTACCTGGACCGGGTGCTCGAAAGCGTGGCCGTGGCTCAGCCCTGCAAGGTGGTGGTCGATTGCGGCAACGGCGTTGCCGGCGAGCTGGCACCGCGGCTGCTGACCGAGCTCGGGTGCGAGGTGGTGCCGCTGTACTGCAACATCGACGGCGATTTCCCCAACCACCACCCGGACCCGGCCGAACCCGAGAACCTGAAGGATCTGATCGACGTGGTCCGGGACGAGAAGGCCGACATCGGCCTTGCCTTCGATGGCGACGGCGACCGGCTCGGCGTGGTGACACCCACGGGCGAGATCATCTGGCCGGACAAGCTGATGATGCTGTTCGCCCAGGACATCGTCGGCCGGAACCCGGGCGCGGACATCATCTACGATGTGAAGTGCTCCAGGCATCTGAACAACATCATCAGCGAGTATGGCGGCCGGCCCATCATGTGGCGCACGGGCCATTCGCACATGAAGGCCAAACTCAAGGAAACGGGCGCGCTGCTCGCCGGCGAGTTCAGCGGCCACATCTGTTTCGCCGAGCGCTGGTACGGATTCGACGACGCCCTCTACACGGCAGCCCGTCTGCTGGAAATCCTCGGTTCGGAAAGTCGGAGCGTGGACGAGGTGTTCGCTCAGTTTCCGGTGACGTTCGCGACACCGGAGCTGAAGATCAATACCACGGAGACTCGCAAATTCGAGGTGATCGAGGCGCTGGCGCGTAACGCCGACTGGGGCGACGGCACAGTGACCGACATCGACGGGGTACGGGTGGACTATGCCGACGGCTGGGGCCTGATCCGGGCATCCAATACCAGTCCCGTACTGTCACTCCGTTTCGAGGCGGACGGCCAGGCGGCGCTCGAGCGTATCCAGCGCGAATTCCAGGCTCAGCTCGACAGAATAGATCCCGAACTCAGATTCGCAGCAAAGGGATGAACAGGGTATGAGCAGACGCAGCGACCAGGCAAACGTCGCCGCGGTACTGACCGAGGCGCTGCCCTACATACGGCAGTTTCACGGTTCCACCTTCGTGGTGAAGTACGGCGGAAACGCCATGGTGGACGGGGATCTCAAAAACTCCTTCGCCCGGGACATCGTGCTGCTGAAGCTGGTGGGCCTGAATCCGATCATCGTTCACGGCGGCGGCCCGCAGATCGGCGACCTGCTCTCGAGGCTCAACATTCCCACCAAGTTCGTCGGCGGCATGCGGGTGACCGATGAGCAGACCATGGACGTGGTGGAGATGGTCCTCGGCGGCCTGGTGAATCAGGACATCGTTTCCATGATCAACGCTCATGGCGGCAGAGCGGTGGGCATCACCGGCAAGGACGGCGATCTGATCCGGGCCGAAAAGCTCACCGTCAATCAGCCATCGCCGGACGTGGACGTGCCGGAGATCATCGACATCGGCCATGTCGGCCGGGTCGCCGAGGTGCGCACGGAAATACTCTCCACCCTCATCGACGACGACTTCATTCCCGTGATCGCACCGATCGGGGTCGGACCCAATGGCGAGTCCTACAACATCAACGCGGACCTCGTTGCCGGCAGGCTCGCGGAAGCGCTCAACGCCGAGAAGCTGATCCTGCTCACCAATACCCCCGGCATTCTGGATGAGCAGGGGAAGACGATACCCAGTCTCACCATGAAAGAGGCGCAGACTCTGGTGGATTCAGGCGTGATCTCCGAAGGCATGCTGCCGAAGACGGATTGCGCCCTTTCGGCGCTGAAAGGCGGTGTGGCGAGCGTTCAGATCCTTGACGGCACGGTACCGCACGCACTGCTGCTCGAGATCTTCACCGACTCGGGCATACATACGAAGATCACGCGGGACGCTGCCGGGGGCACGCAGGATGACTAAGCCGAACCGCCGCGAAGAGATCCTTCAGGCTCTGGCCGCCATGCTGGAATCACAGCCTGGCGCACGTATCACCACGGCGGCGCTGGCAAAGGAAGTGGGTGTCTCCGAAGCCGCCCTCTACCGGCACTTTCCCAGCAAGGCGAAGATGCTCGAGGGTCTCATCGAGTTCATCGAAGAGAGCCTGTTCAGCCGGATCAGCCGGATCATGACAGAGGAACCAACGGCCCAGGCACGATGCCGCAAGCTGCTGGCGCTGCTGCTGACCTTCGCGGAGCTGAATCCGGGCATGGCGAGACTGATGACGGGAGAGGCCCTGCAGGGTGAAACCCAGCGTCTGCGCGGCCGTATCCGTCAGGTCTACGACCGGCTCGAAACTCAGCTGCGCCTCATTCTCAGAGAGTGGGCGGCCACCCGCGTGCCCGGGCCCGAGCTCGGTTCGGCAGCCGCCGCCAATCTGCTGCTGGCCGCCGCAGAAGGCCGGATTCATCAGTTCGTTCGCAGTGAGTTCAGGGCGCTGCCCACATCCAGCTGGACAGAGCAGTGGGAGGCGCTGGAGCGCGCCGTATTCAGATAGAGATCACCAGTTCGCCTGAGCGAGCTGCTCCTCGTCACAGCCGTTCATCTGGAAGACACGGCGCTCTTCGTCGAACTGTTCCGCCTTGGTGGTCCGGGACTGCTCGCTCTGATCGATCTTGGCGGTCAGGTTCCGGATCGTGCGCTCGGTCTGTTCGATGGAATCCAGGACGCGCTCGGGGATGATCTGGCCTTTCCGCTCGTGGCCGGCGGCACTTTCACGGTACTTGGCGAGCTCGGTACGGTTGTATTCCAGATTGGCCTGATCGTTCTGCAGCGACTCCTCCAGCTGGGCTTCGAACTGAACCTCGGCCTTGTCGATGTCTTCGAGACGCTCGTAGCGGCGATGCACACGCTCGTAAGCCTTCTCGCAGGCTTCGAGCTTCCGTTCATGCTCGAGCTTTGCCGCGTACTCCTCCTCCGACAGCTGCGCCGCCACCCGACGGATCAGGCGGCCGGAATCGTCGATCACGTCATAGCCGTTGGGCACCAGGTGCGGGGGCACCGAGTAGCCGATCTCCTGATAGCCCTTGTCGTTGATGTAGCGGTAGAGGGTGGCCGCATCCGCAGGGAGCGCTGCCAGCATGCACAGGCCAAGGCCCACGGACACCATCCGCAGACCGCCTCTGCCACGGGACGCGGACCGGCGCGCAGCCAGCCTGCCTTTCAGTCGTTGTGTCAGCCGTTGTGCATCTTCCATCGTTCACCCTGCTCTGCGGGAGATCCGCTCATCACCGATCACAGTAGGCGGCCTGATAGGCCCGGATCGCCTCTAAAGTCTCGGGAGGATGGTTGTCGCCACCCCCTTTCAAGTCAAGGTACTCGATCACGTCCTGCAACGTCAGCAGGCTTCTGACCGGGACGCTCAGTTCTTCGGCAAGACGGCTGACAGCTGTGCCGGGCTCATCCGCCACCACCCGTTCCTGGCGGTCCAGCGCAATGAGCACACCCATGAGCTCACCGCCAGCCGCCCGGATCAGGCCGGCGGCCTCCCTGACCGCGGTACCCGCGGTGAGCACGTCGTCCACCAGCAGCAGCCGACCCGTCACGGGCGCGCCCACGAACTGCCCGCCTTCGCCGTGATCCTTGGCTTCCTTGCGGTTGAATACCCAGCCGCAGTCCGCACCGCGGTCCGCCAGGGCAGAGGCGGTGGCAACGGCTATGGGAATGCCTTTGTAGGCCGGCCCGAACACCGCATCGAAAGGCCTATCCAGATCCAGAGCAGCCTGCGCGTAGGCGTCTCCGAGTCTCGAGATGGCCGCGCCCGTGCTGATCGCACCCAGATTGAAGAAGTACGGGCTCTCGCGTCCGGATTTCAGCGTGAACGCACCAAACTTCAGCACCGACTGCTCGATCAGCAGCGATACCAGGGCCCGGGTATCCGCGCTGCTCACAGGGATGTCCCGCCCGCCGCCGTCTGCAGCGCGATGAGCTCAGCCGTGCCCTTCTTCGCCAGCGCCAGCATGGCTTCGAGCTCGTCCGGGGAGAATGGCTTCTGCTCCGCCGTGCCCTGAACTTCCACGAAGCCCCCGGAGGCCAGTGCGACTACGTTCATATCGGTCTCCGCCGTCGAATCTTCCGCATAGTCCAGATCCAGCACGGGTTCACCCTGCCAGATACCGACGGATATAGATGCCACATGTTCGATGAACGCATCCTGAACCCCCACCCTCGTCAGCGCATCCGAGAGGGCCACCGAGGCACCGGTGATGGAGGCGGTCCGGGTGCCGCCGTCGGCCTGAATCACGTCGCAATCGATGCGAACCGTCCGCTCACCGAGCTTCTTCATATCCACGGTGGCCCTGAGGCTTCGACCGATCAGCCGCTGAATCTCCACCGTCCGGCCGCTCTGCTTACCCCGCGCTGCCTCCCGGTCAACCCGGGTGTGGGTGGAGCCTGGCAGCATGCCGTACTCCGCGGTCACCCAACCCACGCCTTTGCCGCGCAGAAAACCAGGCACGGAGTCCTCCACGCTGGCGGTGCAGATCACCCGCGTAGCGCCGAACTCCACCAGCACGGAGCCTGCGGCATGGGTGGTGAATCCCCGCGTGAATTGCACGGGTCTCAGTTCGTCGGCCTGGCGACCGCTCGGTCGATCTGGCATGGGCAGCGGATCCTCTATGGGTGGTCGGGCGCCATTATAGGGGGCCTTAGTCACGACGGGCCAAGGAACCTCGCCCCCGGGGCAGGTGGGGACCTGACCCGACGCGGAAGGTACAATGGCCGCCGCAGAGACAACGGTCCTTCAAATCATGGTCAACAGCATGACGGCGTTCGCCCGTTCTCAGGCCCACGGCGGCGGTTTCGTGCTGACCTGGGAGATCCGCTCCGTCAATCATCGCTTTCTGGAGATGCAGTTCCGGATGCCGGAGGCGCTGCGGGCGGCCGAGTACCCGTTGCGGGAGACGCTGCGCAAGCACCTGAAGCGTGGCAAGCTGGACTGCTCCCTGCGCATGGAGCCCCAGCAGACCGAGACCACCATCGAACTGAACCGGCCTCTGCTGCTGCAGGTGCTGGCCATGGTCGAGCAGGTCCGGCGGGATGCCCCGGAAATCGGCTCCCCGAATCCCATGGATCTCCTCCGCTGGCCGGGGGTGATCGGCGACGACGCGCAGTTCGACGACGAGGCGCTGACAGCCACGGTGACCGACCTGTTCGAGGAAGCGCTCTCGGAGCTCATGGCCTACCGGCAGCGGGAAGGCACTCAGCTGGCCGAGACCATCGCCAGCCGCCTGGACGAGATCGACAAGGTAGTGGCGGACGTGAAAGGCCGCACCGCCTCCATCGGACACCAGATACAGGCCCGCCTTCAGGCCCGGCTCGACGATCTGAGCGTGCAGGTGGACGCCGACCGTCTGGAACAGGAGGTGGCACTGCTGGCGCAGCGGGCCGACGTCGCCGAGGAACTCGACCGGCTGGGTATTCACGTGGAAGAAGCCCGCTCCATTCTCCGCAAGCCCGGACCCCATGGCCGCCGGCTGGACTTCCTCACCCAGGAGCTGAACCGCGAAGCGAACACCCTGGGCGCCAAGGCCACCCTGGTTGAGAATTCCCAGCGCTCGGTGGATCTGAAAGTGATCATCGAGCAGATCCGGGAGCAGGTGCAGAACATCGAATGAGCACCGGTACCCTGTTCATCGTCTCCGCGCCCTCCGGTGCCGGGAAGACGTCGCTGGTTGCCGACCTTCTGGCCGGGGATCCCTCCCTGGTCCTGTCCATCTCCCACACCACCCGCCCGCGGCGGCCGAAGGAGACCGCGGGCGTGAACTACCACTTCGTGGATGCGGCCACCTTCGAGACGATGATCGAGAACGATGCCTTCCTAGAGCACGCGTCCGTGTTCGGCAACTATTACGGCACCTCGAAGGCGGCGGTGTCCGGACCGCTGGCAGAGGGCCGGGACGTGCTGCTCGAGATCGACTGGCAGGGAGCGGCTCTGGTGCGCACGGTCCATCCCGAGGCCGTGAGCGTCTTCATCATTCCGCCTTCCCAGGCGGCTCTGCGTGAACGTCTTCAGGGGCGGGCGCAGGATGACCCTCAGGTGATCGAATCCCGTCTCGCCGAGGCGAAGACGGAGATGCGGCATTATCTGGAGTTCGACTATCTGGTGGTCAACGATCAGTTCGATGTCGCCCTGGCGGAGCTTCGCGCCATTCTGCTGGCTGAGCGCTGCCGCACCGATCGACGTGCGGCAGGCAATCAGGCGTTGATCGATTCACTGCTCGCGTGATCCGTCCGGGGGTTTCCCAAGTTGTGCCTTTCAAGGAGGGAGGGGTTCTACGGCGGTTTGCGGGAGCGTCTGAGGCCAGGGATGGCCGAAGCCGAGCGCCCCAGGGATGGGAGGTCTTGGCGCGCAGGCGCCAGGACCTAGCGTCTCCCGCAAACCGCCGTAGAACCCCTCCCTCCCTCAAAGTTCGTCCTTGGAAATCACCGTCTGCACTGTGGTGGTGGTTCCACGATCAACGTCTCTGGTCACCCCACCACCTACCGGGGATGGTTGTGAGTCTTGGGAGGATATTGAGGGACCGGAGGCCCCCCCGAGCCTCGACCCTGTCCTACCTGTCCTATAAGGGGCAGTCGGGGCACAGGGATGGGAGGGCGCGGCGCGCGAGCGCCAACGCCCCAGCGTCCCCGTTAGGACAGGGTCGAGGCTCGGGGTCTCCGGTCCGTGAAACCCTAACGACCCCTATCTGGACAGCCACGAACCCCACGAGTAAACTCGCGCGCTCGCCAATCCACAGGTCCCCCAAATGGCCCGAATCACCGTAGAAGATTGCCTCGAAAACGTAGATAACCGCTTCGAGCTCGTCATGCTCGCCACCCGGCGCGCCAGACAGATGCGCCGCTACGGTGTGGATCCGCTGGTCCCTGAAGAGAACGACAAGCCGACTGTCATTGCCCTCCGGGAAATTGCCGAAGGTCTCATCTCCCACGAAATGCTTGACGCACAGGAGGCCTCCACGGAGGATGAAGAGGTAGAAATCACCTTCTCCGTAGGAGATGACGAGCGAAGCGACTTCAAGTCCGACTTCTAAACAACCGGTTCCGCGCCAGCGCGATCGCGACAAAGGCGCAAGATCCAGAAAGACGGACACCAGCAATGCCGGGTCGGTGCGTGGCCGTACGACTCGTGGAAGCCGCTCGCCTGAAAACCTGAAAGCCCGACAGAACCCGGACGGCTCCTTCTTCGTCAATCGCCTCGCCGAGCACGCCCGGCGGGACTCGGTCGCCTCACCAGCCACCATCGGAAAACTCACGAAGCTGGCGGCCAGCTATCTGCCCGACGATCAGGTACAGCTGATCGCTGAAGCGCACGCCTACGCAGAGGCGGCTCACGAAGGACAGACCCGGCGCACCGGACACGCCTACATCACCCATCCGCTCGCCGTGGCCAACATCCTCGCCGGTCTCAGGATGGACCCGGAAACCATCATCGCCGGTCTGCTGCATGACGTGCTCGAAGACACGGAAGCGAGCAAGCAGGCCCTGCGCGACCGGTTCGGCACTTCCGTTGCCGAAATCGTCGACGGTGTCTCCAAGCTCTCGAAGATCTTCCGCTCCCGGGCGGAGGCCCAGGCGGAAAACTTCCAGAAGATGGCCCTGGCCATGGCGAAGGACATCCGGGTCATCATGGTCAAGCTCGCCGACCGCCTGCACAACATGCGCACCATCGGCGTGATGAGCCAGGAGCAGCGTAAGCGCATCGCCCGGGAAACGCTCGACTTCTACGCACCCATTGCCAACCGGCTCGGCATGCACTCGGTGAAGGTGGAATTCGAGGAGCTCTCCTTTGCCGCCCTCTACCCGCTGCGCGCCGACCGGATCAGCGAAGCCGTTCGCGCCGCCCGGGGCAACCGCAAGGAGCTGATGGAAGACCTGCGCCGGTCCATCGAATCGGCTCTCACGGCGGAAGGTCTGAAGGCTTCCGTGCACGGCCGGGAGAAGCACCTCTACTCCATCTACCGGAAGATGAAGACCCAGCACAAGTCCTTCTCCGAGATCATGGACGTGTTCGGTTTCCGGGTGGTGGTGGAACAGCCGGACGACTGCTACCGGGCACTGGGCATCGTGCACAATCTATACAAGCCCGTTGCGGGACGGTTCAAGGACTACATCGCCATTCCCAAGGCAAACGGCTATCAGTCCCTCCATACCACCCTCTTCGGCATGCACGGCGTGCCCATCGAAGTGCAGATCCGCACGGAGCACATGGATCAGGTGGCCGAGAACGGCATCGCAGGCCACTGGCTGTACAAGTCCGAGGAGGATTCCTTCGCATCGAGCCAGCAGCGGGCCCGGCAGTGGGTGCGCGATCTCCTGGATCTCCAGCAGCGCGCGGGAAACCCCATGGAATTCGTCGAGAGCCTGAAGATCGATCTGTTCCCCGACGAGGTCTACGTCTTCACGCCCAAAGGTCAGATCCTGGAGCTGCCCCGGGGCTCCTGCCCGGTGGATTTCGCCTATGCCGTGCACACGGATGTGGGCAACCGCTGCGTCGCCTGCCGGGTGGATCGGAATCTGGCACCGCTGTCTCAGCAGCTGCAGTCCGGACAGTCCGTGGAGATCATCACCTCGGAGGAAGCACGCCCCAATCCGGACTGGCTGACCTTCGTGGTGTCGTCGAAGGCGAGAACGGGCATCCGCCAGGCTCTCAAGACCCAGCAGGATTCACAGTCCATCGCCTTCGGCCGTCAGCTGCTGAACCGGTCCCTTGCCGGTGGCAACAAGTCCATCAACGATCTGGACTTCCGGCGCCTGCGCCGGGTGTTCAAGGAGTTCGGCGTGCGGCGTCTCGACGAGGTGCTTGCCGCCATCGGCAACGGCACGCTCATGAGCTACGCCGTGGCCCAGCGTCTGCTGGCCGAGGACGACCCGGATTTCGAGGGCGTGCCGGTGGAGTCCGGCGGTCCGGTCGCCATCCGCGGCGGCGAAGGCCTGGTGGTGAACTACGGCCGCTGCTGTGGTCCGGTGCCGGGAGATGCCATCGTCGGGCACATGACTCCCGGCAAGGGTTTCGTCGTCCACGTGGAAACCTGTCCCAACATGGTGGAGATCCGCCGCCGCCGCGGCGCCAAGGAGATCATCCCCGCCCACTGGGCGGCCACCCGTGAAAACGAGTTCCTCACCACGCTGCGGCTGCAGGTGAACCGCCAGAAAGGCATCATCGCCGAGCTCGCGAGCACCATTGCAGAGGTGGACGCCGGGGTGGAGAACATCCACGTGGAAGAACGCAGCGCCGAGGTCACCACGGTGATCGCGCGCCTCGGGGTACGGGATCGGACCCATCTGGCCCGGGCCATCCGCCGTCTGAGGAACCTGCCCAGCGTGATCAGCATCTCCCGGCTGGGCAGCTGACCATCCCGATCATTCGCACAGCGGAGCGCACATGAAGCGACCCATCAGCACACCGGCGGCACCGGCCGCCATCGGCACCTATTCCCAGGCCGTCGCCGTGCCCGGCGCCGGTCTCGTTTTTCTTTCGGGCCAGATTCCGCTGGACCCGGAATCCATGGAGCTGGTCTCGACGGACGTCGCCGAGCAGACCCGGCAGGTCTTCCGGAATCTGGCGGCGGTGGCCGAGGCGGCGGGCGGCGGGCTGGAAGACCTGGTCAAGCTCACCGTCTACCTCACCGATCTCGGCGACTTCGCCACCGTCAACGAAGTCATGGCCGAACACGTGGACGAGCCCTATCCCGCCAGAGCCGCGATTGGTGTCTCTCAACTGCCGCGGGGTGCCGCCGTGGAAATCGAGGGCATCATGGTGCTGCCCGGCTGATCTGTCCGCCGTGTCGGCGAATCCGGGTGCGGGGGTCACCACCCTGAAGGGGGTGGGGCCCGGTCTCGAAGAGAAACTGGCGCGTCTCGGCGTTCACCGGCTCCTGGATCTGCTCCTGCACCTGCCACTGCGCTATCAGGACCGCTCCCGCGTGGTCAGCCTGTCTTCGCTCGTGCCGGAGCAGGAGGGTCTCGTTCAGGGCCAGATCGTGGACGCCCGGCTCGCTTACGGTCGACGCCGCAGCCTGGTCGTCACGCTGGAGGATCAGACCGGCTATCTGAAGCTGCGCTTCTTCTATTTTTCCAGGGCCCAGCAGAATGCATTGAAGGCCGGCATGTACGTGCAGGCATTCGGACAGGTGCGGCTCTCGCGGGAAGGCCTCGAGATGATCCATCCCGAGTACCGGACGCACCGGGATGCCCCACCGCCGCCCGAACCGGAGCTCACCCCCGTTTACCCCACCACCCGCGGACTGGGACAGGGGCGCCTGCGCACGCTGACGGAGCAGCTGCTCGGCATGGACTGGCCCGAGGACGACGGCACGCCCTATTCGGATCTCCGCTGGTTGCATCGGCCGCCTGCCCAGGCCACGGCGGAGGACATTGCCGATGTTCAGGCCCGGATCGCCCTCGACGAGCTGACGGCCTACTACCTGGTCATGCGCCACCGGCAGTCCGATCGGACCGGGCACCGCACCCTGGCGCTGCCCCAGGCCGAACACCTGGGCCGGGAGCTTCTGAAGCACCTGGGTTTCCGGCTGACCGGTGCTCAGCGCCGGGTGACCACGGAGGTGCTCGAAGACCTCAGCCGCGAGGTCCCCATGCTGAGGCTGGTGCAGGGAGACGTGGGCTCAGGGAAGACGGTCATTGCCGCCTTCGCCGCCATCCGCGCGGCCGAGCACGGCGCCCAGACTGCACTCATGGCACCCACGGAAATCCTGGCGGAACAGCACTACCTGAACTTCACGGGCTGGCTCGAACCACTCGGGATCTCCGTGGTGCTGCTGACCGGCTCCCAGAGTGCCGCGGAGCGCCGGCGGGTGAGTGAAGCCATCGAGTCGGGTGAAGCGCTGGTGGCCGTGGGCACCCATGCGCTGTTCCAGAACTCCGTGGCCTTTCGCCAACTGGCGTTGACGGTGGTGGATGAGCAGCACCGGTTCGGCGTGCATCAGCGCATGGCGCTGAAGGACAAAGGCCGCCTCCCGCACCAGCTGGTGATGACGGCCACTCCGATTCCGCGAACGCTGACCATGGCGCTCTATGCGGACATGGACGTCTCTACCCTGGATGAGCTTCCGGCCGGGCGCCAGCCCATCACCACCACGACGGTGGCGGACGAGCGCCGCGAGGAAGTGATCGCCCATCTCGCCGGCGAACTTGCCGCCGGCCGGCAGGCCTACTGGGTCTGTCCGCTGATCGAAGCGTCCGAGGCGCTCGAAGCTGCCTCGGTCGAAGAAACCCTGCCGGTGCTGGAGTCTGCGCTGCCGGGCATGTCGGTGGGCGTGCTGCACGGCCGGATGAAAAGCGACGAAAAAGCCCGGGTGATGGCCGAATTCAAAGCGGGACGAATTCAGTTGCTGCTGGCCACCACGGTAGTGGAGGTGGGCGTCGATGTGCCGAATGCCACGCTGATGGTGATCGAAAACCCGGAACGGATGGGCCTGGCGCAGCTGCATCAGCTTCGCGGCCGGGTCGGACGGGGTGCTCACGCTTCCTATTGCGTCCTGCTCTACGCAACCCCGCTGTCGGAGACCGGCCGCCGCCGGCTATCCGTGATCCGGGACAGTCAGGACGGATTCCGGATCGCGGAAGAGGATCTGCAGATCCGTGGCCCCGGCGATCTGCTCGGTACCCGGCAGACGGGGGAACAGCAGTTCAGGATCGCGGACCTCAGAACCCACGCCCACCTGATGCCCGAGGTGATCCGCCGCGGCGATGCATTGCTGAGCTCCGATCCGGAAACCGCCAACCGGTTGCTGGCAATCTGGGCCCCCGCGGACTCGGGACACGCCGGCGTCTGAGCGCGAGGCGATCAGTGGTGCTCTGGAACCACCCGGCCGGCATCCGGATCTTCGAAGACGGCCATATCCAGATCGTCCTCAGACCGGGCAACGATGGTCGCAACGGTCCCGTCTCCCAGGACGTTCACCGAGGTCCGGAGCATGTCGAGCAGACGATCGATGCCGATGATGAGTCCGATGCCCTCCACCGGCAGGCCGACCTGATTGAGGACCATGGCCAGCATGATCAGACCGACGCCCGGCACGCCTGCCGTTCCGATGGAGGCTAGGGTCGCCGTGAGGATCACCATCAGATAGTCCGCGAGGGTCAGATCGATCACGTAGAACTGGGCGATGAAGACCGTGGCGACACCCTGCATGATCGCCGTGCCGTCCATGTTGATGGTCGCACCCAGCGGTACGGCGAAGGCGGCTACCTCGTTTTTCACGCCGACTCGCTGCTCCACCGTGCGCAGGGTGACGGGCAGGGTAGCGCCGCTCGATGATGTGGAGAACGCTACCAGCATGGGTTCACGCATCTTGCCGACGAAGCGGACGGGATTGATTCTCGCCAGCAGTGTCAGCAACGCCGGATAGACGAGGCTCGCGTGGAGGACGAGGGCCAGCACCACGGTGCCGAAATAAGCGGCAAGCTTGCCGATTTCCGCCCAGCCCACCTTGGTGAACAGCACCGCCATCAGGCAGAACACGCCGTAAGGCGCCAGCGAGATCAGCATGGTGATCAGCTTCATCAGAATCGCGTTCAGATCGTCGAAGATGGCGTTGATCCGTGCACCGGCTTCGCCCGAACGGGACAGAGCGATCCCGAGCAGCAGCGCGAACACGATGACCTGCAGCATTCTGCCGTCCGCCATGGCGGCGATCGGATTGGTCGGAAAGATGGAGACGATGGTGTCTTTGATGCTCGCCGGCTCGTTCGGCACGAAGTCCGTGGGGGTGATGTCCACGCCCGACGCACCTTCACCCGGCGCGATCACCAGCGCCAGCATGAGGGCGATGCTGATGGCGATGCCGGTAGTGAGCAGGTACAGAGCAATGGTCTTGCCACCCACCCGGCCCATGTTGCCGTGCCCGCCCAGACTCGCCGCACCGCAGACCAGGGAGACGAATACCAGCGGGACCACCATGAGCTTGAGACTGGCGATGAAGATCTGGCCGCCGGCGTCGAGCAGGCCCTGCACCAGGTAGACCTGGATCCAGCTGTCGTCGGCCACACCACTCAGCTGAATGATCATGCCGAGCATGAGGCCCGCGATCATGCCGATGAGGATACGCACGGTGAGGTTCATGACCCGCTCCCGCTCGTGTAATTATCCTGAGACAGGATCAGCCTACCTCGATCATCTCGAAGTCTTCCTTGCTCACACCGCACTCGGGGCAGACGAAGTCTTCCGGCACGTCTTCCCAGCGGGTACCGGGCGCGATGTTCTCTTCTTCGCACCCCTCCGCTTCGTCGTAGATCCACCCGCAGACGATGCACTGCCACTTACGCATTTGTTTTCACCCGGAACCCGGCCCTGAACAAGGCGCGTAAACTACTTGCCCGACCCAGAAAAATCAATTGGATAGCGCTGTCCTCCACCCCGCTTTCCGCTAAGATGGCCGCCTTCGGCCCGCCCGAAAGCGTTCAGGCGCACACGACTAAGGTCCAACGTTGAAAGCCGGCATTCAAGGCATCCCGGACATCGATCCGCCCCCTCCCATGCGGGAGGTGCTCCGCCCCTATATCGCCCTGATGCGCGTCGACCGGCCGGTCGGCACGCTGCTGCTGCTCTGGCCGACCCTGGCGGCCCTGTGGCTCGCGGCCGAAGGGCTGCCGCCCGTTCACCTGCTGCTGATCTTCACCCTGGGCACCTGGCTGATGCGCTCGGCCGGCTGCGTCATCAACGATATCGCGGACCGTCGGATCGACGGCCATGTGCGCCGTACTTCACAGCGGCCGCTGGCAACCGGCGAAATCAGCACCACCCGGGCGGTCTGGCTGTTCTTCGGGCTGGCCGCGCTTTCGGGCAGCCTGCTGCTGTTCCTCAATCCTCTGACCCGCTGGCTCGCCGTGGCCGGTCTCGCCATCGCCACCCTCTATCCGTTCATGAAACGGTGGACCTACCTGCCCCAGGCCTTTCTGGGCGCAGCCTTCAGCTGGGGTCTGGTGATGGCCTACGCCGCCGTGCGCGGCGAGCTGCCCATCGATGCCTGGCTGCTGTTCATTGCCAGCCTGACCTGGATCGTCGCCTACGACACCATGTACGCCATGGTCGACCGGGAGGACGATCTCAGGATCGGGGTGAAATCCACGGCCATCCTGTTCGGCGCCCAGGATCGGCTCATGATCGCGCTGCTTCAGAGTGTGACGCTCATTTCCCTTTATCTCCTGGCCCAGGTGATCGAGGCGAGAGGGGCGTTCCAGCTGGGCATCCTGGCAGCGGCCGGATTATTCGCCTACCAGCACGTCCTCATCCGGCACCGTGAACGTGACGGCTGCTTCCAGGCCTTCCGGAACAACGTCTGGGTCGGTTTTTCTCTGTTTTCCGGCGCCGTGGTGGAGCTCAGTCTTCTGCCGCATCTGGCCGGCATGCGCTTCTTCGGGCTCACGCTCTGACGAGCCAGATCGAGCACCTCATCGAGCGGACGGGCACGGCGGCGGCCTGGCTGACGCTCGTGATGGCGTTGATCACCTTCGGCATCGTCGTCCTGCGCTACGGTTTCGACTTCGGCGCCACGGCGCTGCAGGAAAGCGTGCTCTATCTGCACGCGATCGCCTTCATGCTCGGCATCCCCTGGGTGCTGAAGAACGACGGTCATGTGCGGGTGGACGTGATCTACGGGCGCCTTTCACCCCGGCGGCGGGCCTGGATCGATCTGACCGGACACCTCCTCTTCCTCATGCCCGTGACCCTGACGCTCTTCTGGCAGTCTCTGCCCTACGTGAGCGCCTCCTGGCGGATCCTGGAGGGATCACCGGAAGTCGGCGGCATTCCGGCCATCTTCCTGATCAAGACCCTGATCCCCGTCATGTGTGCCGGCCTGCTGCTGCAGGGTGTGTGCAGCATCCGGCGAGCCTTCCTGACGATCCGCGAGGAGGGCGGCGATTGATCCCGCTCGCCATGTTCGCCGCCACCTTCGCCGGACTGCTGGCCGGCTATCCCGTGGCGCTGACACTGGCTGGAGTCGCCCTGCTGTTCGCGTTCGGCGGCATCCTCACCGGAACCTTCCACGCCGCCGACCTGGGTTTTCTGCCGGGCCGGCTGTTCGGGATCATGACCAATCAGACCATGCTGGCAGTCCCGCTGTTCGTCTTCATGGGCGTAGTTCTCGAGAAGACGCGGATCGCCGAATCGCTGCTGGCCTCCATGACCGGCCTCTTCCGCGGAAGCTCCGGCGGTCTGGCCGTGTCCGTGATCACCGTCGGTATGCTGATGGCCGCAAGCACCGGCATCGTCGGCGCCACCGTCGTGACCATGGGTCTGATGGCGCTCCCCGCCATGCTCAGACAGGAGTACCCGTCCGGCCTGGCTACCGGCACCATTGCAGCCACCGGCACGCTCGGGCAGATCATTCCCCCGTCCATCGCTCTGGTCCTGCTCGGCGATGTCCTGGGCAACGCCTACCAGCAGGCTCAGCTCGATGCCGGTGTTTTCGCACCGGACACGGTTTCCGTTGGCGATCTGTTCGCCGGTGCTCTGATACCCGGGTTGCTCCTCGTGCTGCTCTATCTGATTTATGCGGTGGCCCGCCTGCGCGCAGCGCCTGTACCCGCGTTGACCCGGGCGCCGGAGGTATCGCTCACGCGCATGCTCGCCGATCTGACGCCGCCACTGGCGCTGATCGTGCTGGTGCTGGGTGCCATCCTCGGCGGTTTCGCCACACCCACGGAAGCCGCGGGAGTGGGTGCGGCGGGTGCACTGCTGCTCGGCATCACGCGAACGGGTTCAGACCGACTGAATCCCGGCCGGCTCCGCGAGGTCTGCGCCTCCACCCTCGGCACCACCAGCATGGTCTTCTTCATTCTGATCGGTGCGTCCCTCTTCTCCCTGGTGTTCCGGGGCTTCGGCGGCGACGAGCTGGTGCAGGGACTTTTCGAACGGCTGCCCGGGGGGGTACCGGGTGCGCTTGCCGTGGTCATGATCGTCATCTTTCTGCTGGGCTTCATTCTCGACTTCATCGAAATCACCTTCGTCGTGGTCCCCATCGTCGGCCCGATCCTTCTGGGCATGGGGATCGATCCGGTCTGGCTCGGTGTGCTCATTGCCGTCAATCTGCAGACGTCTTTTCTGACCCCGCCATTCGGGTTCGCACTGTTCTATCTGCGCGGCGTGACGCCGGCACAGGTGCCCACCGCCGTCATCTATCGCGGCGTGGTGCCCTTCGTGCTGCTGCAGCTTCTGCTGCTCGCTCTGCTGCTGATCTGGCCGGCACTGGCCACCTGGCTTCCCGAGCGCCTGTACGGATGACGGCGGGTCCATACTCTCATCGTCCTGCCCGGAATCGATTCACATGAACGCACAACGAACCATCCTTACCGATCTCAGGATCTGGGACGGCGACACCACGCTCGATGCCGATACCCTCATCCTGAACGGCCCGGCCATCGAAGCCGTCTGCTCCGGTACCGCCCTGTCCCCGGCTGAGGCGGGAACGGCCCGGTCGCTGGCGGGCACCACCGCCCTCCCCGGGCTCATGGATGCGCACGTGCACATGGTGCTGGATCCGAACCGGTCCTCACCGCCCGCGGCCGGTGAGACCGGCGACCCGGCCGCCATGCGGGAGCGAGCCGCCATGATGGTGACGGCCGGCATCACCACCGCCAGGGATCTGGGCGGCGGTGGCTGGCTGGAGATCGAGCTCCGGAACGCCATCGCCCGCGGCGAAGCGCCCGGACCCCGCCTGCTGTGCGCCGGGCAACCGGTGACCTGTCTCCAGGGTCACTGTCACTTCTGGGGCGGCGAGGCAGCGGACGTGAGCGCAGCCAAAGCCGTCATCGACCGGCAGATCGCTCACGATGTGGATCTCATCAAGATCATGGCGACGGGCGGGCGTTTTACCCGCGGATCGAAACCCCTGGCTCCGCAGTTCGAGACCCGTGCACTGAGAGCCATGGTGGATCACGCGCGCGTGCACGGTCTTGCCGTGGCCGCGCATTGTCACGGTACCCCGGGTATCGACGCCGCGGTGCGGGCCGGCGTGCACAGTATCGAGCACTGTTCCTGGGTCGGAGAAGAAGGCTGGGCCAGCGACTACCAGGAAGCCGTCGTCATGCGCATGCTCGAGCAGGGCACCTGGGTTTCACCCACCATCAATGCGGGCTGGCGTCGGATGCTGAAGGGCGCGACACCCACGATCAGCCGCATGCGTGCCGCGCTCGTGAACATGCGATCCCACGGAGTGCCGCTCATGGCTTCTACCGACGCAGGGATTCCCGGAGTCTTTCACCATCAGCTCCCCGAAGCGCTGGCTGTGTTTGCCGAGGTGGCCGCCATGAGCGCCGAGGAAGTGCTTCGTAGCGCCACGTCCGAGGCGGCCCGGGGTCTCGGCCTCGAGCGGCATACGGGCCGACTCCGGCCGGGGTTCGATGCGGACGTGCTGATCGTTGCCGGAGATCCGGTGACGGATCTCACCGTTCTCACGCAGCCGGTGGCCGTCTGGGCCCGGGGTCGGTGCGTCCGGGAGGGCTAGTGCCCTACTGGCTTCCCCACTCGGGCGGCCGTTTTTCGAGGAACGCGCGCACACCCTCGGCGTAGTCCGGCTCCTTCATCATCTCGTCGAGCAGCTGCTCGGACGCGCTGACAGATTCCTCCACGGAGGCATGCAGATCCCGGTAGATCTGCCAGCGGGTCTGCCGGAGTGAGTTCGGCGACACGGTCGCCAGCAGGTCTCGCGCGTATTCCAGAGTCCGCGGCAGAACGTCTCCGGCCGGCAGCACCTCGTTCACCAGCCCGAGCGCCAGGGCTTCCTCCGCCGTGAACGCCCTCGATGAGAGCAGCAGCTCGTTGGCCCGGGTCAGCCCGAGCATCCTCGGCAGCAGCCAGGACAGTCCGTATTCCGCCGGCAGGTTGAGCTTGCCGTGGGCGGTGGTGAATTTCGCCCCGGCGGCCGCAAAGCGGAGATCGGCGAAGCAGGCGAGCGCCAGGCCCACACCCGCTGCCGGTCCGTTCATGGCGGCGAGGATGGGTTTGGTCAGACCGAACTGGTAGGCGAAGCTCGCATCGAAACGTGCATCCACTCCGTATCCCGGCCTGGCCAGGGTCTCTGGCGTGCCCGGGTCGTAGCCGCCTTTTCTGGCATGGCCGCTGAGGGCTTCCGCATCACCACCGACACAGAATCCCCGGCCTGCCCCCGTGACGACGATGGCGCCGACGGCAGGGTCATCGTCGAGCACTTTCAGGCAGTGGCGGTATTCCGTGTGCATGCGCCCGGTCCAGGCATTCATGCGCTGAGGCCGGTTCAGGGTGATCAGACCGATGCCGCCGTCGACTGAAAGCGCCGTGGCCTTCAGTTCCATGTCAGTCCTCCGTCCTCGCGTTCAGATACGCGCGCTCGGTTATCTCATGGTAGCGGCGCACCGATGCGGTGAAGGCCGCGTGGGAGTCGAGAATCCGCTGTTGCAGGGGATCGTCGCCCGCCATCGCGGCAACGACGGACTCGGCTTCCGCCTGCAGAGCCGCCAGCACGTCGTCCGGAAACGGGCGGACGTCGACACCGTGCTCATCGATCAGGGTCTGAAGTGCCTGGGCGTTCCGGGCGGTGAATTCCGCGAGCATGTCGTCGTTGGCATGCCGTACGGCCGTCTCCAGAATCACCTGCAGGTCCCTCGGCAGGCTGGCCCAGGCCTGAGCATTGACGATGGACTCGATGGTTGCACCCGGCTCGTGCCAGCCCGGGTAGTAGTAGTAGTCGGCCACGGTGTGCAGACCGAAGGCCAGGTCGTTGTATGGGCCCACCCACTCCGTCGCATCAATCACCCCCGTCTGCAGGGACGTGAAGACCTCGCTCCCGGGCATGGTCACGGGCAGGCCGCCGATCCGTTTCAGCACTTCGCCGCCGAGGCCGGGAATCCGCATTTTCAGGCCCTCCAGGTCTTCAATGCCGTTGATCTCCCTGTTGAACCAGCCACCCATCTGCACGCCCGTGTTGCCCGCCGCCATGGGAATCAGGCCAAAGGGTTCATAGAGCTCACGCCACAGCGCCAGGCCGCCACCATAGTGCAGCCAGCCGTTCATCTCCTGAGCCGTCATCCCGAACGGCACCGTAGAGAAGATGGCGGCAATGGGCAGCTTGCTGCGCCAGTAGTAGGACGCGCCGTTCCCCATCTCCGCGGTACCGCTGGATACGGCATCGAACACCTCGAAGGCGCCCACGAGCTCGCCAGCACCGTAGACCCGGATGTCCAGCCGGCCGTTCGACATGAGCCGGATCCGCTCAGCCATGCGCTCCGGCACGGTGCCTAGCGCGGGCAGGTTTTTGGGCCAGGTGGTGATCATCTTCCAGCGGAACGTCTCCGCCGGCTCCGCCGCTACCGTTTCCGTCGTGGACGGTTCCGGATTGCCGCACCCGCCGAGCGCGGCACCCAGAGCCATCACCAGCAGAGCCGACTTCAGTACCTGCCGCTGTGATCTGAAGAGTCTGAAGGTCATGTTCACTCCAATGAGGGCCGTTCAGTCCAGCGCCGTCAGATTCGCATAGCCGAGCATGAGCCATTTCGCCCCTTCGGCGAAGTTCACCTGAACGCGGGCCCGCTCGCCGCTGCCTTCGCACTGCATCACCACCCCTTCGCCGAATTTCGCGTGCTGTACCCGCTGCCCCATTCGAAGCGCGCCGGAGTCATCGGCAAAGAGCCCGGCGGGCGTGTCCGGCGAGCCATAGGGCCGTTCCACCGCGCCTTTCATCCTGACCTCGGAGACCAGATCCGAAGGGATCTCGAGAAGGAACCGGGACGGCCGGTTGTAGGTATCGTTTCCGTGCAGGCGGCGCGTTTCCGCATAGGTGAGGTAGAGGACCTTCATGGCCCGGGTGATCCCCACATAAGCCAGCCGCCGCTCCTCCTCCATGCGTCCCGGCTCTTCCGCCGACATGCGGTGCGGGAACAGGCCCTCCTCCAGACCCGCCAGAAACACCAGCGGGAACTCCAGTCCCTTCGCGGAATGGAGCGTCATCATCTGCACGGCCGGCCCGGACTCCGATTGACGATCACCGGCATCCAGCGCCACCTGATCCAGGAATTCCTCGAGCACGGTGGTTTCCGGGATTTCCACGCCGGTGATCTCCGGCTCCGTGATGGGAAAGACGAGCTCGCCGGTGAACTGGCGGCAGGCGCTGACCAGTTCCTCCAGGTTCTCCTTGCGCGCGAGCCCCCGCTCACCCCGCTCCCGGCTGTGGTACTCCATCAGTCCGCTGGCATCGATCACATGGTCGGCCAGCTCATGAAGGGACATTTCGGCCGTTGCTGCCGCCATGTCCTCGATGAGCTGGAGAAAATTCGCTACCTTGCCCGCCACCCTGGCGGCGAAGGTCCCCTCGGCCAGGGCGTCCGCACAGGCCTGCCACATGGATCTGCCCCGGCTGCGGGCTTCCGCGCGGATGGCCTCCACCGTCTTGTCCCCGATTCCCCGGGGCGGCAGATTGATGACCCGCTCGAAGGCGGGATCGGAGTTCCGCTCGTGCAGCAGGCGCATGTAGCACAGCGCGTTCTTGATCTCCGCCCTCTCGAAAAAGCGCAGGCCGCCATAGATACGGTAGGGGATCCGGGCCCTGAGCAGCGCCTCTTCCAGAACCCGCGACTGGGCGTTGGACCGGTAGAGAATGGCCACGTCCTCCGGCGAGCCACCGCCGTCGATCCACTCCGCCGTGCGCTCGACGATGAACCGGGCTTCGTCCAGATCGTTGTAACCGGCATACACCCGGATCGGATCACCCGAGTCGCCTTCCGTCCAGAGCGATTTGCCGAGCCGGTCCGTGTTGTGCTCGATGAGCGCGTTCGCCGCCTTGAGGATGGTGGCCGTGGACCGGTAGTTCTGCTCGAGGCGTATGGTGCGGACCTGATGGAAATCGTCCGTGTACCGGTGGATGTTCTCGATCTTCGCGCCCCGCCAGCCATAGATGGACTGATCGTCATCGCCCACGGCCATCACGCAGGCTTCCTCCCCGGCCACCAGCCTCAGCCAGGCGTACTGGATGGTATTGGTGTCCTGGAATTCGTCCACCAGCACGTGCTGGAACCGCCGCTGGTAGTGTTCGAGAAGAGGTGCGTTGTCCCGGAGGAGCTCGAAGGCACGCAGCAGCAGCTCGGCGAAGTCCACCAGCCCGCCCTGTTCACAGAGCTCCTCGTAGTTCTCGTAGATCTTCTTGTGCGTGATCTGGAAGAGATCATCGCCCGCCGGCACATCTCTGGCCCGCCGCGCTTCGTCCTTCTGGCCGTTGATGAACCAGACCGCCTGCCTGGCCGGCCACTTCTGCTCGTCGATGTCGAGCACACGCATGACCCGTTTGACCAGTCGGAGCTGATCGTCCGCGTCCAGAATCTGGAAGTTCTGAGGCAGCCGGGCTTCCTGCCAGTGCATGCGCAGAAGCCGGTGGGCAATGCCGTGAAAGGTCCCCACCCACATGGTCCGGACCGACAGCTTCAGAAGCTCTTCGATGCGCACCCGCATCTCCTGAGCCGCTTTGTTGGTGAAGGTCACCGCCAGCACCCCGTGGGGAGAAACGCCCTCTGCCTCGATCAGCCAGGCAATCCGGTGTACGAGCACGCGCGTCTTGCCGCTGCCGGCGCCGGCGACCACGAGCGCGTTACCGAGCGGCGCGGTTACCGCTTCCCGCTGGGCATCGTTCAGGTTTTCGAGAATGTGGGTGACGTCCAAGCGCTGATCTGAATGCTGGTGGGTGGTCGGTCGGAGGCGGCCGGATCCCGGGCCGGGATCCGAGTTTAAGGATTTGGCCGCCGCTTAAAAAGAGGCGCAGACGCTGGATCTTGCAACAACGGGGTCTTCTGCTAGCGTTGCCGGCATGATCGATATCATCGCGACATTCATCACCTTCTTTGCCGTGGTGGATCCGATCGGAACGGTGCCCGTCTTCATTGCTGTCACGAACCAGTTCGATGCCAGGGCGCAGAGGCGGATCGCGTTCCTGGCCACCCTGGCCGCGGCAGGCACTGTTCTTCGTGGTCGCCGGAGAACTCATTCTGACAGCCATGTCCATCCCCCTATCGGCCTTCCAGATTGCCGGGGGCATCGTGCTGTTCCTTTTCGCGCTGACCATGATTTTCGGGGAGAGCAAACCCGAGGAGGAAGTCCGGCTGATCGGCGATCATCATGAAACCGCGATTTTTCCCCTGGCTGTCCCCTCGATTGCCAGCCCGGGCGCCATGCTCGCCGCCGTGCTGCTGACGGAAAACGCGCGATACAGCATTGCCGAACAGGCACAGACCTACGGCGTTCTACTGGCGGTGCTCATTCTGACCTGTGGTCTGATGCTGCTGGCCGGCCCCATCAACCGGCTCATCGGCAACAGCGGCGCGAGCGTGGTGAGCCGGGTCATGGGGCTGATCCTCTCCTCCGTGGCAATGACCAATCTGCTGACGGGGCTGGAGACCTATTTCGCGCTGGAGTAGGCGGGCCGTCGGCCTCCCGATCCAGCGCATCGTTGAACCTCTGGTGGCGCCAGCCGGCCGGACTGGGCGGCTACTCCACCGTGACCGACTTGGCCAGATTCCGCGGCTGATCCACATCGGTGCCCTTGAGCACCGCCACGTGGTACGCGAGGAGCTGCAGCGGGATCACGTAGACGATGGGGGCCAGGAGTTTCTCCACTTCCGGCAGGGTAATGACCGTCACGTCGTCCTCATCCCGGAAACCCGACGCCGGATCCGCGAAGACATAGAGTTCGCCACCCCGGGCCCGGACTTCCTGCAGATTGGACTGCAGCTTCTCCAGCAGATCGTCGTTCGGCGCTACCGCGATGACGGGCATGTCGTCGTCCACCAGAGCGAGTGGTCCGTGCTTCAGCTCGCCGGCCGGATAGCCTTCCGCGTGAATGTACGAGATCTCTTTCAGCTTCAGCGCGCCTTCCAGCGCAATGGGGTACATGGGCCCGCGGCCGAGGAACAGCGCGTGGTGCTTCTCCACGAACCGCTCGGCCAGCTTCAGGACCTGCTCATCCAGCGCCAGTGCCTGGTCCACCGCATCGGACAGCTTGTGCAGAGCCGCCACTGCCTGGGCTTCCTTCTCCGGATCCATGCCGTGGCGACGCCCGATCAGAAGGGCGAGCAGCAGCAGGTCCGCCAGCATGGCGGTGAACGCCTTGGTGGATGCCACGCCGACCTCGGTACCGGCCTGCAGCATGAGGGCCAGATCGGATTCCCGCACGGTGGTGCTCGTACCCACATTGCAGATGGTGAGGGAATGCCGGTAACCGATCTTCTTCGCCACCCGCAGCGCCGCCAGCGTATCCGCCGTTTCTCCGGACTGGGTGAGGGTGACGAACAGACTGTCCGGGATCACGGCCACCTTCCGGTAACGGAACTCGCTGGCGATCTCCACGTGGCAGGGAACGCCGGCCAGCTCCTCGATCCAGTACTTGGCGACGAGTCCCGCGTAGTAGCTGGTGCCGCAGGCGGCGATGGTGACCGCCCGGGTACCGTCCAGAATTTCCGGTGCACTGGCGCCGAACGCCTGTTCGAGCACCCGGGTGCGGCCGATCCGGCCTTCCAGGGTATCCATCAGCACCTTCGGCTGCTGATGGATCTCCTTCTGCATGAAGTGGCGATAATTGCCGCGATCCACGTCGTCTTCGCCGGCCACGACCCGGACCGTGGAGCGGATCACGGATTCGTCCTCGACGTTCCAGATGGCGACGCTCGTCTTCCGGACCTCCACCAGGTCGCCTTCTTCCAGGTAGATGAACCGATCCGTCACCGGCCGCAGCGCCAGGGCATCCGACGCAATGAAGTTCTCGCCGATACCCTTGCCGACCACCAGCGGACTGCCCATTCGGGCGGCGATGATCCGGCCCGGATCGTCCTTCGCCATGACGCCGATGGCGTAAGCACCGTCCAGACGCTTGACCGCGCGACGAACCGCTTCGAGCAGGTCGCCCAGCTCTTCGTAATACCGGTCGACCAGGTGAACGATCACCTCACTGTCTGTTTCCGATACGAACGCATACCCGGCGGCCTTGAGCTCATCGCGCAGCGCCTCGAAATTCTCGATGATGCCGTTGTGCGCAAGGGCAATCCGGTCGTTGGAGACATGCGGGTGGGCATTGAGCACCGAAGGTGCACCGTGCGTGGCCCAGCGGGTGTGGGCGATGCCGAGCCGGCCGGCGACGGGATCCGCACCGAGGCTGTCGCACAGCTCGGACACCTTGCCCACGGTCTTTCTGACTGCGATACCGTCCGCCGTCTGCACGGCTATCCCCGCGGAATCGTAACCGCGATACTCCAGCCGCTGCAGCCCGGCAAGCAGGATGCCAGATACTTCTCTGTCCGCGACAGCGCCGACGATGCCACACATGCGATGGTGCTCCTTGCTGTGAATCCGCCGTTCAGGCGTTCTCTTCTGAATCCGCGCCGTCTTTCCTTCCGGCGCGCCGATCCGGCCGGGTCCAGCCGGAGATGTTTCTCTGCTTGCCGCGGCCGACGGCCAGCTCCCCTTCCGGGACGGAACTGGTCACCGTGGAGCCTGCGGCGACGAAGGCATCCGATCCGATCCGGATCGGCGCCACGAGGGTACTGTTGGTGCCGACGAAGACGTTGTCACCGATCTCCGTGGGGTGCTTGTCGATCCCGTCGTAGTTACAGGTCACCGTCCCGGCACCCACGTTGCAGTCTTCACCCAGCGTCGCGTCGCCCAGATAGGTCAGGTGGCTGGCCTTGGTGCCGCGGCCCAGCACGGCCTTCTTGGTTTCGACAAAGTTGCCGATCCGCACCTCTTCGGCAAGAACGGTGCCCGGGCGGATCCGTGCGAAAGGGCCCAGCGTGCAGCGGGCGGACACTTCCGCACCATCCACGAGGGTATGCGCCTCCACCACGACACCGTCGCCGAGCGACGAATTCCGGAGCACACAGCCCGGACCTATCCGGACACCGCTGCCCAGCCGGACCTCACCTTCGAGCACCACGTTGACATCGATGAAACAGTCGGCGCCCGTGGTCACGGAACCGCGCACGTCCACCCGTGCGGGGTCCGCCATGGTCGCGCCCGATCGCATGAGCATTTCCGCTGCCTGGCGCTGATACAGCCTCTCCGCCTGGGCAAGCTGAACACGATCGTTGATACCCGTCAGCTCGGAGGGCCTGTCGCTGACAAGTCCCCGCACGGGCACGTTACGGCCGACGGCGAGCGCAATGAGATCCGTCAGATAGTACTCCCCCTGCGCGTTCTGCGGCTCGATCTCGGCCACCATGGATTTCATGAGCGCGCTGTTCAGCGCCAGGATGCCGGAGTTGATCTCCCGGATCGCCCGCTGGCGGTCACAGGCATCCGCATATTCGACGATGGCACTGATGTTTCCGTCATCGCCCCTGACGATCCGACCGAGTTGAGCCGGATCTTCGAATTCCGCCGTCACCAGAGCCAGGGCGGCATCCCGGGCACCCGCCGCCTGCACGCAGGCGTTCAGGGTTTCCAGGCTGACCAGGGGCACATCACCATAGGTCACCAGCACCACGGAATCGTCGGCCACGTCCGGCAGCGCCTGGGACACCGCGTGTGCCGTGCCCTTCTGTTCGGCCTGGTGGACCCAGTTCAGCGGCGCGTCCCTGAGGCGCACGTCGGACTCGACGGCATGACGTACCGTTTCCGCGCCGTGGCCCACCACCGCATGAATGCGGGTCAGCTCGAGCCGATCGGATGAGAGGCCCATCACTGTCTCCAGCACATGGGCGAGCATGGGCCGACCGGCGATGGGGTGCAGTACCTTGGGGAGCTCGGAGCGCATCCGGGTACCCTGGCCGGCGGCCAGCACGATGACCTCGAGCTTTATGTCCAGAATGTTGTCTGTATCCGGGCGAATCATGACGGCCCTCTATCCGGCCGGTCGGGAGAGAAGGGGCCGATTATAGAGACTGGATGTAAAAAGGGGGCGACTCCCGTCACCCCCTTATGTAAGCGCCAGAACGACGTCCGCGGTTCAGCGGCGGCGCTTTTTCAGCTCGGCCAGGGTCCGTTGCCGGGCCATGGCTTCCGCAAGGGCGGCGGCAGCAGCCGAGAACTCGATCTCCGCCGTCTGCTCGGAAAGCATGCGCTCCGCGCTCTGCTGGGCTTCTAGGGCGGCCGCTTCATCAATGTCCTCCGCCCGGAGCGCGGTATCCGCAAGCACCGTGACCACGCCGGGCTGTACCTCGAGATAGCCGCCGGAGGCAAAGAAGACCTCCTCTTCGCCGCCGTCCATGGTCAGCTTCACGGGACCCGGACGGATGCCGGTGAGCAGCGGTGCGTGACCGGGCATGATTCCGAGCTCACCGATGGTGCCGGTAGCGCTCACCATGGTCACACGGCCGGAGAAGATCTCTTCCTCGGCGCTGACGATGTCACAGTGGATGGTCATTGCCATGCTGGCATTCCTCTCTCAGGTGGCCTCAGTCGTCCAGCTTCTTCGCTTTCTCGACCGCGTCCTCGATGGTGCCCACCATATAGAAGGCGTCTTCCGGCAGGTGGTCGTATTCACCGTCGAGAATGGCCTTGAAGCTGCGGACCGTATCGTCACGGGTCACGTAGACACCCGGATTGCCGGTGAAGACTTCCGCCACGAAGAACGACTGGGAGAAGAACTTCTGCATCTTCCGGGCCCGGTAGACGAGCTGCTTGTCCTCTTCGGAGAGCTCGTCCATACCGAGAATGGCGATGATGTCCCGCAGCTCCTGGTAGCGCTGCAGCACCTGCATCACGCCCTGGGCCACGTCGTAGTGCTCCTGGCCGACCACGAGCGGATCGAGCTGCCGGCTGGTGGAATCCAGCGGGTCGACGGCCGGGTAGATGCCCAGGTCGGTGATGGCCCGGGACAGGGTCACCGTCGAATCCAGGTGCGCAAAGGTGGTCGCGGGAGACGGGTCCGTCAGGTCGTCGGCCGGTACGTAGACCGCCTGAACCGAGGTGATGGAACCGGTCTGGGTGGTGGTGATCCGCTCCTGGAGCTGGCCCATCTCTTCCGCCAGGTTCGGCTGATAGCCCACGGCAGACGGCATCCGGCCAAGCAGGGCGGATACCTCGGTGCCAGCCAGGGTGTACCGGTAGATGTTGTCGACGAACAGCAGCACGTCCCGGCCGTCATCACGGAATTTTTCCGCGAGCGTCAGACCGGTCAGGGCCACCCGCAGGCGGTTGCCCGGCGGTTCGTTCATCTGGCCGAACACCAGGGAGATCTTGTCCAGAACCCCGGACTCTTCCATCTCATAGTAGAAGTCGTTGCCTTCCCGGGTGCGCTCGCCCACACCGGCGAATACGGACAGCCCCGAGTGCTCCGTGGCGATGTTCCGGATCAGCTCGAGCATGGTCACCGTCTTGCCCACACCAGCACCGCCAAAGAGTCCGACCTTGCCGCCCTTGGCGAAGGGGCAGATCAGATCGATCACCTTGATGCCTGTTTCCAGAAGCTCGTTGCCGCCCTTCTGATCCTCATAGGACGGCGGCTTACGGTGAATGGGCATCTTCTGCTGCGCATTCACGGGGCCCTTCTCGTCGATGGGCTCGCCGAGCACGTTCATGATCCGGCCCAGCGTCTCTTCGCCGACGGGAATGGAGATCGGCGCCTGCGTGTTCTCCACGGCCAGACCGCGGGAGAGGCCGTCGGATGAACCCATGGCGATGGAACGGACCACGCCGTCGCCAAGCTGCTGCTGCACCTCGAGGGTCAGTCCGGTCTCGGTCACGGTGAGCGCATCGAAGACGTTCGGTACGGATTCACGCGGAAATTCCACGTCGATCACTGCGCCGATGATTTGTACGATTTTGCCGCTACTCATGTCTGTTGGCCTCTAACTAAATTCTTTGTTTCAACCGCGTTCGATTCTTCGAGAACCGCCGCGCTTGTCTACCTTTGTTGATCGCTAAGCGGATCAGACCGCCGCGGCGCCACCCACGATCTCGGAGATTTCCTGGGTAATCGCAGCCTGGCGTGCGTTGTTGTAAATCAGGCTGAGCTCTTCGATCAGTTTCTCAGCGTTTTCCGTGGCGTTCTTCATGGCAATCATCTTGGCCGCCTGCTCGCAGGCCGTGTTCTCGATCACCGCCTGATAGACCTGGGACTCGATGAACCGGGTCACCAGCCCCTCGATCAGCTGCTGCGCGTCCGGTTCGTATATGTAGTCCCAGCGATGTCCGTAGTCATCGTTCTGCTCCGGATTCAGCGGCAGCAGCTGCCGGATCACGGGCTTCTGGGTCATGGTGTTCACGAAATCGTTGGAGATGATGTACAGACGATCGATCTCGCCGTCCGTAAAGGCATCCAGCATCACCTTGATACCGCCGATCAGATCGGCCAGCGCCGGCTGCTCGCCCACGTCGCTCACGGTGGCGCGCACGTTGCCGCCAATGGAGCGGAAGAAGCTGATCGCCTTGTTCCCGATCAGACCCAGCTCGGACTCCACACCCTTGGCGTGCCATTCGCCGATGTCTTTCAGAAGCGTCCGGAACAGATTGACGTTCAGACCGCCACACAGGCCGCGATCCGTGGAAACCACCAGATAGCCGATTCTGGTGACGCTCTCGCGCTCCTGCATGTAGGTGTGGCGGTACTCGGGGTTCGCGTTCGCCAGGTGACCGATCACCTGACGGATTTTTTCCGCGTACGGCCGTCCATGACGCATCCGGTCCTGAGTGCGGCGCATGCGGCTGGTGGCAACCATCTGCATGGCGGACGTGATCTTCTGCGTGGATTCCACGCTCTCGATCTTGTTCTTGATCTCTTTACCAACGGCCATGTTGCTTTCCTAGCCCGGTTATTCGTAGCTCTGGGTCGCTTTGAATGCCTCGATGGCCGCCCGCATCTCCGCGACGATCTCATCGTTGAACGCACCGGTCTGGTTGACGTTGGCCATGAACTCGGACTTTTCAGAGTTCATGTACGCCAGCAGGTCGCGCTCGAAATCGAGAATCTTGTCCACGGGCACGTCAGCCAGATAGCCTTCGGTCGCCGCGTACAGAGACACGCCCTGCTCGGCCACCGACATGGGTCCGTACTGCTTCTGCTTCATCAGCTCTTCGACCCGACGGCCGTGCTCGAGCTGCCGGCGGGTGGCTTCGTCCAGATCGGAAGCGAACTGGGAGAAAGCTGCCAGCTCACGATACTGGGCCAGTGCCAGCTTGATACCGCCGGAGATCTTCTTCATGAACGGCACCTGAGCCGAGCTGCCCACCCGGGAAACCGAGGTTCCCGGCGACATGGCCGGGCGGATGCCCGAGTTGAAGCGGTCCGTCTCGAGGAAGATCTGGCCGTCGGTAATCGAGATCACGTTGGTCGGTACGAAGGCGGATACGTCACCGGCCTGAGTTTCGATGATGGGCAGGGCGGTGAGGGAACCGGTCTGGCCCTTCACCTTGCCGCCCGTCATCTGCTCCACGTACTCCGCGTTTACGCGGGCCGCCCGCTCGAGGAGACGGGAGTGGAGATAGAACACGTCACCCGGGTAGGCCTCACGTCCCGGCGGACGCCGCAGCAGCAGGGAGATCTGACGATAGGCCCAGGCCTGCTTGGTCAGATCGTCGTAGATGATCAGTGCGTCCTCGCCGTTGTCGCGGAAAAACTCGCCCATGGAGCATCCGGAATAAGGGGCGATGAACTGCATGGGCGCCGGATCCGATGCGGACGCGGCCACCACGATGGTGTTGTCCATGGCGCCGTACTCTTCGAGCGTGCGCACCACGTTGGCAATGGTGGACATCTTCTGGCCGATGGCCACGTAGATGCACTTAATGCCCGAGTCCTTCTGGTTGATGATGGCGTCCACGGCGATGGCCGTCTTACCGATCTGACGGTCGCCGATGATCAGCTCACGCTGTCCACGACCGATGGGCACCATGGAGTCGATACACTTCAGACCGATCTGTACCGGCTGGTCCACCGATTGACGGGCGATGACGCCGGGGGCCACCTTTTCGATGGGCGCCGTCTCGGCAGCGTTCAGCGGACCCTTCCCGTCGATGGGATTGCCGAGCGAATCGACCACCCGACCGAGCAGCTCGCGGCCCACGGGCACCTCGAGAATCCGGCCCGTGCAGCGCGCGGTCATCCCTTCCGAGAGACCTTCGTAGTCACCCAGGATGACCACACCCACGGAATCCCGCTCCAGGTTCAGCGCCATGCCGTACAGACCGCCGGTGAATTCGATCATCTCACCGTACTGTGCGTCGGCCAGGCCGTGAATGCGCACGATACCGTCGGATACGCTGACGATGGTGCCTTCGTTCTGGGCCTCAGCATGCACATCGAGGGATTCGATCCGGCTCTTGATGATGTCGCTGATTTCAGAAGGATTCAGTTGCTGCATGTTTGCATTCCTCAAATTTCTTCGTTGCCCGGCTTCCGTTGTGCCCACCGGGACTTCTGCGATCCGTTACGTCCGTTGAATGACTTCCGCCAGCTTGGCGAGCCGCCCTTTGAGAGATCCGTCGATGACCGTATCTCCGGCCCGGATGACGGCGCCGCCGATCAGCGAAGCATCCACCGAGCTGACCATGCTCACCTCGCGCTCGAAACGCCGGGTGAGGGCGCTCTTCAGCCTGTCGAGCTCCGCTTCCGTCAGCGGATAAGCGCTCTGAACCGAGACGTCCAGCGTTGCCTGCTCCTCCGCCCGGAGCGCCTCGAACTGCGCCTGGATTTCCGGGAGCAGAGTCAGCCGCTTGTTGCCGGCCAGGACCTGCACGAAACGCTTCGCCCGGTCGTTGAGCTCCGGGCCGCAGATTTCTGCCAGCCGGTAGGCTTTCTGTGCCTCTTCCACCTCCGGTGCCGCGAGCAGAATCCGCACGGTTCCGTTCTGCGCCGCTGCCGACAGCAGCGCCAGCATCCGGGACCAGCGGTCGAGCTCATTGTCGCTCTTGGCCACATCGAATGCGGCGTTTGCATAAGGCCGTGCCAGGGTCGCGAGTTCCGCCATCGTTCGATCTTTCCCTATAGCTCTGCGGCGAGCTTATCCAGCAGCTGGCTGTGCCGGCTGGCATCCACGGACTCGCCGAGCACCTGCTCCGCACCGGCAACCGCGAGCACGGCAACCTGAGCGCGAAGGGTTTCCTTCGCCCGGTTCACTTCCTGCTCGATTTCCGCCCGGGCGGCTTCCTTGAGACGCTCACCTTCCTGGCGTGCATCGTTCTTGGCATCTTCGATCATCTGGTTCGCACGCGAGCGCGCCTGATCGATCAGCCCGGCTGCCTCTTCTCTGGCTTCCTTCAGCTGGTCCGTTGCGCGCTCCTGCGCGAGCTCCAGATCCTTCGCCGCCCGTTCAGCAGCGGCCAGCCCTTCGGCGATGGCCTCCTGACGTTCGCGCATGGCGTTAATCAGAAGCGGCCATATCCACTTCCAGCACGCCCAGACGAACACGATGAACGTCAGCGACTGTCCAACCATGGTCCAGTTCAGATTCATGGTCTAAACCTCTCGTTGTCCTCGTTCGTATTCGACCGCTTAACCGACTGCGAAGATCGTGTACAGACCGATACCGACGGCGATCATGGGTACGGCGTCGACCAGACCCAGAACGATGAAGAGCTGCGTTCTCAGCATCGGCAGCAGTTCCGGCTGACGGGCAACGCCTTCTAGAAACTTACCGCCCAGGACGCCTACGCCGATGGCCGCGCCGACAGCGCCGAGACCCATCATGAGTCCGCCCGCTACATAAAGAAGAACCGCTAGTTCCATGATTACTCCAAGTTTCGAGTTGTGAGTGTTACAAACCGCCCGGTTCACACCGGACGCTGTCTGTTCTTTCCGTTCCAGTCTTCGTTTTAGCCTTCAGTGCTCTTCGTCCACCTCGTGCGCCTGGGCCATGTAGACGACCGTCAGCACCGCGAAGATGAATGCCTGCAGCGAGATGATCAGCACGTGGAACATCGCCCATCCCCATTGCAGGACGCCACCGATCACACCCCAGATGAGACCGCCCGTGAACATCAGAGCGATCAGTACGAAGATCATTTCGCCGGCATACATGTTGCCGAACAGCCGCAGACCCAGAGACAGCGGCTTAGCGATCAGGGTGACCCCTTCGAGGAACAGGTTGATGGGGGCCAGGAACTTGGGGAACGGATGGAAGGCCAGCTCTCCGAGGAATCCGCCGAGGCCTTTCTCCTTGATGCTGAAGTAGATGATGAGCACGAAGATGGAGAGAGCCATGGACATGGTGATGTTCGGGTCCGTGGACGGCACGATTTTCATGTAGTGGATGCCCATGGCGCTGGCCAGCGTCGGGACCCAGTCCACCGGAATCAGATCCATGAAATTCATCAGCCAGACCCAGACGAAAATCGTCAGTGCCATGGGTGCTATCAGGCTGTTGGAGTAGTTGAAGATGGTCCGGGTGGTATCGTCGATGAAGTCGACGATGAGTTCGACGAAGTTCTGCAGCGGTCCGGGTACGCCCGCGGTGGCATTCTTGGCCGCTGTGCGGAAGACGAAGAAAAACACCAGACCCGTGAAGATCGACCAGACCATGGAATCCACGTGGATGGCGTTGAAACCCATGGCGGCCGCTTCCTCGGCGGAATGGGCCAGACCCCAGGTGCCGTCCGGATGCTGCCCGAAGGTCAGGTTGGTCAGGTGGTGCTGGATGTATTCGGCCGGATTTTCCGCTGCGCTCGCCATATCCTGTCTTTACTGCCTGTTGTTCTTGAAAGTCTTCAATCTGTTCTTAGCGGCCCGGGCGTGCCGAATCAATTACCCGTCGGGTAACCGCGTCCACCCCGGCACGGCGATCATTTCCCGTCATCTGCCGTCAGCGGCACGATGACGTACACCATCTGCAGCAGTATCAGCGTTCCGAAGAACCCCGCCGCAGCCGGTTTCAGCACGATGATGCCGGCACCTATCAGCACCAGCGTCAACGCGAACTTCGCGAATCCCTGCAGCAGAAAGCTCGAAGCAGAGCGTTCCACCGATGCCCGCCAGGCATACAGTCCCGCCGGTATCACGCTCGCCATACCGGCCGCCAGCGCCGACAGGGTCTGCTCCAGCCCCAGCAGCGGCGCCCGTGGGTTCAGCTCCGGGAACTCCCAGAGAAAAAGCCCTGCCGCCAGAGCCATCGTGACGGCGATCTGCCATACCACGATTCGAAACGGCACTGTTCGAGAGGGCGGCGCCACGCAACACGGGCCTCGGAAAAGCGGCGCGTATTATAGAGAGCGCACCTGCCCCGTTCAATTCGATTGGCGGCTTTTCGCGCTTTTTTCGGCTATTTCAGATGCGAGAGAATGCCTTCCAGCTCGTCCAGATTCGAGAAGGCGATGGTCAGACGGCCGCCGCGACCTTTCGCGTCCTGGCTGATGGTGACGGGCGCGCCGATCCGGTCGGACAGATCCCGCTCCAGTCGGGCCGTGTCCGCATCCTTCTGCGGGCTCTGCGCCGGCGTACGGCCAGGCTTGTGACGGTCCCGGACCAGCGCTTCCGTTGCCCGTACCGACAGGTCCTTGCTGGCCACCACCCTGGCCAGCCGCTCCTGGTCGAGGGCGGTCAGCGGCAGCAGCGCCCGGGCGTGGCCCATCTCGATCTCACCCGCCAGCAGCATGTCCCGCACGGGCGGGGACAGGTTCAGAAGCCTGAGCAGATTGGTCACCGCCACCCGGGATTTTCCCACCGCATCGGCCACCTGCTGCTGCGTCAGCCCGAACTCCTCCTTCAGACGGTCCAGGGCCTGAGCTTCCTCCAGCGGATTCAGATCCTCCCGCTGGATGTTCTCGATCAGCGCCATGGCGGAGGCCTGCTCGTCCGTCACCTCGCGGATCACGGCAGGGATGTGGGCAAGCCCGGCGATCTTGGCCGCCCGCCAGCGGCGTTCTCCGGCGATCAGCTCGTAACCGCCCTGAGGTCGCGTGCGCACCACGACCGGCTGCATCAGCCCCTGAGCGGAGATCGACGCCGCGAGCTCGTTCAGTGCTTCCTCGTCGAATACCCGTCTCGGCTGATAGCGGCTGGTGACCACGTCGGTCACGGCCACCTCTGAGAGCCCGGCCGCCCGGGGGGAGTCCTGAACCGTCGCACCCGGAGAGCCTGCCGGTGGATTTTCCGTGGGTACCGGTTCGCGGGCCGCCCGATCCGCGGACAGCAGCGCATCCAGGCCCCGACCCAAACGCTTCTTACTCACTGGTTACCCGCTTCCCAATCACTTGCTCTTTCCGGCTCTTTCCGGCCGCCCTAAGGCGTCGCCCGGATCTCGTGCTTTCTTCTGATCTCGCCCGCCAGCGCCATGTAGGCCACCGCGCCCCTGGACTGCCGATCGTAGAGGATGGCCGGCAGTCCGTGGCTGGGGGCCTCCGCCAGACGGACGTTCCGTGGAATCACCGTGCGGAATACCTGGTCGCCGAAATACTGGATGAGCTGCCGGGAGACGTCCCGGGTCAGGCTGTTGCGCGGATCATACATGGTCCGTAACAGGCCCTCTATGGCGAGGTCCGGGTTGCCCGCTTCCCGCACGCCCTCTACCGTTTCGAGCAGCGCGCTCAGCCCTTCGAGGGCGTAGTACTCACACTGCATGGGGATCAGCACGCTGGAAGCTGCGATCAGTGCGTTGAGCGTGAGAATGTTCAACGATGGCGGACAGTCGATGATGACGTAGTCGAATGCGTCGGCCTCGGCGAGCCGTTCCTTCAGCCGGAATTCCCGCCGGTCCATGTTCATCAGCCGGACCTCGGCTGCGGTGAGGTCCGTATTGGACGGAACCAGAGCGTAGCCACCCTGGCAGCGCTCGGTCACCTCCGACAGCGCCGCATCTTCGATGAGCCAGTCGTAAATACTCTGCTCGACCGCGGATTTGTCCACGCCGGAGCCCATGGTGGCATTCCCCTGAGGATCGAGATCGATCAGCAGCACCCGTGATCCGGACAGGGCAAGAGAGGCCGCCAGGTTGACGCTGGTCGTCGTCTTCCCGACCCCCCCTTTCTGATTCGCTACGGCTATGATCCGTTTCAAGTCCTGTCCTCGATTCTGACACCAGGCCGATCCCCGGCCCGCTCAATGATGGTCACTTCGTGCGTTCTATCAAGCCCCGGAACGACCAGATCCCGCACGCTGCCGACCTCGAAGCCCGATGGCAGCCCGCTGACGGCCGTTCTGTTGCCGGCAGCCCCGGTCATGAGAATGATTCGTGCATGCCCGGCGAGCAGCGGCTCCGCCAGCGGCAGGAGACCGGCCGGCCCGTCCACCGCCCGGGAGACCACCACATCCGCGACCCCGCGGAGATCGTCCGGCAAGGGAGCACTGAGGTCCAGCGCGTGTGCCGCTACGTTTTCAAGCCCGAGAGTGGTGACCACGATTTCCAGAAACCGGATCTTGCGCTGATTGCGGTCGATCAGATGCCAGCGCACCTGGGCGTCGGCGATCGCGAGCGGTATGCCCGGGAAGCCCGCGCCGGTGCCCACGTCCACGGCCACCGTCACGGAATTCGATGAAGTCGCGGCCAGGTGCGGTACTCCGAGAAATGGCGCAATGCTCAGGCTGTCGAGCACGTGCCGCGACCAGACACGTCCGATGTCCCGTCTGGAGACCAGATTGAACCGGGCATTCCACCGTTCCATGAGTGCCACGTAACGGATGAGCAGGTCTGCCTGCGCCTCGTCGAGCGGCACTCCGAGTTCTGCACCGGCCCGACGCAGTTCGCAGGGCTGCACCCGTCAGTCCGCCAGTTCGGCCGTGCGTCCGGCTGTCGCGTCCCGTCTGCGCGCCTGCACGAGCAGCAGTGAAAGTGCGGCGGGTGTCATGCCCGGGATCCGGGATGCCCGGGCCAGGGTTTCCGGACCCACTGCCGCGAGCTTCTCGGCGAGCTCCGCCGAGAGGCCGGGAACCGATCGGAAATCCATGTCCGCCGGCAGACGAATCCCTTCATGGCGGCGAACCCGGGCAATCTCCTCCTCCTGGCGGCGGATGTAACCCTCATACTTCGTTTCGATCTCGAGCTGGGCACGGATCCGTGGATGCGCGTCGATGGCCAGATATCGCTCGAGCACCGGCGCGAGCGTCTCCAGGCTCACCCCGGGCCGCCGGATGAACGCGGCCAGGGGCGTCTCCCGGCTGATCTTCTCACCCGCCGCCCGGCCCAGCGCGTCCGCGAGCTCGGTCCCCGGATTGAGATGCACCCCGTCCAGCGACGCTCTGAGTGTCTCCACGGCCGTCTTCTTGTCACAGAAGGCCTGCCAGCGCTCACCGCCGACCAGGCCGAGCTCACGGCCGATACCGGTGAGACGCTGATCCGCGTTGTCCTCCCTGAGGCGCAGACGGAACTCCGCCCGCGAGGTGAACATCCGATAGGGCTCGTTGGTGCCGAGGGTGATCAGATCATCGATCAGCACGCCCAGATATGCCTCATCCCGCTTCGGCCACCATGGCTCGGCGCCGGCAGCCCTGCGGGCCGCGTTCAGCCCTGCCAGGAGCCCCTGCGCGCCGGCTTCCTCATACCCGGTGGTGCCGTTGATCTGTCCGGCGAAAAACAGGCCTGCCAGCGCCCGGGTTTCGAGGGAGTACTCGAGATCTCTCGGATCGAAGAAGTCGTACTCGATGGCATAACCCGGGCGCGTGATGTGGGCATTCTCGAATCCCCGGATCGTGCGCACCAGAGCCACCTGCACATCGAACGGCAGGCTCGTGGAGATGCCGTTCGGATAGAGCTCACTGGTGGTCAGCCCTTCGGGCTCCACGAAAATCTGATGCTGAACCCGGTCTCTGAAACGGACCACCTTGTCCTCGATGCTCGGACAGTATCTGGGTCCGGTGCCTTCGATCACGCCGGTGTACAGCGGCGACCGGTCGAGGGCCGAGAGGATGAGATCGTGCGTGTGCTCGTTTGTCTGCGTGATATGGCAGGACACCTGGCGGGGCCGCTCGAAGGCTGCTTCCGTACCTCCGGGGTTTTCCGCTTCGTGCAGGAAGGACATCATCGGCAGCGGCCGGTCTCCCGGCTGCTCGTCCATGACAGAGAAGTCCACGGTTCTGCCGTCGATCCGCGGCGGTGTGCCCGTCTTCAGCCGGTCCACCCGGAACGGAAGAGACCGGAGCCGCTGTGCAAGCGCGTTGGACGGGGCATCGCCCGCCCGGCCGCCCGGGTGATTCTCCAGACCGATGTGTATCCTGCCGCCCAGAAAGGTACCGGTGGTCAGTACCACGGCCGCTGCCCGGAAGTTGAGCCCCATCTGGGTGACCACGCCGGTAACCCGGGGTCCGTCGCCGCTTTCCTCCACCAGCAGGTCCACGACCGTCTGCTGGAAGATACTCAGGTTCTCTTCCCGGTCGAGCAGCGAGCGTATCGCCTGCCGGTAGAGAGCCCGGTCCGCCTGGGCGCGGGTCGCCCGGACGGCGGGCCCTTTGCTCGCATTGAGCACCCGGAGCTGAATGCCTGCCATGTCCGCGGCCCTGGCCATCAGACCGTCCAGAGCGTCTATCTCCCGGACCAGGTGACTCTTGCCGATACCGCCGATGGCGGGATTGCAGGACATCTGGCCGATGGTCTCCACGGCCTGGGTGAGCAGCAGCGTTTTCGCACCGGTTCGCGCCGCCGCAGCCGCAGCTTCCGAGCCTGCGTGCCCGGCACCGATCACGATGACGTCGTAGCTGTCTGGGTATTCCATGCTGACTGGCCGGGGCCGGGAAAACGGGTGCGGGAGTATACGCGCGTCCACGCCGGGTCGCCTACTCCGCCAGGCAGACCAATTTACTTGCCGATACAGAAGCTGGAGAAGATCTCGCCAAGCAGCGCGTCGCTGGTCATCTCACCGACGATGTCGCCGAGCGCCTGATGCACGCCGCGCAGCTCCTCCGCGATCAGCTCACCCGGCACGGCTCCCGCGGCCAGCGTTCGGGCCGCTTCCGCCCGGTCCAGAGCTTCCTTCAGGGCCAGCAGATGACGCTTTCGCGCGGTGAACGTATTGCCCGCCGGCACGAATCCAGCCCGATTCCGTATCGATTCCCGGAGCCCGTCCATTCCCTCGCCGGTCTCGGCTGAGACCATCAGATAGCCGGCCGCACGGGCGCTTTCTCCGACAGCAGCGTCGTTGATCAGATCGACCTTGTTGAGCACGGGAATGACGGTGGCCGGATCCGGCGGCGGGTGAGCCCCTTCCAGCAACGGCGGCAGCTCAGCGCCGGCTCCCGCATCGAACGCCCTGACGTCCAGCGTGTCGACGGCGCGTATGACCAGCACGATGTCGGCATCAGCCGCTTCCTCCAGCGCCCGCCTGACGCCTTCCGCCTCCACCGCGTCCGCTGCCTCCCGCAGCCCTGCCGTATCGACGATCTCCACAGGCAGACCATCCAGATTGAGGTCCGCCCGGATCAGATCCCGCGTCGTGCCCGGAACGTCGGTGACGATGGCCCGGGCATCGCCCGTCAGCCGGTTCAGAAGGCTCGACTTGCCCACGTTCGGCGCACCGATCAGGGCCAGCCTGATCCCGTCCCGCAGAATGACACCCTGGACGCATTCGGCTTCGAGTCCGGAGAGTGCTGCGAGGATCGCGTCGATGCGCTCGAGGATCTGACCATCGGCCAGCAGATCGATGTCCTCGTCCGGAAAGTCGATGGCCGCCTCCACGAAGACACGCAGGCTCACCACCAGCGCATCGATCTCGTGCACACGGCTCGAAAACGCACCGGACAGGGAACGGTTGGCGCCGCGCACGGCCGCTTCGGAAGCCCCGGCAATCAGATCTGCCACCGCTTCCGCCTGGGCCAGATCCAGCTTTCCGTTCAGATAGGCCCGCTCGGTGAATTCGCCCGGCCGTGCCAGCCGGGCGCCGGCGTCGAGAATCTGATCCATGAGCAGATGCAGCACCATGGGGCCGCCATGTCCCTGGAACTCCACCACATCTTCTCCGGTGAAGGACGCGGGTGCGGCAAAGCGCAGGACGATGCCCGTATCGAGCGCTTCCCCTTCCCGGTCCCGGAAGGTGCGCAGATGAACCCGGCGCGCTTCGAGACCCGGGCCGGCGAGCCGCTCACCGATCTCTGCCGCCTCCGGTCCGGAGACCCGGATCACCCCGATGCCCGACTGACCGGGCGCCGTGGCGACCGCGGCAATGGTGTCCGTATCCTGGGTCGCAACCAATGCCGCGTGCCTGTCAGTTCAACGGGGGCGCAACACAGGAGCGCATCAGGCCTTCGCCGCCTGCTCCCGCTCGGTCTGCCGGATCACGTAGTACTGCTGCGCCACGCCCAGGAGGTTGTTGACCAGCCAGTAGAGCACCAGACCGGCCGGGAAGAACAGGAACAGAACCGTGAACATGATCGGCATCATCTTCATCATCCGGACCTGCATCGGGTCTCCGACGGCCGGGCTCAGCAGCTGCGTAAGGTACATGCTCCCACCCATCAGCAGAGGCAGGATGAAGTAGGGGTCCTTGACCGAGAGATCCTCGATCCAGAGAAAGAACGGTGCCTGGCGCAGCTCAACCGATTCGAACAGCACCCAGTAGAGGGCGATGAAGATCGGCATGGGCAGCAGCATCGGCAGACAGCCGCCCAGCGGGTTCACCTGCTCTTTCTTGTACAGCTTCATCATCTCCTGCGACAGCTTCTGCCGGTCGTCCGCATAACGTTCCTGCAGCCGTTTCATCTTCGGTGCCACCCGCCGCATGTTCGCCATGGACCGGTAGCTCGCTGCCGACAGCGGATAGAGCACGGCTTTCACCAGAACGGTGAGCAGAATGATGGCCACGCCCCAGTTGCCGACAAAGCCATGCAGCCAGTCGAGCACATAGAAAAGCGGCACGGCCAGCCACCACAGGAAGCCGTAGTCCACGGTCAGATTGAGATTGGGAGAGATCTCCTCGAGTCGTTTCTGATCCTTCGGGCCCGCGTAGAATGCGCTGCCGAAGGTCCCGGTCTCTCCGGGCGCGATGGTCTTCAACGGGCTGGTGTAACCGAACACGTAGGTACCGTCACCACGCTTCTGGCCGTAGTAGTTGTTGGCCTCCTCCGCATCCGCCACCCAGGCGGAGAGAAAATAGTGCTGCAGGAAGGCTATCCAGCCGCCGTCCACGGCCACCCGGAAGGGCCCATCTTCGTCCAGGTCCTCGAACTCGAGCTTCTGATAGCGGGTCTCGGGAGTGGTCAGTGCGGCACCGAGGTACGGCTGGGGACCCATGGCGAAGGCACCGCCACCCGCCGGTTCATGGTCGTCCCGCTTGATCTGGGCGAACAGACTCGCCTGAACGGGTTCGCCGGTCTGATTCTCCACCTCGTAAGTCACGTCCACCAGATAGTCACCCGGGCGGAAGGTGAAGCGCTTGGTCACCGCCTGCCCGTCCACCTCTGCCTGAAGCGTCACCACCAGCGGCTCGTCGCCTTCAGCGACATATTCACCGGTACTGCTCGCATACAGCGGACGACTGCCGCCTGCGTCCACGCCGTGGCTGCCGATCAGTCCGCTCTGTGCCACATAGGTCCCGCCGCGACCATTGTCGAGCAGAACGTAGGGCACATCCGGCGCATCCAGCGACACCGGGAACTCAGGCAGTTCCACCCGGACGATGTCTCCGCCGTGGCGGTCGATCCAGGCCCTGAACTCGGGTGTCCGGACTCTGATGAGACGATCACCCGTCACAGGAACTTCCACCGCTTCCGGCCGGGATGCTTCGGTGGTCGCGATCAGTGATGCGTCCGGCACATCGGACGTACCCGATCGGGCCGCCGGATCAACGGGCGTCAGCGGGTCCCCGGACGGATCCGGCAGGGCGTCGATCGGCTGCGGCTCCGGCTCGCTGGCATATTCCCCGGCCGGCGGACTGGCCATGTAGTCGTCGTTCCACGCCAGGATCATCAGATAGCCTGTGGCGGCAAGACCGATCAGCAGCAGGATGCGCTGTACTTCTGTCGGTAGCATGAGAATCAGATCTCCTTGGTAACGTGCGCGTCCGGGGTACGGGTGCCCGGAACCGGATCGAATCCACCTGCGTGGAACGGATGACAGCGCCCGAGGCGCTTGAGTGCGAGCCAGCTGCCCCTGACGGCTCCCCAGCGGTCCATGGCCTCGAGCGCATAATTCGAACAGGTCGGATGGAAGCGGCACTGATTGCCGATGAAAGGGCTCAACGTGAGCTGGTAGAGGCGGATCAGCGCCCGCGACAGAATGACGGCCGGATTGCGATGCCGGATTGTTCCGTCTGTCTGGTCCACCATGGCTTCGGTCCCGCTACCGCTTTTTCCGTTGTTCGCCTTCACCGGCCGTCGACCTCGAGCTCCGCGAGCTGACCCAGCAACCGGTCCAGCTGCCGGTGCAGCCGCGCCCGTTCGACGGGCGCCGTGATCCGTACCACCAGATCCACCGCGGGGATGCGATCGCCGGCGGTTCTGAACCGCTCTCTGATGACCCGCTTGATACGGTTCCTGGCGCTCGCCCGGGCAACGGCCTTCTTCCCGACGATGAGGCCGAGCCGGGCGTGCTGCATTCTATTGAAAACCACGTTCGCGTGTAATGGGCCGACGCGGAGACGGGCATCCGGACGCCTGAGCACCCGCTCGAAATCCCGGGCACGGGTCAGGCGATGCTGACGCGGAAAACGCTGTATGACGGGAATGTGCTCCACGTTTACTCAGTGAGCACGGCGGATGAGCCGGCTTGCACCGGCAGTCTGCGTCAGACGCTGAGGCGCTTGCGGCCTTTAGCGCGGCGGGCGTTCAGCACCTGGCGGCCGCCCTTGGTAGCCATGCGGGCACGAAAACCATGTGTGCGCTTGCGCTTCAGGTTGCTCGGCTGAAAAGTTCTCTTCATGTTCTTCTCGACGGTCCGGGAGCACCGAAAGGGGGCGCGATTCTAGGGAGGGGGTGGGTCTGTGTCAACTTCACCCGCGGCACCCGGACACGTCTTCGCTCATCCCGTTCCGTCATCAGCGTTCTCATGAATAATGAATAGGATATATATGAATAAGACTTGTTGTTTGTTGCTTGTTGGGGGCGGGCCGATCTGTTGATAAGACAGTTTTTCTTACCGCTCTCAACGACTTGGTCGGCAGAGTTTTCTGTGTAAAACCCCGGGTATATCCAGGGTGCCTGGCTGTGGGTGTGGCGGGATGAAATCGCGAGACTTTTTCTGTCCCGGTTTTATCCACAGGTTCTCAACTGTTTTCCACACATGCTAGTCGGGCCCGTAGTCACGCTTCTGAAATCTTTCGCCGCCGTTAAGCTTTTGAATTTGTGCGAGTTAAAAAAAAGCTCAGTGATTTCTCGCACATTGGATAGCCAATCGATGACTTTCGTGTCTAGAATTCTCCCCTCTCTGAACGACAGCCGGAACGCTCCAGAACCTCGAAAAGCCCACGCCCTCGCATCCATGCATTGAGGCCGGCAGCACAAGGTCGAAGAGTCGTTTTCCGGTCGTCTGAAGGCGACAGGGATCAGCCCGAACGTTTTACGATCTCATCAGGACACGGGATCGTGGCAGCGGGTTGTAGACTCCGGAAGGTTTCGGAGCGGGGCTCTTCTTGGTGCACGGATGTGCGCAAGAGAGTGCACAGAAGCGCGCAGAAAGGCGTGCAACAAGGTGCACGACGAGTCTCCCTCAAGGATGGCTCTGTTCAGAGAGAGGAGAAATACGGATTTCACAGAAAATCCGAAAAGAGCGGCACGATTCGCGGCCCGAACAGCCTCAGAGAAGGCTTTCACTGCCGCGAACAGAGGACGAGTGACCGCGACGAGAATGGTTCATCCGGCGCCGGTGCAAGACAGCCCGGCGGATGGAAAGGACCGCGCAGTTAAATCGCTTTGCATTGGGGGCAAACGCAGGTGGGACGTTCCGTTTGGCACAAGTGCCTAGATCGGCTACAGGACGAGCTTTCGTCTCAGCAGTACAACACGTGGATCCGGCCGCTGCAGGCGCGTGAGGAAGAAGACCGGCTTTACATCTATGCACCGAACCGCTACGTCAGAAATCAGGTCCAGATGGCCTATCTCGAGCGGATCAACGAGCTGCTCGATCAGCTCGGCGATCCGGGCCGGTCGCTCGACGTCGATCTGGATGTGGGCGATGCGGACGAGCGCGCGCCGGAACCCATGCCCGTGAGAGCAGATGGATCCGGTGGCGTCTCCGAACGTGAAGCCAGACAGGCTGCTCAGCATCAGCTGAACAGCGACTTCACCTTCTCCACGTTCGTCGAAGGCAAATCCAACGAGATGGCCAAGGCGGCAGCAACCCAGGTGGCCAAGAATGCGGGTCAGTCCTATAACCCGCTGCTGCTTTACGGTGACGTGGGATTGGGTAAGACCCATCTGATGCAGGCAGTGGGCAACGAGATCAAGGCGGCCAATCCGAACGCGAAGGTGGTCTATCTGCATTCGCAGCGGTTCGTTCAGGACATGGTGAAGGCCCTGCGTCAGGGCACCATGGCGGATTTCATGTCCTATTACCGCTCGGTGGATACGCTCCTCATCGACGACATCCAGTTCTTCGCGAAGAAGCTCCGCTCCCAGGAGGAGTTCTTCCACGTGTTCAACGGGCTGCTCGAGAGAGGCAGTCAGATGGTGCTCACTTCGGATCAGTATCCGCGGGAGATCGACGGTCTCGAGGAGCGCCTGAAGTCCCGGTTCGTCTGGGGGCTGACGGTGGAGATGGAAGCCCCCGACATCGAGACCCGGGTGGCGATTCTCATGAAGAAGGCGGAAGCGGAGCACGTGGAACTGGACCCGGCCGTCGCCTTCTTCATCGGAGAACGTATCCGCTCGAACGTGCGGGAACTGGAAGGCGCTCTCAGACGGGTGATCGCCAATGCCCGGTTCACAGGCAGCCGGATCAGCATCGAGCAGGTGAAGCGGGCGCTCCGCGATCTGCTCGTCATCCAGGACCGCCAGGTCGGGATCGACAACATTCAGCGGACGGTGGCCGAGTACTACAACATCAAGATTTCCGATATTCTGTCCAAGCGTCGGAATCGCACCATTGCCCGGCCCCGACAGGTGGCGATGGCCCTGGCGAAGGAGCTGACCAATCACTCCCTGCCGGAGATCGGCGAAGCGTTTGGCGGGCGCGATCACACCACGGTGTTACACGCCTGCCGCAAGATTGCGGAACTGCGGGAAAGCAATACGGACGTCTCCGAGGACTACAAGAATCTCAGCCGCCTGCTGGCCAGCTGAGCAGACGACCAATCCCCGCCTCCTGACTGGCCCGGACCCGCATGGGTGCCGGGCGCCGTCGGTTAAGTCCGCCGGTTGCACCCGTCACCGGGGCGGGCGATGCGGCGGGATATAGAGAATAATAAAGAACAGCAAAGAGAAGCCCAGAGAAGCGAAGAAGAGATCCGAGAGATGAAGTTCACCACCAATAGAGAATCCCTGCTCCGTTCCCTGCAGCTGGTGACCGGCGTCGTCGAGCGCCGGCAGACGCTGCCGGTGTTGGCCAACTTGTTAGTCGTGGCCCGTGACGGCGGCCTGTCGCTGACTGGCACGGATCTGGAGGTGGAACTGGTGGCCGTCGAAAGCGATGTGGAAATTCAGCAGGAAGGAGAAGCCACCATCCCGGCCCGCAAGCTGGCGGACATCTGGCGCTCCCTGCCGGAGGAGGCCGAGGTGACGGTCGAAGTGGCGGGTGATCGTGCGACGGTGCGTTCCGGCCGGAGCCGGTTCACCCTGGCAACTCTGCCGGCAGCGGATTTCCCCAAGGTGGAAAGCGGTGCGGACGATGCGGAGTTCCGGGTTTCACAGGCGGATCTGCAGAGCCTTCTCGACCAGGTGAGCTTTTCGATGGCGCAGCAGGACGTCCGGTATTTCCTGAATGGCATGCTGCTCGAGGTCACGCCCCAGCACCTGCGTACCGTCGCCACCGATGGACACCGTCTCGCCATGAGCACCCTCGACGGCGCCGGCGCCGGCAGTGAACGGCTGCAGGCCATTGTGCCGCGGAAAGGGGTGCTGGAAATGAGCCGTCTTCTGGACGATGGCGACGACGACGTGCTGCTGCAGCTCGGCGCGAATCATCTGCGGGTCTCGAAGGGTCCTTATACCCTGACCACCAAGCTGGTCGATGGTAAGTTTCCTGACTATGAAAAGGTGGTCCCCAAGGATCTGGGTCGAACGATCACGGGCGACCGGGCTTCGCTGAAGCAGGCGTTTCAGCGGGCATCCATTCTCTCCAACGAGAAATACCGCGGTGTGCGGATGATCATCGACGGCGAGCTGATGACCATTCAGGCCAATAACCCCGAGCAGGAAGAGGCCGAGGAACAGGTGGCCGTGGACTACGAGGGTGATCGTCTGGAAATCGGATTCAACGTTTCGTATCTGCAGGATGTGCTCAACGTTCTGGATACGGAACAGATCCAGCTGTCGGTGTCAGACGCGAACAGCAGCGCACTGATCGAGGGCATGGGCAAAGACGATGCGGTATACGTCGTCATGCCGATGCGCCTGTAAACCCCGCTGATAGCGCCGGGCTCGGGACGTGCGCATTGATCGGCTGGAAATATCCTCTCTGAGAAACCTGCGCCAGGTAGCCGTGGAGCTGGCGCCGGGTCTCAACACCTTCCATGGTGAGAATGGTGCCGGGAAGACGGCCATTCTCGAGGCCGTGCACCTGCTGTGCCGAGGCCGCTCTTTCAGAACCCAGAATTCTCAGACGCTCATCCAGAATGGTTGTGACCAGCTGGTGGTCAGAGGGGTCATCGATGATGAAGCTCGAGGCCATACCACGCTGGCGATCAGCAAGGACCGTCAGGGCAGAACTCAGGTCCGGTTGAACGGTGAAGCGGAAAAACGCCTGTCGGAGGTGGCCAGACTCACACCGCTGCAGGTGATGCTGCCGGATATTGCCGAGCTGGTATTCGGAGGCCCGTCGCTTCGTCGTGCCTGGATAGACTGGGGAACGTTCCACGTGAAACCTCCTTACCTGGATACGCTGAGGCACTATCTGCGCGCGGTTCGTCAGCGAAACGCACTTCTGAAAGACCAGGCGGCACCGCAGATACTCAAACCCTGGAGTGAAGAGGCGGCCCGCCTCGGCAGCGCGGTCGACCGGGACAGGACCGCGTACCTGGAAACTCTGAGGCCGCATTTTCTCGCCGTTCTCAGCGAGCTGGCTGCCGATCTTCAGGTGGAGGTCCGCTACCAGCGGGGCTGGGGGCGGGACGATGATCTCGGGAAATTGCTGGGTGATTCCAGCCCGCGCGAGGTAAAATACGCTTCTACCCAATGGGGCCCGCATCGGGCGGATGTTCAGTTGAGGGTGGAGAACACGCCTGCAGGTACCGTGCTGTCGAGAGGCCAGGGAAAGCTGGTCGCCAGCGCGATGCAGATTGCACAGGCATCGCTGCTGGCGGAAACCGAACAGCGCACCAGCGTGTTTCTGATCGACGATGCAGGCGCTGAGCTGGACTCGGCGCACAACGAGCGGTTTTTCGGGCTGCTCCAGCGCATCGGCGGCCAGATTCTCGCCACAACCGCCCGCGCTCCTGAAGACGACGGGCGCAATCCCGCCCGCGCCGTCAGGGGCCGGATGTTTCACGTGAAACGTGGCGCAGTCGTGGCGCCTCCCAATGATGATTCGGGAACGGGTTCCGAAGGAGCCGGGTTCGAGCAGGAGACTCAATGAGCGAAGAAAATTACGACTCGGGCAGTATCAAGGTTCTGAAGGGACTTGAAGCGGTCAAAAAGCGCCCGGGCATGTACATCGGCGATACGGAGGATGGCACCGGGCTGCACCATATGGTCCAGGAGCTGGTGGATAACGCCATCGACGAGGCGCTTGCCGGGCACTGCGATCAGATCGACGTTATCGTGCACGCCGAAGAGGCCGTGACGGTGCGGGACAATGGACGGGGTGTCCCCGTGGACATCCATCCCGAGGAGGGGGTTTCCGCCGCGGAAGTGATCATGACGACGCTTCACGCGGGCGGAAAGTTCGACGACAACAGCTACAAGGTCTCCGGCGGCCTGCATGGTGTGGGTGTTTCCGTCGTCAACGCCCTCTCGGAAGAGCTGCGGCTCACGGTCCGGCGTGACGGCAAGGTCTACGAGCAGACTTATAAGGAAGGAGTCCCGGTCGCGCCGCTGAAGGCCGTGGGTGAGACGGACAAGCGCGGGACCGAGTGTTACTTCAAGCCGTCGGCGGAGACCTTCGGGAACATTCAGTTTCACTACGATGTGCTGGCCAAGCGCCTGAGGGAACTGGCATTCCTGAACTCCGGGGTCGGTATCCGGCTGAAGGACGAGCGCACCGGCAAAGAAGAGACGTTCCGGTATGAGGGCGGTCTGCGGGCGTTCGTGGAATACCTCAACCAGAACAAGACATCGCTGAATGAAGTCTTTCACTTCGTCTCCGAGCGCGAGGACGGGGTTGGTGTGGAAGTGGCCATGCAATGGAACGACAGTTTCCAGGAGCAGGTCTTCACCTACACCAACAACATCCCTCAGGGCGACGGCGGTACGCATCTCGCCGGTTTCCGGGCCGGACTGACCCGTACTCTGAACGGGTATATCGAGCGGGAGGGTCTGCTTAAAAAGGTGCAGGTGAATACGTCCGGTGACGACGCCCGGGAGGGACTGACAGCGGTCATCAGCGTCAAAGTGCCGGATCCAAAGTTTTCTTCACAGACAAAAGACAAGCTGGTTTCCAGTGAGGTCAAGGTCGCCGTCGAGCAGGAGCTGAATAGATACTTTACAGAATATCTGGACGAGCACCCTCAGGACGCCAAGTCCGTGGTCACCAAGATGATCGATGCCGCCAGGGCCCGGGAGGCTGCGCGTAAGGCCCGTGAGATGACGCGCCGGAAGGGCGCTCTGGACATTGCCGGCCTGCCCGGCAAGCTCGCGGACTGTCAGGAAAAAGATCCGGCGCGCTCGGAGCTCTACCTGGTGGAGGGCGATTCGGCAGGTGGCTCCGCCAAGCAGGGACGCGATCGGCGCACTCAGGCCATTCTGCCGCTCAGAGGAAAGATCCTGAACGTGGAAAAAGCTCGTTTTGACAAGATGCTTTCTTCAAATGAGGTGGGCACCCTGGTTACCGCGCTCGGCTGCGGTATCGGCCGGGACGAATTCGATCCGGATAAGCTGCGTTATCACCGCATCATCATCATGACGGACGCGGATGTGGATGGGTCGCATATCCGCACTCTGCTGCTCACGTTCTTTTTCCGCCAGATGCCGGAGCTGGTGGAGCGCGGTCACGTCTATATTGCTCAGCCGCCGCTGTACAAGGTGAAGAAAGGCAAGCAGGAGCGCTACGTCAAGGATGACGAGGAACTCAATGCCTACTTCCTGCAGATGGCGCTGGATGGCGCGCGTCTGCATGTGAATGCGCATGCCCCGGCCATCGAAGAGGCAGCCCTCGCCGGGCTGGCCGCCGAGTACAAAACGCTTCTGGCCAGGCTGGCCAAGATGGGCCGCGTTTATCCCACCGTGGTCACCGAGGCGTTGATCGACCTGGAAGCGCTGGACCTGGACGCCCTGCATGACGAATCGGGCATGCGGGCCTGGAGTGAGCGCTTACAGACCCGTCTGGCGTCTGAAAATGCCAGGGTTTCGGTAGAGCTCGATGTGGAGCACCAGACCTGGTGTCCCCGGGTGGAGTTGCAGATCCGGGGTATCACCGAGACGTTCCCTCTCCCTCACGGTTTCTTCATCGGGGCAGAGTACCGGGGCATTGCCGCCATGAGCGGGAAGCTTCAGGGGCTGCTGGAAGATGGCGCCTTCATCGAGCGCGGTGATCGACGGCTATCCGTTACGCGCTTCGGCCAGGCCTATGCGTGGCTGCTTTCTGAAGCCCGGCGTGGTGTGGACATCCAGCGCTACAAAGGACTGGGTGAGATGAACCCGGACCAGCTCTGGCAGACCACGATGGACCCGGAAGTGCGGCGTATGCTGCAGGTGAGCGTCGATGACGCCATTGCGGCGGACCGGATGTTCACCACCCTCATGGGCGATCAGGTGGAGCCGCGCCGGGAATTCATCGAGGCCAATGCCCTGACGGTGGTTAACCTGGACGTCTGAATCTTCGCTCAGATGGGCGTTTCGTTCGCAGGATTTCTGCCCGGCAGGGTCTGCTGGCCTTCCGCGAGCAGGGTTTCCGCTGCAGCCGTGATGGCCTTGGTGTCCAGACCGATCGTTCGGATGGGGGGCATGATGCGCACGCTGATGGTGCCGGGCGTCTTGACCAGCGCATGCGCCGGCCAGCAGTCACCGGCATTGTGCGCAATCACCAGCACATCCGCCCCGGCCGCACTTGCGAGTGCGGAACCGCCCACCTGAAAGCGGCCCATGGTGCCCGGCGGCATGCGGGTGCCCTCCGGAAACAGCACCACCCAGATGCCTTCGGACAGGCGCGACCGCCCGACCGAGATCAGCCGTTTGAGTGCGCTGCGCGGAGTGCCCCGGTCTATGGCGATGGGTTTGTTCAGTGCAAACGCCCATCCGAAGAAAGGGATCCAGAGCAGCTCACGCTTGATGATGGTTGCCTGGGGTGCCAGCAGAGTCTGCAGAAACAGGGTTTCCCAGGTGCTTTCGTGTCGGCACAGCACCACGCAGGGCGTATCGGGAATGTGCTCGCGGCCACTGACTTCCACGCGGATACCGCAGGTGACCTTGAGCCACCAGAGACAGATGCGCGTCCACGCGCCGATGATGAACAGAAACCGCGGCCTGGTGGGCAGCACCCAGCCGACCAGAACGGACAGGGTGCCCCAGATCAGAGTGGCCAGGGAATAGCCCAGATAGAAAAGCACCGACCGCAACATATTCAATGTTGCACCCTGGAGGCCGCATTCCGCCTGAGGATCTCGGCTCTGCTGAACTCGGCCAGATCCTCAAAGACTTCCCGAAAACCTTCCCGCCTGGCGTCAGCTTCCACGCGCTGACCGTTGCCCGTCCGAACCAGAACCGTGCGGCAGCCGGCCGCCCGGCCGGCCTGGAGATCCCGGATGGAATCCCCGACGACCACCGTGTCTTCCGCGGCGATTCCGAGGGTATCCAGCAGCGCCAGGACCATACCCGGGGCAGGCTTGCGGCAGTCACAGCCGGCGTCAGGCAGATGAGGACAGTACCGGATCGCATCGATCTGACCGCCGGCGGCAGTGACCAGCCTCTCGAGCCTGCTGTGGATCCGACCGAGTTCGGCTTCCGTGAGCAGGCCGCGGCCGACGCCGGACTGATTGGTGCACACGGCGACGCGGAAACCCGCGGTACAGAGGTCCGCGATGGCATCGATGGATCCGGGCAGCGGAAGAAACTCATCGACGGATTTGACGAATGCGTCGGAGTCCTGATTGATCACGCCGTCCCGATCCAGGAGTATGAGCTTGCACACCTGCGCCGGTTCCACCTCCGGTACAATCGCGGCGCAACATACGGGATATGGGGTACGGGGTCAAAATCGATGGCGGGAGAGAAACCGGCATCCGCTGACCGGCGCTGCGACTGGTGCACGTCGGATCCGGATTACATCGCCTATCACGACCAGGAATGGGGCGTACCGGTGGCTGACGAGCAGGCCCTGTTCGAGCGGCTCGTCCTGGAAGGTATGCAGGCCGGACTTTCCTGGCTGACGATTCTCAAGAAGCGGCCCCACATGTTCAGCCGTTTCCATGACTTCGATCCGGTGCGCCTGGCGGAAGCGACCACGGCGGAAATCGACGAATGGCTCGAAGATCCCGGCGTGATCCGCCACAGAGGAAAAATAGAGGCCATGGTGGGGAACGCAAGACTGGTCGCGGACATGCCGGGCGAGTTCGCGCCGCTGCTGTGGTCGTTCGTGGATGGCCGTCCCCGGCAGAACGCCTTCAGAACCCTGCGCGCGGTGCCTTCGGAGACGGAGGCATCCCGGCAGATGGCAAAAACCCTCAAGAAAGCGGGATTCCGTTTTGTGGGACCGACCACCTGCTACGCCTTCATGCAGAGTGCCGGTCTGGTGAACGATCACCTCACGTCTTGCCCCGCCTTCGAGCGTTGCGGCACAATCGCCGCATCTTGGACGCTCTAGCCCCCATACTGCTGCGGCTCTGGGTCGGTCTGATGGCGCTGTTGCCCTACAGCGCCACCCGGACCGTCGGCAACGCCATGGGCAATCTGAATTTTCTCTTCGGTACCCGCTCGGCGAAGAACACCGAGATCAATCTCAAGTACTGCTTTCCGGCAATGCGGGACGCGCAGCGGAAGACGCTGACGCAGGAAAGCCTCCGTCACACCGGACGGCTCCTGGCGGAAGCGGGTATCACCTTCCGGTGGCCGGAGGAAAAGATACGGTCGCTGATCAGGGGCGTGGACGGTTTCGCGCCTCTGCAGAAGGCGCTCGACGAGCATCGCGGCATCCTGGTGCTGGCACCGCACTACGGCAACTGGGAGCTTTTCGCCCTCTACTTCGGACGCTATGGTTTCATGGCGCTCTATGATCCGCCGAAGATCGCGAGCATCGATGCCATGATCCGCGAGAGCCGGGAACGGACCGGCGCTACCCTCCTGCCCATCGATGCCCAGGGCGTGCGGGGCGTGCTTCAGGCACTGAAACGCGGCAAGCCGGTGAGCATCCTCCCCGACCAGGTTCCCGCCCGCAGCGCCGGTGTCTATGCGCCTTTCTTCAATCGCCCTGCGCTGACCATGACGTTCGCGCACCGGCTCATCCGCAGCACGGATCCGCTGGTGGTGCTCGGCACCTGCACCCGGGACGACGACGGTTTCCGCATCGCCTTCCACGAGGTGGATGCCGCGATTCATTCAGAGGACGTGGAGCAGTCCGTCAGCGCCATGAACGCGGCCATCGAGAAGCTGGTGCAGCAGGACCCGGCTCAGTATCAGTGGGAATACAAGCGCTTCAAGAAACCGCCTCAAGGGACACCGGACCCTTACTGATCCGGCCGGCGGACTCCGCTTCCCTCACCGGCGCCAGAAAGCCGGGGTGAAGAGCACGAGCAGGGTGAAGATCTCCAGGCGGCCGAGCAGCATGGCGAAGATGAGCCCCCATTTCACGACAGCGTCCAGCGCCGAATAGTTTTCCGCCACTGCCCCCAGGCCGGGACCCAGATTGTTCAGGCAGGCACCCACCGCCGAGAAAGCGGTGATGAAATCGAGATCGGACAGCAGCATCACCGCGGTCACCATGGTCAGGAAGACGATGACGTATACGGAGAAAAACCCCCAGACCGCTTCGATGACCCGGTCGGGAACTTTCTGCCTGCCGAGCTTCACGGGAAAGACGCCGTTCGGGTGTATCAGGCGGCGGATCTCTCTCGCTCCCTGCAGATAGATGAGCAGCACGCGGATGATCTTGATGCCACCGGCGGTGGAACCGGCGCAACCGCCGGCGAACGCGGCGAAAAGCAGGATGATGGGCGCCACGGACGGCCAGAGGCTGAAGTTGGTGGTGGCGAAGCCCGTGGTGGTGGCGATGCTCACCGCGTGAAAGACCCCTTCGCGGATGGGCGCCGAGGAGGCCTCGGGGTTCCGCCCGAGCACCCAGCAGACGATGACGGCCACTACCGAAAGCACGAACAGATACGCGCGGACTTCCCGGTCGCGGAAGTACAGCATGGGGTTGCGGCGGTTTATGGCAATGAAGTGCAGACCGAAGTTGATTCCGGCGATGACCATGAAGACGATGGCCACCATCTCGACCGCCGGGTTGTCGAAGTAGCCGATGCTGGCATCGTGGGTGGAGAAACCGCCGATGGCAACGGTGGAGAAGCTGTGACAGATGGCGTCGAACAGAGACATGCCTGCCGCCCAGTAACAGAGCGTGCAGACGATTGTGATGCTGAGATAGAGATACCAGAGCGCTTTCGCGGTCTCGGTGATCCGCGGCGTAAGCTTGTTGTCCTTTACCGGTCCCGGCGATTCCGCCCGGTAGAGCTGCATCCCGCCGATGCCGAGCATGGGCAGGATGGCGACGGCGAGAACGATGATGCCCATGCCGCCGAACCACTGCAGAAGCTGGCGATAGAAGAGCAGCGACTTGGGCAGCTCGTCCAGCCCGGCAATCACCGTAGCACCCGTGGTGGTCAGTGCTGACAGAGATTCGAACGCCGCGTCCGTGAGGCTGAGGTCGGTCGCCTCGGCGAGATACAGGGGGATCGAGCCGAACAGCCCCAGACCGAGATAGAAGAGCACGGTGATGAGGAAACCGTCACCGCTTCTGAGCTCCCGCTGTCCCCGTCCGGCCAGCGTGAACGCGGCACCCGTGATCAGGGTGATGCCGAAACCGGAGAGAAAGGTCGCGTAGGTATCCTCGCTGTAGATGTAGGCCACCAGCATGGGCATGGCCAGCATGGTGGAGAACAGCATCAGCAGAATGCCGGTGACGCGCAGGATGACGGGGAGATGCATGTCCTAGAAGAAAGTCAGGCCGACCTGGAACAGACGTTCGACCGCTGCCACCTGACGCTTGTCGGTCAGAAACAGAATGACGTGGTCGTCCGATTCGATCACCACGTTGTCGTGGCCGATGATCACCTTTTCGCCCCGTACGATGGCGCCGATGCTGGTGCCTTTCGGCAGGTCGATATCGCGTATGGCCCGACCGACCACCTTTGAGCTCTTCTCGTCCCCGTGCGCGATGGCTTCGAGTGCTTCGGCAGCACCACGGCGAAGGCTGTGCACCTTCACCACATCGCCGCGACGGACATGGCTGAGCAGGGAACTGGTGGTGGCCATCTGCGGAGAGATGGCGATGTCGATGTCGTGGCCCTGGACGAGATCCACGTACGCGGGTTTCCCGATCAGGGTGATGACCTGTCTTGCCCCGAGCTTCTTGGCGAGCAATGACGACATGATGTTCACCTCGTCGTCATTGGTCACCGCGCAGAAAGCGTCGCACTGCTCGATGTTCTCCTCGAGCAGCAGATCCCGGTCCGTGGCGTTGACATTCAGCACCACGGTGTTGTTCAGCATCTCGGCGAGCTGCTCACAGCGCCCGGCGTTGTACTCGAGCACCTTGACCGAAAAGTACGGTTCGATGGCCCGGGCCAGCGAGGTGCCGATGTTGCCGCCGCCGGCGATCATGATCCGCTTGAACGGACGTTCGACGCGTCTGAGCTCCGCCATGACGGCATTGATGTGCTCGGCGGCAGCGATGCAGAATACTTCGTCGTCCGCCTCGATCACCGTGGTGCCGGTAGGGACGATGGCCTCGCCGCGTCGGAAGATGGCGGCCACCCGCATGTCCACCTTCGGCAGATGTTCCTTGAAGAAAGAGAGTTCCTGACCCACCAGCGGTCCGCCGTAGTAGGCCTTCACCGCCACCAGTTGTACCCGGCCGTCCGCGAAGTCGAGTACCTGCAGCGCACCCGGATGCTCGAGCAGCTGCCGGACGTTGTCCGTGACCACCTGCTCGGGATTGATGAGCACGTCGATGGGCATGTGCTCCTGAGAGAAGAACCCCTCCCGCGTGAGGTAAGCGGTGCCGCGGATGCGGGCGATCTTGGTTGGCGTGCGGAACAGGGAATAGCAGACCTGGCAGGCGATCATGTTCACCTCGTCGGAGGAGGTCACGGCCACCAGCATGTCCGCGTCGTCCGCACCGGCGCGACGGAGCACGTCCGGGTGGGAACCCCAGCCTCTGACGGTCTGTATGTCCAGCTTGTCACGCAGCTCCTGCAGCACCGACTCGTCGTTGTCGACCAGGGTGATGTCGAAGGCTTCGCTTGCCAGGTTCGCCGCCAGGGTGCCGCCGACCTGACCGGCGCCGATGATGAGAATCTTCATGGCGCGCGCATCTTAACGCGCTTTCTCCCGCCGGGTCATACGGGCAAAGTAAAAACCATCCACGCTCAGATTGGGCGGGTCGGTTCCTGCCGGAAGCGGCAGCAGCTGCCAGCCGTGCCGTGTGGGTACCCCGGTGGGCAGGTCGAGGTTCCCGGCCGGTGCCGGCGGCTGCCCCTCGGCGTGCGGCGTTTCGAGAAAGGCATCGATTACCTCGTCGTTTTCCCGGGTCAGCAGCGAGCAGGTGCAGTAGATGAGCGTGCCGCCCGGCTTCACCAGCGGCCACAGGTTGGTCAGCAGAGACAGCTGCAGTGCGTGATAGCTGTCGAGATCCTCCGGCCTGCGCAGGATTTTGATGTCCGGGTGCCGGCGCAGCGTGCCGGTGCCGGAGCAGGGCGCGTCGAGCAGAATGAGATCGAAGGATTGTTCCGAGCCGGGCCAGTCCCGACCGGTAGCGTCGCCCTGAACCAGCTGAACGGCGCCATGACCGAGCCGTTCTGCTTCCTGCCGGAGCGTGGTCAGGCGCTCGGGCGAGCGCTCGACGCCGACGAGCTCAGCGTCTGGCAGCCGTTCGGCCAGTTGAAACAGCTTTCCTCCCGGTGCCGCGCAGGCGTCGAGAATTCGCGCCCTGGGGTCGAGCCCTTCCGGCAGCAGCCGGGTCAGCAGCTGAGCGCCTGCATCCTGAATCGAAACCAGGCCTTGTGCATGACCGGGCAGATCGCGGGCGGGCACGGGTCTGTCGAGCACCAGATGCTCGGGCAGATAGCCCGTCTCGAAAGCGATACCGGCGCCGGTCAGGCGGGACCGGTAGGCTTCCGGCGTCGTCCGGCGCACATTGACCCGAAGGGACATGGGGGCGCGTTCCGTGGTCGCCGCGGTCAGTGCGTCGGCCTGCTCAGGAAAGGTAACCTCGATGGCTGCCTGGAGCCATTCAGGCAGTTCGACCGAACGTTCGGGTGCGTTGTCATCCGCCGCGATTTTCCTCAGGACCGCGTTGACCAGACCGCGAGCCCAGGGCTTCTTCAGAGCCCGCGTAGCGGCGACGGTCTCGTTGATGACCGCATGGTCTGGGATCCGCATGAAACGAAGTTGGTAAGCGCCAACTAAGAGCAGAGCCCATATATCCTGGTCTTTGCTTCGCAGTGGTCGGTCCAGGCAGGCATCGATGACGGATTCCAGCGAGAAATAGTGACGCAGGACCCCGTAGACGATCTCGGTCTCCAGCGGGGTGGGCTCTTTGGTTGTACCGAACGATTGGTCGGTAGTCTTCCCCCGCTTCAGGATCGCGTTCAGGGTCCGTGCGGCCCTGGCCCGTTCGGTGGCGCCGCCGGCCAGGGTCAGGACTCCTGTCGCCGGGTGTCTGCGTTCATCGCCTCGTCCGCCGTGGCGAACAGGCGTCGCCCTGCCCGGAGTATCTCCGGGTAGCCATTGGCGGCAGCCTTGGCCTTCATCGCCGTGCCCTTGCCGCGGTTGAGCTGAATCTCGGGGATACAGAGCGCCCCCTGGCCGCAGGTCACCCAGAGACCGGCCCGGTCGACTCTGAGAATGCGGCCGGAGGCCTGCGATGCTTCATCGGCGTCCGCCCGGGCGGCACCCAGGCAGCGCACGCGGACGGGTTTGTGCGGATCCGCCGGGTCCGGGGCGAAAACCGTGACCGGCTGCCGGTCCGTCAGTGCGCGTACCTGCCGCGCAGCGCGATCGGGCGCACCCGACAGGTCCAGCCGGCTGTCGGCCGGCGTGAGCTTCTCCGCGTAGGTCGCGCCCACGTCAGATTGCGGCACTGGTTCCAGTTGCTCGAGCTCCGGGAGCAGTTCGAGCAGCAGGCGGCGTCCCAGTGCCCCGAGCCGCGCCTCAAGGCCGCTGCCGGTTTCCTCTTCGCTGATGACGAGGGATTCGCAGCGGTAAACGGGCCCCGTATCCAGGCCCGCATCCATCTGCATGAGGCAGACTCCGCTTTCCCGGTCGCCGGCCATGATGGCCCGCTCCACGGGAGCGGCGCCGCGCCAGCGGGGCAGCAGAGACGCGTGCACGTTCAGACAACCAAGCCGAGGGGCTGCGAGGATGTGTTCGGGCAGAATGAGTCCGTAGGCGGCGACGATCAGGAGATCCAGGCTGTAGGGTTTCAGATCGAAGCCCTTCAGCCGTTCGGGCACTTCCACGGGAACTCCCCGTTCGGCAGCCAGCCGACGAACGGGACTTGGCCGGGTTTTGCGTCCTCTACCGGTAGGGCGATCGGGCTGAGTGAGTACTAACTCCGGCAGAATATCTTTATCGATCAGGCCCTGGAGCAGGGTGGCGGCGAATTCCGGGGTGCCTGCGAAGCCGATGCGCGCGGGCTCAGGCACGAACGCGGTGGCTCTTTTCCAGCTTCTTACGGATGCGCGAACGCTTCAGGTTCGACAGGTAATCGACAAACAGTTTGCCATCCAGATGATCACACTCATGCTGAATGCAGATGGCCAGCAGCCCCTCGAACGTCTCTTCCACCGGCTCGCCGTTCCGGTCCAGGGCTCTCACGCGCACACCATCGTGGCGCGTCACGGCCTCGTAGTATCCGGGTACCGACAGGCAGCCTTCCTCGGTTTCCAGTGTCTCTCCGAAGGTCTCGAGCTCGGGATTGATGAAAGCGTGCGGCTCATCCCGGTTTTCCGAGACGTCCACGACGATGATGCGTCGGTGGACGTCGACCTGACTGGCCGCCAGGCCGATACCGGGCGCGTCGTACATGGTCTCGAACATATCGTCGATGAGCGCGCGGACGGTATCGTCCACCTGGTCGACGGGCTTCGCTATGGTGCGCAGTCTGGGATCGGGATATTCGAGGATGTCGAGAATAGCCATGGCCGGGTTCAGTTGGGTGCTTGAGAGAGTTGGATTGTCGATGAGCGGGAAGGTTCGCCGGAAGTGCCAACGCGCTTATGGGGCTTCGCGCACAGTCCGGATGGCGGTTTCCGTTCGAATGAGGGCCAGTACGAACCTCTGTGATCTATCTCTAGTATTGGTGTAATTCAGGCTGCTAAGATTGTGAAGAGTATAAACTTTTTCGCCCGCGGAAGTCGTTTGGAATGCCGCTTTCACCGAGCTCCCACGACCTCCTCGAAAGGATCCTTCGACAGGAAAGGCCTGAAACCGAACAGCTGACCATGATAGCAGCTCGGAGAAAAAAGGAACTTTAAAACATGTTTCGGAACATGACCGCCTGGATGGGCAATGGCAGAAGAGCAAGGCTCGCCGTCATCGGACTGATCACTTGCATGCTGGCCGTTGCCAGCAATGCGGCAGAGGATCTGAACCGCTACCTGAAATCCGATCATCCGGATGTCTATACGGTGGTGAAGGGCGACACCTTGTGGGACATTTCGGGCATGTTTCTCGAGCGCCCCTGGCTCTGGCCGGAAATCTGGCGCATCAACCCTCAGATCAACAATCCGCATCTGATCTATCCGGGCGACAAGATCGCTCTGGTGTACGTGGATGGGCAGCCTCAGCTGGTCCTCGAGCGAGGCCAGGCGGGACGGACCGTGAAAGTCACGCCCGGGACCGACAAGCTGGAGCCTCAGGTGCGCTACGAGCCTCTGGAATCGGCGATTCCGACCATCCGGCTCGATGCCATCCAGGCGTTCCTCGTGCAGAACCGGATCGTATCGCAGGAAGAGCTGAACGCGGCGCCGTACGTGGTCCAGGGCGACAGCGAACGACTGGTGCTCGGCGCCGGTGACCGGCTTTACGTGCGTGGCGTGCTGCCGGAATCCGAGAGCTTCAACGTGGTTCGCCGGGGTCCGCTCTACGTCGACCCGGAGACTCAGGAAGTGCTGGGCCGGGAAGCCACCTACATCGGGCTCGGCCAGGCGGTCTCGCAGGAAAACGACATCGCCACCATGTTCATGAGCGATACCCGGGAAGAAGTTCAGATCGGCGACCGTGTGCTGCCGACGGAAGAGCGTCGGGTGGACTCCACCTTCTTCCCCAGTGCGCCCGACGGCGATGTGCGCGGTCAGATCATCTCCGTGTTCGGCGGCGTCACTCAGGTCGGCCAGTTCGACGTGGTCGTCCTCAACAGAGGCGAACGGGAAGGCATCAAGGCGGGCAACGTGTTCGCCATCTACAAGAAGGGTGCGCTCGCCCGCGACCGGATTGCCAATGAGACGATCAGACTGCCGAGTGAGCGAGCCGGCCTGCTGATGGTCTTCCGGACGTTCGAGAAGCTGTCCTATGCCCTCGTGATGGTTACGGAGCGCCCGCTCGCCGTCAACGATGAGGTGCGCAGCCCCTGATCTGCCTTGAGCGGGCATATGCCCGCTCATTTTCCGGCCGATGTCTGATAGCGACCCGATGGGTCCGCGGGCAGGATGGATCGGAAGCCGCTACTCATCCGTTCGCCGTGCCCGACCCCGAACCGCTGCCCGGTGACCCGGCAGCGAAACAATCCCGATCCAGCGACTTTGCGCTGGCCCTGTCCCTGCAGCTTCAGCACCTGGACCGCAAAACCCTGAGAACCTGGCTCAGCGATGCGCAGGATCTCGAGGGTCTGGTCCAACACCTGCCTGAAAACCTGGCCCGCCGGGTCTCGCCCGGGCGCCTGGCGCGGCAGCGCAGACGTCTCGAACCGGCCGGCGTCCTTGCCGTCGCCACAGGGGAACCGGCCTATCCTGAACTCCTCGCTGAGATTCCGGATGCGCCGCTCGTGCTTTACTGCCGCGGCGGTCAGGCAGGCGTTTGCGCTCCCGCGGTCGCCGTAGTGGGCGCCCGGCGGGCAACCGCCGCGGGCCAGGCGTTTGCCAGAGAGCTGGCGATGGATCTGGCCGCCGCCGGCGCGGTCGTGGTCAGCGGGCTGGCTCTGGGCGTGGATGCTTCGGCCCATCTCGGAGCGCTGGATGCGTCCGGGAAGACCATCGCCGTGCTCGGATCCGGCCCGGATCAGGTCCAGCCGATGAGCAATCTGCCGCTGGCGGAACGGATCCTCGCTACCGGCGGGCTGATCGTTTCGGAGTATGCGCCCGGCACGCCGGCTGCGCCTTTCCGGTTTCCGGAACGGAACCGGATCATCTCCGGAATGAGCCGCGCCGTGGTGGTGGTGGAAGCCTCGGCGCGCAGCGGCTCCCTGATCACCGCCCGTCTGGCTGCCGAGCAGGGGCGTGAGGTGCTGGCGGTGCCCGGTGCGCCTGGCTTCCCGGGCAGCAGCGGGGTGAACCGGTTGCTCAAGAACGGCGCCTCGCTCGTGGAGAACGCAGCAGACGTGCTGCTGGCCATCGGCGCGGACATGCCCGGCGTTCGGCGGCTGCTGACAGAACCTGAGACCGGTCCTGCTTCGGCCTCGCTGCAGCGTCTGCTCGATCTGCTCGACGGGCACGCGCGGACGCTGGATGAGCTGAGCGCGGCAGCACAGCGGCCCCTGGAGGCCTGTGCAATCGAGCTGACGGAGCTGGAGCTGGGGGGATTTGTTCAGCGTGTGGCCGGCGGGTATATTCGACGCCCTTCCAACTTCTGACTGGAGACCTCGATGAGTTTCGTTGCCATATTGATGGGCTCGGACAGCGACTGGCCGGTGATGCAGGCGACGGTCGATGTGCTGAAATCGCTGGAGGTCGGCTACGAGGTGCGGGTTTCCTCCGCCCATCGGACCCCGGCGGAAACGGCAGCGTATGTCTCCGATGCTTCCGGCCGCGGCTGTGAGGTCTTCATCTGCGCGGCCGGGATGGCGGCGCATCTGGCCGGTGCCGTGGCCGCTCACACGACCAAGCCGGTCATCGGGGTGCCCATCGACGCGGGACCGCTGGCGGGCTTCGATGCGCTGCTGTCCACGGCTCAGATGCCGGGCGGCATTCCGGTCGCGACCGTGGCCGTGGGTAAGGCGGGTGCCAAAAACGCGGGGTACCTGGCGGCCCAGATGCTCGCGATCGCCGATCAGGCGCTGGCGGAGCGGGTGGCCGCGGACCGGGATGCGAACCGCCAGAAAGTGCTCAAAGCAAACGAGGCGCTCCAGGCCGAGCTCTAGGCGGCTTCCCCGGGAACCTCTGCGGACGGTTTCTGCGGTGTTCGATCACTGGCACCTCCATCTCGCCGTTCGTGCGCTCAAAGCCGGCGGGCTGGTGATGCATGCCACCGAAGGTGTCTGGGGTCTGGCCTGTGACCCCTTCGATCCGGAGGCGGTCGGTCGTCTGCTCGAGGTCAAGGACCGGCCCGTGGATAAGGGCCTCATCGTCATCGGCTGCTCAGCGGACATGTTTGCCTCGGAGCTCGAATCCCTGGCATCGGATGACCGTCAGCGGGTGCTGGACTCCTGGCCGGGTGCGGAAACCTGGATTCTGCCGAACCGGCGGTTTCCCGGGTGGATCACGGGGGCTCACCCGGGCGTCGCCATCCGGGTGCCGGGGCATCCCCAGGCAAGAGCGCTGTCCGCAGCCTTCGGCGGTCCTCTGGTTTCCACCTCGGCCAACCGGGGCGGTCGACCCGCCCCGACTTCGCTGCTGCGGGCCCGCGGCGGGCTTCGGGAAAGGGGCTTTCCGGGGGCCGGTGATTACGTGTTGCCGGGCGCGGTGCAGGTCCCCGGCGCGGCAAGCAGGATCCGCAGGCTGTCCGGTGAGACAATCAGGGCCCGGGGGAGCTGAGTTCATGTTGGATCGGAATGAGGTGGATCGATATGCGGTGGTGGGAAATCCGGTGGCGCATTCTCTGTCCCCGGCCATCCACGCGGCATTCGCAAAACAGACCGGCGAGTCTCTGTCCTATGAGCGGATCGAGGCGCCGCTGGACGGTTTTGCACGCACCGTGGCGGATTTCCTTGCCGGCGGCGGGCGGGGGGTGAACGTGACGGTGCCGTTCAAGGGTGAAGCCGCCTCCTGGGTGGGCAAGCTGGAAGCCAACGCCGCTTTCGCAGAGGCCGTCAACACCATCGTCCCTGACGAGGCCGGCGGCTATGTGGGCCACAATACGGATGGTCCAGGGCTGGTCATGGACATGGAACGGCTTCTGCCGGGAGCAACGGGTCTCTCGGTGCTTCTGCTGGGTGCGGGCGGAGCCGCCCGGGGCGTGGCAGCACCGCTGCTCGATGGCCCGGCCCGATCGCTGACCATTGCCAACCGGACCGTCTCCAGGGCGACCGCACTCGCGGAGAGGCTCCGGAAGGCAGGCTACGGGTCGGTCGCCGGAACGGGCTTCGACACGGCAACCGGGTCGTTCGATCTGGTGGTGAACGCCACTTCGGCGGGCCTTGCCGGCGGCGTGCCCTCCATTGCACCGGACCTGGTCAGGGGCGCCTACTGCTACGACATGGTTTACGGTGCGACGACGCCCTTCTGTCGCTGGGCGGCTGAAGCCGGCGCTGCCGGTATGGCGGATGGTCTCGGCATGCTGGTAGGACAGGCGGCGCTGGCCTTTGAGCTCTGGCGCGGCGTTCTACCGGACGTGCCGCCCGTGCTGGCGCAGATCCGCGCGCGCATCGGCGGGAGTGACGCGTGAGCCGGCCCCGGTTCATTGCCGGTGCGGTCTGTCCGGCCTGTGGCGCCATGGACCGGCTGCAGCTGCTCGAGACGGATGGCGATCAGCGCCGCCGCTGCGTGGCCTGCGGTCATGAGGACAGCCTGTCGAGCTCTGCGAGCCGCGAACCGGCCACCCGGCTGGATGGGGGGCTGAAGAAGCCGGAATCTTCCGCCGCCAGGCCCGTCCGTATTCTGGATCCGGGCAGGCCGGGCCGCTCCGGCTCGGACGAGGAGTGAAGGGCCTTCAGGCCCTATCTGCCACCGGCCGTCCTTGATCCAGAACAAATTCCGTGCAGGAGAACCCGCTAACGTGCTGAAAGCGGGGCAATTCTCCTCGTCTTTATTGTTAACTGGTGGCGCGCCAGTATAATTGCGCGGCCAGTCAGGGGTGTCCTCAGGGGACATTCGTGCTCATTTTTGCTTGATGGCAGGCGTTCCGTCATCGGCGAGCCCGATCGCGGGTCGCCGAACCACCACCGGCTCGGGACCTGGGGAGGTGGCGAAGGTGGTAGGAAAGCGGGATGAATGCGGGATGAGCACGCCCGACGGCAGAGAATTCTCACAGGATACGCAAGGTGCCCAAGGTGAATATTAGAAGGCTTACGCCAGTGGCCCGGCTATGTGTCGGGTTTGTTCTTGCCCTCGTCGCAGTCGGGGCAGGCGCGGACGAGTTGAACATGACGCGGGGCGTCACGGAAATCAGCCGCTCCATCTTCGACCTGCACATGTACATTTTCTGGATCTGTGTGGTGATCGGCATCATCGTTTTCGGTGCCATGTTCTGGTCGCTCATCCACCACCGGAAGTCCGCCGGCGTGACGCCCGCCAAGTTCCACGAGAGCACCAAGCTCGAAATTGCATGGACCCTGGTACCGACGCTGATCCTGATCGCCATCGCCTGGCCGGCCACTCAGGTGCTGGTCGCCATGTACGACACCGGCGGCGAAGACATGACCGTCGAGGTGCGCGGTTATCAGTGGAAGTGGCAGTACAAGTACCTGGACGAAGACTACAACTCCACCTTCTACTTCTTCTCCAACCTGGCGACGCCGCAGGAGGAGATTCGTGGCCAGGCCGAAAAAGGCGAGTTCTATCTGCTGGACGTGGATGAGCCCCTGCGCATTCCCACCAACCGGAAGGTCCGGTTCCTGATCACGGCGGAAGACGTCATCCACGCCTGGTGGGTGCCCGAGTTCGGCATCAAGCGCGACGCGGTCCCCGGCATTCTGAACGATCTCTGGACCATCGTTCCGGAGCCCGGCATCTACCGCGGCCAGTGCACGGAACTGTGCGGCAAGGACCACGGCTTCATGCCCATCGTCGTGCACGCCATGCCCGAAGACGAGTACGACGCCTGGTACGCCGAGCGGCTGGCGGCAGAAGAAGAGCGCAAGCGGGCGCTTTCCAAGACATTCACGGAAGAGGAGCTCATGGCAGAAGGAGAGGCCGTGTACGCCACCTACTGCGCTTCCTGCCACATGCCGAACGGCATGGGCGTTCCGCCCGTGTTCCCCGCACTGGATGGCAGCCCCATAGCCACCGGACCGCGCGAGGCGCATCTCGACGTCATCGTCAACGGTGTCTACGGCACGGCCATGCAGGCCTTCGGCGAGCAGCTGGACGCGGCCCAGATCGCCGCGGTGACCCATTACGAACGGCATGCCTGGGGCAACGATGCGGATGACGTCACCCAGCCGAAAGATGTCATCGAATTCATGTCGAGCCAGCAGTGAGGGATTGAGAAATGAGTGAAGTTGTAGAAGCAGGACACGCCACCCACGACGACCACCACGATCACGGCCCGGACAAGGGTCTGGCGCGCTGGCTGTTCACCACCAACCACAAGGACATCGGTACGCTCTACCTCTGGTTCAGCTTCACCATGTTCCTGATCGGGGGCGTGCTCGCTCTTGTCATCAGAGCCGAGCTGTTCCAGCCCGGTCTGCAGTTCGTCAATCCCGAGTTCTTCAACCAGATGACGACCAACCACGGTCTCATCATGGTGTTCGGCGCCATCATGCCGGCCTTCGTGGGCCTGGCGAACTGGCTGGTGCCGATGATGGTCGGCGCGCCGGACATGGCGCTGCCGCGCATGAACAACCTGTCTTTCTGGATTCTGCCGTTCGCGTTCGCCATGCTGATCTCCACGCTCTTCATGGAGGCCGGTGGCCCGAATTTCGGCTGGACGTTCTACGCGCCGCTGTCGACCACCTATGCGCCGGAAACGGTGACCTACTTCATCTTCGGCGTGCACCTCATGGGCGCCTCGTCGATCATGGGCTCCATCAACATCATCGCCACCATCCTGAACATGCGGGCACCGGGCATGACGCTCATGAAGATGCCGCTGTTCGTCTGGACCTGGCTGATCACCGCCTACCTGCTGCTGGCCGTCATGCCGGTGCTGGCTGGTGCGGTCACCATGATGCTGTTCGACATCCACTTCGGTACCAGCTTCTTCAACGCTGCCGGTGGCGGTGATCCGGTGATGTTCCAGCACATCTTCTGGTTCTTCGGCCACCCTGAGGTGTACATCATGATCCTGCCGGCTTTCGGTGTGGTCTCCCAGATCATTCCGACCTTCAGCAGGAAGCCGCTGTTCGGCTACGACTCCATGGTTTATGCCACGGCGTCCATCGCGTTCCTGTCGTTCATCGTCTGGGCCCACCACATGTTCACCGTGGGCATGCCGCTGGCGGGACAGCTGTTCTTCATGTACGCGACCATGCTGATCGCCGTGCCCACGGGGGTGAAGGTGTTCAACTGGGTGTCCACCATGTGGCAGGGCGCCATGACGTTCGAAACCCCCATGCTGTTCGCCATCGCCTTCGTGATCCTCTTCACCATCGGCGGCTTCTCAGGTCTGATGCTCGCCATCACCCCGGCGGACTACCAGTATCACGACACCTACTTCGTGGTGGCGCACTTCCACTACGTGCTGGTGCCGGGTGCGCTGTTCTCCATCATCGCGGCCGTCTACTACTGGCTGCCGAAGTGGTGCGGGCGCATGTACGACGAATCGCTCGGCAAGCTGCATTTCTGGCTGTCGTTCATCGGCGTGAATGTCACCTTCTTCCCGCAGCATTTCTCCGGACTGGCCGGCATGCCGCGGCGGATTCCGGACTACGCGCTGCAGTTCGCCGACTTCAACATGCTGTCGTCCATTGGTGCGTTCATCTTCGGCTTCTCGCAGGTGTTCTTCCTCTACGTGGTGATCAAGGCCATCCGTTCCGGTAAGCCCGCGACGGACCGGGTCTGGGAAGGGGCGCACGGCCTCGAGTGGACGCTGCCGTCGCCGGCGCCGTACCACAGCTTCACCCATCCCCCGAAGATCACCGATGCGGAGGCGCATTCCTGATCCCATGAGCGCAAACGGAACCAGCACGCATGGCAGAACGGTGAGGAAGCTCGTCTTCCTCGTCGTCGGCATGTTCGCGTTCGGCTGGGCGCTCATCCCGCTCTACGATCTGCTCTGCGAGATCACGGGTCTCGGCGGCGATACGGGCGGTCAGTACACGTACGACCCGGCAGACACCCGGGTCGATCGGAGCCGGCTGGTGAAGGTGAACTTCATCACCAACACCAACGCAGGCATGACCTGGGATTTCTGGTCCGACAAGGGCGGCATGCGCGTCCATCCGGGGGAGCTCAACGAAGCCATCTTCTACGTGAAGAACACGACGGACAAACGGATGGTCGGCCAGGCGGTCCCTTCGGTGGTGCCGCTGACGGCGACCGACTACTTTCACAAGACGGAGTGTTTCTGCTTCAACTCCCAGGTGCTCGAGCCTGGTGAGGAGATGGAAATGCCCATGCGCTTCATCGTGGACTCGGATCTGCCGCCGAACGTGCAGTCCATTTCCCTGTCCTATGCGCTTTTCGACATAACACAGCTTTCGGGCGGTCAGACGCAGCTCGAAGCGGCCGGTCATGGGAGTGCCGGCGGCAACTGAGCAACTGACAAGTGCCAGGGTGACTGAACAGCACCCGCGGCGATTGTATCAAGAACGAAAATCGGGAGTGATTAGAGATGTCTAGCCAAACGGACCAGTCGGTCTACTACGTGCCCCACAACGGATGGTATCCGGTGTGGGTCGCGTTTGGTGCATTCATGCTGCTGGCGGGGCTCGGTACCTGGCTGAACGCGGTGAAGGCCGACGAGGACCCGAGCGCCTGGATGATGTACGTCGGCGGCGCGACCCTGGCCGTGGTGCTCTTCTTCTGGTTCGCCAAGGTGATCGAAGAGAATCATCAGGGGCTCGCCAACGAACAGCTGAAACGTTCCTACGTCTGGGGCATGGGCTGGTTCATCTTCTCGGAGGTGATGTTCTTCGCCGCTTTCTTCGGCGCGCTATTCTACGCCCGGAATTTCGCCGTGGCCTGGCTTGGCGGCGAAGGCGCGAAAGGCATCACGGGTGACTATCTCTGGCCCGAGTTCTCCTCGGAATGGCCCGTGATGGCGAATCCGGACAACAGCCTGTTTCAGGGCCCGGCCGAGTCCATGGCGTCGCCCGGCATCGGCAGCTGGCTGTCCTACCTGCCGTTCTGGAACACGGTCATCCTGCTGACCTCGAGCGTGACCGTGCACTTCGCGCACACGTCCCTCAAGAACGACAGCCGCGGTGGTCTGATCGGCTGGCTCGCGCTGACCGTCCTGCTGGGCATTGTCTTCCTCATTCTGCAGGGATGGGAATACCTCCATGCGTACGATGAGCTGGGTCTGACCCTCTCTTCCGGTATCTACGGATCCACCTTCTTCATTCTCACGGGCTTCCACGGTTTCCATGTGACGCTCGGCACCTTCATGCTCATCATCGCGCTGCTGCGCGCGATCAAGGGCCATTTCAGTCATCATGACTGCTTCGGCTTCGAAGCCACGTCCTGGTACTGGCACTTCGTGGATGTGGTCTGGGTGTGCCTGTTCTTCTTCGTCTACATCTTCTGATCCGGCGGATCGCAGGATCTGATAAGCGGGCCTCGTGCCCGCTTTTTTTCGCCGCAGCGTCAGCCGGTCACTGACCGGTTGAGATCGCCTCTGTGGTGGGTCCGTGCCAGGGGGCATTCGTTCCCATTCGCAGCTGACCGGTGTAGAAACCGTAGAAGATGGTGCCGAGCAGCAGGGCGGCCAGCGTGATTCGGACGCCGAGCGCGTGGAGCAGCCGCCGGGACTTGGGCTGCTCGCTGTCCTTGAAGAGGAACACCAGGCCGGTCATCAGACTGGCGACGACGCCGATGAGCAGAATGAGAATGATGGTTTTCAACAGCATGAAGGAATATCCGGGCCGTGCGGCGGGCAGTGTGCGTGGGATGGGCTGACCGCTTCAGCGAAGGTAGAACACTCTATCTGAAAAGCACGCGGACTGCAGCGGACCGGGCAGGCGGATGAGACGGTTCCGACCTGGCTGGCGGATGAGCCTGTTCACGGCGCTGCTGCTGCCGGTCGTGCTCACACTCGGCATCTGGCAGCTCAATCGGGCGGAGGAGAAGCGCCGGTTCGAGGAGACCTTCATGGAACGGGTGGGGGCTCTGGCGCGCGCACCCGGTCCTGAGGTCGTCCCGTTCGAGCGCATCAGGCTGAGCGGGAAATATGAAACGGAACGCAGCTTCCTGCTGGATAATCAGACCCACGACGGCGCCGTGGGTTTCGGGGTGATTACGAGTTTTCTTGCCGATGACGGCCGCCGGTGGCTGCTCAACCGGGGATTTCTGGCCGGCGACCGCGGCAGACGCACGCTGCCGGAGGTGACGACGCCCGAGGGCGCCGTCACGGTCACCGGGCTGGTGTGGCCGGAGCTTGGACTGCTGCCGGTGTTCGGCGAGGATGCCTGGTCGGCGGACTGGCCGAAGGTGGTTCAGCGCCTGGAAGTGGCGCGCATGGTGGAGCAGTTGCCGGGTGCGGTGGCGGTGGAAGTGCGCCTGGAGGCCGGGCAACCGGGTGTGTTTGCTCCGGCACCCGTGGCGCTCAACATGCCGGCGTCGAAACACACGGGTTATGCCGTGCAGTGGTTCGGTCTGGCGGCGGCGCTGTCGATTGGATACGTGATTTTCGGGTTCAGAAGACGATGATGAAAGAAGATGGATCTCCAGCAGAGAAGACGGCAACGGCGAAGAACCGCCGGATGCTGCTCACGATGTTCGCGATAGCGTTTCTGACCCTGGGCGGCTCCTATGTGCTGTTCTATGTGGCCCGGGATGGCGGCGTATGGGGAACCACCAATCAGGGCAGCTTCGTGGATCCGCCGGTCAGCGTGGCCGAACTCGGGATCACGGATCCGGAAGGCCGCACCCTCACCGAAGGGGGCACCTGGTGGCTGTGGGTCGTGACGGAGCGGGAGTGCCTGGATGCGTGCGCCTCGGCCGTGCACCAGCTGCGGCAGCTGCACATCCTGCTGAACAAGGATGCGGACCGGGTCCGGCGGGCGCTGGTGACCGGGGCCGGTGTGGAACCCGGGCTGCTGGACGAGTATCCGGCCCTCATACATCTGACCGGAACGCTTCCGGCGCTCAGCGAGGGCGTCTATATCGTGGATCCCATCGGCAATCTGGTGCTGCATTATCCGTTCGAGGATGCGGGAAAGCCGGTGCTCACGGATCTGAAGAAGCTGCTGAAACTCTCCCAGATCGGCTGAGCCGGGCAGGCTGAGATCCGGGCAGCGATTTCCGCTAGAATACGCCGCCCGAAAGAACCAGGCTCCCGGTAATCCGTACCGGAGAGAGGGACGAAATCTTGAGCGAACTGACCTACACCCGTGCCACCTGGCGCGACTATCTGGAGATGACCAAGCCGCGGGTGGTCCTGCTCATGCTCCTGTGTGCGCTGGTCGGCATGTTCCTGGCCGTACCGGGCATGGTGCCGCTGGACGTGCTGATCTTCGGCCTCACCGGCATCGCGCTGGTAGCCGGCTCCGCCGCGGTGGTCAATCACATTGCGGATGCCCGGATCGACGCCCGGATGGCCAGGACACGGGAGCGCCCGGTTGCCACCGGGCGGGTGGATGCGCGGTCGGGTCTGATGTTCTCGGCAGTCACCGGCGTGGCCGGGATGCTCATTCTCTACTTCGGCGTGAATCCGCTCACGGCCTGGCTGAATCTGGCCTCCTGGGTGGGCTACGGGCTCATCTACACCCTCTTCCTGAAGCGGGCCACACCTCAGAACATCGTGATCGGCGGCCTGTTCGGCGCCGCACCGCCTCTGTTCGGCTGGGCGGCGGTGACCAACAGCATCGAGCCGGGTGCCCTGCTGCTGGTGCTGATCATCTTCGCCTGGACACCGCCCCATTTCTGGGCCCTGGCGCTGGACCGCAAAGCCGACTACGAGTCTGCGGACGTTCCCATGCTGCCGGTGACCCACGGCGATGCGTACACGCGATGGCACATCCTTTTCTACACGCTGATTCTGTTCGCCGGCTCCCTGCTGCCGTTCGTCATCGGCATGAGCGGCCTGCTCTATCTCGCGGGTGCTGCGGCCCTCGGCGGCGGCTTCCTCTACTGGGCGGCGGTTCTGCTCAGAAACCGGAATCCGAAGGCGCCCATGGAGATGTTCAAGTATTCCATCGTCTATCTGGGGCTGCTGTTCGTGGTGCTGCTGGTGGATCACTACCTGGTGGTTGCCGGTATCGGCACCGGCTTCACCAGCGAGGCCGCACCCATCGTTCTGGAGAGCGCCTGAAACCTCATGACCGGACTTCAGAAAACGGTAGGCCTGTGCCTGGGCTTCATCGCGATCGTGGTCGGCCTGTTCGTCTATTCGGTGGTACGCACACCGGTGCTGTCCGAGGAAGCGCTCCGGGAGCAGGGCGTGTTCATCCTGCCCCGGCCCCGGGAGCTCAGTCCGTTCACACTTCAGACGCACACGGGTGAATCGTTCACGGTGGCCGACCTCGAAGGCCGCTGGACGTTTGCCTTTTTCGGTTTCACCCACTGCCCCGACATCTGTCCCACCACCATGGCGGTCATGGGCCAGGCACGGCGGAGTCTGGGTGGCGACGCCTTTCAGGGCCTGCTGATCTCGGTGGATCCGGAGCGGGACACGGCAGAACTCCTGGGTGATTACGTCACGGCCTTCGCGCCCGATTTCATCGGCGTGCGCGGCGATATTCCGGCGGTGGCCGGCCTTGCCGAACAGGTGAACGTGGCTTTCGGCAAGGTGCCCCTCGTCGGCGATGACGGCAGTGTGGATCCGGACAGTTATCTGGTGGACCACTCGGCCAACATCGTGATCTTCAATCCCAGGGGCCACTACCACGGCTTCATAAAATATCCGCAGCAAGCTGATACCATAACGGCCGCGTTTCAATCTCTAGCTGCCAATTTCTGATCTGAGCCGACCAGTAGCAGGATCTCCCGGGCGTCGAGCGAACTCGCCGGCGGTTGCCTGCGCAGCGGATACCCTCCTGGAACGCTACCACGCGGTTCGCCGCCAGACCGAAGCGCTCACCGGACCCCTCGAGATCGAAGACTACGGGGTCCAGCCCATGGAGGACGCGAGTCCGCCCAAGTGGCATCTGGCCCACACCAGCTGGTTCTTCGAGACCTTTCTGCTGGGCCCCGGTCTGCCGGGGTACCAGCCGTTCCACGAACGTTACGAAACCCTGTTCAACTCCTACTACAACGGTGTGGGCACACCCTTTCCCCGGCCCCGGCGTGGCCACCTCTCGCGACCCACGGTGGCGGAAATATTCGAGTACCGGGCGCACGTGGATGCAGCCATGAGCCGGCTGCTGGGAGCGCTGCCGCCCGGGGAGCCCGGCGAGGAGATGATTGATCGCACCGTGCTCGGGCTGAATCACGAGCAGCAGCATCAGGAGCTGCTGATCACCGATCTGAAGTACAACTTCGGCCACAACCCGCTGCTGCCTGCTTATACGTCGGCAGATCCGGTACCCGTGGGCGCCAGCCGTCCGCTGACCTTTTCCGGGCATCCGGGTGGTCTGGTCAGCGTCGGTGTCCATGCGACGGACGGCTACGGCGAAGGCTTTCACTTCGACAACGAAGCACCCGCGCACCGCGTCTATCTCGAACCTTTTTCGCTGGCGAACCGCCTGGTGACCTGTGAGGAGTACCTGAGCTTCGTCGAAGACGGCGGCTACGAGACGCCGTCACTTTGGCTGAGCGACGGCTGGGCCTGGGTCACCGGAAAGGGGATCACAGCTCCCCTGTACTGGGCACGTGGGGAAGACGGATGGTGGGAGTACCGGCTGACCGGCGCGTCAACGATTGGCGGCGACGTACCGGTGACTCACGTGAGCGCCTATGAGGCGGATGCCTATGCGCGCTGGGCGGGATACCGGCTGCCGTCGGAAGCGGAGTGGGAGACGGTGGCGGCTGAGCGGCCCGTTGCCGGTAATTTCGTGGAAAGCGGCGGCTTCCATCCCCGTTCGGTAACGGGTGATGAAAGCGGCCCGCAGCAGCTCTACGGCGATGTCTGGGAATGGACGTCGAGCAGCTACGCGCCCTATCCCGGCTACCGGAGCCCGCCGGGCACCATCGGCGAATACAACGGCAAGTTCATGGCGAACCAGCTGGTGCTCCGGGGCGGCTCCTGCGTCACGCCCCTCGACCACATCCGGGCGAGCTACCGGAATTTTTTCTATCCGCCGGACCGCTGGCAGTTCACGGGCATCCGGCTGGCCAGAGACGGCGATTGAGACTCGAAAGCAAGGAGGCAGCATCAACTTAACTGAACGAAAACGGGGTTTAGCCCCCTTCCAGGTCTTCGATCTGAAACCGGCCGTGGCGGACGTGAAGGCGGAGGTGCTCGAAGGGCTCCTCGGGCCGGCGAAAACCCTGCACCCCAAATACTTCTATGACGAGCAGGGCTCCCGGCTGTTCGAGGCCATCACCCGCCTGCCGGAGTACTACCTCACCCGATCGGAGCTCGAGATCTTCGATGCGCACCTGTCAGACATCTCGTCGCGGGTACCCGGGCAGAGTTGCATCGTGGAGTACGGTTCCGGATCGAGCCTGAAGATCCGCAAGGTGATCGAAGAGCTGGACCCGGCCGCCTATGTGCCGGTGGATATCTCCCGCGAGCACATGGTCGCCATGGCCGAGGCGCTGGCCCGGGACTTCCCGGATCTGGCGATCTATCCGACCTGTGCCGATTTCACGGACACTTTCGCGCTGCCGCCACCGGTTGCCGGTCTGACCAAGGTCGGCTTCTTCCCCGGCTCGAGCATCGGCAATTTTTCGCCGGCCGATGCGGTGGGCTTCCTCCAGCGGATGGCGAAGACGCTGGGTGCGGGTGCCAGGCTCATCATCGGTGTGGATCTGAAGAAGGATCCGGCGGTACTGGAAGCTGCCTACGACGACGCGGCGGGTGTGACGGCGGAGTTCAATCTGAACCTGATCCGGCATCTGGGCGAGGTGCTGCATGCGGATCTGAATCCGGACCGGTTCCGCCACCGGGCCGTCTACAACGAGAGCCTGGGCGCGGTGCAGATGTTCCTCGACGTCCGTGACAGCCACGATGTGCTGATCGGTGACCGGCTCGTTCACTTCGAGGCCGGGGAGGCCATCCACACGGAGAATTCCTTCAAGTACGATCCAGCCGATTTTCTCGAGCTGGTGGCCGGCGCCGGATTCGCCGAGGTGGCCGGTTGGACCGACCGGAAAGGCTGGTTTTCCGTCTTTCTGCTGGAGGTGGCCGGCTGAAGGCCGTTCAGGCGTTGAGCGCCCGCTCGTCCAGATAGAAGAAGTGGGCGTGGTGCTGGGCGACGATGCGCTCGAACTCCTCCGGATTGTTGGTGCGCACGCTCCGGCCCGAATCCCGCTCGATGGCCACGCTCAGCCGGGAGAGCCAGAAAGCGAGTGCGCCATACAGGGCGAAGGCCGGGAAGAGACGGAGCTCGGCACGGCTGAGGGGCCGGATGCGGTGATAGGCCCGGAGCAGCTCCGTCACCCGGTCCGGATTGGTCATGCCGGTGGAATCCGTGCACCAGTCGTTGGCGGCCACCGCCAGATCGTAGATGAGCGTGCCTCTGGCCGCGTGATGAAAGTCGAGCACGCCGGTGAGACCCCGCTCATTGAACAGCACGTTGTCCCGGAACAGGTCTCCGTGAATGATGCCGCTCGGCAGATCGGCAGCGTCGTGCCGGGCCAGCAGGTGGCTGACGGCTCTCACGGTGTCCGCGAGCAGGGCCCGGGACAGATACGGCAGATGATCGCGGACCAGCGCCGCCTGGTGTGCGAGCCAGGGCGCCGTGCGGGGATAGTCCGGCACCGGATGATTCCAGCCCCGGGTGGTGAGGTGGAACCGGGCGATGAACCGACCGAGAGCGGCCACCTGTTTCAGCGTCGGGTTGTAGACGTGTTTGCCCGGCAACCGGTGGGACAGGAGTATGAGCTTGCCGTCATAGCGGTCGATGGCCTCCCCTGACTGATTGCGGACGATGCCGGCCACCGGCAGGCCGGCCTCCATGCACAGATCGAGCAGAGGCACGTACGCACCACCGGCATTGGACGGCTGCTCCATGATCGTGAGCACGAATTCCCGTTCCCGGCCCTGATCGGCAGTGCGGATGAAGTAGTTGCTGTTCTCGATGCCGTTGACGGCCGGCCAGTAGCGGATCAGATCACCCACGCCGTAGCGGGCGATGGTGTGCTCCAGGTCGAGCACGTCCAGCTGGGTGATGGCGTTCATCCGACAGGGCTTCCTAGGGAGCCTCTGAACAAGTATGCACAACGCTGCGTGGCCAGAGGTGTTCCTCTGCAAGGCGCCGCGCGCAGTACATGGCCGTAGCCCTTTGCAAGCGCGGCAACGCGGCAGAGGGGCGCCTCTGGCCGCGCCCTCCGGGGCTTACAGAGCATCCGAATCTCTGCGTCGCCTTCCCTTGAAAGGTCACTGACCTTCCTGCGGAAAGCCTCCGTGATCTTCGAATGCTCTGTAAGCCAGCGTTGCGCATACTTGTTCAGAGGCTCCCTAGAACTCGACGATGACCCAGGTAGGCAGCAGCGTGTCCGCGCGTTCCAGGTCCTCGTGCCCGGCGGTCTGATCACGGGGCACCAGATAGTACGGCTTGCCCCAGCTCGGGACGATACGGACCATGCGCAGCACGCCGCCCTGTCGGTACTCCATCACCGTGCGGTCTTCCTCTTCGATGATGGTGACGTCCGGGCCGCGGATGTCGCCGGATTCTGCCGCCCGGACCGTGACGGCAGCGGTGAGCAGCACAGCGCCGCCGACGGCGGCGACTAAAACATCCGTTGCTCCCAGTGCTCTCAGTGATCCCATCGCACGATCCTCAGGCTCAAGTAGAATGGTATCAAAGTCAGTGGGAGGCGGTGAGATGGCGGCGAAAAAAGAGGCTTCGAAGGCTGCGGCACCCCTGGTGCTCGTGGACGGGAGCTCCTACCTCTTCCGCGCCTATCACGCCCTGCCGGATCTCAGGACCAGCGACAACTTCCCCACGGGCGCCGTGCGGGGCGTGATCGCCATGATCAGGAAGCTCGCCAAGGACTACGAAGGCAGTCCCATCGCGGTGGTCTTCGACGCCAAGGGCAAGACGTTCCGCAACGACCTTTACGCGGATTACAAGGCCAATCGCCCCCCCATGCCTGACGATCTCCGGGAGCAGATCGAGCCCATCCACGAGATCATCCGAGCCATGGGGCTGCCGCTGCTGATCGTGCCGGACGTGGAGGCGGACGACGTGATCGGCACTCTGGCGGCCCAGGCCACGGCCGCGAAGCGGGATACGGTGGTTTCCACCGGCGACAAGGACATGGCGCAGCTGGTCACGGATCACGTCACCCTGGTGAACACCATGACCGACACCACGATGGACCGGGACGGTGTGGTGGAGAAGTTCGGTGTCACCCCCGAGCAGATCATCGACTACCTGGCGCTCATGGGCGACAGCGTGGACAACATTCCCGGCGTGCCGAAGGTGGGACCGAAGACGGCGGCCAAATGGCTGGCCGAGCATCAGGACCTGGACACCATCATCGCCAGGGCCGACGAGTTCAAGGGCAAGATCGGCGAACATCTCCGGGGCGCCCTGGAGCAGCTGCCCCTTTCACGAACGCTCACGGAGATCCGCTGCGACCTGGATCTGCCGGTGGGCATCGACGCGCTGATTCCCGAGGCGCCGGACGAAGCGGCACTGAAAGCGCTCTTCGAACGGTTCGAGTTCAAGACCTGGATTGCGGAGCTCGAAGGGGATGCGGCCGGCGAGGATGCCGGCCCGCCCGAGGCGGTGGAAGGCAACTACCGGACCATCGCCACTGCCGCCGAGCTGGACGAGCTGTTAGCCGGGCTCCGCTCGGCCGGCGTGTTCGCCCTGGATACGGAGACCACGAGCCTCGCCTACATGGATGCGGAGCTGGTGGGCTTTTCCTTCTGTGCCGAGGCGGGCGAGGCGGCCTATGTGCCGGTGGGCCACCACTACGCCGGCGCCCCGGACCAGCTGCCGCTCAGCGACGTGCTGAAGAAGCTGAAGCCGCTGCTCGAGGACGGGTCGGTGAAGAAGGTGGGCCAGCATCTGAAGTACGACCTGAACGTGCTCGACCGCTACGACCTCACGGTGAACGGCATCGAATTCGACACCATGCTCGAGTCCTACGTGCTCAACAGCGTGGCCAGCCGGCACAACATGGACGATCTGGCGAAGAAGTATCTGGGCCGGGAGACCATCAAGTACGAGGACATCGCCGGGAAAGGCGCCAAGCAGATCACCTTCGATCAGGTGCCCGTGGACCAGGCGTCCGACTATGCGGCGGAAGACGCGGACGTGACCTGGCAGCTGCACCAGGTACTCTGGCCCAGGCTCGAGGCCGAGCCCGGTCTCGTGCGCGTGTTCCGGGAGATCGAGATGCCGCTCATGCCCGTGCTGTCGCGGATGGAGCGCACGGGGGCGCTGATCGACGGCGGGCTGCTCGACGAGCAGAGCCGGGCGCTGGCTGAGCGGATGGAGGCGCTCCGGGCCAGGGCCCACGAGCTTGCGGACGGCGAGTTCAATCTGGATTCGCCGAAACAGCTGCAGGAGGTGCTCTACGAACGTCTCGGGCTGCCGGTGCTGAAGAAGACGCCGAAGGGCGCGCCGTCCACGGCGGAGCCGGTGCTGGTCGACCTCGCCAGGGACTACGAGCTGCCCCAGGTGATCATGGACTACCGCGGTCTCGCGAAGCTGAAGTCCACCTACACGGACAAGCTGCCGCTGCAGATCAACCAGAAGACGGGCCGGGTACACACCTCCTACCACCAGGCGGTGGCTGCCACCGGGCGCCTCTCGTCCACGGATCCGAACCTGCAGAACATTCCCATCCGCACGGCGGACGGACGGAAGATCCGGCAGGCCTTCGTGGCCCCGCCGGGCAGGAAGATCATCGCCGCCGACTACTCGCAGATCGAGCTCCGGATCATGGCGCACCTGTCCGGTGATGCGGGGCTGACCGAAGCCTTCGCCGACGATCAGGACATCCACCGGGCTACGGCTTCGGAGGTTTTTTCGGTTGGGCTCGACGAGGTGACTGCCGAGCAGCGGCGCAATGCCAAGGCCATCAACTTCGGTCTGATCTACGGCATGTCGGCCTTCGGTCTCGGCCGGCAGCTGTCCATCTCAAGAACTCTGGCCCAGGACTACATCGACCGCTACTTCGCCCGCTATCCGGGCGTGGCCGAATACATGGAGAGGACCCGGGCGGTCGCCCACGATCAGGGATACGTGGAAACCGTCTACGGCCGCCGGCTCTACCTGCCGGAGATCAACTCGAAGAACCACCAGCGCCGCCAGGCGGCTGAGCGCACCGCCATCAACGCGCCGATGCAGGGCACCGCGGCCGACATCATCAAGCGGGCCATGCTGTCGGTGGATGCCTGGCTGCCGGAGTCGGGACTCGACGCGCTCATGATCATGCAGGTGCACGACGAGCTGGTGCTCGAGGTTGCGGCGCCCGATGTGGATGCGGTGGTGGACGGGGTCAACGAGCGGATGGCGGCCGCCGCCGAGCTGTCCGTGGCGCTGGTGGTGGATGCCGGTGTGGGTGACAACTGGGACGAGGCCCATTGAGACTTCGGCTCCATGGGTTGGAGTTTTGCTGCGCAAAACGCTCTTTGATTAGCCGGGTTCTCCTGCCAGCCATTTTTCCAGGAGGGCGACGAGTTCCGGGAGGCCCTGGCCGCTGGAGGCGGAAAAAACCTGCACGGTGGTGAGGGGCGCGCCCTTGATGGCCCGGCGTACCCTGGTGAGCGCCTTGCCCTGAGCGCCCCGGCCCAGCTTGTCCGCCTTGTTCAGCAGGATGTGCAGCGGCAGTCCGGACGGGTCCGCCCACTCGATGAGCTCCAGATCGAACGGCTGCAGCGGGTGGCGGATGTCCATCACCAGCACCACCCCGGCCAGGGCGTCCCGGTTGGAGAGATAGTCGTTCACGGACTGCTGCCAGGCGGTCTGAGCAGACTTCCCCGCCTGGGCGTAGCCGTACCCTGGCAGATCCACCAGCCGGCCACGGGTGCCCGGAACGTCGAAGAAGTTGAGCAGCTGAGTGCGACCCGGCTGTTTCGAGACCTTGGCGGTACGGCGGTTGCCCGTGAGCCGGTTCAGTACGGAGGATTTACCGGCATTGGAGCGGCCGGCGAAGGCGATCTCCGGACCGGCGGCGGGCGGACACTGTGACAGTCTGGCGGCGCTGGTGAGAAATTCGGCCTGCAGGCGCGGGGCGTCGGCGGCCGGTTTTCCGGATCTGCGCGCGTCGGATTCCTTCTGAGATTCGCTCACTCGGTGCCTCTGATACCGCCCCGGCAGGACTGCTCCCTGCTCCGGGATTGTTATATAATCCGCGGCCGGCAATCGCCGGGTGTCAACCTGCAGTGTATAGGACAAATCAGTAATGGCGTCACGACCCCTCCATTCCCTTACGGCCGCAGTCGCCACCCTCGTGGTTGCGATTTTCATCGGGACCCCCGCCCAGGCTGCGGGTGACCCTGCCGCAGGTGAAGCTCTGGCGGCGGCCTGTGCGGCGTGCCACGGTGCCGACGGCGCCACCGGCCTCGACCCCACTTACCCCAATCTGGCCGGTCAGAACGAGCGCTATCTGCTCAATCAGCTGGTGGCCATTCGTGACGGTGGCCGGAACATTCCGCTGATGGCGGGGCAGCTGACCGGCAAGAGCGATGAGGATCTGGCGAATCTGGCCGCGTTCTATGCGGCAAAACCGGGCAAGATCCGGCAGGCGCAGGGTGACGACGAGACGCTGGCCCTGGGTGAGCGCATCTTCCGCGGCGGGATCGCGGCGAAGAACGTGGCTGCCTGCACCGCCTGTCATTCGCCGAGCGGCAAAGGCAACGCGGCTGCCGGCTATCCGCACATCGGCGGTCAGCCGACCGGCTATACCATCGCCCAGCTCACCGCCTACCGGGAAGGTGAGCGCACCACGGACGAGAACGTGGGCGGCATGATGCGTGGTGTGGCCCACGGCCTTACTGACAAGGAAATTGCAGCAGTAGCCGATTACGTCCAGGGCCTGCACTGACGTACACCCCCGGTTCTCTGTGACGGCGGTTCAACCGGGACGAACCGCCGATTGCACCAATTCCCCCACCCGCGGTCTAATCGTCCGGCGCCAGAAGTGGATCAGGAACCTCGTGAAAGTCATCAATGCCATGAAAACCGTGAGTCTCATGCAACAGAAAATACTTGCCGTCCTGCTGATCGGCACCGCCTGGCTCGTCGCCATTCCGGCCGCCTCGGCGATGGAATTCGAGGAAGGCGTGCACTTCGAGCGGCTCAGCGTGCCGGTGCAGACGGCGGATGACAGCCGGGTCGAGGTGGTGGAGGCCTTCTCCTATGCATGCATTCACTGCAAGACGTTCGACCCGGCGGTGGAAGCCTGGCACACGGCGCAGGGCAGCGGCGTGGACTTTCAGCGGATGCCGGCCATCTTCAATCAGACCTGGGCCATCTTTGCGCAGGCCTACTACACGGCCGAGGTGCTGGGCGTGACCGCACAGGTGCACGAGCCGATCTTCAAAGCCATTCACGAGCAGGGCAAGGACCTCAGGGATCCGGCTGCCATGGCCATCCTGTTCGAAACCTACGCCGGCGTATCCAGGGAAGACTTCGATCAGGTGTACTCGAGCTTCGGCGTGCGCTCCAAGATGCAGCAGGCTCAGGCCCACGGCCGCGCCTACGGTCTCACGGGCACACCTTCCATGATCGTCGACGGTCTGTTCCGCACCGACGGCCAGATGGCGGGCAGCAATGCCATGATGCTGGAAGTGGTGGACTTCCTCGTGGCCAAACAGGCGGAAGCACGGGGCATCGACCTGCCACCCCCGGAGACGCCGGAAGCGATGGGCGACGTCAGCGGCGGCGGCCGTTAGGCGGACCCGGGTCAGCCTTTGGATAAATCCACATCAAGCGGGTGAAAGTGCCAGACAGTACACATTTCGCAGTACCGAGGACGGCTAAACTCCTGGCCAGGTCATTGGAGCAGTCGGCCATGCTCGCCTGGTCAAAGCGCGGCGACCTGAGATCGCCGGGCACCTCAGAGATCAACGTCTTGAGCCACTTCGAGCCAGCTGCGCTCGAAGCGACGGACCGCTGTACGCTCAGGTTTCTGAGCTACAACATCCAGGTCGGTATCCGGACCACCAGGTACCGGCACTATGTCACCAAGGGCTGGAAGCACGTGCTTCCGCACGAGTCACGCAATCAGACGCTGGCACGGATTGCCGAGGTGGTTGCCGGATACGACTTCGTGGCGCTGCAGGAGATCGACGCAGGCAGCCTGCGCAGCGGCTTCGTGAATCAGGTGGAATACCTGGCGGAGCGTGCACAGTTTCCCTACTGGTATACCCAGCTGAACCGGGATCTGGGCCCTCTGGCTCAGCACGGTAACGGACTGCTCTCACGCATCGCGCCGAAGGACATGGAAGACCATCGTCTGCCCGGTGCCATTCCCGGACGCGGCGCCATCGTGCTGCGGCTGCCGTTCGGCAGTGCCAGCGTGCTGGTGGTGCTCCTGCACCTGTCACTGGGCGAACGCTCCCGTGCCATGCAGCTCGAGTACGTGAAGAAGCTGATCGACGGTGAAGACCACGTGGTGGTCATGGGCGACATGAACTCTCACCTGGCCGACCTGCTGTTCGATTCACCGCTGGCAGAGACCGCGCTCAGGCCGGCGGAGAGCGTAGCCCCCACGTTCCCGTCCTGGCGGCCGTCCGTGGCTCTGGACCACATCCTGGTATCGCCGACGCTCGCCATCGACAACTTCGAAGTGCTCGACTGCCGGCTCTCGGATCACCGGCCGATCTCGGTGAGCCTCACCCGGGCGGATCAGGACCTGGTCGTCCAGTAGCCGGAACCTCAGAACACAGCGCATGAAAAAGGCCGCTCGATGAGCGGCCTTTTCGTTCCGGACCGGGCACAGCCTGACCGCCGGTTTCAGGGCCCGGCGCTGGTCTCGGGTCTCGAGCAGGCGGTGTCGAGCAGCTCCGGGAAGTTCTTCCGGTAGTCGCTCTCGCACAGACCGATGGTTGCCCGGGTCATGTTGATGACATAGGCCCGGATCGCCTCGGCGCCTGCCTCGTCCACCACGTGCGCGAAGCTCGCCATGCCTCTGCCGGCGAACGCGCCGCCGCGAACGATGGCATCCCAGGAGGCATGCACGCTCGCATCCGAGTAACGCAGATCGGGCACACCGGCGCCGCTGGCGACGAGCCCAGGGGAATGACAGACCGCGCAGTTCTCGTGATAGAGAGTCTGGCCGAGAGTCACCTGCTCCTGCGTGTACGCCATGGCCGGCGGCTCGGGAATCTCGACGAAGGTGACGTCCACCGGCGGCAGCTCGGTCTGGCCCCCGACCTTGAAGGCGAGAATCCGTCCTTCCGTGAGCACGTTGTTCCTGTGCCGGGGCGCACCTGAGGCAATGCCGAACACGCCGCCCCAGCCGGCCAGCACGGCCACGTACTGCTCGCCGTCCACGGTATAGGCGACCGGTGCTGCGATGATGCCGGTGCCGACCGGATACTCCCAGACCAGCTCGCCGGTGTCGGCGGTGTAGGCGGCGAAGTAGCCGTCCGAGCGCCCCTGGAAGACCAGGTTACCGGCAGTGGACAGGAGGCCGCCGTTCCAGCTGCCCGGGTGCTGCACGCGCCAGACTTCCTGCTGGGTCACCGGATCCCAGGCTGCCAGGTGGCCGCGGACGGCCTTGAGATCCTCGAGCATCTCGTCCGGGTCGGTGGTGGGCACCAGCTCGTTGAAGTCCACGCCCGTGTTCCAGGCGTCCGGGTTGTACTTGAAGGCGTTGTCCTGGGCGTAGCTGAAGCTGAGCTCGAGCGCCGGAATGTAGACGAGCCCCGTATCCTGGCTGTAGGTCATGGGATGCCAGCTGTGGCCGCCATAGGGCGCGGGCTGTATCTCCCGGGCTTCGTTCGCATAGTGCGCGTCCGGATTCTCCACGGGCCGGCCGGACTCCGGGTCCACGTGACTGGCCCAGGTGACCGGCACGTACGCCTCCGCCGAGATGAACTCGCCGCTGGTGCGGTCGAGCACGTAGAAGAAGCCGTTTTTCGGCGCCTGCATGATCACCTTCCGCGGCGCGCCGTCGATCTCGATGTCGGCCAGGATCATGTGCTGAGTGGCCGTGTAGTCCCAGGTGTCGCCGGGTGTGGTCTGGTAGTGCCAGACCAGGTCGCCGTTGTCCGGATTGAGCGCGAGTATGGAGGAAACGAACAGATTGTCGCCGCCGCCCGGGGAACGGATGTAGCGGTTCCAGGGCGCACCGTTACCGACCCCGATGTAGAGCAGGTTGAGCTCGTCGTCGTAGGCCATGGAATCCCAGACGGTGCCGCCGCCGCCCACTTCCCACCATTTGCCGCCGCGCCAGGTGGCCGCCGCCTTCTCCATGGCCTCGTTCTCGAAACCATCCGCAGGATTACCGGGCACGGTGTAGAAGCGCCAGGCTTCGGCACCCGTGGCGGTGTCATAGGCGGTGACGTACCCGCGCACGCCGTATTCCGCGCCGCCGTTGCCGATCACCACCTTGTCTTTGACGATTCGCGGTGCGCCCGTGATGGTGTACGGGCGTTCCCGATCCGTGGTCTGCACTTCCCAGATCAGCTCGCCGGTACCCGCGTCCAGCGCCAGCAGCCGGCCGTCGAGCGTGCCGGAGTAGATCCGCCCTTCCCAGATGGCGACGCCCCGGTTCACCACGTCGCAGCAGGCGTTCTTGCCCCACTCGCGGGGAACCTGGGGATCATGGGTCCAGAGCAGCTCGCCGGTTTTTGCGTCATGAGCCCAGACCACGGACCAGGACCCGGTGGAGAACATCACGCCATCCACGACGATGGGTGTGGCTTCGAGGCCCCGCTTGGTGCCGGTGTCCCAGTACCAGGCCAGGCCCAGGTCCTTCACCGTCTCCGTGTTGATGTCGTTCAGCGGACTGAATCGCTGCTCGTCGTAGGTCCGGCCATGGGACAGCCAGTTACCCGGCTCCGCGTCCGCATTGCTGATCCGCCTGCCGTTGATGTCGGCGGTGGCTGCCCGGATGGCATCCGCCCGCCCGGGCACCGTGCCGGCGGCCGCGGCCGGCTCGGCGGCGCCGGTCTCCACCGCCGGCTCCGGTGCGGCGGCCTGCTCGCCGCAGCCGGGCATGAGAAGAAGGAAGGCGCTGAAAACGGACGACCGGAGAAGCGCCGGAGCGCTCGAACTGCTGGAATGAATCATGAAACCCCTCTGACTGGTATTCCCACCCGCGCCCGAGTTTACCGGTCCGGCGGGGAGTTTGCAGAGCCTCGCACGGTCCGTCCGGCGAGAATGTACCCCCCGACCGGCGCCCATTATGATGAGCACGATACCCGGCATCAGCAGGACGGACAGTTGGCGGAAGCAGCAGACGGCAAAGGGCACCCGGCCTGGAATCAGGAGGCCACCCTGATACAGGACGCGTCCTGGAATCAGGAGGTGGAGGAATGGATCGAGGCCATTGACGACGTGCTCAAGGAGCGCGGCGGTGAAGGCGCGGTCGCCCTCCTGCAGAAACTGCAGTCCCACCTTTCGCATCGGGGGCTCCTGCTTACCGATGCGGCCCTGAATACGCCCTACAAGAACACGATCGACGTGCGCGAGCAGCCCCGTTATCCGGGCAACGTGGAGCTGGAGACCCGGATCGGCAACATCATCCGCTGGAACGCGGTGGCCATGGTGCTGCAGGCCTACGACTCCGGGTCCGGGGTCGGCGGCCACATCGCCACCTATCTCTCGGCCGCCACCATGATGGAGGTGGGATTCAATCACGTGTTCCGGGCCGCCAGCGAGCATTACGGCGGTGATCAGGTGCACTTTCAGGCCCACACGGCACCCGGCGTATATGCGCGGGCTTTCCTCGAAGGCCGTCTGACGAAGACCCAGCTGGTCAATTTCCGCCGGGAGCTGGCGGAAGGCGGCGGACTCCCGAGCTATCCGCACCCGCGCCGGCTGCCCGAATTCTGGCAGATGCCCACCGCCAGCATGGGTCTGTCCACACCGAGCGCCATCTATCAGGCCCGGTTCACCAAGTACCTGGAGAGCCGGGGTCTCAAGCCGGACAACGGCGGCAAGATCTGGACCTTCATCGGCGACGGCGAGGCGGACGAGCCGGAGGTGCTCGGCACCATCAACATCGCCAGCCGGGAAGGCCTCGACAACCTGGTGCTGGTGATCAACTGCAACCTGCAGCGGCTGGATGGCCCGGTGCGCGGCAACGGCAAGATCATTCAGGAGCTGGAGCGGTCGTTCCGGGGTGCGGACTGGCACGTGATCAAAGTGATCTGGGGCGGCGGCTGGGATCCGCTGTTTGCCCGGGACGAGGACGGCATCCTGCAGGAACGGATGGAACAGGCGGTGGACGGCGACTATCAGATGTACACGGTGTCGCCCGGCGACTGGGTCCGGGAGCACTGGGTGGAGACCTCGCCGGCGCTCAAGGAGCTGATGAAGACGCTCTCGGACGAGGAGATCCGTTCGATCAAGCGCGGCGGTCAGGACCACCAGAAGATCTATGCGGCCTTCGAGCGTGCGGCCAAGGTGGAAGGCAAGCCGTGCGTGGTTCTGCTGAAGACCGTGAAAGGCGACGGCCTCGGTCCTGGCACCGAAGGATCGAACACGGTGCATCAGAAGAAGCATCTCTCGGCGGCGGAACGCAAGGAGCTCGCCAAGCGCCTGGACATTCCGCTGGACGAGTCCGCGGTGCTGGCGGCGGAGTTCTACGAGCCGCCGCAGGATTCCGAGGAAGTCCGGTACGCCATGGCCCGCCGGGAAGCCCTGGGCGGCTTCCTGCCGGTACGTCGGGTGGCTTGTGAGCGTCTGGACCCGCCGGCGCTCGAACTCTTCAACGATCTGCTGGCCGGTACCGGCGACTCGGGCCGAACGGTCTCCACCACCATGGTGGTGGTCCGGATGCTCTCGAAACTGCTGCGCGACAAGCAGCTCGGCCGCTTCATCGTGCCCATCGTCCCCGACGAGGCACGCACCTTCGGCATGGATGGACTCTTTCCCCAGGCGGGGATCTATTCGCCGGCCGGTCAGCGCTATCAGCCGGTGGATGCGGGCACCATCGCTCCCTACCGGGAAGCGGAGGATGGCCAGATCCTGCAGGAAGGCATCTGCGAGACGGGCGCCATGGCCTCGTTCCTCGCGGCGGGCACGGCCTATGCGAACCACGGCGTGCCCATGATCCCCTTCTACATCTTCTACTCCATGTTCGGCTTTCAGCGGGTGGGCGACATGGTCTGGGCCTGCGGCGACATGATGTGCAAGGGCTTTCTGCTCGGCGGCACCTCGGGCAGAACGACCCTGAACGGAGAAGGCGTGCAGCACCAGGACGGGCATTCGCACCTGATCGCCTCCACCGTGCCGAACATGAAGAGCTACGACCCGGCCTTCACCTACGAGCTCGTGCTCATCGTCCGGGACGGCATCCGCCGCATGTACGGGGAACAGCAGGACGTCTTCTACTACCTCACGGTCACCAATCAGAACCAGCCCATGCCGGCACTGCCCGAGGATGCGGCGATACGGGCGGAAGTGGAAGCCGGCGTGCTGGCGGGCATGTACTGCTTCGAGCGGGAGGCCGGCGCCACGGTGAACCTGTTCGGCTCCGGCGCGATCATGACCGAGGTGATGAAGGCCAGGGAATATCTCAGAGAACTCGGCATCGCCAGCAACCTCTGGTCGGTGACCAGCTACAACGAGCTCATGCGGGAAGGCATGTCGGCCGAGCGGGAACAGCGCATGAGCGTGGGCGAAGCCGGCCGCAAGCCGCTGGTCGCTGAGCTTCTGAAGGACGAGGAAGGCGTGTTCGTCGCCGCCAGCGACTACATGAAAGCACTGCCGCTCTCCATTGCCCGCTGGGTGCCGGGACCCTACGAAGTGCTGGGCACGGACGGCTTCGGTCTGTCCGAGGACCGCCACGTGCTCCGTGAGTACTTCGAGGTCTCCGCCGAGTGGGTGGCCTACACGGCACTTTCCACCCTGGCCCAGAACAATCTGGGCAATGCGAAGGCCGCGAAACAGTTTGCCCGCGACAAAGGCCTGGATACGCACAAGATGGACCCGTTCAATGGCTGAGCACGCCGAGCGGCCGCTGCGCGTGCACGTGGTGGGCTGCTACCGGAGCGGCACCACGCTCATGATGGAGCTGCTCTGGTATGCCTACGACTTCAGCGGCCGCTGCGAGCACGAAGCGCCCCTGTTCCGGCCGATCCCCGCGGGCGAACGCCTGTATCTGACCAAGAAACCGCCGGACACCATCCGCATCGAGCGGGCGTTCCTCGAGGACGAGAAGCTCTTCGTGATCGCCATGGTGCGGGATCCCCGGGCCATGGCTACCAGCCGGCACGCGAAGTTTCCCGACGTCTACTTTTCGGGCTTCGGCCGGTGGCTCGAGTATCAGAACGCCATCGAGCGTCTGTCCGATCATCCCCGCTGGCTGACCCTGCGCTACGAGGATCTGCTGCGGAGTCCACAGCAGGTACAGGAGCGGATCGAGGCGCGTTTCCCGTTTCTCGTCCGCCGGCGCGAGTTCGCGAACTATCCTGAAGGCGCCGACGTGCCGGACAAGGCCGGAATCTCGCTCGGCGGCGCGCGCGGGCTCGACCCGAGCCGGGTGGCAGCCTGGAAGGACCACCTGCCGCGGATCCGGGATCAGCTGGACGCGCACCCGGCGGTGGCGGACAAGCTCATCGAGCTCGGCTACGAGCCGGATCACAGCTGGCGCGAGTGCCTGGAAGGCGTGACGCCGCACCGGCAGAAACACAAGGATGAGGCGCCGCACCTGTTCAAGGCGCTGGAGGCGCGGTTCCGGTACTGGGTGCGCACGCGGCGTTATCTCAGGAATCTGCAATCGCCCTAGCGCGCCCGCCTGCGCTGCCTGTAGAGTATTCGACGTATTCAGACTGCGGGCCCCGCCCCGGCAATGAGACCTGGTTCACACCTTCGTGGCCGGGTTCCGGAGAAAATCGAGGGCTCATCGAATTGGTAGATGCCGTTACATGGATTTACGTTTTTCCCAATTCGAGGTCCTCACCACGACGGGCTCTTTCTTCATCTGCCTGTTTTTCGTGTGCGTTTTTCTGGAGGCCTCGGACATCGAACAGACGCTCGGCACCACGGCGAAAGAGGCCGTGAGCCAGCAGAATCTGTTCTGGGCAAGCGTTGCCCCATCCGGTCAGGAGATCGTGCTCACCGGGGCCGCGCCCGACTACGCGTCGAAGAAAAAGGCGGGAGAAATCGCAGCCGGTGTGGACGGAGTGACCAGCGTGGACAATCAGATCGTGATCATCGGCGAAGCCGGCACCTGCCAGACCGAGCTGGATGATTTTCTGGCGAAGGAGCAGGTGACCTTCAAGAAAGGCAAGGCGGAACTCACGGACTCGAGCTTCCCGCTGCTGACCCTGCTCGCCAGCATCGCCCGCAACTGTGACGCCCGGCTGGAGATCGCCACGCATACCGATGCAGAAGGCGATGCGACCATCAACATGAAGCTCTCCCAGCGTCGTGCCGACGCGGTCCGGAAGTATCTGGTGCAGAGCGGAGTCGCGGCCGGCGCGCTCGAAGCCCGCGGCTACGGCGAAACCCAGCCCATTGCAGACAATGACACCGAGGAAGGACGCCGCGCCAATCGGCGGGTGGAATTCCGGGTGATTGGAGATGCCGTGTGATCTTTCTGATCCTGAAGATATTCGTCTACCTTCTGCTGGCTCTGGCCGCCGGGATCGGCGCTGGCTGGCTGCTCCGCCATCTGGCCGCCGCCAGACAGGAAGAGGACATGCAGCGCACGCTGGCGGATGCCCGGGCGCGGGTGCCTCAGTTCGAGTCGCTGATCCGGTCGCGGGATGAGCAGATCAAACGGCTGAAGGACGAGCTGAAAGAGAAGGACGTGCGCATCAATGGTCTGGTGGACGACGTCCGCGAAGCGGAGCTGACCCTCAAGGACAAGGACCGGGAGCTGAAGGACCTCACCGCACGGCACGAAACCGTGATCGACACCGACGACGCGGCAACGGACCCCGGCGCCGGGGACGTACTTCTCGGCGGTGAAACGCTGGAGATCGGCGGCGAGCCCGTGACCGGCGCCGAATCCGAGCTCAGAGCACGGATCGGTCAGCTCGAGAGCGAGCTCAAGACGGCGCAATCCCAGGCGGCCGATGCCATGGCGGAAGCCGCGTCCGCGGAAGCCGAAGTGATCACGCTGAAAGCCGAGCTGGCCCGGGCTGGGAAAGCGGGCGAGGCGTCCGCTGGCGACGGCCAGGCGGTGGCGGACCTGGAAGCCCGGCTCCGGCAGAAAGCCGAAGAGTACGACCGGCTCGCCCGTTCGCTGGAATCCGAGCAGCGCCGGGTGACCGAACTCGAGCGCGAGCGTGAGCTACAGAACAAATCCCTGAGAGTGCTGCACCAGCAGCTGGAGCTGGCCAAAGAGCGGAATCAGCGCGCCGCTGCGGGCTGATCGCTCTCCCCTTCTGATGCTTCCGGCGGCGTGGACTGCAGCGTGCGTCCATCGAGATCGCGCAGATCCGAACGGATGAGCGTGGCGATGAGGATCGCAATCAGATAGACGCCGGCACCGGTGACCACGGCCCAGGCCGCACCCAGAGAATCGGCCAGCGCCCCCAGAAACAGGCCCCCCAGCGGCACCAGGCTGTAGCCGATGGTATGGATGCCCATCACCCGGCCCCGGAGCGCATCCGGCACTTTCAGCTGCAGAATGGTCATGGAGATGATCATGAAAGCGGACGCGCTGGCGGCGATCAGGAACGCGAGCAGCAGTGAGAGCGGAAGGCTCTGCAGCGGAATGGCGGCGGCGAACAGCACCACCGCGATCACGGAGCCGACAGCGCCGCCGAGCATGAACCAGCCCAGACGCCGGGACTCCTGCACCATGCCGATCAGCAGGGTGCCCATCACCGATCCCAGACCCCCGGCGGAGAGCAGATACCCGTAGCCTGCCTCGTCCGTGCCGAGCAGATCGGCGAACACCGGCATGATCTGCACGTAGGACTGGGAGAAGAACATGCCGATGAAGAACAGGCCCAGCAGCCAGCGGAAGATGTCCGTCCGGAGAATGAAGCGGATGCCGGCAGTCAGTTGTTCCATGGGGGATTCGTGGACGGCTGGCGGCAGCACCTTCAGCTGGATGCCGAGGAGCACCAGGGCCATGACGGCGAATCCGCAGGTGGCAATGGCGAAGATCGGCCAGGTATCGCCGGTCAGAGCGATGATGAGCCCGCCGGCGGCGGGGATGGCCATCCGCGTGGATTGCCAGATGAACGCGTTCATGGCGGCCGCCGAGAGATAGGCGTGGCGGTCGAGCAGCAGCGGGAAGATGGCCGCGCGGGCGGGCCAGTCCAGGCCGCTGATCAGGGACACGGCGGCGGCGATGACGAGCACCTGCCAGACCGTGGCCAGATTCGTGTAGTCGAGAAAGGTCAGCAGGGCGAGCAGGGCCGAGGTGATCAGTGACGTGGTGATCAGGATGCGCCGCCGGTCGAACCGGTCGGCGATGACGCCGCCGAGCAGAGTCATCAGAATGCTGGGCACACTCGCCGCGGCACCGAGCACGCCGAGCTGCAGCGCGGACCCGGACAGTTCGTAGATCAGCCAGCCCTGGCCCAGGATCACGAGCTGGGTAGCACCCACCGAGGCGAAGGACGCAAACCAGTAGCGACGGAATCGCGGAAAGCCGAGGGCGGGATAGCGCGTGACGATCGCGCGACCCAGCGCGGTGAAGCCTTGCGTCATGCAATCTCCTCAATGGGCCGTGTAGTATGCCTGTCCGCACTCCAAAGTTAAGACGTGCAGTTGACAGATCTGGTCTTCGAGAACAAGGCAGCCGCCCGGGGCTGGGCCTGGGATCGGCTGCAGGCGGAGGGTCTCGCGCGATTCCCCTTTCCGCCCCATGGCCGGATCCCGAACTTCGTCGGCGCCGATCTGGCGGCGAAGCGCCTGTTCGAGGAGTCGCCCTGGAAAGAGGCGAAGGCGATCAAGGTGAATCCGGACTCCCCCCAGCGGGAAGTGCGGCGGCTGGCGCTCAGTCGGGGTATCCGGGTGTATGTGCCCACCCCCAGGCTCACCGGCGGCTTTCATCTGCTCGACCCGGGAGCGATCGAACCGACGGACTTCGACGCGGCTGCCACGCTCTCGAGCATGCCGCATCACTCCCGGCAGGTGGCACTCACCGAACTGCCGCAACTCGACGCCATCGTCACCGGCTGCGCGGCGGTGACCCGTACCGGCAAGCGCTGCGGCAAGGGAGAAGGCTACAGCGATATCGAGTTCGGGGTGCTTCGGGAGCTGGGCCACGCGCCGGTACCGGTGGCCACCACCGTGCACGATGCCCAGCTGGTGGCAGACTTCCCGGTGGAGAGCAACGATCTGCCCCTGACCCTCATCTGCACACCCACGCAGACGATCCGGGTGGCCGAGCCGCTTCCGGCGCCAGTGGGGATCGAGTGGTCGCGGTTGAGTGAAGCGGATCTGCAGCGGATGCCGCTGCTGCTGGATCTGAAGGCGGTGAGAGAAAACCATGATTAAAGTGAGTCTGCTGTTCTTCGGCGCGCTGCTGGCTTTCGTGTTCGCCGGCGCGGCATCAGCACAGACCAACGGTAACGCCGTTGCAGAAAGCACCGATGCTCCCATCGTAATCGTGCTCAGCTGGGACGGCATGCGTCACGACTATCCGGACCGGGGTGAGCTGCCGGCGCTCAGCCGGATGGCAACGGAAGGCGTGCGCGCGAAACGGCTCACGCCCGTGTTTCCGTCCAGCACCTTTCCCGGCCACGTCTCCATGGCCACCGGCACCTACCCGGACCGGCATGGCATCGTCGACAACGTGTTCATCGACTCGGAGCGGGGTCGCTACGCTTACTCGGGCGACGCGAGCTGGATCGAGGCGGAACCGCTCTGGATCGCCTCCGAGCGGCAGGGCGTGAAGACGGCCACCTACTTCTGGGTGGGTTCGGAAACAGACTGGCGGGGACAGGGAACCAGCTACCGGATGGCGCCCTTCGACGGCGACCGCCCGGAATCCGAGAAGGTGGATCAGATCCTTGCCTGGCTCTCACTCCCGGAATCGGAACGCCCGCGACTGATCATGTCCTACTGGGCGGGTGCGGACAGTGTCGGCCACGACCATGGCCCGGACAGCGACCGGGTGGTGAGTCAGGTCGAAGCTCAGGATGCACAGCTCGGCAGACTGCTGGGGGGCATCGATGAGCTCGGCCTCTGGCCGCGAACCACGCTGATCGTGGTCAGCGACCACGGCATGGCTCCCTGGACCGAGGTTCTCGAGCTCAACGGTGCGCTCCGATCCGCCGGTGTGGACGGAGTGGCCGTCGGCGCCGCCGTGGTGCAGGTGCATCTGAATGCGCCGGTGCCGGATGACGAAATGCGCGGAACCCTCGAGGACATTCTCGAAGCGGTGCCGGACGCACAGATTCTCAAAGGCGACGCGCTGCCGGAGAATTACCGGATGCAGCACGAGACGCGCACGGGAGACTGGGTGCTCATCCTGCCGCCCCCCTATGGCGCCACCCGTTCCACCGGCATGGAGCTCTGGCTCATGCGGGCCGCCACCTGGGCGGGAAAGGAATTCGGCATGCACGGCTACGACCCGGCACTCGATGACATGGGCGGGATCTTTCTGGCCATGGGCCGCGGTGTGCCACACACGCCGCTCGGCGATGTCCATCAGATCGATCTGCCGGCCACCGTCGCCCGCCTGCTCGACATCGACCCACCGGGAGATTCGGAAGGCGCCTCCATCTGGTAGGATAGGCGCATGGCTCAACAAGATATCGAACGGACCGGACGGCCGTACGGAACCCCCGTGCACCTGGGATGTTGTGCGCTTCTGATCCTGGCACTCCTCCTGCCCTCCGCCCAACTGGCGGCGGCCGAGCCGCCTGCGTTCGATCCCTATGAAGCGTCCATTCTCGAGCTGCAGCTGGCCATGGCGACCGGCGCGCTCACCGCCAGATCGCTGACCGAGTACTACCTCGCTCGAATGAAGCAGTACGATCAGCACGGCCCATCCCTGAACAGCATTGCCTTTATGAACGAACAGGCCCTGGCCGAAGCGGACCTGCTCGACACCGAGCGGGTGACCAGCGGCCCCCGGGGCCCGCTGCATGGCATCCCCGTGCTGGTAAAGGACAACTTCGAAACCCGCGGCATGCCCACCACGGCAGGATCCCGGCTGCTGCACGGCTTCGCTCCGGACCAGGACGCCTACCTGGTCGAACGCCTGAGAGCGGCCGGCGCCATCATCCTCGGCAAAACGAACATGCACGAGTTCGCCTACGGCATCACGAGCGAAGGCTCCGCCTTCGGTGCAGTCAGAAATCCCTATGATCCGAGCCGGAACCCGGGCGGCTCCAGCGGCGGCACGGGTGCCGCGGTGGCCGCGAACTTCGCGGCGGCAGGCATGGGCAGCGACACCTGCGGCTCGATCCGGATCCCGGCCGCGCACAACAACCTGGTCGGACTGCGCGGCACCCAGGGCCTGTCCAGCCGGCGCGGCATCATCCCGCTCTCCCACACCCAGGACATCGGCGGCCCCATCGCCCGCAACGTGACGGATCTGGCGCTGATGCTGAATGCCACGGTGGGCTACGACCCGGAAGACCCGCAGACGGCTCTGAGCACGGGCAACGTACCGGAAAGCTATCTCGACGCCCTGAGTCCCGGCGCCCTTGCCGGAAAGCGGATCGGCGTGCTGGAAGACCTGCTGCTGTACGATGCGGAAGACAGCGAAGTGGCAGGCGTGTTCGGCCGCGCAACCACGGAGCTCGCCGCCGCCGGCGCAGAGCTCGTGCGCGTGCAGATACCGGACCTGGACGCGATCCTGAACGTGGAGCCCACGGGTTTCTTCGTGCTGGCTCACGACTTCAAGACCGACATCAACGCTTATCTGGCGAGCCATCCGGGTGCCCCGGTGAATAACCTGACCGAGATCCTGGCCAGCGGCCGCTACCATCCTTCCATCGATCAGGTGCTGAGAGTCTCCGAATCCATGGGCGAGGAAAGCGAACCCGTCTACCGCAGCGCCCTGGCCCAGCGCCAGGCGGTGCGCAGAGCCGTGCTCGCAGCCATGGCGGAGCAGGATCTGGACGCGCTCGCCTATCCGACGATCCGCCGGAAGGCAGCGCCACTTCATGAAGAGCAGGACGGCAGCAACTGCCAGCTGTCTGCAAAGAGCGGCCTGCCCGCGATCAGCATTCCGGCCGGCTTCACCGAAGACGGACTCCCGGTGGGTCTGGAGCTGCTCGGCCGGGCCTGGTCGGAAAGCGAGCTGCTGGCCATGGCGTATGCCTTCGAGCAGCTGACCGGCCACCGGATGCCACCGCCGTTACTGGATCCGAAAAGCACTCCGGCGGAAGGCTGAGCGCCGGGAGACAGAGCCCTCAACGGTCGAGTGGACTGACCACGCCCCGTCCGCCTCTCTTTATCACGTGGGTGTAGATCTCGGTGGTGCGAACGTCGGAATGCCCGAGCTGCTCCTGAACCGTACGGATATCGGCGCCGCGCTCCAGCAGGTGTGTGGCAAACGAATGCCGCAGCGAGTGGCAGGACGCGGGCTTCTCGATGCCGGCCGCTCGAAGCGCCGTCGTGAAAGCCCGCTGCACCGAGCGCTCCGCGACATGATGTCTGCGCAGGCAGCCACTCTCGGGATCGATCGAGCGGTCGCGTGCGCAGAACACGTACTGCCAGCCCCACTCCCGGGGCGCGCTCGGATACTTGCGGGCGAGGGCGTAAGGCAGGTAGACGCCCGTCCATCCAGGCACGGTCAGATCCTCCTGGTAGTAGTAGCGGGCGCGGTCCAGCTGGTGCCGGAGATCCGGCAGCACGGATTCCGCCAGTGTGGTGATCCTCTGCCGGCTCCCCTTGCCATCGCGCACCTGAAGGCTCAACCGCTCGAAGTCGATGTCATGGACACGAAGGCGCACCACCTCCATCACCCGCAGCCCGGATCCGTACATCAGGCGGGCGCAGACCTTCGGCACACCCTCGAGCGATTCGAATACCGTATCGAGCTCCGACCGGCTCAGCACCACGGGCAGTTTCCTGGGTTTCTGAGCAAAGCGATAGCCGCTGACGCTGAAATCCCGACGATCGAGTACCCGGACGTACAGGAACACGAGCGCGTTCAGGGCGGTGCGCTGCGTGTTGGGCGCGACGTTCTTCTGTACCGCGAGGTGGGTGAGAAACGCGGCCACTTCGCTCTCTCCCATGTGCTCCGGATGCTGCATGGCATGGAACCTGATGAACTGACGGATCCAGTAGAGGTAGGTGCGCTCGGTGCGTTTTGAGAAGTGCCGGGCACGGATAGTGTCGCGGATCCTGTTCCGAAGCATGTGTGTGGACGTGGATACTGGAAGGGATAGTATTCAGGGACCAGGCGTGGGGAGCGCTAGCGGGGGGATGATCAGATCGTGAGACATTTCTATCGGAGGAGGGAGGAGATGAACCCCGATAGATCAGGGGGTTGTGCGGCCCCTATTTCTCCTGACCCGGAGATCACTGACATCTATTCGCGATTAATCACGACATGTTGTCGTAGATTTGGCTGTTAGGCGTCATCGAGAGGCAGTCCCTTCTATTGCCATAGAAATGGCGTTATCTCACACTCAAAGTGCCTTCATTGAGAGAGCTTAGGGATGAGGGAAACAAACTCTACGAAACCATCTGCATGGCTTGTACTAATTCTGCTCGTGACGGCAGATGCTCAAGCGAACACCGCTGATGAGGCTAGAGACTGGTATGTCAGTCAGTACTCCCCACACTTTACCAGTATCGAAAGTGTGGAGGCGGTAAGAGTTGAGTACCTCAAGGAGATCTACACTACCCCTTGGCGTAGCCATCCACCATCTGCGGATTCCCGGCTGATTCCGAACACCGTTGAATCATGGAGTGGATACAAGGATAGATTGCACTCTAGAGGATGGCTTAGTGGGACTTTGAAGTCTGTTGACGCCTCCCGTCTGAACAACACTACAGCGGTGATTAAGGCTCGCTGGATACATAGATACCGGCCCGAGTCCGGGGTTCCAACGACAGAACTATGCGATTGGTACATCGCATCCAAAGAATCGGATGGGTGGAAGATTACGTCGCATGCGCCAGTTGCCTGTGATTGATGGTCATGGCTTTGCTCGGGGGGACAACAAATGACGCCTAACAAGGCGATGAAGCGGACCTCCTTACCTGTCACTTTTTCTGCTTGCGCAGAAAAATCGCCAGGCGGCGTCGGCCGCTTATCGCGGCGTTAGGCGTCATCTCGAGCGCTTCGTATGTCGACGTACTTTGTTCAAATGTCAGGTGTTCCTGGCGCAGGAAAGTCTTCGATAGCGAAAGAGCTCTCTTCTCACCTCCCGGCGGTAGTTCTAGATCACGATGTTATCAAGAGTGCCATTTTGATGAGTGGCGTCTCTGCATCCGAAGCCGGGGCCGCTTCGTACGAAGTGGTCAAAGCACTCTCCAAGAGGATGTTGGGTCAGGGCGTATCTGTCATCGTGGATAGCCCTTGTCTGTACAAACAGCTTCTGGAACACGGCATGCATACTGCAGCTGAGCTCAAGGCTCGATATAGATACGTCGAATGTCGGCTCGGCGATCTGGACGAGCTTGATAGGAGGCTTCGGTCTCGCCCGACCATGGCCAGCCAGATCCAGCACCTTGAGGAGGAATTCAGCCATGCAGGAGCATCTCCAAAGATGGCGCGAGATCTCATCTTAGAGTGGGCCGAGAATGCCCAGCGGCCTAGCCGAAACGCCCTTCTACTGGATACATCACATTCTATGGCTGACTGTGTAGCCGAGGCGCTAGCATTCATAACCTCGGAAGGAGAAGGAGACAATGATGACGCCTAACAAGGCGATGAAGCGGACCTCCTTACCTGTCACTTTTTCTGCTTGCGCAGAAAAACCGCCAGGCGGCGTCGGCCGCTTATCGCGGCGTTAGGCGTCATCCATGCGCGAACCGGCAACACGAGACTCTTGGAAATGCGAGCCGATGCCTTTCAGCGTGACGGAACTAGATTACTCGGCGGAGTTTTCTCGAAAAGAATTCGATCAGATCATCTTGGGGTTCGTCCCAGAAACAATGGAAGACAAGTGGTTCATCTACTTCGAAGACAGCTACCTGTGCTTTCACCGAAGCTGGACTGGTATCTGTGTGTTTAAACTGAAGTTCGAAATAAATACTGACAAAATTTTCGTCTCTGAGGCTATTTTGAATTCTGAGCTAGACACCAATGACCTTCGATATCAACTAAAGCTGATAGATTATTTGATCCAGAATATGCTGCTAAATCGAAACACGTTATTTCCGGTCCCTGGAAAAGGCCTGACCGGCGCTTTGAAAGGGTTGTTTCAACATCACATCACAGGGGACGCAGGCCCGGCGAAACGAAGAAAGCAGAGTTATTGGGGATGGTTGTGGAAATGACGCCTAACAAGGCGATGAATCGGACCTCCCTACCTGTCACCTTTTCTGCTTGCGCAGAAAAGCCGCCAGCCACGGTCGGCCGCTTATCGCGGCGTTAGGCGTCATAAGATGGACGGTAGCGACGCATTGCTGACAATCTCGGAACTTGCGATCGCGGTGGCGGGATTCTCTGCCGTTGTCGCGGTTTTCGGGAGTCGAAAAGGGCTATCCGAGGGGGATCGCTCACGATTTGTATGGTTGTTCACCACCGCCTTCGTAGCAGCGTTTCTTGCATATGTACCGATATTGCTGAATCTGGCTGGATTAGAGGCACCTGGACTCTGGCAGTATTCGAGTGCCTTTATGGTTGTTGTCTGGCTCGCTTCCATTATTCCGTGGATCTTGGCTCGGCGTCGTAGGCTGAAACTAGGTGCTAAGACTCCTATAGGTATCGGGGAGCCGTATGCACTGCTAATACCGTCCGCACTGAATCTTGGGATTCAAATCTGTAATGTTTGGGGATCAATGTGGGTTCCATCGGCGGCATACTATGTCCTCGGAACGCTGGTCTGGCTATATGCTGCTGCGCTGGTATTCATATCTGTGTTGTTGGACAGAGATGACGCCTAACAAGGCGATGAAGCGGACCTCCTTACCTGTCACTTTTTCTGCTTGCGCAGAAAAACCGCCAGGCGGCGTCGGCCGCTTATCGCGGCGTTAGGCGTCATCGCATGAATCCTTCCAAGACGCTGTGGCTTGTACTGGGAGGAGCTCCGTTACTGATCCTGGTATTGATCGGCGCTTTTGTATTCTTGGGAGATTCGCTTGAAGCCCCAAGGGGTTACGTCACGGAGGACGGTCTAGTTTTCGATTCGAAACATTTGCTCGATCCAATACCGTTGGACTCTATTCGGATCTCTGAAGCTCGCCTGGTGAACTCAAGGACAGAGACAGAGTATCGGCTTACACGCAAAGACAACGGCACAGCGATATCTGGGTATCGTGTTGGCTGGTTTCGACTATCCAGTGGAGAGAAAGTGTTCGTTTCATTGGATTCTGAATCGCAAGCGCTTTATGTGCCGACGGACTCTGGCTTTTCGCTTCTAATCGAAGGAAATTCAGGTATGGAACTGCTGGCTGTATTGAAGGAGAACATGAATGACGCCTAACAAGGCGATGAAGCGGACGCTTGACCGCGACCTCCTTTCGCTACCGCTCCAGTCGGCCGCCCTCAAGCGCCGCTTATCGCGGCGTTAGGCGTCAACCCCAAGAATGGAATTCCTGCTCATATTCGGACCACCTGCAGTAGGCAAGATGTCGGTGGGGAGCGAGATCGAGAAGGCGACTGGAATTCCTCTATTCCACAATCACATCGCGATTGAACCAGCCTTGCGCTTCTTCCCTTTTGGCAGTCCCGCCTTTGGCCGAATCGTTTCTGGCCTTCGAATGAAGATCTTCAGAGAAGTTGCAGCGAGCGACCTACCTGGTCTTTGCTTCACCTATGTCTGGGATCTCGACGACTCATCGGACTCTGAGTTCGTGCAACTCGTATGCGATATCTTCGAGGAAGTGGGGTCCACCATCACACTTGTTGAGCTTGAGGCCGATCTAGAGCAGAGGCTACTTAGGAACCGCACGGAAGAACGATTGGCTGAGAAGCCCTCCAAAAGAGACGTAGAACGATCTGAGGCAAATCTGCTCAATCTGGAGGGGAAGCATCGCATGAACTCAGATGGCACACTGCCATTGAGATACAGACATTTGAGAATCGAGAACTCACGACTTGAAGCAGCAGACGTGGCCGAGAGGATTATCCATGAGCTTGGACTTGAGAGAGTTGACGCCTAACAAGGCGATGAAGCGGACCTCCCTACCCGTCACTTCTTTTGCTTACGCAAAAGAACCGCCGGCCACGGTCGGCCGCTTATCGCGGCGTTAGGCGTCATCGAAATGTAATTCCGAGGGGGGCATAGTATCTTTCGAGAATGACTCACTTCGAGTATCTATCCGTTGGAGCCGCCTTCATCTTTGCGCTAGTGATAGGCCGCCTTGTAGCAGGCCTTCCGGCGGCACTGGATAGAGATCGATCGTACTGGGTTCACTCCTTCTGGATCGTGGCGATGATACTCGTTGCTGTGTTTCAGTGGTGGGGGATATGGCGGGTCAGAGAGATCGACTGGAGTCCTTTTCTGTTCCTTTGGTTACTCCTGATGCCAGGGATAATGCTCGTGCGAAGCATCGTCCTGGTTGGCTCGAATCCGGAATCGATACGCTCTTTCTATGAGTATTTCTTTGAGATCCGCATTCGCTTCTTTTCTTTGGGGCTGGTCAGCGGAATACATTTGGCGCTTACACCTTGGATCGTCGGGTTGGTCCCTTGGATGACCATTGCGCCGGCACATCGACAAGCGGTATTGGTTTCATTCATCTCCCTGCTTGGCGTTGCGATACAGAATGAAGTTTTTCACAGAGTACTGGTTTTGGTGAGCCTCGCATCCGTCATCACAGGCTTTATGGTGGTTCCAATTGTCGGATGAGTGATTCACACGAGATGACGCCTAACAAGGCGATGAAGCGGACCTCCTTACCTGTCACTTTTTCTGCTTGCGCAGAAAAACCGCCAGGCGGCGTCGGCCGCTTATCGCGGCGTTAGGCGTCAGCCGAGAATTATGTCCTGGCGGAGAGAAGGGTTGGCTCTGTTTGGGGTAGAACTCGTCGTTGAGATCCGGTGGAGAGTGGCAAGTTCGTTCCGGAGTCGGGACAATTTCAGTTCCGGGTCTGTTGGCGTTCCTACATCGATGCGCGCAGATCCTATTG
>JAUIAV010000028.1 GCA_030425195.1 Gammaproteobacteria bacterium | reverse complement strand
GGCGCACCGAATGGCGAACCTCCGGGCGCTCGCGAGCGCGCAGCTCGGCCACGCGCCGGGCCCGGAGAGCTCCATCCTCAAGCTGCGAGGCTCCGAGATCCTGCAGCAGGCGATGGAGCTCGCGATGGACGCGATGGGCGAGAACGCGCTGAGCTGGTTCAACGAGCCCGGCGTGGTCAGCCCCGACGAGCAGTGGGTCGCCTCGTTCTTCAACTACAGCCGCGCGACCACCATCTACGGCGGCTCCAACGAGATCCAGAAGAACATCATCGGCGAGCGGGTGCTCGGCCTGCCGAAAGAGCCGGAAGTCGACAAAACGATACCGTTCAGAGACGTCCGTACCAGCTGATCCGCCTGGCGAGGCGATCGGGGCGGGCGGAAACAAACGCTCATGACCCATCATGACTATGATCAGTGGCACCCGATCCGTCGCGGTGCCACCCGGCGCCGCCTCATGGAAGCGAGTCTGGTGCTGACCGCCGTGGACGTGACTCACGTGGTCGTCCGGGATGAGCACGACTGGTGTCTGCGGGTCCCGGAAGCCGAAGTGCGGACAGCGATTTCCCACCTCGAGAAGTACCGGCTCGAAAATGTACCGCCGCCACCGGCGCCGGTGCCCGACCAGGTGGACAGCGGCGTTTACGGCGTGCTGGGATTCCTGCTCGTGATCTGGGCGGTACCGTTCTTTCAGGATCAGATGCTGTTCGGCTGGGACTGGCGGGCGCTGGGCCGGGTGGAGGCCGGTGCGGTCATGGACGGTCAGTGGTGGCGCACGGTGACGGCTCTGACCCTCCATGCCGATCTGGGGCACATTCTCGGCAACTCCGCGTTCGGCGCCGTTTTCGGACTGTTTGCCGGCCGCTTCATGGGTTCCGGTCTTGCCTGGCTGCTCATTCTGACCGGCGGCGCCATCGGCAACGGCGTGGCGGCCGCGCTCCGGCCGCCCGAATTCATGGCGATCGGCGCAAGCACCGCCACGTTTGCTGCTTTGTCTCTGTCCAGTGCCTTCGTCTGGCGCCGGGGCTACTTCCGGGGGCGCGGCTGGCGCCGGGCTTTCGCGCCGATCTTCGCCGCGGTGGCACTTCTTTCGTTCACCGGTGTGGGTGGAGAGCAGACCGACGTACTGGCGCACTTCACCGGATTCGCCGTCGGCCTGGGTCTCGGGCTCTGGGCGGCCGACTGGCCGCTGGAACGGCTGGGCAGAACGGGTCAGCAGCTGTCTGCGCTGACGGCTCTCGGGCTGATCGTGCTTGCCTGGGCACTGGCCGGGTCTGCGGGCGTTGCCGATGTTCACCCCTGAAAGACAGGCGGCGTTCTTCGATCGCGGGTTCGTATCGTTGCCCGGGCTGCTGGACGCGGAGGAACTCCAGGTCATGCGTCAGGCGATCTGGCGATTGCTGGCTCGGCAGGGTGTGGAGGCGCATGTACCCTCAACCTGGCCGGAGCATGTCAGCGGCCTGCGGGCCGTCCGTCGGCATGACCGGAATCCACAGGATCTGAAGCCGCTGGTTACCGCACTCGACACGCTGTTCGGAGTCAAAGGCTGGAAAACCCGGAGCGACTGGGGGCAGGCACTGGTCACGTTTCCCCGGTCCGGTTCCTGGACGGTGCCGCATCGGGTCTGGCACCTGGATCACCCGTATCGGTCGGAGGGTGGTCTGAGCGGCGCCAACGTATTCCTGCTGCTGGATGATGTGGAAGCCGGTGGGGGCGGAACGGCTGTGGTGGACGGGTCACCGGCGCTGGTGGAACAGTTCGTGCGCAATCTGCCGAAGGCTTCAGGCATGAAGCACAAGGAACTCAATCGCCGCCTGCTCGCGTCGGATCCCTGGCTTCGGGGCCTCAAGGACCCGGCGCTCACCGCTGACCAGCGGCGGCAGCGATTCATGCTTGATACCCATGTGGTTCACGAGGCGCAGGTCAGGGTGGTTGAGCTGATCGGGCGGGCGGGAGACGTGATCGTCTGCCACCCCTGGCTGATTCATGCGCCGGCGCCCAATGTGAGTGAACGGGTGCGGTTGATGCGGGTGATCAGAGTACACCCGGTTTCACATCAGCCCGATGGCTGATCATCCGGCTGTGCATCGAAAACCGACTTGGCGATCGCCATGCCTTCGACCGCTACCGGAAAGCCGCCATAGATGGCCATGTGCATGAGCACTTCGCAGATCTCCTCCCGGGTGAGTCCGTTGCCGAGGCCGCTGCCGATGTGGATCTTCAGTTCGTTCGGGCGGTGCAGAGCGCAGAGCGCAGCGATGGTGATCAGACTTCTGTCGCGTCGATTGAGTCCCGGCCGGGACCACACCCCATCCGGCAGGACCATGTCGACGATCATCCGTCCCCAGTCGTCCCGGATTTCATCGGGCGTGGCCAGTGCCTCGGTGATCGCTCTGGCGATCTGCTGCTTCTCTTCTTCGCTGCGTCCGGTCATTCGCCGTCCTCCTGTCCCGGTTCAGTTCACCTCGAGTCAGTCCTCCACCCGAACGTAGGCGAGCCATTCCGCCACCACGGCCGGCGCGATGTCGTCGTCCTCGATCTCGATGGAGACGTCCAGATGCACGAGCATGCCGTGGGGGCCCTTGGGTTCGATCCGGTTCAGCTCGAACCGGCCACGGATCCGGCCGTTGACTTTCACCGGCTGGACGATGCGCACCCGATCGAATCCGTAGTTCTGCCGGTAAACGATGCCGGGAATCGGGATCTTCACGGCTGCCACCATGTCGGTCAGGCAGGAAAGGACCAGAAAGGACTGGGCGATGGGTGCACCGAACGGAGAATCCTTCGCCGTGCGTTCCGGGTCTGTATGCATCCAGCTGTTGTCGTTGGTGGACCGGGCATGGTCATCGATCTTCTGCTGATCGATGAGAATCCAGTCGGAGAGCCCCACTTCGTGCCCGAACAGATGGTGCACGTCGGCGATGATGTCGGTGACTTTGCTCAAGGGATGATCCTCTTCCGTGCGATTTCAGTGGGCATGTGGAGTTTCCACGCCCCTGGGGACGCGGATCCGGTGCACGAGCGCCTGTACCTCTGCCGGTACCGGCCGGGTGAATGCGCTGACGGCGAAGGCCGTCGCGAAGTTGGCCGCCGCACCCAGGGTGCCGATGCCTTCCGGCGAGATGCCGAACCACCAGTGCTCGGCCGTGTTCAGCTCCGGTGCCACGAACTTGAAGTAGACGATGTAGGCGAACGTGAAACCGAGACCCACCAGCATGCCGCTGACCGCACCTTCCCGGTTCATTCTGAGCGAGAAGATGCCCATGAGGATCGCGGGGAACAGCGATGCCGCGGCCAGCCCGAAGGCGAAGGCCACCACCTGGGCAACGAAACCCGGCGGATTGATCCCCAGGTACCCGGCCACGCCGATGGCGAGCGCAGCGGCGATCCTGGCGTAGAGCAGTTCCTGCCGGTCACTGATGCCCCGGGCCAGCGTTTTCTTGATGAGATCGTGGGATACGGAAGTCGAGATCACCAGCAGCAGTCCGGCAGCGGTGGAGAGTGCCGCGGCCAGGCCGCCGGCGGCGACCAGGGCGATGACCCAGGGAGGCAGGGCGGCGATCTCGGGATTGGCCAGCACCATGATGTCCCGATCCACATAGACCTCGTTGGCGCTGTCCGTGGCCGGATTGACCACCAGACGTTCCCCCTGCGGGCCGCGCTCCGTCGCGAAGCTCGGCGCACCTTCGAAGGGAGCGCCAGGTGCGTACTGAATGGCACCGTCGCCGTTCTTGTCGAGCCAGCCGATCAGACCGATGTTCTCCCAGCTCCTGAACCAGGGAGCGGTGTCCGAGTAGGCGTTGTCGTGCACCGTGTCGATGAAATTGAGCCTTGCGAATGCACCCACGGCGGGTGCTGTGGTGTACAGCAGAGCGATGAAGAGCAGCGCATAACCGGCCGACTTGCGGGCGTCGGAGACCTTGGGCACGGTGAAGAAGCGCACGATCACGTGCGGCAGCCCCGCGGTGCCGATCATCAGCGCCATGGTGATGGCGAAGACGTCGATGGTGCTCTTCGCACCTTCGGTGTAGGGGGAGAACCCCAGCTCGGCCAGGGTGTCATCCAGTCTCTGAAGCACCGGTACGCCGGAACCGTCCGCGACGGCGGCCCCCAGTCCGAACTGGGGAATCGGAACGCCGGTGATCAGCATGGAGATGAAGATGGCGGGAACCAGATAGGCGAAGATGAGCACGCAATACTGCGCGACCTGGGTATAGGTGATTCCTTTCATGCCACCGAGCACCGCGTACATGAACACCACGGCCATGCCGATGACCACCCCGAGCGTGATGTCCACGTCCAGAAACTGGGAGAAAACGATGCCGACACCGCGCATCTGTCCGGCCACGTAGGTGAAGGAGACGACGATCAGGCAGATCACGGCCACGACTCTCGCCGTGTTGCCGTAGTAACGGCTGCCGATGAAGTCGGGCACCGTGAATTCGCCGAACTTCCTGAGGTAAGGGGCCAGCAGCAGGGCGAGCACCACGTAGCCGCCCGTCCAGCCCATCAGATAGACGGTGCCGTCGTAGCCCATGAAGGCGATGATGCCGGCCATGGAGATGAAGGAGGCGGCACTCATCCAGTCGGCGGCGGTCGCCATGCCGTTGGCGATCGGGTGCACGTGACCGCCGGCCACGTAGAACTCTCTGGTGGAAGCGGCCCGGGACCAGATCGCGATCCCGATGTACAGCGCGAAGGAAAGCCCGACGAACAGGTAGGTGAGCAGTTTGACGTCCATGGTCAGTCGTGCACGTCGTACTTGCGATCCAGGCGCTTCATCGCCCACGCGTACACGAAGATGAGGACGATGAACACGTAGATGGCACCCTGTTGAGCCCACCAGAAGCCGAGCTTGAAGCCGAAGAACGGAATCCGGTTGAGCGGCTCGACGAGCAGAATGCCGAAGCCGAAGGAAACCACGAACCAGATCGTGAGGAGCACCGTGCCGAGTTTCAGATTGGCCCGCCAGTAAGCCCGGTTACGCTCGCTGATACCGCTGTGCTCGTCCCTCACGACTTCCCCGCTTTCCCTGACCATGGGGGCCAATATACATTGTGGTCAGCGAAGAAACAGGGGCGACGAATGGCAGTAGAACTGGATCATCTGATGTGGGGGGCGCCGACGCTGGACGAGGGTATCCGGGAGACGGAGCGTCTGTTCGGTGCGCGTCCCGCGCCCGGTGGCGTGCATCCTGGGCTGGGTACCCGTAATGCGCTGCTGTCACTCGGCGATCGTGTCTACCTGGAAGTGATCGCACCGGATCCGGCGCAGAATCTGGCGGGCACCTTCGGTGAACGCCTGGCCGGACTGGATGGCTGCGGCCTGATCACCTGGGCGGCCGGCTCTCCTGGACTGGCTGCGCTCGCCCAGAAGGCGGCGGGCCTGGCGCTTGCGGCCCGGGGGCCGGTCCCTACCGAACGCCGCACGCCGGACGGAGCGCTGCTGAAATGGGAGCTCCTGTTTCTTGGCGGCCATCGCTTTCCCGGACTGGTGCCTTTCTTCATAGACTGGATGGACACGCCGCATCCGGCCACCACCAATCCCCGTGGGGGTACGTTCCGCTCCCTGCAGATCCGGACCCCGGACGCGGATTCCCTGAACGGACTGTTTGCGGGGCTCGGCGTGGACATGCGCGCGGAAGCAGCCGATACGGTCGACCTGGTGGCGGAAATCGACGCGGCCGGAAACACCGTTCGCCTCGGCAAGGCGCCGGGATCGGAAGGCTGGACGCTCTGATACGGCGCATGAGGCGGACACTGACGATATGCCTCGGGCTGCTGCTGTTCGTGCAGCTGCCGGTCCTGGCTGACAACGCGGACTATCTGGAGCGGCTGATCCGGTACCGGGACAACGTGGACTTCCGCTTCCGCGATCGGATCCTCTCGCCGCTGAACGAAACCGACCGTGCGGCATTCACGGGTCTGGACTACTTCGACCCGGATCCGGACCTCGTGCTTGCGGCCCGGTTCACCGGATCTTCGGATCGCAGCGTCTTTGCCATGCCCACCTATGATCGGCGTACGCTCCGTTACTCCCATCAGGGCACGGTCACCGTTCGGCTGGGCGGGCAGACGGTGCAGCTCAAGGCCTTCCGGCGCGAGGCGGATGGTGGCCGGAACAATTTCCTCCTCGTGCCATTCCGGGATGCGACGAACGGCACCGAGACCTACGCCGGCGGTCGCTACATCGAGCTGCCTCTGCCGCTGGCTGCGCAGCCGGTGCTGGACTTCAATCGGGCCGCAAACCCGCTCTGCGCCTACGATGCGAGCTATGCCTGCCCGATTCCGCCGCCGGAGAACCGGCTTTTGGTACCCATCCGCGCCGGAGAGAAGCGATACCGTCCGCTCACGCCATGACCAACCGGTTCATCGAACCGGTCTGGCTGGCGCACGCGTTTTTCGAAGAGCTCGTACTCGTCTATCCGGTCTACGCGATCATGATGCTGGACCAGGGCATGACCGAGATGCAGCTCTCGACACTGTTCGTGATCTGGGCGGTCGCCGCCTTCGTGCTGGAGATTCCCTCCGGTATCGTTGCCGACCGGGTGAACCGGCGACGCTATCTCTTCGTCGGCTCCCTGGCCGGTGCCGGCGGATTTCTGGTCTGGTGGCTCTGGCCCGGCTTCTGGGGATTCGCCGGCGGCTTCGTGTTCTGGAGTCTGGGCGGTGCGATCCGCAGCGGTACCCAGCAGTCGCTGCTCCACGATGTGCTTGTGGCGCAGGGTCGTCCGGAAGCCTTCGCACGGATCTACGGTCGCGGCAAGGGTGCTTCCAGTGCTGCCGTGCTCATCGCCATGGGTCTGGGCGGTTATGCGGCGGAGCACGGCTACGATCAGGTTCTGCTCCTGTCCGCTCTGGCGCCCATCCTTTCCGGTCTGCTGGTCGTCGTTTTCATCCGGGAACCGGCACGCACCGGCGGTCCTGAAGAAGCGGAAGGCGTGGAAAGCCCCCTGCGGGTGGCGGTCCGATCCATCGCCGGCCAGCCGCGGTTGCGCCTCATCGCTCTGATGTTCATCGCGTTCCTGGGGCTGTCCGGTGTGGTGGATGAATACCTGGGACCGCTGTTCCGGGAGATGCAGATCTTCTCGCTCGGCGTGATCGGGCTGCTGTACGGGCTCGTCCTCGGCTGCCGTGGCCTCGGGACCTCGTTTGCGCACCGCTTCGGATCGATGCCGCTGCGCCGGATCGGACACGTCACCGTCCTCAATCACGGCCTCCTGCTGGCCGGCCTCCTGCTCGGTCCGACGGATGAGGGCATCTGGCTGGTGCTGCTGCTGTGCGTCTACTTCGCCGTCATGGGAGGCGTCGAAGTGCTGCTGGAGGCAAACCTCCAGGCGAGCATCGAGGTGAGCGCCCGGGCAACCATCACCTCCGTGGCCGGCGCGGGGCTCGAGGTATGGGCCACCGGCCTGTTCCTGCTGATCGGAGCGCTGGCAACCCGGCATGACTGGTCTTCTGCGTTGACCGTCGTTGCCATGATGGCCATGGTGCTATCCCTCGTCCTCGCCGGACTGGACGCCTCGAAAGCGGGCCGCCATGATCATCAGGGTGCCGCCTGACCGAGTGATTGCATGACCCGTCCTGTACAGCCCATCCGTCCTGCCGCAACGGTGATCATCGCGAGAGCAGCGCCCGAAGCGAGGGGCGGCTTCGAGATCTTCATGCTGCGGCGCACGCGCGGTGCCGCCTTCGCCGGCGGCATGTTCGTCTTCCCTGGCGGCAAGGTGGACGGCGACGATCATCTGCACAAGTACGACGCCCACCGGCAGGGTCCTTCGGATTTCCAGGCCCCTCAGCAGGCGGCGCTCGGCCCGGAATGGCGGGGTTTCTGGGTAGCCGGCATCCGTGAGAGCTTCGAAGAGGCCGGTCTGCTGCTCGCGTACACGGAGGAAGGCCATCTGCTCGCCTACGATGGATCGAATCGGGAACGTTTCCACGGCTACCGGTCGCCTCTGCACGCAGGCAGGCTGAGTCTGCTCGAGATCTGCCGGCGGGAGAAGCTCAGGCTCGCCGTCGACCATATCCATTTCGTCAATCGTTTCGTGACACCCTTCGGCCGGCCGAGACGGTTCGATACCCGTTTTTTTCTGGCGGAAGCGCCGCCGGGTCAGACCGGCCTGCATGACGAGCAGGAAACCGTGGACAGCATCTGGATCTCACCGGCCGAAGCCATCGCCAGAAATGACGCGGATGAATTCGATCTCATGCGCGTGACGCGCATGCAGCTGGAGATGCTGGCGGCGCGGGATTCGCATACGGACCTGCTGGACTGGGTGCACGGGCTCGACCACTTTCCCGTCTATCGGCCGGCGGTGCCCCGGGATTAGCGCCTCTGCCTGTCCGCCCGCAGGTGCGAAGTGCATAATGTGCTCTCCTGTCTGCAGACACCCGGAGAACGATCCATGTCGGATATCGAAAACGCCTACGAAACGCTGAGCGCGAGAATCGGCACCAGCGGCACGCCCAGCGAATGGTTCGAGATCACCCAGGACCGGGTCAACGACTTCGCGGATGTGACCATGGACCATCAGTGGATCCACGTGGATCCGGAGCGGGCGAAGGCCGGACCCTTCGGTGCGCCCATCGCCCATGGTCAGCTGACGCTGTCCATCATGAGCTTCCTGCCCAAGCCGGACGATGCGGAAAGCCTGCCTCAGCTGCCGGGTCAGAAGCTCACCATCAACTACGGTTTCGACAAGATCCGTTTCCCCTCGCCGGTACCGGTGGGTGCGAAGATCCGTACCACCAGCACCCTGAAACGGGTGGAGATCAAGGGCAGCATGATCGAGACCATGAACGAAGTGGTGGTGGAAGTGCAGGGTTCGGAAAAGCCCTGTGTGGTCGCCGAGAGCCTGGCGCGCCTGGTTTTCTAGGGAACCTCTGACGATGAGCGGCCTCACCTGATGGACATCCGGCCCTATGATCCCGAGAAGGACATCCGGGCGGTGGAGCGGATCTGGTATGAGTGCGGCTGGGTCGAGAACGAAGAGCAGGCGGCTTACGTACGGGACTTTCTGAGCGCGGGCAGCTGTATCGTCGGCTGCCTGGAGGGCACGCCGGAGTGTCAGGTGCACACGGTACCCGGCACCATTCATCATCTGGAAGAACCGCTCTCTCTCTGCGCCGTCACCGCGGTCACCACCAGCCGGATTGCGCGGAAGCAGGGTTTTGCCCGGGTGATGACGGCCCGGCAGCTCGCCGCCGGCGCGGCCGCCGGTGCCGAGGTGGCCGCACTGGGGATGTTCGATCAGGGTTTCTACGATCAGGTGGGTTTCGGGACCGGCGCCTACGAACACTCCATCCGTTTCGACCCGGCGACGCTGCTGGTCGACGTTCCGTTCCGGGTGCCCTCACGACTCGAGAAGGGAGACTGGGAAGCGGTTCATGGGGCGATGGCCGCACGCCTCAAACATCACGGTGCCGTGGTGCTGGAACCGCCCATCCTCATGAAGGGTGAGCTGGGCTGGCACGATAACGGTTTCGGCCTCGGCTACTACGAACACGGCGGGCTCACGCACTTCTTCTGGGCGGATGCCAAGGATGAGCATGGTCCGTACGAGATCAGCTTCATGGCGTACCGGTCCGTGGACGAGCTGCTCGAGCTGCTGGCGCTGATCCGTTCCCTCGGAGATCAGGTGTCGAGCTTCGTCATGGAGGAGCCGGCGCACCTGCAGCTGCAGACCCTGCTGAAGCAGCCGTTCCGCAACCGTCGCAACACCCGGCGCTCGGAATTCGAGAATGTGCACCGCTCTGCGGCCTGGTGGCAGGTGCGGCTGCTGGACGTCCCCGCCTGCGTGGCGAAGCACCGCTGGCCGGGGGAGGCGTTCGAGTTCAATCTGGTTCTCGACGATCCCGCAGCGCGGTTCCTGTCCCCCGATGGCTGGCCCGGTTCGGGCGGCGAGTACGTGGTCCGGATCGCTGACAGCTCCAGTGCGATCCCCGGCAGCCGGACCGGACTGCCGACTCTGAACGCGAGCATCAATACCTTCAGCCGGCTCTTCTTCGGCATTGCCAGCGCCTCGGAGCAGCTGGTTGCCGCCGACTTCGACGCGCCGCCGGAGCTGATCCGGCCGCTGAACGCTGCCTTCTGTCTGCCCAGGATGACCACCTCTTGGGACTTCTGAGCGAGCGGCTGACCATCGATGCCATCGAGGTGGAGGTCCGCCGCAGCACCCGGCGCAAGACGCGGATCGGTCTGGCTTTCGATCCGGCCGGTCTGGTCATCCTGGAAGCCCCCATGGATGCGTCCTACGACGATCTGGCTTCGGTGGTGACGGAACACGGTCGTTGGCTGCGGCACAGGCTGGCGGCGGTTCAGGACGAAGCCCGCTGTGTCAGCCCGCCGCAGTACGGGAGCGGGGAGCTTCTCCAGTACCTCGGCGAGGCCTATGAGCTGATCGTCGACATCGGTCCCCGAAAGGTCATGCGCCGGGAGCGGGACCCGCAGCAGCGCCTGTTCCAGGACGTTCGCGGCATCGTTGGGACGATCACCGTGCGGCTGCCGGACACGGACTCCCGGCGTGTGAAGAAAGCCATCGATCGCTGGTACGGAAAAGAGGCGCAGCGCCTCTTTGCAGAAAGTCTGCACCGACTGCGGGCACTACCCTGGCTCGAAGACTGGGCCGGTGATTGGCGGGTCCGGTTCATGCGCAGTCAGTGGGGCAGCTGTTCCGTCTCCGGGCGGATCATGCTGAACACGCATCTGGTCAAGGTGCCGGAACGTCTCATCGACTACGTGGTTCTGCATGAGCTCTGTCATCTCGTGCACCACGATCACAGCCACAGATTTTATGCGCTCATGCGGGTTCACATGCCGGACTGGGAAGCCCGGCGTGACGAGTTGAACGCCTACCTGCCGCTGCTGCTTCACGAGTAGTCATGGCGCAGACCGTAACCCTCAAGGATCTCGGCTGGACGCCCCTGTTCCAGCAGCAGGTCACGCTCGAAGAGATGGAGCGGCTGATCCCGGCCAGGGTGTTCGCCGTCCAGCGTACCGGGCTCACGCTTCGCTTCGAAGGGGAAGCGGGCGGGCGCGAGCTGGAAGTGCCGCTGGGCGGCAGATGGTTTCAGGGGCCTCCTGAAGACCGCCCGACGGTGGGCGACTGGGTGCTCTTCGATCCGGGTGCCGGGGCCATTGAACGCCTGCTGGAACGCAAGAGCCTGCTCAAGCGCATGAGTGTCAACAGGCCGGGCGACGTACAGCTGATCGCTGCCAATGTGGACGTGATGTTCCTGGTCAGTTCCTGCAACGAGGAATTCAACCCGGCCCGCATGGAACGTTACCTGGCTCTTGCCATGGAAGCCGGCATCCATCCGGTTGTGGTGCTGACCAAGGCTGACCTCGCCGGGGACCCGGATCGGTACCGGGAGATGGCCATGAGTCTGTCCCGGGATCTGATCGTCGAGGTGGTGAACGCACTGGCGCCCGAGGAACTCGAGTCGCTGCGCGCCTGGTGCGTTCCTGGACAGACCATCACGCTGCTGGGGTCTTCCGGGGTGGGGAAGTCCACGCTGATCAACAGTCTGGCCGGTGCCGAAGTTCAGGCGACGGGCAGTATCCGGGAAGACGACGGCAAGGGCCGGCACACGACCACGCATCGTTCTCTGCACCTGCTCGAGCAGGGCGGATTGTTGCTGGACAGCCCCGGAATGCGTGAGCTCGGCATTGCGGACGCGGAAACGGGTATTCAGTCCGCTTTCGAGGATGTGGAGACGCTGGCGGCACAATGCCGTTTCAATGATTGTGCGCACGAGACCGAGCCGGGTTGCGCCGTGCTGGCCGCCATCGAGTCCGGTGAGCTGGATGAGCGAAGACTGGCCAGTTATCGTAAGCTGCGCCGCGAAGAGATGTACAACACGGAAACCGTTGCCGAGCGCCACACGAGAGTGCGGCAGTTCGCCAGAATGGTGCGGCAGCACCAGGAGAGCTCCCACAAGAAGCGCGACTGATCGCCTGGGGCCTGCTCGGCCTTCCACAGAACCAGAGAGTGACAAGTGACCAACCTGAATGCCCCGGGCGTCGTCCGGCAGCCCGTATCGGTAACCCGGAAGATGTCCGCTTCGCTGCCGCGTCTGCGCGGTATCGCTCAGGACAAGGGGCTGAAGATTCACCATCTCGGCGCCGGGTATCCGCACCCGGAAGTGACGGACCCGCGAGGCTTCATTGCGCACGAAGCGGCCTACCTCGAGCACCTCACCGAACGGGAAGGGCGCAACGACCCGGACTCGCTGCCCGAGCATCTGCGGGAATCCTTTTCCTACGGTGACACGCTGGGGCCTCTCAGCACCCGCCAGGTGTTCTCCCGTGTCTATGGAAACGACTGGGGTGTGGCCATGCGTCCCGAGTGTCTCATTCCCACCGTGGGTGCCACGGGAGGCATCAGCCTGATCTGCTCTCTGTTCGAACACGCAGGCAGTCCCATAGCCTACATCACCGACGCGCCGACCTATGCGGGATTCATGGCGCGAGCGACGCTCTGTCAGCATGCGTCGATTTTCAGTGTGGAGCTGGATGCGGAGGGGCCGGTGCCTGAAACGTTTGAACGGCAGATTCACGCTGCCCGTGCGGCCGGAAATCTGGTGCCGTTCTATTACACGGTGCCGGACGGACACAACCCGGCCGGCTTCTCCTTTTCGGAGTCCAGGCGGCTGGAGATTCTCGAGATCGCCCGGCGGGAAGGCGTGCTCATCGTTGAAGACGCACCCTATCTGTACATCAATTTCGCGGAACCCGGTGACCGGCAGAAACCGTTCTTTGCGCTCGATCCCGCCCAGACGGTGCATCTGTTCACCGGCTCGAAGATCGGCTTTCCGGGTCCGCGGGTGGCCTATCTGTACTCGGAAGCGGAGCTGACGATCGCCGACGGCGAGACAGCCGCGCTCGCGGACCTGGCCCTCGTCCAGGCGAGCGCCGACATTCTCTTTCCGAACCCGGCCGCATTCCGGGGCTTCGAGGCGCTGCTGCATCAGGCGGACTTCAGCGAGCGGCGGTCGCTCTGGCCGGTGGCGGAGGAGAAGCTCGAGGTGTATCGGGAGAACCGGAAGATTCTGCTCGACGGATTCGAGGCCGAGCTGGGCGCGCACAAGGACGTTTTCCACTGGACGGTGCCGGCCGCCGGATTCTTTTCCGTCTTCACCTTCCTCGGCGGTAACGTGCGCACGGACGATGCCTTCATCGAACAGATGGTGGCGGACTATGGTCTGGTCGTGATCCCCATGTACGACTTCTACCCGCCCGACGCACGGGTGCGGAATCCGTCAGCCGGCTATGACCAGCTGCGGATTTCCTTCTGCTTTTCCGAAAGCGCGGGCGACGAGCGCAGGAAAGATCTGCAGGAGGCCGTTGCCGTATTCTGCCGGGCGGCGAAAGCGCTGGCCGGCGTCGTCTGAGGTCATCCCGCCCGGGCTTCTGCCGCCGTCATCCCGGCCTGGATTTCGCGCACCCGGTCCTCGGTGAGCGAGTAATTCCACAACAGCGGAATGGCAATGAACTTGAATACTGCCGGAATGATCGAGTAACAGCAGGCCAGCATGAACAGGGCGAATGCGGTGTTGGTGGTGTTCAACGGGTCTGCCAGGGAATCGAATCCGAAAATCACCACCAGATTGGTACCCACCAGCAGACCGAGCGCATAAGCGAGCTTCCGCACCATCAGCCAGATGGAGAAGTAGGCGCCGCCCTGGCGCTTGCCGGTCTGGGCCTCGTCCACGTCCACCACGTCCGCCGCCATGGCATAGGGGAGTGCCGAGAGGGCGCCGATGGAGCTGCCCTTCAGGCACATGATCACAATGAAGAAGAGAAACTTGCCGGTGGGGATGCCTTCGAAGTAGGCGACCGTGCTGGCATGGGCATTTTCCGGAAGAAAGGCGAGCAGCTTCGGAATCTCGAAAGCGTCGAACCAGACCATGGGGGCGATGGCGATCAGCGGTATGAAGCAGGACCAGACGGCGTACCAGCCGATGGCCACCATGGTCGCCCGGTGCTTGCCGACCTTGCGCGACAGCTTGAACCAGAGCGGTATGGCCACGATCTGAGAGACGAAGTACGGGGCCAGATAGAGCCCGTACAGGTCGCCGGCCAGCAGCACGTGCTTCACGAAGAAGAACGACAGGGTGTTCGTCATCGCCGCGCCGATGCTCGAGAACAGGAAGATGATCACCAGGCGCCGGTAGGCCTCGTTCTGCCAGACGTAGGAGAAGCTCTCCTTCAGCGGCAGCCGCTCGGCGCGCTTCTCCACCACCCGGTGTTCCGGGGTGGAGATGACACAGTTGGCCACGAGGATCGGCATCATGAAGGCGATGGCCAGAGAGAGAAAGTAGACTGCGTCCAGCGGCTTGTCGTAGCCGAAGAAGAGAATGATCGTCGGCGTAAAGGCGCCGATCAGAGAGCCGGTGACGGAGAATCCCTCGCGCCAGCTGGTGACCAGGGTCCGCTCGTTGTAGTTGGTCGTGAGCTCGCCGCCCCAGGCGCTGTAGGGCACATCCTTCACGGTGGCGCCGACGTAGGTGATCACCAGGGCCATCAGCATCCAGGGATAGCCGGTGTTGAAGGTGAGTCCCCAGAGCGTGACCTCCTCGAAGTCCACCGGCGGTATGAACAGCAGACAGATACCGGCGATGTAGATGGGGGTGCCGATCACCACGAAGGGCTTGCGCCGGCCCCAGGGGGTGCGGATCCGATCGGAAATGAAACCGATCAGGGGGTCGGTGATCCCGTCGAAAATCCGTGACAGCATCATCACAATGCCGACGAAGGCGAGACCCAGCCCGAATCCTTCGGAATCCGCGTAGACGGCCGGGAGGTAGACGGCCATGGGTAGGGCCACCATGGAAAGCGGCATGGCCGGGGCCCCGTAGGAAGCCAGTTGCCAGGCGGACAGCGTCCGCTTCCCTTCGCCGGCCTGCGCGGGCGCCGCTTCGGTGACCGAAGCCTGGTTCTCTGCCATGTTTACTCCCCTGCCTCGCGTCAGAAGATAGGCATAACGCCGGAGCAGCACAACTGGCTTCGGTCGGACAGACAAGGGGAGAGTGGGCTAAAATGGCCGGCTTGACGATGTTTCGGGGGTAATCTGTGAGCGATCTTTCCGCGTTTCGAGAAGAGGTGCGTGGCTGGCTGGAGGAGAACTGTCCCGCCAGCATGCGAACGCCCATGCCGGCCGACGAGACGCCGGGCGGCGGCCGCCGGGCGGTCTACAAGAACCCGGACACCAAGGTCTGGATGGATCGGATGGCCGAACGCGGTTTCACCGTTCCCATGTGGCCCACCGAGTACGGTGGCGCGGGTCTCTCCAGGGAGGAGAATGCCGTCCTGGCCGAAGAGCTGCGCAGGATCAACGCCCGGCCCGCCCATGTGGGTATGGGCATCAGCATGATCGGGCCGGCGCTGCTCGAGTTCGGGACTGACGCTCAGAAGGAGGAACATCTGCCGAAGATCGCCCGAGGCGAGATCTGGTGGTGCCAGGGTTACAGCGAACCGGGCGCGGGTTCCGACCTCGCCAGCCTGCGCACCTCTGCGGTGGAGGACGGCGACGAGTACATCATCAACGGTCAGAAGATCTGGACCTCCGGCGCGGATCACGCGGACTGGATCTTCTGCCTGGTGCGCACGGATCCGAACGCCTCGAAGCATGACGGCATCACCTTCGTACTGTTCGACATGGATCAGCCCGGCGTGACCGTGAAGCCCATCCTTCTGATCAGTGGCCTGTCACCCTTCTGCGAGACGTTCTTCGACAACGCCCGGGCATCCAGGAGCCAGGTGGTCAGCGAGCCCGGAAAGGGCTGGACCGTGGCCAAGCGGCTGCTTCAGTACGAGCGCACGTCCATCGGCGGTATCGGTGGTGGCGGCGGCCAGAAGCAGGCGACCCTGGAGGAGCTGGCGGCCGAGTACGTGGGCACGGAAGACGGTCGTATCGCTGATTCGGATCTCCGGGCGGACATCCTCAGACACCGGATGAACGACAGAGCCTACAGCATCACGCTGCGCCGCTCCGTGGAGGAAACGGCCAGCGGCAAGGCGCCGGGCGCCGTCTCGTCCATGTTCAAGTACTACGGCACGGAGCAGAACAAGCGCCGTTTCGAGCTGATGCTGGACATGATGGGCAGCAGAGCCCTCGGCACCGTGGTCGGGGAGGACAACCCGTTCGATGTCCGGGAGCTCGAGACCACCCGGGGCTGGCTGCGATCCAAGGCGAACTCCATCGAGGGCGGCACCTCAGAGGTGCAGCTCAACATCATCGCCAAGCGGGTGCTGGGACTGCCGGACTGAGCGATCAAATAACCTTTTGTGACAATGGGTTAGCGTTCGAGAAGGCCGGTTAATGGGCTTGTGCGGGCGAAACTCTGGCAGTAGAATGCCGCGCTCCGCCGGTTGATGGCGGGAGAACATAGCGAAGGTGGTCGAGTGAGCCTGATATCGGGGTCGCTGCGGCCCGCTTCGCGTTGAGACAGTGCGATAACGGTGCCGGTGATGGACCGGTAATGGCCGGTGATGGACCGGTAATGGCCGGTGATGGACCGGTAATGAAAGACGCACCAGTGACCAAAGAACAGACAACGGAAGAAATGGAGAACGCCTATTAAAAGAGGTGTCGCGAGACGAGCCGACCGGTCGCTCACCAACGAGGAGATCATGGCCCCGAACGTCCGACTGATCGGAGCGGATGGGGAGCAGGTCGGGGTCGTTTCCAGGGATGAGGCTCTGGGTGCTGCATCGCGGGCAGGACTGGATCTGGTGCTGATAGCGCCGGAAGCGGAACCGCCGGTGGTGAAGGTGATGGACTACGGCAAGCATCTGTTTGAGCTGAAGAAAACCAAGGCTGCGCAGCGCAAGAAGCAGAAGCAGATCCAGGTGAAGGAAGTGAAATTCCGTCCTGGTACGGAGGAGGGCGACTATCAGGTCAAGCTCCGAAACCTCCGGAGATTTCTGGAAGACGGCGACAAGGCCAAGATTTCTCTCCGTTTCCGTGGACGGGAGATGGTCCACCCGGAGATCGGCATGAAGCTGATGAACCGGATAGAGAAGGATCTCGAAGAACTGGCTGTGGTGGAAAACCAGCCGAAGTTCGAAGGCCGCCAGGTCATCATGGTTCTGGCGCCTTCCAAGAAGAAGCGCTGACGGGCGACCGTCTGCGCAGAACGACCGGACGGGCCATCGGGCACCGGCCGGCACGAGAAAAACGAGAAGCCGGTAACACCGGACAGGAAAACCTTAACCGGACCTTCATCGCCGCACCGGCCCGATGGCCAGAAGCGGTTGAGAACAGGTACACAGATTGGAGTTCGAAATGCCGAAACTCAAGACAGACCGTGGCGCGGCGAAACGTTTCCGCCGCACCGCAAAAGGTTACAAGCATCGCCAGTCGAATCGTAACCACATCCTCACCAAGAAAGCTTCCAAGCGGAAGCGCCAGCTGCGCGGCCTCGAAGACGTATCTGCGGCGGATGCCCGCATGATCGACAAGCTGCTGCCCAAGAAAGCACGATAGGAGGCGCCGCATGTCCAGAGTCAAGCGCAGTGTGGTGTCCCGAGCACGCCGCAAGAAGGTACTGAAGCAGGCAAAGGGTTACTACGGAGCCCGCAGCCGTCAGTTCAAGGTGGCGAAGCAGGCCGTCATCAAGGCCGGTCAGTATGCGTACCGGGATCGTCGCCAGAAAAAGCGTCAGTTCCGTCAGTTGTGGGTAGTGCGGATCAACGCCGCCGCCCGCGAGCACGGCCTTTCCTACAGTCGATTTATCGCCGGCCTCAAGAAGGCGGCGATCGATGTGGATCGGAAAGTGCTGGCTGATCTGGCCGTGAACGAGAAAGAAGCGTTCGCGGCGCTCGCAGAGCAGGCCAAGGCGGCACTGGAGGCGGAAGCACCCGCACAGGCCGCCTGAAGCACCTGGCACTGCCAGGGGATCCGTAAGAGCGTTCGCCTTCTGGGGGCCACAGTGGGAGCCCTTCCGGAAGACGGAAGCCGTATGAAAGGAAGGGCGTGAGTTCTTCCTTTTTTTTTTAGAGCAGAACAATGGATATCGACAGCATATTGAGCGAGGCCGAGAGCGCCATCCGCGCCGCGGCCGACGAGCAGAGCCTGGATTCGGTGCGGGTCCGTTTCCTCGGCAAGAAAGGCGCGCTGACTGCGCTGCTGAAAGGTCTCGGCGCGCTCGATCCCGAAGAGCGTCCGAAGGCGGGCGCGGCCATCAATGTGGCCAAGGAGCAGGTGCAGAGCCTGATTGCCGAACGGAAGACCGCGCTCGGCTCGGAGCAGCTGGCCGCGGCACTGTCCCGGGAAACCGTGGATGTCACGCTGCCCGGCCGGGTCAGTCCTCAGGGCGGCCTGCATCCCGTGACCCAGGCCATGGAACGGATCGAGCAGATCTTCGTCGGCGCGGGCTACGGCGTGGTTGCCGGCCGCGAGATCGAGAACGACTACTACAACTTCGAAGCGCTCAACATACCCGCGCACCACCCGGCCCGCGCCATGCACGACACCTTCTATTTCGGTGACGGCACCCTGCTTCGTACCCACACGTCGCCGAGTCAGGTGCATACCATGGAGGCTCAGGAGCCTCCGATCCGCATCATCTGCCCCGGCCGCGTTTACCGGCGCGATTCGGATCTCACCCACAGCCCCATGTTCCATCAGGTGGAAGGCCTGGTGGTGGACCGCGGCATCAGCTTCGCGGATCTGAAAGGCACGGTGATCGAGTTTCTGCAGCGCTTCTTCGAAGCGGACCTGGCCGTGCGCTTCCGTCCGAGTTACTTCCCGTTCACGGAACCGTCTGCCGAGGCGGACGTGCAGTGCGTGCATTGCATGGGCAAAGGCTGCCGGGTGTGTTCGAACACCGGCTGGATCGAGGTGATGGGCTGCGGTCTCGTGCATCCCAACGTGCTCGAAATGTCGGGTATCGACAGTGAGGAATTCTCCGGCTTCGCTTTCGGCTTCGGCGGCGACCGTCTGGCGATGCTCCTCTACGAGGTGGACGACCTCCGGATGTTCTTCGAGAACGACGTCCGTTTCCTCAGGCAGTTCAACTAGCGGTCAACAGGGACGCCACATGAAATTCAACGAACAGTGGTTGCGGGAATGGGTGCAGCCGACGATTTCCCCGGATGAGCTGCTCGAGCAGCTCACCATGGCCGGCCTGGAGGTGGACGGTGTCGAACCCGTCGCCGGAGAGTTCAGCGGCGTGGTGGTCGGCGTCGTGCGCTCTGTCGGGAAACATCCGAATGCGGACAAGCTGTCCGTCTGCCAGGTGGACGACGGCAGGACCACCCACCAGGTTGTGTGCGGTGCACCCAACGTACGGGCCGGCCTGGTGACGGCCTTTGCCCGGGTAGGGGCCGTGCTGCCCGACAACTTCAAGATCCGGAAGGCGAAGCTCAGGGATGTCGAATCCCACGGCATGCTCTGCAGCGCCGCGGAGCTCGGCCTGGGTGAAGACCACGACGGCATCCTGGAGCTGGATCCGGCCCTCGAGGCGGGGGGCGATCTGCGCCAGGCACTGGATCTGGATGACCGCATCGTCGATCTGGATCTCACACCGAATCGAGGCGACTGCCTCGGTATGCGGGGGCTTGCCCGGGAAGTGGGCGTGCTCAACAACGTGCCCGTCACCGAGCGTGCCGTCGAGCCCACGGCGGCCGTCATCGATGATGTGTTCGAGGTGCGTCTCGAGAATCCGGAAGGCTGTCCCCGCTACCTGGGTCGTGTGATCCGGGGCATAGACATCTCCCGTCCGTCGCCGCTGTGGCTCACCGAGCGGCTGCGGCGTACGGGTCTGCGCAGCATCGATCCGGTGGTGGACGTGACCAATCTGGTGATGATGGAGCTGGGCCAGCCCATGCACGCCTTCGATCTCGCTCAGATCTCAGCGCCGATCGTCGTCCGCAATTCGCGGGCCGGGGAGACGCTGACGCTGCTCGATGGCCGCGAGGTGACTTTCGACGATGAGACGCTGCTGATCACCGACGCGAACGGTCCCGTTGCCATCGCCGGCGTGATGGGTGGCGAGCGCAGCGGCGTGCAGACGGATACCCGGGACGTTTTTCTCGAGTGCGCATTCTTCCCGCCGCTGGCGGTCGCCGGCACGGCGCGCCGTTTCGGGCTGGCCACGGACGCAGCCCACCGCTACGAGCGTGGCGTGGATTACGAACTCCAGCACCTGGCCGTAGATCGTGCCACCGAGCTGCTGCTCGAAATCGTGGGCGGTGAGCCGGGTCCGGTCAGCGAGGCCGTCGATCCCGGACACCTGCCGAAACCGGCGGAAGTGTCGCTCAGAGCGCGACGTCTGAACGAGCTCATGGGTGTGGCCGTGGATCCGGCGGATGTGGATGAGGCGTTCAGCCGTCTGGGATTCGAATGTCTTTCCAGGACGGAGGGCGACGACGGGGTGGTATGGACGATCCGTGCGCCCAGCCACCGGTTCGACATCGCCCGGGAAGCCGATCTGGTGGAAGAGATCTGCCGGATCTATGGCTACAACAATGTGCCGAGTCGCCGGCCGGTGACGGACCTCACCCTGCGCCAGGTGCCGCTGGACCATTCCGAGGTCCCGGCGCTCAAGCAGCAGATGGTGGACCTGGGTTATCAGGAGGTGATCACCTACAGCTTCATCGATCCGAAGATGCAGGATCTGCTGGCCCCCGGTGTTGCCCACCGGGTTCTGGAAAACCCCATGTCTCAGGATCAGTCGGTGATGCGCACCAGCATGCTCCCGGGTCTGGTGGATGCCCTGCGCGCCAATGTGGCGCGACAGCAGGACAGGGTCCGGATCTTCGAGGTGGGCCAGTGTTTCCTGCCGCAAGATCAGGGAGAGATCGCTCAACCGCTCATGCTCGGTGGTCTGCTCTGGGGCCGCCGTCACGCGGAGTCCTGGAACCTCGGCGGCGAAGCGACGGATTTCTTCGATCTGAAAGGAGACCTGGAGCGTCTCATCGGCTGGTCGGGGCGCCAGGACCTGGTGTTCGAACGGGCCGCGGATCCGGTTCTGCATCCGGGACAGTCCGCGTTCATCACCGCCAATGGCCGGACCATGGGGCGTCTGGGCCGCCTGCACCCGGAAATCGAGCAGCACCTGGATATTTCCCAGCCGGTCTTCCTGTTCGAGATCGAGGCGGACGCTCTGCTTGCCCGGACGCGTCGGCGGCACCGCGCGGTGAGCCGGTATCCCAGCGTGCGGCGGGATCTGGCGCTGGTGGTGCCGGAGTCGGTGCCTGCGGCAGAAATTGTCCAGATTGTTGCCGAAAGCCTTGACGAAGTCCTTGTAGACTTGAGGCTTTTTGATGTGTATCAAGGCAAAGGTATTGATTCTACAGAGAAAAGTCTGGGTGTAGGCTTGACCTTGCAGAAGGCTTCCGCCACTCTTACCGAGGAAGAAATCGGGCAGTATCTGCAGAACGCCACAGAAGCGCTCGCCAAAGAAGCGGGCGCCAGGCTGCGCTGACCGACCGTGGGAGGACCTCTGCTCCAGGCACCTGCCGGAACAGGGGAGACACGGGGAAAGGAGACTGGATTTGGGTGCTTTGACCAAAGCGCAGATGGCCGATCGGCTCTTCGATGAGCTCGGCCTGAACAAGCGCGAAGCGAAGGAAATCGTCGAACTGTTCTTTGATGAGGTTCGCGGCAGCCTGGAAAACAATGAGCAGGTGAAGCTGTCCGGGTTCGGCAATTTCGATCTGCGTGAAAAAGGGGAGCGCCCCGGGCGCAATCCGAAGACCGGGGAAGAGATCCCCATCACGGCACGACGGGTGGTCACTTTCCGCCCCGGCCAGAAGCTGAAAGCAAGAGTGGAAGCCTATGCTGGACCCGAGTCAGAGTGATGACCTGCCCCCGATCCCGGGGAAGCGGTATTTCACCATCGGTGAGGTGAGCCAGCTGTGCGAGGTGAAACCGCACGTGCTGCGCTACTGGGAGCAGGAATTTCCCCAGCTGAAGCCGGTCAAGCGCCGCGGCAACCGCCGTTACTACCAGCGTCAGGACGTGATCATCATCCGTCAGATCCGCTCCCTGCTCTACGATCAGGGCTTCACCATCGGCGGTGCCCGGCAGCGGCTGACCGGCGACGAGGCCAAGCAGGATCAGACCCAGTTCAAACTGCTCGTGAAGCAGATGATCGTCGAGCTCGAAGACGTGCTGCGGGTGCTCAAGAACTGATCGACACGCCATGTCCGTCCTGCCGGAATGCACCCCGGCTTTCCGCTGTTCCACGTCGACGACTCACCCTGTGCCTGACGGCCGTTTCCCTCCTTTCGGGAGGGCTGGCTCTGGCTGAACCGGAAGTGCATCTCACGGTGGAGGAAGCCAGGCTCGAGCGGCTGTCGGCTTCCGACGATTCCCCGGCCTACGAAGCTCTGCTGCGTGGCGGCCGCTCATCCTCTGATATCAGTCCCGACGCCCTGGCCGAAGCCGGCCGCGAACTCTGGCGTACCGCAGTCCGGGCAGTGCAGACGGGTGCTCCGGCCGACGATCGACCGCTGTACTGGGCGCGGCTGCACCGGAAGGCCGGCTGGCGCGCATCGGCAAGTCCGGATGCCCTCGAAGCATTCGAACGGGCGAGCCGGGGCATGAGCGACGTCGCTTTCGACGACGGGAGCGCGCGCCGGGTGCTCATCACGGGTTTCGATCCGTTCCATCTCGATGCGAGGCTCGACCAGAGCAATCCGTCCGGACTGGCCGCACTTTCACTCGACGGAAGGACCATCCGGACGGCAACCGGTCCTGCGCGGATCGAGGCCGCCGTTTTCCCCGTGCGGTTTGCGGACTTTGATGCGGGCATGGTGGAAGACTTCATCGAACCTCATCTTTCCCGCGGCGTCGATCTCGTGGTCACCATCAGCATGGGCCGATCCGGGTTCGACCTGGAGAGGTTCCCAGGGCGGCGGCGCTCAGCCGCGGTGCCCGACAATCTGAACGTGCTGACCGGTGCCGGCGCAGAGTCTCCGCTGGTGCCACGCCTGCGGGGCGCCAGCCTGACCGGCCCGGAGTTCCTGGAGTTCACGCTGCCCGCGGCGGCGATGAAAGCGGTGACCGGGCCGTTCGAGATCCGGGACAACCGCAACGTGCACAGCCTGGAACAGGGTGCGTTCGAAGCCGCCGACCTGTCCGCGCTCTCTGATCAGACCGCGGTTCGAGGATCCGGAGGCGGCTATCTCTCCAACGAGATCGCCTATCGGACCCTCCTCGCGAACCTGAACCGTCCCGGCGAACGTCCCGTGCCCATGGGCCATATTCACACCCCGCGTCTGGACGGGTTCAATCCGGCATTCGAAGCCCAGGTGGTGGCGCAGATCGAAGCCATGCTGGTGGCCGCGCTGGATGCGCTGAACTGACCCGACGCCCGGCGGCTCCTGAGCGGCGATCCGACTTCGGTCAGGCCCGGAGACTGTGTAACATGTTCCGCAGTTCAATCAGGAGCCGAGCAATGAGACCAGCTGGACAACTCAACCGATCCCTCAAAATGATCTGCGCCTTGCTGATCGCGGGCTTCTCTCTGCCCGTCATGGCTGACGGCTACGATAATGCCAGGCAGGTATTCCAGAACGCGGGAGCGAGCGGAAAGTTCTTCGACGCCGCCTATGGCTATGCGCTTTTCCCGACCATCGGTAAGGGCGGCATCGGTATCGGTGGCGCTGGCGGCAAGGGTCGCGTTTTCGTGGGTGGAGCTCACGTGGGCGATACGTCCGTGGCCCAGGTGACCATTGGCTTCCAGCTTGGTGGCCAGGCTTACAGTATGATCATCTTCTTCGAAGATGAGCGGGCGTTCCGTGAGTTCGCGTCGGGTAATTTCGAATTCGGCGCCCAGGCCACCGCGGTGGCCATCACTGCGGGCGCATCGGCCAGCGCCTCCACTGCCGGTGGCGGCAGCGCCGGTGCCTCCGGCGGCAGAAACGATGCGGTCACGTCGGGCGATTACTCCAGGGGGCTTGCGGTCTTCACGGTGGCCAAAGGCGGCCTCATGTACGAGGCCAGCATCGGCGGCATGAAGTTCGGCTACAGGCCCGTCGGGGAAACGGCAGCGGCAGAGCCAGAGCCAGAGCCAGAGCCAGAGTCAGAATAGGACGCTCGGCTCAGGGGGCCAGGGTGCGCGCCTGAGCGATGTAACCCCGGTTCCAGGTCGGGCTGACGGTCAGTTCGTTGATGCAGACGTGCGCCGGCAGCTCGGCGACGAAGCGGATGATTTCTCCGCAGTCCTCCGACTGAACCATTTTCGCCTTGTCCTCGTCGGTGACCGGGACAGGCCGGTTGTCCAGAATGGGTGTGGCCACCTCGCCGGGGCAGATCGCACAGGCGCGGATGCCGTGGATACCGTGCTCCATGTTCAGGCTCTCGTTCATCGCGTTCATCGCGTGCTTTGCGGCGGTGTAGCCGGGCCCGGTCACCACGCTGACGTAGCGGCCGGCCCAGGAAGAGATATTGATGATGAGACCGTCACCCTGCTCGATCATGGCGGGGAGCACGGCCTTGCAGCAGTAGAAGGCGCCGTCCAGATCGATGCGGATGACCCGATCCCAGTCGTCCAGGGTGACGTTGTGCCAGTTCCGCTCCTTCACGTTGATCCCTGCGCTGTTCACGAGCACGTCGATACGCTTGTGACGATCGATGATGCTTTCTGCCACCTGGCTGACGGACTCCCGGTCCGAGACGTCGAGCACTTCGACGGAAGCGGCGGGGCCGATGGCTGATGCGGTCGCCTCCAGAGGCTCCCGTCTGCGGCCGGAAAGCACGACCTGCATGCCGGCTCGTGCCAGCGCCAGCGCGCCGGCTTCCCCGATTCCGGTCCCTGCTCCCGTGATCCACGCAACTTTGCCCTCGAGGTTCCTCATTGACGTTCTCCTGCCGTTTCGAAATTGACTCCGCTGTCTCAGCGCATGCTGTCCCGGGCGGGTGGTTTCTGTCCCGCCGACCGCGTGGCGGTGAAGCGATCGAACCAGACATCAGCGGTCGCGCTCTGCGCGGCGCGGATACCTGCCTTGATCGTCCGTGTTGCACCCGCCGGGTACGCGCTCATGGCCCGGGCCAGCTCGGTCGCCCGGATGAGCACCTGATCGTCCGCCACACATTCGTGGGCGACACCCATGCTGACGAGATCCTCCCCCGTATGTCGGCGGCCGACCATGGCAAGCCTCGCCGCCACGCTCTCCGGGTGTCGAAGAGTCAGCCAGGCCAGATTGTAGGGTGCGGCCATGCCGAGCTGGACTTCGCCCACCTGCAGAAAGGCTTCGCGTCCGGTGATCAGCAGATCGCAGGCCAGGGCCAGCGCTGCACCGCCGTTGATGGCGTAGCGTTCCAGGGCACCAATGATGGGTACCGGACAGTCGTAGAGGGCCCGATGGGCGCTTCGCCAGAGATTCTGAAAGTCCGGCAGCCAGTCGGGTGGCGGCTCGGCGTTGAACGCCTTGAGGTCCAGCCCTGAACAGAACGCACCATCGGCACCTCTCAGAACGACGACTCGAATGGTCTCGTCTTCGGCGGCGCCCGCTAGACACTCCGCCATGGCGGTGCCCATCGGGCCGGTGATGGCATTTTTCCGCTCCGGACGGTTCAGCACGAGCTCGGCCCAGCCGTCGTGAGTTTTCAGTTCCGCGTCCATGAAGTTTCTCCCCGGTGACCGGATCATATCAGGCGGAAGCCCGGCTCCGGGCCAGGAGGTCCGGGCGCCGACTGTCAGGCCAGGGTCTCGGCGATTCTCGCCGCCGTCTGCTCCATGCTGGTCAGAAACAGGTCCGATTTGTTCAGGTCGTATCCGGTGAGGTTCACGGCCCGGATCAGGTAGCGGCTGACGGCGCCTTCCCCGTCCGTGTCCACGTCGATGATGTTGATGCAGCAGTTGTCCTGCTCAATGGAGACCCGTCCCTGCCAGCCGAGACCGAGGACGTGATTGAAGAGCATCCGGTTCACGGCGCCGTGGAGCACGAGCAGCAGAGTGCGCCAGGATTGATCGGCGACGATCGCGTCGAACGCCGGAGTGACCCGGGCGGCGAAATCCACGAAACGCTCCCCGCCCATGAAGGTGGCGTCCGGATGCCCGGCACCGGCCCAGGGATTGGCGATATGCGCGAGCCAGGCGGCCACATCCTCCACCGGCTGATCCCGATCGCCGCCGTTGATCTCTTCCAGGGCCGGCCGCTCCTCGATCGCAGGCTCTGTGCGGCCGGCCAGGATCAGTCCGGCCGTTTCCCGGGTTCTGGGCAGGCCGGAGCAGATGGCCCGGTCGAAGGCGATGCTGGCCAGCACCGCCGACTGTTTGCGGGCCTGGATGCGTCCCTCTGCCGTCAGCGGTACGTTCCGCGGATCGGTGGTGACCGTGCCGTCATCGGCGACGTAAGCGGCTTCCGCATGCCGTAGCAGATAAATGCGGCGGCGGTTGGGCGGTTCGAACATGCTGAATCAGAGCCTCTCTTGTTTCAGAAACGGACGCATGGCGTCGATATGCTGGTTGGCGGTGTACACCCTGAGCATCCAGGCCTCCGGGTCTCCGTCTTCTGTGTCCACCAGGTCGCCGGCATACACGGTATTGGTTTCATAGGTGAGCCCGTCCGCTTCCACATACCCCATGGACAGCCCGGCCTGCTCGACCTCGAGCGGCCATGCCGCATCGTTGCCGATGGTGTTCTCCGTGGAAGAGCGGACGATCAGCTCGGCGCCTTTCCTCGAGAATCCACGGGCGGCCATCATGATGTCCCATCGGCGGCCGGTCATCAGGGCGTAGACGTGGTTGACGATGGCTTCGGTTTTCCTGAGACGCGCCGGCGCAGCCTCGAATGCGGACAGTGACCGGCCGATGATGAGGCAGTCCCAGCGGCCCACCAGATCGAGCACCGTATCGAGTTCCTCCGGATGCCGCTCCACCCAACGGAGCACATGGTCGGGATCCACATAAAGCACCCGTTCGTGTGGAAAATGGTCGAGCCCGACCGCCAGCGACCGGCGCCGGTGCAGGCCGATCTGATCCCAGGCCGGCGGAGCCGATGCGGTCGGGACGCCGCGCTCGTGCAGAAAGGCGGTCCAGTCCGGATGGTTGTCGGTCGTCTCGTGGATGGCGATGGCATCGAATCGGGCCGTGAGTGACGGCCAGAGGCGTCGGGCTTTCGGCAGCAGCTCGGCTGCCGGATCGCTCAGTGCGGTGACGAGGCATAGGCCGCCTGGGGGCAGGGAACGGGCGGTGGCGGTCTCCTCCCGACGCACGTTACCACCGCTGCAGCCAGCGGGGCTCCGCCAGCAGGGTGAGCCTGTCGTTGATGGGAAACGCCCGGGGCCAGGTACCGGTGCCGCTCACGCGGCGATCCCGGATATCGACCAGACCCGCTCGAAGGGCTTCGAGATCACGGAACATGAGTCGGGGTGCCCCTGGGGGTGCGACCCGATGCGCACCGAAAAAGCGGGTGTCGTCGTCCAGCCTTGCGACCAGGTCCTCGGCTGCCGTCAGGTAGTCGGCCATGGAAGAGTTCGGCAGAAAGCCGTAGAGATCGCCGGGATAAAGGTAGTCGCCGCTGAACAGGATACCGCTGGCGGCGTCCAGCAGAGACACGGAATCGGTGGTGTGCCCGGGTGTGTAAATCAGTTCCAGCGTTCTCCCGCCCAGCTCGATGCGCGTTCCGGGTGCCCACCAGTGATCGACCTGCCAGGTCGGCGCCTGCATCCCTTCGGCAGCGCCCAGATGTTCCATCGGCTGCAGCGTCAGACGCCCATCGGCGGTCACGCGATCGCGGATATGAGGCAGATCGACGACGGCGATTTCATCGAATGTGATCTCGTTGCCCACGTGATCGTAGTGGAAGTGGGAAGGCAGGAAGACGATGGGCCGATCGGTCAGTGCCCCGGCCGTCGTTCGGATGTCCCGGATTCCGGGTCCGGCGTCGAACAGGAGGGCACGATCACTGCCGATGATCAGATAGCTGTAGTTCTGTTGAGCGTAGCGCGGCTCGCCGATGGCAAAGGTGTCGGCAGCGATGCGCTCGACGGTGAAATAGTCGTCCACCCAGCGAACCGACGCACCTTCATCCCGTGCCGGCAGCAGAGGCGGTGGCGCACCGGATCCGGTGGCAGCGAACGCATGCATGATCAGCGTGCGCCGTTCACCGAATGCCCAGATCGCGAGTCCGGCGCACAGCACCAGTGTCAGCACGATCCTGCTCATAGGAAACCTCTGCCGGAAAGCGGGCAGTGTCACCCGTCAGGCGCGGCTTGTCACCCGTGCGGCCGACGGGCACCATCAGCAGCGAGGGAGGAATCATGAGCAAACCCGATCAATCAGACCTGATACCGGTGGCTGGAAACGGCCTTCTGCACCGGCGTCTGTTTCTCAGAACCGGACTGGGTGCCGGTGCCGCCATGCTGGTGGCCGGCCGGGTGGGTGCTGAACCTCAGCGGCCGCCCTGGATGCGCACGCCGGGCACCGGCATGGGCGAGAGCGGCGCGCCATCGCCCTTCGAGGACCACGTGGTACGCGCGCCCGTCGGCTCTCAACCGGGCACCACCGGCGCAGGCGTTTCCCGGACACCACTGCAGCACCTGGACGGCATCATCACGCCGAGCCGGCTGCATTTCGAACGGCATCACTCCGGAATTCCGGAGATCGATCCGGATCGTCACCGGCTGGTGATTCACGGCCTGGTGGACCGGCCGCTGTCCTTCGATGCCGAGACGCTGGATCGGTATCCGCAGGTCTCCCGCATTCAGTTTCTGGAGTGCTCGGGCAACAGCGGGGCTCTGACTGCCCCGGAGCCGGTGGACGGAAACTGTGCCAGCATTCATGGGCTGATTTCCGCCAGCGAGTGGGGCGGCGTACCGCTGGGTGTGCTGCTCGAGGAGGCGGGTCTGAAACCGGAAGGGAAATGGGTGGTGGCCGCCGGTGCCGACGCGGCCGCCATGAGCCGCAGCGTTCCACTCGAGAAGATTCTCGACGATGCCATCGTCGCGCTGTACCAGAACGGCGAGCGGCTTCGGCCGAGCAACGGCTACCCCATGCGCCTCTTCCTGCCGGGCTGGGAAGGTAACGCCAGCGTGAAGTGGCTCCGGACGCTCAAAGTGACCGATGCACCGGCCATGGCCAAAGACGAAACCTCGAAGTACTCCGATCTGGATGCCGATGGGCAGGCCCGGCTGTTCACCTTCCCCATGGGCGTGAAGTCGGTGATCACCTCTCCCTCCCCGGGTCTGGCGCTCGCCGGGCCGGGGGTCTATCAGATCAGCGGCGTTGCCTGGTCGGGCCGGGGCCGGATCCGCAGCGTGGAAGTCTCCGCCGACGGCGGTGTCAGCTGGGCGGAAGCCGCGCTCGATGAGCATGTGCTGTCCCGTTGCCTGACCCGCTTCCGGGCAGCCTGGCAGTGGGATGGTGGGCCGGCCACGCTGCTCTCCCGGGCGGTTGATGAGACGGGGGCCGTTCAGCCGACCCGGGCATCGGCAATGGCCGGACGGGCGCCGGAGTCCTTCTATCACTACAACGGCATGCAGGCCTGGGCCGTGAACCCCGAGGGCGCCTCGCGCAATGTTTATGTATAAGCGGTGGATGGCGCCTTCACTGATGGTGGCCGCACTGATGATGGCGGCGTTTGGACAGGCGCAGGCTGCAGAATCTCCCGGTCTCGGAGTGCCATTGAGCGATAGCGAAGTGGCTGCGGTGGACCTCGTCGTCATGCCGGACGGGCGCGGCCTGCCTGCCGGATCCGGTGATGCGCACCAGGGGCTCGACGTGTATCAGCGCGAGTGCCGGATCTGTCATGGGGACGGTGGGCAGGGCGGGCCGAACGATCGCCTGGCCGGCGGCATCGGTTCGCTGGCGACCGCCCAGCCGGTGAAGACCATCGGGAGTTACTGGCCCTATGCCACCACCGTGTTCGACTACGTGCGCCGGGCGATGCCCTACCATCTGCCGGGCAGTCTGAGCACGGATGAAGTCTATGCGGTGACCGCCTATCTGCTCGCGGAGAACGGCATCATCGAGCGGGATCGGGTGCTCGATGCTGAAACACTCCCCGCCGTTCAGATGCCGAACAGCGGGGGCTTCAGCTGGGCATGGCCTGAAGACTGAGCCTGAAGACTGAGCCTGAAGACTGAGCCGGAAGTCCGGGTCCCCGGTTACTCCGGCGCGGATTCCGGTGCGCTCAGGAGCGCTTCCAGGCGGTAGACGCGGCCGTTCTTGATCGTCATGACCACGTTGTCCGCATCGGCGATGTCCGCCAGCGGATCACCGTCCACCACCACCATGTCGGCGATCATGCCGGATGTCAGCGTACCGATGTCGTGATCCACGCCCGAAGCCCGGGCAGCATTCACGGTGGCGGTTTTCAGAATCTGCGCGGGGGTCAGACCCGCGCGGGCATAGAGTCTGAGCTCCGCATGCAGTCCGGCGCCGTAGGGGACAAAGGGCGCGTCGGTGCCGCTCACCACCAGGGCGTCCTCGTCCATGAGGGCTTTCACCAGCCGGCCGTTGTTGGCAGCCGTGCTGGCCGCTCCCGGCCCGAACATGCGTGAGATCATCGCGGCAGCCTGTCGGCCGCTCGATCCGTAGAAGTGATCGAATTGTGGTGTTGCATAGAGATCCGCGTCTTCCGCGGCGACCACCGCGTAGCCGGGCAGCACGGCAGTAGGCGTGATCCCCATGCCGGATTCCGACAGCAGCCGGATCACATCGTTGTAGCTGCGACCGAGGCCGGACGTCTTGGGCTGGTAGCCCCTCCGGCTGGTGCCGCCGATGTGCTCCACATGATCCATGCCGTAAGCCACGGCCGGGAACAGCTCATGGGAAGAGACCGGGATGCCGTTCTCGTGGGCGAACTCCACGACGCGCTCCTGACGGTGATCGGGCAGGCGTACGTAGGTCTTGATGAAGTCGAGTTCCAGGCGGCGGGCCCGATCGAGGGCCCTGTCCAGATGCACGTCCGAGCCGATGCCTTCCGCCACCGAGTAGTAGACGCGATTGCCATCCGCCAGATAACCGGTCACCTGAGTCCGGGGCCCGGGAAAGATGCCGCTGTCCCATATTTCCTGGCGTTCCTTGGCCACGTACGGCTCCGAGCCCGGATCCCGGACGCTGGTCACGCCCCAGGCGAGCCAGGCGCGGCCCTGAGGCTCGCTGATCTCGCCCATGTGGGCGTGCATCTCGAACAGACCGGGAAAGGCGGTGAGATCGGAGTGGTCCAGATCCGCGGTTGCGTCGACCGCATCCGCCTGGATGCTGGCGATACGATTGCCTTCGATGGTGATCAGCGCGTTGTTGATATAGCGGTCACCGATGCCGTCGAACAGTCTGCCGATCTTCAGGGTCCAGTTCGCCGTCAGTTTCGACGGTGTCCACTCGATGGTCGGCGTGACGTCTTCCGCGGCGCCGGTATCGATGTTCAGGCGCATCATGCGATCCGCGCTCATGTACACCAGGTACTGACCGCCGCTGCTCCAGCTCGGCGCATCGGTGAGGCCGGCGGTGAGCGGTTCCGGGTAGCCCGCGGGCTGGAAGTCTTCGGTCAGGCCCTGACGCCAGAGCTGCCCGTCCTGGACGTAGGTCATGGCCTGGCCGACGGGGGTCAGCGCCACGCTGCTCATGCTCTTGTGAGCAACCGGCTCCACCCGATAGAGCTCGCCCGTGGCCGGGGAGCTGACGATCATCTGGTAGAGACCTTCACGGAACCGGGTGGAGTAGGGCGCGAGCTCCGTGGTGGCGATGAACGCGCCATCGCTGCTCCAGGAAATGCCCTGCGCGGGTATGGGTGTGTGCACGGGAGTGAGGCTGCCGTCTTCCAGATCGGCGATGGTCAGCTGGCTGGCGAGCGGGCTGCCGGCAATGCTGGCGAACAGCGCCACGGATCTGCCGTCCGGCGACCACGCCGGTGCGGAGACGTCGGAAGCAGGCAGATCCACGCGGGTGTGAGCGGCCTGCGCGATGTCGTAAATCCAGAGCCCGGCACCGGTTCTGCCATTGACGGGCTGGTCGGAAATGTAGGCGATCCGGTTGCCGTCCGGCGAAAAACGGGGGGAACGCTCGGCGAAGGGGCTGCGGGTCATGTTCGTGAGGCTGTCGCTATCCGGCGACCACAGCCAGAGATCGCCCAGCGCGCTGAAGGCGATCTGGGCACCGTCGGGTGAAATCACCGGCTGGGCGAGCCCGAGCGCACGTCTCGGCTCGACGTCGTCGTGATCCCGGCGGCGGCGCTCATACTCCGGCCGGTCGAGCTCGAAGGTGGCTTCGAAGGGTACGGGAGCGCGGGATCCATCGGCCGTCTGGCGGTTGATGAGGCCGTTCGCGGCATACAGGAGGCTGCCGTCTGCGGCCCAGGCGGCTCTGAAGGGGAAGACGTCGTCGTCCGGCTGGCTGAGTACCCGGGTGGTGCCCGTCGTCGGTGCCAGCGACATCAGCCGGGTGCTGCCGGGTGTGGCGACCTGATAGGTGAGCCGATCTCCTGACGGATGCCATGTCACCCCGTACAGAGTGCCGGCCTCGCTGGCGAGCGTTACCGTCTCGCGGGTGATCAGGCTGGTGGTCCGGACTTCCGAATTGCCCCGATCGACCGCAACGCTGTAGGTGATCTCGTTTCCGTCGGGCGACCAGGCCGGTCCGGACTCGTTCTCCGGGGTGAAGGTGACCTGGGTCAGACTGCCGTCGGCGACGGACAGCAGCCAGATGTCGTAGTTACCGCTTCGATCCGAGGAAAACGCGATCTCGCCTCCGCCGGGTGAAACGTCAGGTTCGCGGTCGTCGAAAGGGTCGCTGGTGAGCGGCAGCGGATCGCCTCCGGCAGCGGGCAGCGTCCAGAGGTCCCAGTTTCCCGCCCGGTACCCCTGATAGACGATCAGGCTGCCGTCGGCGTTCCAGTCCGGTTCCCTGGCGTCCTGGTAGTAGTCGGTGAGCAGGGTTGCGACACCGCCCGAGACGGGCAGGTGGAACAGCACGCCCTGGACACTGATCACGAGAGACTGGCCATCCGGACTCAGCGCAAAGGACAGATTGGTGCCTTCGCTGACGGTGACTGCCGTTTTGCCGTTCGGAGCCGGAGCCGGAGCCGGTTCCGGTTCCGGGATGGCGGCTGCAGGGGGTGCGGCTTCCTCGGTCGGGGCTGGTGCCGAATCCTGCTCGGCCGGCGCATCTGTGCAGCCTCCGAGCCAGCCGATGAAAAACATACCGGCCAACGCACACCGGATCGCTCTCTTCATTCCATCCCCCATGCTGCTGAAGCTCCGGAGTATGGGGGATCGCCCGGATGCTCGCCAGTCAGCCGGGGCGCTTGTGCGGGTTATTCCTCGGCTTTCTCGCCGGGCGTGAACGTCGTGTAGAGGTAGACGGGGATGTCCAGATCTCCCAGGTGATTGTCGATGAGCGGGGCGACTTCCGCCCAGTCCAGACCACCGACGCCGGTCGCCAGTCGGGGCAGAGCGAGAGATTCGAATCCCTCCTGCTCGATCAGGTGTCGCAGTTCCCGCAAGGCCCCGTTCACCGTATGAGTGGTGGCCTTGCCGGGACGGCTCTGCCTGCTCGGCGCTTCCTCCTGGACCATGAGGTTGACGATCCGGCGTCCGTCCGCACCGGCCCAGGTCCAGATCTCCCCCGCCTTCGGGTGGCTGACCTGACAGTAGTGCCGGAAATCCTTGGCCATGGCCGGGTACTGCTCACGGAGACTGAGCGCAAGGCCCTGATTGAAATTGTCCGCCGGGGCGACCCCGTGAGCGATGACCTGAGCGCCGGAAAGGAGGATGTCTCCGCTGACCTCTTTGAGCATGTCTGTCCTATCACTGCATCTGGATAAACGGCCATTTTCAGGGGCGCTCCGATGCGCGGCTATACGTAGTTGCCCTCAGGATCCGGGCATGGGCTGAACTTTTTCCTGGAGCTCCAGGTTGCGATGGAAATTTTCCTTCCAGAAGAGTTCGAATGGCAGGGAGTACTCGTAGTCCACCTCGGGGGGTCTTTCCTTCAGCGTGGCGCCGGTCAGAAGAAAGGCGAAGAACACGGCCTGGCCGACGAACAGCACGACCTTGTCGTAGGGATCGGTCCAGGTGAGCTTGTCCTCCGTGCTCCGCGCCTCGAGCAGCTGTCCGAGCGGCCAGTCCGGTTCCGCCCGGGGATTCAGCAGCGCGGTGAGCGCGCGGACGTAGTGTTGTAGGCGCCCGATCATCCGGACCGGACGGGCGGAAGGGTCGGGATTCTCCTGGCGTGCGCCGGAACCCGCCGGTGCGAGCCGCGCAGCCAGCTGGCGGAGTGCACGGTCGTAGCCCAGGCGATCCCGATAGCAGGACTCCGCAAGCGCGTCGGCCGCGCGCTGAAAATCCAGGATCAGATGAGACGTCAGTGTCTGCACCCACGGGATGGGCCAGTAGAGGGCGTTCATGATCCCGCCGATCAGGTACCAGCGCTGGTGGTGCCGTTTCAGATGTGCCAGCGCCGTGATCAGAAGCACGTCCTGCAGGTTGCCGGGCCAGTGGCGGGCAGCGGCCGGCAGCGCGACCCGGTCACCACAGGCGAAGAACCTGGGCGCGGTTCCGGCGGTTTCCACCAGAGCGATGTCGCGCTCCGTTCCAAGGCGACGGCACCAGTGTGCCAGCCGCGCCTCCAGCTTGCCGTCGTCGATGGCGGGCAACGTCCCGGCTTCCCGCCTGGCGGCTATCTCGGAACGGAGCAGGGCAAGCAGCGAAGCCGCTGCTCCGGCCAGCCAGATCGCCAGAATCCAGACCCAGGCCGGGTGCAGGTGCGACCCGGCAGGCTGCAGCTCTTCGACGAAGACGGTCATGCGGCTTGCCGGGACCCCGTACACGAACGCGGGGATGACGATGAGTGCCGCCAGTGCACTTTTCCGGAAGGACTGACCGTACTGAATCTCGTTGCCGGGAATCCTGCGTTCGAACAACCGCAGAAAGGCGACCAGCAGCAGGGCGGACAGCGCCGCCCGGGCACCATCGGGCATGGCGTCGAGCAGGCCGATGATGTCGAGCAGCGTGTTCTGCGGAAGGTTCAGCAGTGTTTCCATGACTCAGGAGAATACGGTTTCCAGCAGCCAGCGGAGCGTGCCGTAGAATGCGCCCAGAATCGCGGTGAATGCCAGGGTGAGCAGGGCCGCGTTCAGCCTCGAGCCTCCCCGGGCGAAATGTACGGCGTTGGTGGCGCCGGACAGGAGGGCGGCGAGGAGGATCAGCCCGCCCGTGGCAGCGACTGCAGGGACTGCGGGTCTGAGCGGTATCAGGAGCGTCAGCACGAGTCCGGCGCCGGCGAGCAGCAGCAGGATGGTCAGCAGGGTGGGCCGCAGCCGTGCCCGCGGCACGGTCCGGGTGAGCAGGGCCGTGCCGATATAGAGCCCGCTCGTCACCGTGAACAGAAGCAGTCCGATCTCGATGACGGAGAGATCGTAGAGCCACCGGCCGGCGATCACTGCCGTGGCCACGGCGATGCCGATGGCCGTCATCAGCAGCTGGGGGGAAAACTGGATCCGCTGGGGCGTGCCGCCGCGGAATACGATGCGGTAGAGCGCCCGGCTGATGCTCTGTGCTGACTGCATCCGATCCTCCCTGGTTCGAACTGGAGCATACTAAGGGACCTCGGAAAAAGGGACGAGAGGATATCCCGGCTGCGATGAAACGAATTGTCCGACATCTGGGCCTTTTCCTGGCGTATGGCACGCTCGGTGCCCTGCTGGTGCTGATCCTCGTGGCCGTGCTTTACCTCGAGAGCCGGGAGGATCTGGATGTATGGCATACGGCGGCGCTCGACGGTGAATACGAAGCGGAGGAAGGGCTTCATGATTTCAGCGAGTATCTGCGGCACGAAGAACGCCTCTTCACCCAGCTCAACCGGGAAGTCCTCGATCGTGTGGCGCCCGCACCGGACAACCTGATCAACCGCTACGTGCGCGGCTCCCTCTCTTCTCCCGATCGCTGGCCGACCGACTGGAACCGGAGCTACCAGCTGACCGTCGACCAGCCGGCCGCGGCCGTCCTCATGCTGCATGGGATGTCGGATTCGCCGTACAGCCTCAGGTCGCTGGCACAGGCTCTCCATGCGCAGGGCGCGCAGGTGCTCGGTCTGCGCTACCCGGGTCACGGCACCGCACCGGCAGGTCTGACGAAAACCACCTGGGAGGACATGTACGGCGCGGTACGGCTGGCGGCTGCGCACCTTGCACAGACTGCTCCCGAAGCACCGCTCTACGTATTCGGATACTCCACCGGCGGACCGCTTGCCGTGATGCTCACGCTTGAAGCGCTCGGGGATCCCTCGCTGCCGCTGCCCGACGGGCTGGTGCTCTTCTCTCCGGCCATGGGGATCACGCCGCTGGCGGCGCTCACGCCCTGGCAGGCGCGCCTCGGCAGGCTGCTCGGTCTGGAGAAGCTGGCGTGGAACAGCATCGAGCTCGAGTACGACCCGTTCAAGTACCGCTCCTTTCCGCTGAACGCGGCTCTGCAGGTCTGGCGCCTGGCCGGTGACGTCGACGCAAAGCTCGCGGCAGCGGTAACCGACGGGCGCCTGGACCGGTTTCCTCCGGTCATGAGCTTTCAGTCGGTGGTGGATACGACCATCGAAGCGTCTTCCGTCGTGGACGTGCTCTACCGGCGGCTGCCGGCCCGCCGGAACCCGCCTGCTCACGAGCTGGTGATCTACGACTTCAACCGCAGCACGACCATCGAGCCTTTGCTCAGCAATGACCCGCGATCGATGCTGGAGGCCCTGCTTGCCGATACCGGACGAACTTTCGAGCTGACGGTGATCAGCAACCGGACGGAGGACAGCCGGGCCGTGTCCGCGAGAACGGGACCTTTCGGCGATGTGGATGAGCGCCTGTGCGTCCTTTCGGAGTCCTGGCCGCAGGGCATCTACTCTCTTTCCCACATCGCTCCCACGTTTCCTCCCGACGATCCGCTTTACGGGCGCGTGGACACCGCAGAGACCGACAGAATCAATCTGGGCAACGTGGTGCTCCGGGGAGAAGCGGGCGCGCTCCGGGTGTCTGCCGCCGGTTTCCTGCGGCAGAGCTTCAACCCGTTCTTCGATTTTCAGCTCGAGGAGATTGCCCGGCTCATGGGCCTGCAGGCTGGATCTTCCTGTCGGCCGGGTCCCGGTTGAGCAGAAATTCCGTCAGCCGTTCCACGTAGTCCTCGGGAAAGGTCCAGACCCGTACTTCGTTCACCTTCCCGGGCTGGAGTCCCCGCTCCGTGGCGCTGAGTCCGGTGAGCAGAGACGCCATGACGTCCGTGCTGACCCAGGGATCCTCGTACCAGACGCCGTGGCTGAAACGGTATTCCGTGGCGGGAACGTTCTGAAGGTCGAGAAAGACCATGCGGTCGGAATTGACGATTTCCACGATCTGCCGCCAGTGCGACTCTTCGAGTTCGAGCCTGACCCCGTCCCCTTCGCCGGTGGCGCCCAGCCGCAGCTTCCCGTCCGTGATGCGCGCCATGCCGAGGACGGGATCACCGGCGGCCGCGGTCACGGTCAGACCCTCGAGCAGCGGAAAAAACCGGGGCAGCGCATCGAGAAACTCCACCAGCGGCTGGTCGGATTGAGTGAGGTACACCTGACCGAGTCTCAGTGATTCCGGTTCCTGGTGTCGCTCGCCGAGCTCCGCCAGGGCCCGGCCGACCACGCGCCCACCGGCGCTGTAGGCGAGCAGATTGATCCGGGTGGCGACGGAATGTTCCGCCAGCAGCTCGATGAGATAAGCCAGGTCCGTGGCGGCGGCGTTGGATCGGCGCTTATCCCTGCCGTAACCCCAGATGCTGCCGGGAGAAGGCCAGGCGAAGGTGAGGACCATGGCGTTGTCGCCGGTGAAGAACTGGAACTGTGCACCCTGGGAAACCGACCAGTAGAAAGTGTTGTTCGCACCATGAACGTAGATGGTGAGCTCCCGGATCGGATTTTTCTCGATGTACCGGTTGAGTGCTTCGATGTAGGCCGTCATTTCCGCCGGAAGCAGGGCACCGCCCCGATCGGGATCGGAGGGCCGGCCGGTGGAACTGAGAATGGGTGCGGTGAGCAGGTCCCAGGCCAGCGTCCTTCCACGCTCGTCGTCGGTGGCCTCGCGAACGAGCTGGATCGGTGACAGATCCCGTTCACCGATTCTGACCGTGGCGTAGCCGAAATGGATCGCGTCGTCGGGCGTTCCTCTGAAGAAGTCGCTCCTGGCCTCATCCGGCACCCGGGTGGTGGCGTACAGCGTGGTGATCTCGTTGCTGGTGAGCGGTGCCGGATTGGCCTCGAACAGATTGAAACGCTCGTCCTTCAGAACCTGCGGCGTCGGCATGAGCATGAGCTGAGACTGGCAGCCCGCCAGAAAGACGAGCATGGCGAGCACGGGCAGGGTGCGTTTCACGGTGCGGCTATCCGATGTCATGGCGTTTCGTCTATTGTATGGCGCTCAGTTCGTCATGGGGACCAGCATGCTCACACTACATCACGCACCCAACAGCCGGGCCGGGCGTATCGTCTGGCTGTTCAGGGAGCTGGACATGCCGTTCGAGCTGAATGCCATGCGCTTTCATCCGGAGGACCTCAAGTCCGATGCCCATCGGGCCCGGCACCCTCTGGGCAGGGTGCCGGTACTGGATGACGATGACGTGAGCATTTTCGAATCCGGCGCGATCATCGAATATGTGCTGGCCCGGCATGCGCCGGGCCGGCTGAAGCCGGCGGTGGACTCACCCGAGTTCCCGGCCTATCTCCAGTGGTTCCACTACTGCGAGGGCATGGTCATGCCGCCCATCAACACCATTGTCGTCCAGACCCTGCTGCTGCCGCCCGATCGTCGTGACGAGAAAGCGCTGGCGCAGGCGCAGCGGCTGCTGGTGAAGGCGTTGAAGCCGATCGATGATGCGCTGGAAGGCAGAGAGTATCTGGCGGGGGAGTTCTCCGCGGCAGACATCATGCTCGGGCACGCCTGCATCATGAGCAGCCGGATGAACCTCATCGGCGACGACATGCCGAATCTGAAAGCCTATGTGGAACGCCTGATGGCCAGACCCGCCTGCGCCGAGGCGTTCGCCACGTAGCGTGAACGTCTCCAGGCTGGGCCCGCATCAGGCGGCCGCCGTGGTTGCCTGTTTCCGCCGGGTGTACGGAGACACCTACGCGAACGAGCTCTTCTACGATGCCCGGGCCCTGGCCGAAGCCATGGCCAGCGGGCGGCTGGGCAGCGTGGGCGCGCTGAGCGAGCGCGGGGAGGTGCTCGGCCACATGGCCATGACCATCCACGAGAATGCAAGCGTGGTGGAGCTCGGCAATACCGTGGTCGACCCCGCCGCCCGGGGTGAGGGACTCGCCTGGAAAGTGGGCGCTGCGCTATCCGCCTGGTGTCGCGAGCTCGGCTATCAGGGTTTCCTGCACTATCCGACCACGGACCATCACATCATGCAGCGGCAGTCGGTGCGGGCCGGATTCGAGACCGGTCTGATGCTCGGCTACATTCCGGCGGAGACCCGCGGGAAGGTTACGGAGCGGCATTCGGGACTGCGCCAGGCGGCCACCATCGTCTACGAGCCCTATTCGCCGGGAGCCGCTTTCGAAGGGTATGCGCCGGCTGTCTACCTCGAGCTTCTCGAGGAGCTCGCCGCGCTGACCGGACTGAAACGGTCCCTGCGGATCTCGGAGGCGCCCATCCGGGCCGGCGGCCGCGAGAGGTTCCAGGTGTTTCGGAGGCGTGGACTCCATCGGCTCGAGGTGACCCTGGTCGGCGAAACCTTCGTCGAGGCGCTGCATGGGCTCCTGGAGCCGGATGCGGCCTGTCTCCAGATCGACCTGCCGCTTGCGGATCCCGCGGTTGGAGAGGCGGTGCGTCTTTCCCGAGAGGCGGGCTTCCGTTTCTGCGGCTGGATGCCGGGCTTCCGGTCCGGTGACGTGCTGCGGCTGCAGAAAGTCGCCGAGCCGCTGACGGTTCTCGAGCCGGTGCTCGAGAACGCGGGGGCAAGGCGTCTTCTTGCGCTCTATAGAGCCGGGTTCTGAGCCTGCCTGCGAACGCTACCTGAGCCGGTAGCGGATCGGCAGCGACTTCAGACCGCCCACGAAGGTTGCCTGGGTATAGCGAGGCTCGCCGGCCAGCTCGAAATGCTCGACCCGGTTCAGCAGCTCCCGGAACAGCGCGCTCATCTCCATGCGGGCCAGGTGCTGACCAAGGCACACGTGGGCGCCGAAACCGAAGGCGAGCTGTCTGGCGTCTGATCGATCCACGCGGAACTCGAAGGGGGCTTCGAAGACGTCCTCGTCCCGGTTGGCGGAAGGGTACCAGAGGATGGCGGATTCGCCGGCGCGGATGGTCTTCCCCCGGATCTCGTAGTCCTCGGTCGCCGTGCGCATGAAGTGGCGGACCGGGCTCACCCAGCGGATCATCTCGTCGATGGCCGTGGGCATCAGCTCGTTCGGATCTGCCCGCAGCCTGGCCATCTGCTCCGGGTTCTCCATCAATGCCAGCAGACCGCCGGCGGTGGAAGCACTGGTGGTGTCGTGGCCGGCCGTGGCCACGATCATGTAGTAGCCATTGGCCTCGTGCTCGGGTATCGGCTCGCCGTCGAACTCGGCGTTGGCGATCACGCTGGCCACGTCGTCCGTCGGATCTGCCCGACGTGAGCGGGTGAGCTCAGCGAAGTAGGCCTCGAAGTCCTGCACCACGCCGAGAAAGTCCTGGGGTTCGAAGGACCGCTGCACGTCCGGGTCCGTGCTGCCGAAGAGTTCCTGGGTGAGCTTCAGCATCAGGGCTTCGTCCTGCTCAGGGACACCCAGAATGCTCATGATCACCCGGAGCGGATACCAGATGGCCACATCCTTCACGAAATCGCATTCACCACCGAGGTCGGCAAGCCGGTCCACGTACAGCTTCGCCAGCGCGTCCACGTCAGCCTGCAGCTTGCGCAGGTTCGCACCCATGAACCAGGACTGCGTCAGCATCCGGTACTTCATGTGGTCCGGATCGTCCATCTGAACGAGAGACCGGACCAGGTGCTTGCGCCCCGTCATCTGCTGCATCAGCTCGGTGAGGCCCTTGGGCCCGAGGGTAGGCCGGGGATCGTTGATGAAGATCTGCTTTTTCCCCTCGATCTCCTTGATGTCGTCGTACCTGCTGACGTTCCAGAAAGGATCGAAACCTTCCGGCTCCAGCCAGCGCATCGGATCGTTCTGTCTCAGCCAGGTGAGCTGGGCATGGATGCCCTGCTCATCGGCCCAGTTGACCGGATCCACCAGCGCGTTGTCGATCCCGGGAGAGGTGGTGAAGAGTTCCACAGGCGTCTCCTGACTGCTTCGTTCAGCCTTCCTTCTGCCTTTGCGCCATCATCTTCTTCATCCAGGTCCAGCCTTCTGTCGCCTGGCTCATGTCGAGCAGCTCGTCCTTGCGCTCGAGGAGATCCTCGTAGGTGACGTCAGCGCCGAGCTCGATGTCCTCATTGTTGAAGACCGCCGCGCACGAGAAGCGGCCATTGCCAGCCTGAATCGTGCAGCCATTAGGCGCATCCTCCGAGCACATCAGCAGGACGGCGGGCGTGACCAGGCGCGGATGCCGGGACGGATCCGGATTGTCCGGATTCACTTCACGGCCCGGGATGGTGCCGATGAGACGGGTTTCCGCCGCAGGGGCCAGACAGTTCACCCGGACGTTCTTGGCCGCGCCTTCCTTGGAAAGCACGTTCATCAGACCCAGCATGCCCATTTTGGCAGCGCCGTAGTTGGCCTGACCGAAGTTGCCGTACACGCCGGAGGTGGAGGACGTCATCACGATCCGGCCGTAGTTCTTGTCGTACATGATCGGCCAGGCCGCATGCGTGACGTAAGCGGTGCCGTTCAGGTGCACGTCCATGACGATGTCCCAGTCGGCGAGCTCCATCTTCTTGAAGCTCTTGTCCCGGAGGATGCCGGCATTGTTGACCAGGATGTCGATGGTGCCGAATTCGGCCACGGCGTCGTCGATGATGGATTTGGCGCCGGCCTTGTCGGAGACGGAAGCCTTGTTGGCGATGGCGATACCGCCGGCCGATCTGATCTCTTCCACCACGAGATCGGCCATGTCGGAGGAGCCGGTCCCATCGCCGGAACCGCCCAGATCGTTGACCACTACCCTGGCGCCGCGGCGCGCGAACTCCAGCGCGTGTGCCTTGCCCAGGCCGCCGCCGGCACCGGTGATCACCACCACCTTGTCTTTGAATTCACTCATGCCCTTCGTTCCCCTTAAACTGAACGGGCTGAGACTAGATTAGTCTGAATCCGGATTCAATTTTTTGGGGAGAGGTACACGCCGTGCTGAACAAACTGGATGATTTTCCCGTCCACCAGACGCCCGAGCCGCTGGCCCAGGCCGCCACCAGCGACCGGAACGTCTACGACCGGACCTGGTACAACGGATATGCGGCCGATTCCAGCTACTACTTCGGCCTAGGCATGGCCATCTATCCGCACCGCCACGTCCAGGATGCGGCATTCAGCGTGGTTCGGCCCGGCGGTCTGCAGCACTGCTTCTACGGTTCCCGCCGCGCGCCTTCCGAACGGACGGACATGAGCGTCGGACCGCTGCGGATCGAGGTGCTCGAACCCATGCTCCGATCCCGGGTGATCCTCGAGGAGAACGAGAGCGGCCTAGCCTGCGACCTGACCTTCAGTGCCCGCTCCGCCGCCATTCAGGAGGGCCGGCAGACGCTCTGGAGCGGTGCCAGGCGAACCATGGACGCCACCCGGTTCGACCAGTTCGGCCGCTGGGAGGGCACGATTCAGACGCCGGAGGGTGAGGTCCGGGTGGATCCGGCGGTCTGTCATGCCACCAAGGACCGGTCCTGGGGGGTGCGGGGCGTCGGCGAACCGGTCACCGATGGTGCGCCGGCCTCCTTCGGCGGTTTCTTCTTCCTCTGGGCGCCGCTGTTCTGGGACGATCACATCTCCCATGCCATCTTCTTCGATGGTTCCAGAGGCGAAGCCCTGGTCCGGGAAGGGCTGACCGCGCCGCTGTATGCAACGGAAGGCGACGTGCCCGGGGTCGAGGATGGCCTGGTGGACCGCAAGGCCGGGGCCGTGCACCGGGTGGAATACCATCCGGGCACACGCCTGGCCCGCTATGCGGAGATCGATCTCATGGAGCTGGACGGATCGAAACGGACCATCTGTCTGGAGCCGACACTGAGGTTTCAGTTCAAAGGTCTCGGCTACGGTCATCCGGTCTGGCGGCAGGGGGCATGGCAGGGCGAGCTTGCCATTGGCCATGAGTCGTTCGACCCGGCGGAGCTGGATCTGCTGGCGCCTGAGAACATACACGTTCAGCAGGTTGTCAGGGCCAGCGATGGCGAGCGCACGGGTATCGGCGTGCTCGAGCAGATCGTGATCGGTCCCTACGCGCCGGCGGGTTTCAGGAGTGTTCTGGACGGTGCCGGCTAGGTTGAGGCTTCGAGGTTCAGCGGCGCGGTTCAGCCGCGCCGTCGCAGCCCTTCGAGAATCAGCAGCGCGTTGGCCCGGAAGACGGGCTCGCTGTGGAACTCCGCCATGAGGCGGCGCATGTCCTCCGGAAGCAGTTCCGGGTCGATGACGGGCGACGCGTCCGCCTGAGCGGCACCCAGAATGAGGGCCAGCAGAGCGACGATGAGCGCCCGGCTGTCGTCGGGGCTGAGCAGGAGTGCCTCGCTCAGTCGGATGCCGAGGGTCTCGAAATCTTTCATCATCGACCGCTTTGCTTCCACCAGCACTTCCAGACTCACGTTGTGCTCGATCACGCTCGTGAGACGCAGGCGCAGTGCTATCAGAAGCGGCTCCTCCCGGGAAACCTCGTAGAAGAGCCGGACGAAATCGTCATCGCTGATGGGGGTGCTCATACGATCAATGAGCCTGGCGACGAACTGCTGCTGCTGGTCGCGGTACAGCGACAGCAGCAGCTCTTCCCGGGTTCCGAAGTAGCGATAGAGGGTTCCGCGGGCCATGCCCAACTGCTTTGCCAGGACCTCCATGGAGAAGTTTTCGAAGCCCACATCCGAGAAATGTGCTTCCGCCGCCGTCAGGATCGCGGCGCGCCGCTCCTGCTTGTCGCGCTCGGAAACCGCGCGGCGTACGCGCGCTCTCGCTGGTGTGGTCTGTTCTGCTCTGTTCGCCATCTGACGCACTGCGGAATGACAG
>JAUIAV010000009.1 GCA_030425195.1 Gammaproteobacteria bacterium | reverse complement strand
CACCCTGGTGATCCGGCTGCTCCGGGCACTGGACACGGCGTACCGGGGCCGGGAGATCGAGGTGACACGGCATCTGCCGGAAAAGCTGATCGTGCGTGGCGACGAACGGGATCTGATGGAGATGCTCGGCAATCTGCTGGAAAACGCGTTCAAATACACGTCAGTCCGAGTCGCCATCAGCGGCGAGCTGATCGGAAACGGGGATGAACCGGATCGGGTGCGCCTCGTCATCGACGACGACGGTCCGGGGATCGATTCGGCGCTCCGGGATGAGGTGCTCAACCGTGGGACCCGGGCGGACCAGATTCAGCCGGGCCAGGGCATCGGCCTGGCCATGGTGCACGAACTGCTCGGCGTCTACGAAGGCAGTCTCATCATCGGCGAGAGTCCGTGGGGCGGCGCTTCCATCCGGGTCGAGCTGCCGGTCTGAGCGCAGGCCTCAGCGTTCGAGCAGCGTGCCGATGGCACGGAAGAAACGTTCTCGCAGCGGGCCTGCCGAGGCATCCTTGGGTCCGAGTTCGCACCAGCGGCGGGTCAGGGTTTCCGGGCCGGCATCGAGGGCTTCCCGGCCGCGCCCGGCGTTCATCAGCTCCACCTGAATGCTCATCCTGATCTCGGTCTCTTCGGACTCCAGTTCTGCGGCGATCTCGGCTTCGATCACGGCGCGCAGCAGATCGTCCTTGGAGACGGGATCTGCTCCGGCCGCACAGCGCCCGCTGAACAGGGGATCGGGCGGCGTGAACTCGACCGATTCTCCAGCAAGCTGCCGCTGCTCGAGCGCCGAGACGGCCTCGTCCTGTTCTTTCAGGCCGCGGAGTCTCGCGAGCGCCTGCGCCGCCCGCTGCCCTGCGAGCGTCTGCTGGGCCGAACGGACCAGCTCGTCGCGCTCGCGTTCGAATGCCCTGGACAGACGCTGAGGCAGCTCCGGCAGTTCGTTGAACTGCTGCTGGAAGGACCTCACGCTGCTGGCATCGAGTTCCGTGGAGGCGTCATCCAGCGTCCGCCGGAAATCTGACAGCAGCTGCTCAGTGAGCGCCCGGGCCGCCTGGATTTCCGCGTCTTCCTGCTGGCGGGCCGTGTCGCGACGCTCGAAGATCACATCGCAGGCCGCCCTGAATTCCCGCCAGAGCGTCTGGTCCGGCTTGCGTGGTGTGGCACCGATGGTTTTCCACTGCTGCTGCAGGCGTTTCACCGCCTCGACCTTCTCCGGCAGCGGCCGGTCGGATTCCGCGAGCGCGCTGGCATCCGAGACGATCTGGCGCTTGGCGGCCAGGTTTCTGTCCCACTCATCCCTGATGTGCTGGTGCAGCTCTGCCTGCAGAGCTTCGAACCGGGCCTCCACGGCTCTGCCGGCTTTCCGGTCCACCGGATGACGGGCGCGCCACTCCTCCCGGGCGGTGCGCAGGATACGTTCAGCCGCCTTGATATCCGCCGTGGACCAGTCCGTGGCCTTCAGGTACTCGCTCAGGGACTCGCAGATGCTCTCCCTTGCGGCCAGGTTCCCGGCGCGGATCTCGGCCTGTGCCTCGAAGTGGCTGCGGCAGGGTTCGAAAGCACGCTCGGCGGCTTCATTGAAGGCGTCCGCCAGTTTGTGATCCCCGGATCTGCCGATGCTTCCCAGCTCGTTCCAGTCTCTGCGCAGTACGCGGATCCGCTCTGCCTGCTCCGGTGCCGGCAGCGGGGTATCTGCCAGCTCACGCATGGCGGTGACCAGCGCTTCCCGTTTGGGCGCGGTGGCGAACGTCTGCCAGTCGCCGAGTTCCGCGAGACGGGCGGAGGCCCGGGCCAGCTGCTGACCGAGCGCCGTGGTGCTGCGTTCCGGGAGCGCCTGGAGCTGCCTGCGGATATCACCGGCAGCGGCACGGGCACGCTTCAGCTCTCCGGCTTCGATCTGGGCATCGAGTGTGTTCAGCTTCTCTGCCAGGGCCTCCAGGGCTTCATCCACGAGGGCCTGCCACGCATCGAGCTTCTGCCGGGTGACGGTGAGCAGCTTCTGCTGGGCGGTCAGCGTCTCCGGCATGGGTGCCCAGTCCGGCCAGGCTATCCGCTCCAGGAGCCGGGCCAGGTCGTTCAGCCTGCGTTCCGCCCGGATCGCCGCACCCACCGGCGCATCGTCGCCGAGACTGTCGGGGATGGATTCCGGTTCGATGGATGGAAATTCCGCCTTCAGCAGCCGCTCGTTGGACCGGGCGAGCTCCTGAAACCGGTGCGACACCCGTTCGAAAACCGCATGGGCGGCATCCGGTGGCGGCGTGGTGTCGGCACGGATGAGCCACTGATCGGTCAGACGCTGCCGCTCGCTGGCCAGGGCTTCGAAATCACTCGAGGTGGTGAGCTGAACGGCCAGCTGCTCGAAGCGTTCTGCCAGGTCGTCGAAACCTCCAGGTGCCGCGGGTTCCGGCGTCTTTTCAGGCGGTGCCTCCTCGACAGGCGCTGCGGGCCCGGCCGACCGTCCCGGTGCAGAGCTGCGCTCTAGGGCTTCGAGCCTGGATCGCAACGGGTTCGAAGACGGCAGGCGTGTGCCGGCGGCTGCCAGTTGTGAAGTCAGGTCATCGAGTGCCGCGAGGTCCGCCTCTATCCGTTCCTTCAGCACGGATCGGCGGACGCGTTCCGTTTCCGATGGATCCATCGCCGGTTTCTCCAGCGCGGCAATGCGTTCATCGACCGCATCGACGAGCCGTTGCACCTCTGCCGATCGCTGACGGATGGATTCCAGCTGCTGGCGGGCGAAGCGGTTGCTCGCCTTGTCCCGGTCCCGGGAGCGACGTTCGAGCTCCTGCAGAACATCCAGGCGCTGCAGGCAGGACAGATCCAGCAGGCGCGTGCGCGCTGCCCGGTCCGATCCGAGCAGTGCGTCGACCAGCAGACTGCTGCCGCCGAGGGCGAGCAGACGTTCTCCGAGGGATTCCGGATCTCCGGCCGTTTCCAGCCGGGCGGCGAGCACCCGGGGCTCTTCGGCCAGATCCTTGCATCTGCCCAGGTTCAGCAGTTCCAGGATGCGCGCGAGCGCCGCGTTCGCCATCGCTGGATCGTCGAGCAGTGCGCTTAACGCGGCTTCGTCGTCGATCCGGGCGATGGCCATGTGCCTGACGGTCATCTCCGGATCGGTGCCGGCGAGCCTGATCAGGGTGGTCTGGTGGGTCTGCGCGTCGTCGTCGGACAGCGCTTCGATAGCCGCGCGGCGACCCGCAGGGTCGCTACTGTCTAGCCGGTGCCTGCTCCTGAAAAGACGGGTGATCATGGCAATACCTCATCCCGATCATAGGTCTTCGCTACAGCGCGTTATGGGACCCGTCGCAGAGCGGAACGGATCCCGTCCGCTTGCAGCCACAGAAATACAGGGTACGGTCTTCTTCTGCCGTGTAGGCATAGGGGGTGATGTCCGTACCTTCATGGGAGCCATCGCAGAAAGGCTGTTTACCGCTTCTGCCGCAGGCACACCAGAAATACTTCCGGCCGCTGGTGACTTCCACGGGGTAAGGCGCCTTCTGTGGTATCTGCGCTTCGCTCATCTCATCCTCCTCGCCTTCAGCTGAATTTGCGTTCTTCCCACCAGGGATAGTAGTCGGGCAGATCCGTGGATACCCGGCCCGGGAACTCCGCCGGCCGCTTTTCGAGAAAGGCATTCACGCCTTCCTTCGCGTCATCCGATCGTCCGCGATGGTAGATCCCGCGGCTGTCGATCTTGTGCGCCTCCATCGGATGGTCGGCGCCGAGCATGCGCCACATCATCTGTCGGATCAGCGTCACGGACACGGCGGAGGTATTCGCGCTGATTTCAGTGGCGATGGCCCGGGCTGCGTCCAGGAGTTCGTCCGCCGGATGCAGGCTCTTCACGAGACCGCCGGCCAGCGCTTCCTCGGCCGGGAACACCTTGCCGCTGTAGCACCAGTCGAGTGCCTGGCTGATGCCGACCACCCGGGGCAGGAAATAGCTCGAGCAGGCCTCGGGTACGATTCCGCGGCGAGCGAAGACGAAACCGAACTTGGCGTTGTCAGCGGCGATCCGGATGTCCATGGGCAGGGTCATGGTGACGCCGATGCCGACCGCGGGTCCGTTGACCGCCGCGATGATGGGTTTTTTGAGATCGAAGATCCTGAGCGTGAGGATGCCGCCGCCGTCGCGCTGCAGGCCGGAACTCCGATCTGATCGGGCATCCGCATCGAAGGTGCTGCCGCCGGAAGAGAGATCGGCTCCGGCACAGAAGCCTCGCCCGGCGCCTGTGACGATGACGGCACGGACGTCGTCGTTTTCGTCCGCCTCGTCGAGTGCCGCGATCATTTCCGCCATCATGGTGTGGTTGAACGCATTCAGCATCTCGGGACGGTTCAGCGTCAGGGTCATGATGCCGTCGGATATGTCGGTGATGATGGTTTCGAAGCTCATGGGTCGTCCTGGGAAAAGGAACGGGCTATGTTGCCTCGATTGACAGAGCAATACCATGACCGGCGGCCACTGGTACCATCCGATGTCATTCGCGTCCGCTGGAGATGAACCAGGCCCGTGCGTGTGGTCCTCACCGACGAGCTTCAGTCGCTGGAATGCGCCGTTCAGACCTTTCTGGCCGGCCGGCTGCCCGTCCCGGATCTGCCGTCTGCCCGGACCACCTTCTTCGAAGCGCTGTACGGGCAGGGCTGGAGCGCACCCTGCTGGCCGCTACCCTGGGGTGGCGGTCTGTCCCCGGTCGAGGCGGTGATCGTGGATCGTGCTCTGAACCGTGCCGGTGCGCCGGTGCCCGACCTCCTGACCATCGATGTGGCCGGTCCCCTGATCCTCGAACTGGCAGACACAGCGCTGCACCGGCACTGGCTGCCCGGAATGGCGCGGGGTGCCGTCCGGGTCTGTATGCATCCCTCTCTCATGGCAGGCGAGGTCATGACCGGCCGGCTCGAAGGCGGTTGCTTTCTCGCCGCTCAGCGCACGGGCCGCGTGCCCGATGCCCGGGGTGCTCAGGCGATCATGGCGCTGGCGACGGACGGGAAGACGGCGGCGCTGGTGCTGGCACCGCTCCAGCCGGCCCTGGTGCGGCCCGGGTTGCCGCTGGAGCCGGATACCGTCGATCTCGAAGGTCTGGCTTTCCACGTGGTCACCGCCGCGTCCTCGACCATCGAGTTGCGTGAGCGGGTCGCATCGGTGCGCTCCCGCGGGACCGGCCGCAGCTGGACCGGCCGGCTTCGGTATCTGCTGAACGCGCTGACGGCGGCAGGAGAGTCGAACCTGGCCGCTCTTGACGTATCGCTGTGCGGTCTGGAAGCGCTGGAGATGCGTGTGCTTGCTGACCCGTCCGGGGTGGACTCTGAGCCGCTCCGGATTCTGCTCGAGGTACGCAGTGCCGAGCTCGGACGCAAACTCGTCGAGAAGCGGCTTGCCGGGCTCGGCTACTACGCACTCGCTGCCCCGGACCCGGGTCTGGTGCACAATGAGCTGCCGGGTCCGGCGCTCGTCGCCCGGGGTGCGGAGGCGGAGTTGATCCGGTATCTTCTGGAGGACGTGACCGGGCGGCGCAATCGGCTCGCCCGGCTCCTGGGTCAGGGGGGCTAGGGCCAGCATGGACTTTTCTTTCACCGAAGAGCAGACGCTGCTTTCCGACAGCGTTGAGCGCTTTGTTCAGAACGATTATGCGTTCGAAGACCGGCAGAAGCTGATCCGCTCCGAGCCGGGTTTCAGCGCAGATCACTGGAAGACGTTCGCCGGGCTCGGTTGGCTCGGCGTACCTTTCAGCGAAGCGGACGGCGGTTTCGGCGGCAGCGCCGTCGACACCATGATTCTGATGGAGCAGTTCGGCAAAGGACTGGTGGTGGAGCCTTACCTCGCCAGCGTGATCCTCGCAGGCGGTGCTATCAGAATCGCGGGCAGCAGGGCGCAGAAGGAACGTCTTCTTGCGACGCTGATCGACGGCTCGACTCAGGCGGCGCTGGCGTTTGCCGAGCCGCAGGGCCGGTTCAATCTGGCGGATCTGACCACCCGCGCTGACGCGCACGGCGATGGCTACCGGCTCAACGGCTACAAGTGCGTGGTCCTCAACGGTCCAGCCGCGGACTTTTTCGTCGTCAGCGCCCGGACGGATGGGGGACAGCGGGATCAGGCAGGGGTGACGCTCTTCATCGTGCCCGCGGATACGGAGGGCGTTTCCCGGCGTGACTATCCCACCGTTGACGGCTTCAGGGCCTCTGAAGTGACGTTCGAAGACGTCTCTCTCGGCGCTGACGCCCTGCTTGGCGTCCCCGGCGCCGGCTATCCGGTCATGGAGCAGGTCATCGACGAAGGCATCCTGGCGGTGGGCTCGGAGGCGGTGGGCTGCATGGAAGTGCTGTACAAGGCCACGGTGGAGTACTGCAAGACCAGGGAACAGTTCGGCCAGCCCATCGGCAAGTTTCAGGTGCTGCAGCACCGGATGGTGGACATGTTCATGGAGCACGAGCAGTCCAAATCCCTGATGTACATGGCAGCCATGCGCCTGGACGAAGGTTACGACGACGAGGCGAAGAAGGCGGTTTCCGCGTTCAAGGTGCAGGTGGGCAAATCGGGACGTTTCGTGGCTCAGAACGCGGTTCAGCTGCACGGCGGCATGGGCATGACGGATGAGCTCAACGTGGGCCACTACTTCAAGCGTCTGACCACCATCGACACGCTGTTCGGCAACGTGGACTTTCACCTGAAGCGATTCGGAGGACTCTGATGGCCCGCTGGGACAGAGACACGGGACCCTCGATTCCGGACTGGTTTTTCGAAGCGGTGGAGACCGGGTACAGCACCCACACCGTGGAAGTGGACGAGTGCGACGTGGTCTATCAGAAGTGGGAAGGCGACGGTGCGTCGGACAAGCCGGGGCTGCTGCTCATCCATGGCATGTTCGCCCACTCCCACTGGTGGGATTTCATCGCCCCGGCTTTTCTCGACGATTACCGGGTCGCCGCCATGAATCTCACCGGGATGGGCGATTCGGACTACCGCTACGAGTACGACAGCACCACCTTCGCGCAGGAGATCGTGGCGGTCTGCGACGATGCCGGCTTCGGCAACGACGTGATGGTCGTGGCGCACAGTTTCGGCGGCGCCATGGCCGTCAAGGCCGCCAACCTGTTTCCGGATCGCTTCGGTGGCCTCATCCTGGTGGACTCGGGAATCCGCAATCCGGACGATCCACCGCCCGAACACCTGACCATGATGATGGGCGGACAGGCCAAGGTGTATCCGGACAAACAGACGGCACTCGGCCGGTTCCGACTCCAGCCGCCGCAGCCCTGTGACAATCGGTACGTGATGGAATACATCGCCCGCCATTCGGTGATGCCGGTGGAAGGGGGCGGCTGGTCCTGGAAGTACGACGAGGATCTCTCCGGGACCCTGAAAGGCGGTGAGAGGGAGCCGGAGGAGTATCAGGGCCTCAGGCTGCCGTTCGGGCTCATCTATGGTGCGGACAGTGAGCTTTTCTCGAGAAGCACCCTGGACTACATGCGCACGCTCGTACCGCAGGACTTTCCCGCGGTAGCGATCGAAGATGCTCAGCACCATGTGTTTCTCGATCAGCCCCAGGCGTTCATCGAAGCACTCAAGGGGATGCTGTCCGACCTGAAATCCTGAAAGGGAGACACCAGTGAAGCTCTATCACGCACCCATTTCCACCTGTTCCCAGAAGGTCCGGCTGGTTCTGGCCGAGAAGGGGCTCACCTATGATTCCCAGTTCGTCGATCTCATGGCCGGGCAGCAGTTCGCACCGGATTATCTCGCGAAGAATCCCGCGGGCGTGGTTCCGACGCTGGAAGACGGCGGCCGGGTACTCGTGGAATCGACGCTCATCAACGAGTATCTGGAAGACGCCTACCCGGACCCCGGCCTTGCACCCGCGGCTCCGGCCGACCGTCACGCCATGCGCCTGTGGACCAGGAAGATCGACGAGCTGCACCCGTTCTGCGGGATACAGACCTTCGCCATCGGCGCGCGGCCCGGCATGCTGGCAAGGCCGGTGGAAGAGGTGAATGCGCTCATCGACGCCATTCCGGATCCTGCACGCAGGGCAGTGCGGCGTTCGGTGATTGATCATGGGGTGGAAGCGCCGGAGTTTGCGGGTGCCTATGCCGCGCACGTGAAGCTGTTCGGCCTGGCGGATCAGGTGCTCACGGACTCGGCTTACCTGGTCGGTGACGCGCTGACTCTGGCGGATGCCGCGTTGTTGCCGTATGTGCTCCGGGCCGATCACCTGAGCCTCACGGGACTGCTCGAAGGCCGTCCGGGACTTCTGGCCTGGTATGAGCGCATGCAGGCTCGGCCGGCCTATGAGACCGCCGTCGCCGGGTATCTGCCCGAGCCGGCGGTCGCCGCCTTCCGGAAAGCGGGAGAGGCCGTGGCCGACGCAGTGGCCCGGGTCGCTGCCCGCTAGGGTCGCCCCGGGGTGAGCTGGCTCGATTCCCTGCCGACGGAGATTGCAAGAGCGCGGGAGGCCATCTCACCGCACGTTCTGGAAACGCCCGTCACCCGCGCACTCTGGCGGGAAGACCTGTCGCTCCACCTGAAATGCGAGCATCTGCAGCACACGGGCTCTTTCAAGCTTCGCGGTGCGTTGAATCGGATGCGGCGTTTGCGCCCGGAGGAGCGGGCACGCGGGGTGATCGCCGCGAGCACGGGCAATCATGGTCAGGGTGTGGCCCGGGCAGGACAGACGCTCGGCGTGCGCACGACGGTCTACGTTCCGGAAGCCGCTGCGCCGGTGAAGATCGCGCCCATGCGAGCCATGGACGCGGAAGTGATCTCCGTCCCGGGAGACGGCCTGGCGGCGGAGCTGGCGGCCAGAGCCGCCGCACGGGCGTCCGGCCGGGTGTTCGTGTCACCGTACAACGACCCTCTGGTCGTCGCGGGCCAGGGAACCATCGGCATGGAGCTGGATGAGGCGCTGCCCGGGCTGGATGCCCTGTTCGTGTCCGTGGGCGGCGGCGGCCTGATCTCCGGCATCGCAGGCTGGCTGAAGCATCGCCGGCCGGATGTCAGGATCGTCGGCTGCTGGCCCGAAAATGCGCCAGCCATGGCCCGCTGCCTCGAGAAAGGGGAGATCCATGAGGTGTCGGAGACTGAGACCCTTTCCGATGGTACGGCCGGCGGGGTGGAGCCGGGCGCCATCACCTTCGAGAGCTGTCAGGCGTTCGTCGACGAGCACGTGTTCGTCAGCGAGCCGGAAATCCGTGCTGCCATGAGAACGCTCGCGCAGGAAGAGCGCTGGATCGTGGAGGGGGCCGCCGGGGTGGCGCTTGCGGGGTGTCTGAAGCGTGCGGAACGGATCCGCAATGCCAGTGTGGCCGTCGTCCTCTGCGGTCGGAACATCGCTTTCGAGAAATTTCTCGGCGCCATCGGTTGAATGCGGACATTCGACAACAGGCTGGCCGTCGTCACCGGTGCCGGATCCGGAATCGGCCGCGCGCTTGCGGAACGGCTGGTCGCCGAAGGCTGCCATGTCGCGCTCTGCGACCTTTCTGCTGCCGGGCTGGCTGAAACCCTCGATCGCTGCCGGGCGGTGAACGATGATGTGCGTGCGAGCACCTTCACCTGCGACGTGACCGACGAGGAGGAACTGCACACGTTTGCACGCCGCGTTGCCGCCGTTCATGGGACCGATCACATTCACCTGCTCGTCAACAACGCCGGTATCAGCGGCGGCGGCAGTTTCGTCAACAGTCCCCGCAGCGAGTGGGAACGGGTTTTCGACGTCTGCTGGCGAGGCGTTTATCTGACCACGCGTGCATTTCAGCCCATGCTCGAGGCCTCGCCGGAGGGGCACCTGGTCAACGTTGCGAGTGCCAACGCGCTGCGGGCCGTGCTGGGCGGCCAGATCCCGCACACGGCCTACAGTGCGGCCAAGTTTGCGGTCCGCGGTTTTTCGGAAGCGCTGATTCACGACTTCCGGTTCAACGCGCCGCATCTCAAGGTGAGCCTGGTCCTGCCGGGGCACACGGCCACCGGTATCGTCGAGAACAGCGCCGACCTGCTCGGACTGCCGCCGCCGGACCCGCAGGATCTGGGAGCGTCGAAAGCGCTCGGGATGACGCCGGAAGCAGCGGCCGACGTCATCCTCGACGGCGTCCGGCACGATCGCTGGCGCATCCTCATCGGCACCGACACCGAGTCTCTGGATGCGCTGGTCAGAGATGCCCCCGAGGCGGCCTACGATCCGGACTTCGTGCTGCGCTGGCGGGAGGCGAACGCACGCCTCGGCGTAAGCCGGGACGACCCATGAGCGTTCTGGGCTGGATCACGGCCAGTGGCCTGCTGATGAGCGCCATCGCGCTGGTCGGAAGCACCACGCTGCTGCTGAGTTCCAGAATGCTCGAACGGGTGCTGCTGCCCCTCGTCGCATTTGCTGCCGGATCTCTGATCGGGGGTGCCTTCTTCCACATGATTCCGGCCAGCCTGACCGTGATCGGCAGCAGTCCCGACGTGGTCCTGCTGATCGTTGCGGGCTTCACGGTCTTCTTCATGCTGGAACTGCTGCTGCACTGGCGTCACTGTCACAGGGCCGCGATCGGGCGGGCGGAGGCCAGGCAGCCGCTCACCTACCTGATCCTCATCGGCGACGGTCTGCACAATTTTCTGGGCGGGCTTGCGATCGGAGCCATGTTTCTCATCGACGTCCGCCTGGGTCTCATGGCCTGGCTGGCAGCGGCGGCGCACGAGGTACCTCAGGAGCTTGGGGATTTTGCCGTGCTCCTGCACGGAGGCTGGGAGCCGAGGCGGGCGCTGCTGTTCAACCTGCTGTCCGGACTGACCTTTCTGGCAGGCGGGCTGACCACCTATGTGGCGGCCCAGTCCGTGAACGTCGCCTGGCTGATTCCCTTTGCGGCAGGCAACTTCCTCTATATCGGGGCTTCGGATCTGGTTCCCGAGGTGAACCGGCAGAAGAGCGGCGTGGAAGGACTGATCTGCCTGGCCGCCTTCCTGTCAGGACTGGCCATTCTCTACGCAGCGAGAGCCATCGCCTGATCGGCTCAGTTGGCAGGTTCCAGCACGATCCGCAACGCCTGATTCGCCTCGACGGCGCTCCTCGAATAGAGAAGGGGGAAGGATGAATCCGTGGCCCAGCCTTCGAGCAGATTGTCGTAGAAGGGAGACCGGGGATCACCGGACTGGCCCGGCGCGTTGGTCATCTCCGCATCGTCCCAGCGGCCCACGTCCAGCACCATGCGGAAGGAAGCGCCGGCAACAACCCGGAAGTCGGATGGTCGGAAGCCGGTGTTGTTCGTGGTGTTACCCGAACCGCCGCGGGGGTAAGGGCTGTAGCGCATGGACTCGGCCAGATCCCCGTCGGCCAGGCTCAGGAGCGGGTGCTCGAAGACGATCTGATGCAGATCGCCCCAGCGCCAGTCGGCCGGATCGGGTCCGAGCAACTGAATGGTCTCGAACCAGGCTGCTTCCAGACTCGTCAGTGCCGGCTCTTCTGCGCCGGGAAGCTTCAGGGTTTCCAGGACCGCCAGGGTGTCCATGCCGTCGAGTCCGGCGTCCGGTGCCCGCCATCGAAGCAGCGCTGTCTGAAGATGGCGGTAGTACCAGACTGCGTACAGGGCGGCGGCGCCTGAGTCCGGCGCAAGCACCGCATCCCACTCTTTCAGCACGGCGAGTCCCTGATGGTTCGAGTAGGTGTACGCCTCGGGCAGGAGATCGATCACCTTCCTCGCGAGCACCGAGTGATAGTCCCGCTGCAGATCGTGAGAATCCGTCAGGCCATGCTCCGGCTGGTCCGAGAGGACTTCCCAGAGGCGCCGGTAGCGCCAGGGTGCGGACCACTCGAAGCCGATCCGGCGCTCGGCAATGGGATAGTCGGCCGGCAGGTTCATGGCGTTGGCCGTTCCGGTGAAGCCGCGTTCCGGGTTGTACTCCTCGGGCAGCGCGTCCATATCGAAGAAGCCGTCCCATTCATAGCGGCCGTCACCCGGCACGGGCAGCAGCCCGTCCCAGGCGACCCGCTTCGGAAACAGACCCGCCGGTTTGTAGCCGATGTTGCCGTTCACGTCGGCAAATACCTGGTTCTCCGACGGCGCGCCCCAGCGGTTGAGCGCCGCCACGAACTCCCGCCAGCTCTGAGCGCGCATGTACTCCACACTGCCGAAGTAGGGGGCCATGCCCGGCTCGAGCCACGCTGCCCGTACCGCATACAGGTTCCGCTTCGTCTCGAACACGACGGGGCCGTGCCGGGTGAAAGAAAGACGCACGGTTTGCGGGCTGCTGCCCTTCACGGGGATCGTTTCCTCGATGGTCCGGATGCCCTCCGCCCGACCCTGGTATCGATAGGCGGTGCGGTTGGCTTCCCTGACGCCGTCCCGGCGGGGTTTCAGCCGGGTGCGCTCGTACACGTACAGGTCTTCCTGATCGATGGGGAAGATGGTCAGGCCGAAGGCGATCCGTTCGTTGTGGCCGATGGAGATACCGGGCAGGGCCGGCTCCCCTGCGCCGATCACATCGAGGCCCGGGGCTGAAAGATGTGCAATGTAGCGAAGTGACGGCACAGCGTGCCCGCGATGCGGATCGTCGGCGAGAATCGGCCGGCCGGTACGGGTTCGCGACGGTGCCACCACCCAGTTGTTGCTGCCGATGTGGTCGGCCAGGGCACGCTCGCGGGTTCTGGCCAGCGTCTCTGCTTCGTACTGCTCGCGGTCGGGTGCATCCTCCGCTGCACTGGCCCGCGAGATCAGAGCCTCGAAATTCACGGCGGACGTCGCGCGCAGGTAATCGTCGATGACGCCATCCGGCAGGGCGCAGGGATCCAGACCATCCGGAACACGCGTTTCCCAGTCCGGTTCCAGGACCTTCTTCAGCGTCGCGGCCGGGAGCCCGCTCTCGCAGACGATCCGCGCTCGCGCCACCTCACTGACCACGTTGCGCCAGAGACCGTTGCTGCGGATGCGGACCACGTCGGACGCGTCCCAGAGCGCGGGTTCGTACCCGAGCAGCTCGAACTCCGGCGGTTTCAGATCCGGGTGCTCATCGAGCAGGCGCACGAACGCGTTGATCCCGGCCGTGAACGATTCCGCGATTTTCTTGGCATCGGAACCGTAGGCCAGCCACTCGGGATACATGTCACCGCGGTAGAGAAACAGACGGGAGGCCCGGTCCTGCTCGACGAAGTCCGCGCCGAACACCTCCGAGAGGAGCCCCAGGCCCCGGCGACGCCAGAGATCGATCTGCCAGAGCCGGTCGCGTGCCGCATTGAAACCCTGGACGAAGAAAGCGTCGTAGTGGGTACCGGCGTAGATGTGCGGCACGCCCCAGTGGTCGACGATGATCTCGGCGCCCTGCTCGAGCCCGTTCAGCCTGTAGGTGGCATCGGCCGGAGCGCCTGGCTCACCGGCGGCCGGAGCGGATGAGATTGCGATGGATACGGCCAGAACGCAGCCGTGGAAAAAGAAGTTTCGTGAGAGCAAAGAAAAGCCCCTCCCGGTTCTGATCCTGCGCAATGGCCTGACCTGTCTCAATTCAGGAGGGGCTACGGTAGCGGGAAAGGCCCGCTATGAAAACACACTCAGTCCCAGCTGAGAGCTGGCGCTCAATCCCAGCTGAGGGCTCCTCCCGTCTGGTATTCGGTGACGCGGGTTTCGAAGAAGTTCTTTTCCTTTTTGAGGTCCATGATCTCGCTCATCCAGGGGAACGGGTTCTTCACGCCGCCGAATTGCTCGGGGAGACCGATCTGGGCCAGACGGCGGTTGGCGATGAACTGCAGGTACTCGGCCATCATGTTGGCGTTCATGCCCAGGATGCCGCGCGGCATGGTGTCCTTGGCATATTCGATCTCGAGTTGCATGCCTTCGAGGATCATCTGCCGGGCATCGCGCTGCATGTCCTCGTCCCACAGGTGCGGATTTTCGAGCTTGATCTGGTTGATCACGTCGATTCCGAAGTTCACGTGCATGGACTCGTCGCGGAGGATGTACTGGAACTGCTCGGACGTGCCCGTCATCTTGTTGCGCCGTCCCATGGAGAGGATCTGGGAGAAACCGCAGTAGAAGAAGATGCCTTCCAGAACGCAGTAGTAGGCGATCAGGTTCTTCAGCAGGGCCTTGTCCTTCTCCGGTGTGCCGGTGGTGAAGGTGGGATCCGAGATGTCCCGGGTGTACTTGAGGCCCCAGGACGCCTTGCGGGCCACGCTCGGCACCTCGTGATACATGTTGAAGATCTCGCCTTCGTCCATGCCCAGCGACTCGATGCAGTACTGGTAGGCATGGGTGTGGATGGCTTCCTCGAAAGCCTGCCGCAGCAGGTACTGGCGGCATTCCGGGTTGGTGATCAGCCGGTAGATGGCCAGCACCAGGTTGTTTGCCACCAGAGAGTCGGCGGTGGAAAAGAAACCCAGGCTCCGCTTGACCACCACCCGCTCATCGTCCGTGAGCCCGTCCTCGGACTTCCACAGGGAGATGTCCGCATTCATGTTCACTTCCTGAGGCATCCAGTGGTTGGCGCAGCCATCCAGGTACTTCTGCCATGCCCAGTCGTATTTGAACGGTACCAGCTGATTCAGGTCCGCCCGGCAGTTGATCATCCGCTTCTGGTCAACGGTGACCCGGCTGTATGCCTCCGAGTCGCTGACCATGGGCGCATCGAGCTCTGCCACGGAGGCTTCCGCTTCGGCCATGGCGGAAGCTTCCGCCGGTTCGATGGCGGCGGCTGCCACCGGCGGCGTGGCGACGGGTGCCGCCAGATTGGTCCGCACCGGATCTTCCTCGCTCGGCGCGCCGGCCAGCGCATTCAGTGCGCTGGGCTGTGCCACTGCAGGCTCGGGTGCAACGATGACGGCTGCCTCTTCCACAGGCTCGGGTTCCGGCGCAGGTTCAACAGGCCGGGCCACCGCCGGTTCGGCGGCGGCAGCGGGCGTTGCTGCCCTGGCTTCCACTGCAGGCGTCATCGCGGGAATGGGTTTGTCATCGTTGTCGTTGTAGTCGTCCCAGCTCAACATCTTCTCAATCTCCTTCGTTCGCGAGCGGCTACTGACAGGCTTCGCAGTCAGGGTCGTCGATGGAACAGGCCAGCGGCACTTCCGCCGGCCCCCCTTCCAGCACCAGGTCCGGGTCGGGTGAGGTCTTGGCGGCGGGGGACGCCTGTGGTGCCGGAGCGGCGGACTCGGTGGCGACCGCGTTCAGCTTGCTGCGATCGAGCGTCGACTTCTCCGCGCTGGTGGCACCCAGAGCACGCAGGTAGTAGGTGGTCTTCAGTCCCCGGATCCACGCCATGCGGTAGGTGATATCCAGCTTCTTGCCCGAGGCCTCGGCGATGTAGAGGTTCAGGGACTGGGCCTGGTCGATCCACTTCTGCCTGCGGCTGGCGGCATCCACCAGCCAGCGGGGCTCCACCTCGAAGGCGGTGGCGTAGAGGTTCTTGAGCTCCCGGGGGACCCGCTCGATGCTGGCCAGGCTGCCGTCGTAGTACTTCAGGTCGTTGACCATCACCTTGTCCCAGAGGCCCATCTCCTTGAGATCGCGGACCATGTAGGGATTCACCACGGTGAACTCGCCGGACAGGTTCGATTTCACGTACAGGTTCTGATATGTGGGCTCGATGGACTGGGAGACCCCGGTGATGTTGGCGATGGTCGCCGTCGGCGCGATGGCCATCACGTTGGAGTTGCGCATGCCGTTGATCTGCACCTTGCTGCGCAGCTTGTCCCAGTTCAGGGTGCTGGAGAAATCCGCATCCAGGTAGTCGGTGCCCCGCTCCTGAGCCAGCATCTTCAGCGAGTCGATGGGCAGGATGCCCTGGCTCCAGAGCGAGCCGGAGAAGCTGGCGTAGGAACCGCGCTCCTTGGCGAGCTTCGAGGATGCATCGATGGCGTAGTAGCTGATGGCTTCCATGGAGCGGTCGGCGAAGGCCACGGCTTCCGTGCTGCCGTAGGCGATCCGCTGCTCGTAGAGTGCGTCCTGGAAGCCCATGATGCCGAGACCCACCGGGCGGTGGCGCATGTTGGACGTGCGCGCCTGAGGCACGGAGTAGTAGTTGATGTCGATCACGTTGTCGAGCATCCGGACTGCCGTACGCACCGTCTTCTTCAGTTTCTTCAGATCCAGCTCGCCGTCGACGATGTGCCGCGGCAGATTGATGGAGCCCAGGTTGCAGACCGCCACCTCTTCCTCGGACGTGTTCAGGGTGATCTCCGTGCACAGGTTCGACGAGTGCACCACACCCACATGCTGCTGAGGCGATCGGACGTTGCAGACGTCCTTGAAGGTCATCCAGGGGTGCCCCGTCTCGAAGAGCATGGACAGCATCTTCCGCCACAGTTCCTGAGCGCGGATGCGCTTGAAGAGCGTGATCCCGCCGGTACGCGTCATCTCCTCGTAGGCCTCATAGCGCTTCTCGAAGGCGCGGCCGTACAGATCGTGCAGGTCCGGCACGTTGCTCGGCGAGAACAGGGTCCATTCGCCGTCCTCGAAGACCCGCTTCATGAACAGATCGGGAATCCAGTTGGCCGTGTTCATGTCGTGGGTACGGCGGCGATCGTCGCCCGTGTTCTTCCTGAGCTCGAGGAATTCCTCGATGTCCAGGTGCCAGGATTCCAGGTAGGCGCACACGGCCCCCTTGCGCTTGCCGCCCTGGTTGACGGCCACGGCGGTGTCGTTCACCACCTTCAGGAACGGCACCACGCCCTGGGACTTGCCGTTGGTGCCCTTGATGTAGGCGCCCAGCGACCGGACCCGCGTCCAGTCGTTGCCCAGGCCGCCAGCCCACTTGGACAGCATGGCGTTGTCCTTGATGGCGCCGTAGATGCCTTCCAGGTTGTCGGGCACCGTGGTGAGGAAGCACGAAGACAGCTGAGGCCGGAGCGTGCCGGCATTGAACAGCGTGGGCGTCGAGCTCATGTAGTCGAAGCTCGAGAGCAGATCGTAGAACTCGATGGCACGCGCCGTCGGATCGTCTTCCCGCGCCGCAAGCCCCATGGCCACCCGCATGAAGAAGACCTGAGGCAGCTCGAAGCGGGTATCGCCCGAGTGAATGAAGTACCGGTCGTAGAGGGTCTGCAGACCGAGATAAGTGAACTGCAGATCCCGCTCCGGCTTCAGTGCGTTGCCGAGCGCCAGCAGGTCGAAACCGGCGAGATCGGGGCTCAGGAGCTCGAGCTCGATACCCCGGTCGATGAAGGCGGCGAGCGCGGTGGGGTACAGATCCACCATTTCGCTCTGTGTGGCCCGGAAGTGGTCGCCGGAGGCCACGTTCAGAAACTGCAGGGCTTCCGTGCGCAGCTCGTCGAGCAGCAGCCGGGCGGAGACGTAGGTGTAGTTCGGCTCCTCCTCCACCAGCGTTCTGGCGGTGATCAGCAGCGACGTGGAGACGTCCTTCTGGGAGATGCCGTCGTACATGTTCGACATGGCTTCATCGATGATGCGCTCCGCATCCACGGAATCGAGACTGGTGCAGGCTTCACGCACCAGCGTGCGGATGCGGTCCAGATCGAGCGGGCCGGTGCGGCCGTCCGCATAGACCACGTTGATCTGCGAACCGGGTCCGTCGACGGGGGCCGCGGATTCCCGGCGCTCGGCCCGGGCCCGGGCGTGCTCCTCACGGTAGAGAACGTAGTCCCTGGCGACCCGGTGCTCGCCGGAACGCATGAGAGCCAGCTCCACCTGATCCTGAATGTCCTCGATGTGCAGCGTGCCGCCGGACGGGAAACGCCGCTTGAAGGTCGCGGTGACCTGCTCCGTCAGATGGGCGACGAGCTCCCGGATCCTCGGGGAGGCGGCCGCCGTGCCCCCTTCCACCGCGAGGAAGGCCTTGGTCAGCGCCAGGGCGATCTTATCGTCCGTATAGGGCACCACCGTGCCGTTGCGCTTGATGACGCGGAGCTGCCCGGGTGCCGTGGCTGCGATCGCCGGCGTCAGGGGGGGCGCGCTCTGGGTGGCCGGACGGTCCGCTTCCACAGTGGTGGACGGAGCGCCGGATTGGGTTTCGAAGCTGGAATCAGATTCGCTGTGCATGGTCAGTGTTCAACTCCCCGATGAGCTGTTGTCAGGAGGCGGACACTCGCGGTGAGCACGCAACACGGACCGCGTCGCCGGGACCTGCGCGTGGTGTGCACGGGTGCACGTCCGACACGAGTCCCGCAGCTGAGAGCGGGTGGGCGTTGATACGTGTTCACAGAAATGTGTCCCCTCCGAACCAATTTCTGGAAATATTCTTGTCTTAAAAGGGTTCCGGCTGGAACACCATATGTTGGGGTGACGGCTGCAGTAAGCTGGCTGGATCGGAAACCGGACCGGAAACGAACCCCGGACCTGCCAAAAGTGGACTCGGTCCAATAAATTCCTGGGGGGAATCCGGTTGACTCCCGCTGATCCCGATTGCTCGAAATCACCGCTTCTGGTGTCGAGTTGCTCCGTCAACCTCAACATCTTGGGGTTTAGGCCCCAAGAGCGGACAAGGTAAACCTATCGAACTCCGGTTGCAAGGGATGAGCGGTGAACATGCTGTGGATAACTTGTGGGTGTGCGGTGTATTGCCTGTGCATGATGCCGGAAAGGCCGCCCGGGCTCCTGAGATACCGCTGAGCGCCCCGGATGGCGCGGCTTTCCCTGTGTTGCCGACCGGTTCCGGGAAGCCCGCTGGCTGACCGGCCCTGACCACTATATATTGTGTTTGTCCGGCTGTTGCACCACCGGGCCGTCATTTCAACCGCGGATCAACGCTCATGAGTCACATTCTGGCCATCGATCAGGGCACTTCCAGTTCCAGGGTCATCATCTTCGATGCCCAGGGCCGTCAGCTCGCCGCTGTCGCGCACGAGTTCGACATGCGCTTCCCCGCCGACGGCTGGGTGGAGCAGGACCCGGAGGTTCTCTGGCGCACGAGTCTGATCGCGGGCCGTGATGCGCTGGACAAGGCCGGTCTCACCGGCGCGGACATTGCCGCGATCGGCATAACAAACCAGCGTGAGACCACACTGGTCTGGGACAGAAACACGGGAAAAACCCTGCATCCGGCCATCGTCTGGCAGGACCGGAGGACGGCGGACCGATGTGCCGACATGCGGGCGGACGGCATGGAACAGGATGTCGCGCGGAGGACGGGGCTGGTCATCGATCCCTACTTCTCGGGCTCGAAGCTGGCCTGGCTGCTGGAACAGGTGCCGGAGGCCGCCAGGCTCGCGGAGCGTGGGGATCTCTGTTTCGGCACGGTGGACAGCTATCTGATCTGGCGGCTGACCAAGGGCGGCGCGCACGTGACCGACGCCACCAACGCATCCCGGACGATGCTCTACGACATCAGGGAGCAGGCCTGGTCGGCACCCCTGCTGGACTACTTCGGTATCCCGGCCAGCGTGCTGCCGCAGGTGAGAGACAGCGCCGGTGAATTCGGCGTGGCCGACCCGGAATGGTTCGGTGCTCCGATTCCCATCCTGGGCGTGGCCGGTGACCAGCAGGCGGCGCTGATCGGTCAGGCCTGCTTCGAGCCGGGTATGGTGAAGAGCACCTATGGAACCGGCTGTTTTCTGATGACGAACACGGGGACCGAGCCCGTTCTCTCGAGTCAGCAGCTGTTGACCACCATTGCCTACCAGCTCGACGGGCAGGCCACCTACGCACTCGAGGGCAGCATTTTCTCCGCTGGAGTCGCCGTCAAATGGCTGCGCGATCAGCTGGGCCTGATCACGGAAGCTCACGAGACCGAGGCGGCCGCGAGACGCACGGGCGGAGACGCGGGCGGCGTGTATCTGGTGCCGGCCTTCACCGGGCTCGGGGCCCCGCACTGGGCGCCGGATGCGCGGGGGCTGCTGTGCGGCATGACTCTGGATACGCGGCGGGATCATCTGATCACCGCGACGCTCGCGAGCGTCGCCTATCAGACAGTGGAGCTCGTGGAAGCGATCGGGAAGGACGGTGCCGACGTGGGCCGTCTGAGAGTGGACGGCGGCATGGTGGTGAACGACTGGCTGTGCCAGTTTCTCGCGGACATGATCGACCGGCCGGTGGAGCGGCCTGTGAACGTGGAAACCACTGCGCTCGGCGCCGCGGTGCTGGCGGCGCTCGGCGGGAGCCTGGTGGCCGATCTGGCGACGGCCGGCCGTATGTGGGGGCTCGAGCAGGAGTTTCTGCCGGCCATGGGGCCATCCCGGCGTGAGCAGCTGCTAACCGGCTGGCGCACGGCCGTTGAGCGCTCCCTGCGGTGACCGCAGGCCTGCGCTGACCATCGGCGTCACAAGACGGTTACAACGCATCACGCGCCTCCCACGGACCGTACCTAAAATAAAGGTTCAGCGAATTTCCCCCGGAGCCGCCCGTGTTGCTCTCACTCGCCGAAACAGGCGTGAGCAGATCCAATCGTATCCTGCTGGTCCTCGCCGCCCTGGCGCTGTACGTGGGCTTCTGCGTCGTGCTGACGACGGAAGGACTGCTGCAGGTGACCGGATCCGCGCTGGCGCTCATGCTCGGGGGCTGGATCGTCGGGTTCGTTCTGCTGCTGTTCGCCGATGAGGTGCACGGCCGGTTCGATGCGGGCGCGCTCACTTTCGCCAGAGCGCTCTGGTGCAATCTCGGCGTCGTCTTTCTCGCCGTGCTCGTGCCGAGCCTTCTGCGGCTGCTTCTGCTGGTAGTGCCCCTGTTCGGCGTGCTCTATGCCGCCCTGCATCTGAGCCGCTCCCGGATGCTCAGGATCGCCGTCATCACCTGGGCAAGCTATCTGGTCTGTGACGGCGTGCTCATTCTGCTGGGCCGGGGAGAGCTGTTCTTCGAAGCGCTCACGTGGGTAGCGTTCACCTGCATGTTGGCCGCGATGGCGCTGATGGCCTCCGAGGTGACTGCGCTGCGCGTGGCGTTCGACCGCCGCCGCGAGCGTCTGAACGAGGCCATGGAGCAGCTTTCCGAGCTGGCCATGCGGGACGAGCTCACCGGCCTCTACAACCGCCGCTACATCATGGATGTGCTCGGCCGGCAGAAGGCACTGGCGGATCGTGGCCACCTTTCCTTCACGTTGTGTTACTGCGACCTGGATCACTTCAAACGGATCAACGATCGCTATGGTCATCAGGTCGGCGACCGCGTGCTGAAGGATTTCGCGGAAGTTGCCGGCAGCGTGGTCCGGTCTGTCGACTTCGTGGCCCGGCTTGGTGGCGAGGAGTTCCTTCTCGTGCTGGTCGGCGCGGACGAAGACACGGCGGAACGGGTGGCGCAGCGGCTGTGCGACAGAACCCGGTTCCTCACCCTGATCCCGGAAGACCCCGGATACCGGCAGACGGTGTCCGTGGGGCTGGCTTCCTTCCGGCCCGGAGAGCGGGTCGAAGATGTGATCCAGCGCGCAGATCGAGCACTTTATTCAGCCAAATCCGAGGGACGTGACCGAATCGTGCGCGGGTCCTAGGGAGGTTAGCGTGACGAGCCAATCCATATCGGGTAATGTCCAGGCGATTTCGCAGATGGACACTGCACACGTGAACCGCCGTAAATTTCCACGGCAGCCCATTTCCCTGTCGGCGCTCGTACATCCGAATGAAGGCCGTTCCTGGCTCTGTACGATCCGGGATTTCTGCCAGGAAGGCATGCTGCTCACCGGTACCGGCGGGTCCAAATCTCTGGCCGCAACCGGGGCCAGTGCGAATCCAGGCGACCAGGTTGCCCTGCACTTCTCCGTCGCCACTCCCGGCGGCCAGCAGCACTACCGGACCCGCGCCACCATCGCGCGGATCACGGACGCAGGGAACGGCATCGGCGTGCGCTTCGATGAAGGCGTGCCCGACGAAGCGTTCAGCTCGCTGATCGAATTTGCCATCGCGTCCGGCATGCTGTCCCGGTCCGCGGCGCAGACCGGCAACGTGATCGAAGGGGAATTCAGTGCCGATGATGGCGGAACCGGCGAGGCAGGCACGGCTTCCGGCGGCGCACAGACGCCGGGTGCGGCAGATCAGGCCGGCCAGGCCGGCCAGCAGAGCAGCAGCCGGACGGTCGAACATCAGGAAATTCCGGACAAGCTGCTCCGGGACCGCAGGATCAGCGACGAGGCGGCCGCGGAGATCAAGAACCGGCTGAGACGCGTGACGCAACGCGCGCTCGACCGGATCTGCACTCAGTTTTTCGGCATCGTCGACAACGAGCTGCTGGTCAAGGCCCGTGATGCGGGCACCAACGCCGTGCAGATGATGTATTTCGAAGGCCTCGAGCTGCTGGAGAAAAATCAGGACCGCATCCGGCACGATTTCATCGGCGATGCGCTTAAGCAGATCGATCAGATCTCCGATCTCGAGGACGTTCTGGAACGCCGTCGCCGCCGGGAGACGGGCAACTCGGCCAAGCTGGAGCTGGTGGATACGGAACAGTTCGAGGAATGGCTGGCCGTGGCAGAGATCGTCTCCAAGGCCGAGAACCGCTATACGGACGCGCTCCTCGATCTGCGTGCCCAGCTCGGCCTGGTTGCCAAGCCCTGGACGCACAAGGACGTCATTCCCATCGGTCCTTCCGTGCTCACCTGGTCGTTCGACGATGCGATCAAGGAGTTCGAGTTCCGCCGGGTCGTCAAACAGGACGTCTACCGCTGCTTCGAGTCGGCCCTGATGCCCATGCTCGGAAACCTCTATGCGGCGCTGGCCCAGATGCTGGCGGAGAGCGGTGCTTTTCCATCCGTCGAGGAACTGCGGGATTCGCTGCAGCGGATGTCTGTTCAGCGCACCCCATCCGGTGTGCGGGTGGAACCCGAGGCCTATCAGGAAATGGATACGGCGGTGCGGGAAGCGACCATGGCCGCGGAAGGCATCAGCCCGGCAGCACCCAGGGTCGATCACAACCCGTTCACCGCGCCGGCGGCGAGAAACCGCGACGTCTACAACACCGCGCGCAGTCTGCTCACGGTCAATCGCCGCAGCCAGCAGATGCTCGGCCACGACGTGGATGCCATTCTGGCCACTCCGACCACACCGCCGGCGGATACCTTCGAAACCACCGACATTCTCGCCGCTCTGGCCACGATCGAAAGCGAGCTGGGTGATGACGCCTCGCTCGCCGACGTACGCGTGCGTCCGCGACTGGTCGAGATCCTCCAGAGCCGGCATGGCGACCGGAAACGGCTGAACGAGGATGACTACGACACGCTGAACGTGATGGAGTCCCTGGTGGACTCCCTGCAGGAAGACTCCTTCCTCACCGAAGGGATCCGCGAGTGGATCGCCCGCCTGGAGATCACGCTGAACAAACTGGCGGCCAGGGATCCCCGATTCCTGCAGCCGGACGATGCAGGTCCCCACGAAGCCGTGCAGATGCTCAACCAGCTGGGCCGGCTCGGGAACCAGAAGGACATCCGCGAAGGCATCGACCGGGAAGTCGGCCGCCGGGTGGACGAGCTTCTGAAGAAGGTGGTCACCGAGTTCGACGAGAACCCGGAAGTGTTCTCGGAAGTGGTCGACGAGCTGAATCCGCTCGTGGACAAACAGACGCGTGCCTATCGCGGCAACATCGAGCGGACCGTGCGGGCCAGCGAAGGCCAGCAGAAGCTCGCCCGGGCGAGACGGGCCGTGCTCGGCGAGATGGAAGACCGGATCTCCGGCAGGGAAGTCCCCGATCTGCTCCTCGAGCTCCTGAATCCGGGTTGGCGGAATCTGCTCGTGCACACGCATCTTCGCAAGGGCGCCGACAGCCACGAGTTTCAGGATCAGCTGGCCCTGGTGGATCAGCTGTGGGGCCAGCTGGATGGCAGCATCAGCGCAGACAGCGACGAGTTCGTGGACCCGGACGTGCTGCTGAAACGGGTGGTGAGCGGCCTCAACAGCATCTCCTTCGATCCGAGCAAGCGGACGCCGCTGATCATGGCACTGTCCTCCGCCCTGGTCGGCGATACCACCGGCAAGAAAGCGGCCGTCAGCCGGTCGCCCGTGGAACCGAGCGGTGTGGCGGAAGCGCTCGGCCTCGACGGCCTGCTGCCGGAGGTGGAGCCCGTCATCGAGTCCGACGACGAGGAAATCCGCTCGAGCTGGTCCAAGGCGGTGGAGCGGGCGAGAAGAATTCAGGTGGGTGAATGGATGGCCGCGGCGGATCCGCAGGGGCGTCCGCTCATCCTCACGGTGGCTTTCGTGGGGGACGACGCCTCGGCGTTCGTCCTCGTCAACCGGAAGGGCATCAAGAACCGTGAGCTCTCACTCAGAGAGATGGCGGACGGGCTGCACAAAGGGGAAATCACCCTGCTCGACGACTACGATCTGCCGCTCATGGAACGTGCCTCCCAGCGGATGCTGGAGAACATGCACAACCAGCTCGCCTATCAGGCCAGCCATGACGATCTGACCCAGCTGCTCAACCGGAAGGAGTTCGAGCGGTTCGTTGCCACCTCGATTCAGAGCGCCAAGACCGATGAGAATCAGCACGCGCTCCTCTACATCGATCTGGACCAGTTCAAGATCGTCAACAACACCAGCGGTCATACGGCCGGCGACGAGCTGCTGAAGATGATTGCCGACGAGCTGATCAAGGCGCTGTCGAACCGGCAGGCCCAGGTCGCCCGGCTCGGCGGCGACGAATTCGGCGTGCTGGTGGAGGACGTGGATACCCAGGAGGCCAGAGACCTGGCCGAAGACCTGCTGAACAGCGTCCGCCGTGCCCGGTTCGAATGGGATGGCCGGATGTACAACCTGTCGGCCAGCATGGGCCTGGTCTTCGTGGACCAGACCATGGAGAGCGTCGACGTGGCCATGCAGTACGCCGACGAGGCCTGCTACACGGCGAAGGACGCGGGCCGGAACCGGCTTCAGGAGTACGAGCTGGGCGATGCCACCATGATGCGCCGGCACGGTGTGATGGAGTGGGTCACGCAGCTCGACAAGGCGCTGGAGGAGGACCGGCTCATCCTCAACTGCCAGCGCATCGAGCCGGTGCTGAATGGCGCATCGGGTGCTGCCGAGGATCGGCATTACGAGATTCTGCTGACCATGGTGGACGAGCTGGGCGACACCATGCCGCCCACGGACTTCATCATTGCCGCGGAAACCTACAACCGGATGACGGCCATCGACCGCTGGGTGATCGAGCGCGTCTTCCACTGGATGAGCGTGAACCGGGACAAGCTGGACCATTTCGGCGGCTTCTCCATCAACGTCTCCGGCCACTCGGTGAACGACGAGACCTTCCCCGACTTCGTGCTCGAGCAGTTCTCCCGAAGCCAGGCGCCGACCTCCAAGGTCTGCTTCGAGATCACGGAGACCGCGGCCATCGCCAACCTGGACAATGCCGTCGACTTCATGAACCGCATGAAGATCATCGGCTGCCAGTTCTCCCTGGATGATTTCGGTACCGGCCTGTCTTCGTATTCCTACCTGCGCAACCTGCCGGTGGACTTCGTGAAGATCGATGGCGTGTTCGTGAAGGACATCGCCAACAATCCGGGCGACTATGCCGTGGTCCGCTCGATCAATGAGATCGGTCACTACATGGGCAAGAAGACCATTGCCGAATTCGTCGAAGACCAGGAAGTCCTGGACCGGCTGAAGGAGATCGGCGTCGATTACGCCCAGGGCTACCAGATCGCCAAGCCGCTGCCGCTGGAAGAACTCAGGATCTGACGCCCGCCGCCAGCAGCGCCCGGGCCGGATCCTCTCCGCCGAGCGCCTCGAGCACGCCCGTGAGGGATCGTCGAAGACGGCGCAGCCTCACCTCGTCCAGCTGCCGCCATCCGCATTGGTGCGCGAGCAGGCGTGCTTCGAGTGCCGAACGACGGTGCACCAGGGCGCGACGATCGGTCTGCATCCCGGCTGTTTCCAGGTTTTTGTGTGTTCCTGTCTGCACTCAGAGCCTCCACGTTGTCTCCATGCCGGGATGCAATGTAGGGCCTGCAGGGGGCGTTATCCGTGCCCGTCCGGCCAGCCGGCTGTCCCGGCGGGCCAATGCTTGAGAAAGACTGCAGGCGGCCGTGCCGGCTCAGGTGAGGAGAAACTCGAGCAGCGCTTTCTGGCTGTGGAGGCGGTTGCCGGCTTCCCGGAAGACGCAGGAGCGGGGATCGTCGAGCACGGTGTCGTTCACTTCCTCGCCGCGGTGCGCGGGCAGGCAGTGCATGAACAGCACGTCCGGCGAGGCCCCGTCGAGCAGCGCCTCGTCCACGCGGAACGGTTCGAAAGCCGCCAGACGACGGGATTCCTCGCCCTCGTGGCCCATGGAGGACCACACGTCCGTAACCACGAGATCCGCATCCGCCACGGCTTCCTGCGCAGTTTCCACCAGCTCGGCGTTGTTGGTGCTCTTCAGCAGCTCCTGATCCGGGCGGTAGCCTTCGGGTGAGGCGATCTTCAGATGGAACCCCCACTGCCGGGCCGCGTTGATGTAGGAGTTGCACATGTTGTAGCCATCGCCGACGAATCCTACGGTCCGGCCCTCGATGGGGCCGCGCAGCTCTTCGAACGTCTGCACGTCCGCCAGCAGCTGGCAGGGGTGGTAGCGCTCGCTCATGGCGTTGATCACCGGAATCGTGGCCGCCCGGGCGAAATCCTCGAGCAGGGCCTGGGAGGAGGTGCGGATGATCACCGCGTCCACCATCTCCGAGAGGACTCTGGCCATGTCCTCCACCGGCTCGCCACGGCCGAACTGACTGTCTGCCGGGCTCAGGATCACGGCGTGTCCGCCGAGCTGTTTCAGCCCGGCCTCGAAGGCAACCCGGGTCCGGGTCGAGTTGAGCTGGAACATCATCACCGCGGACTTGCCGGCCAGCGTCTGTGGTTGCTCGGTCATCCCGCGCAGCTCGGTGCCGCGGCGGGTGATGGCATTCAGCTCCTCGAGAGAGCAGTCGAGCAGAGTGAGAAAATCGCGCTTGGACATGATTGAGTCCTCTTGAGGTGCGATTGCGGCAGGGAGTGCGCCGCTCAGGCGTTGTTGATGACGCGGGCGACCCGGGCGATGAGCTCGTCGGCTTCCGCATCGGTGAGGACCAGGGGTGGCAGGAGCCGCACCACGTTGTCGCGGGTCACGTTGATGAGCAGACCTTCCTCGAGTGCCCGTTCCACCAGCTCGGCACAGGGGGACGCCATTTCCACGGCGATCATCAGACCGCTGTGGCGGATCTCCTGGACCGCGTTGTTGCCGGAAAGGGCTTCGCCGAGACCTCCGGCGATCCGGTCGCCTAGCTCGCCCGCCCGCTGTGGCAGATTGTCCGCTTCCAGCGTGTCGAGCACTGCATGGGCAACGGCGCAGACCAGCGGATTGCCGCCGAAGGTGGAGCCGTGATTGCCGGGCTTGAGAATGTCGGCCGCCTCGCCCCGGGCGAGACAGGCGCCGATGGGCACGCCGTTACCCAGTCCCTTGGCCGTGGTCACCACGTCCGGGAGGATGCCGGCTTGCTGATAGGCGAAGTAGGTGCCCGTTCTGCCATTCCCGGTCTGAACCTCGTCCAGCATGAGCAGCCAGCCATGCTCGTCGCAGATCTCTCTGAGGGTGGGGAGGTATGCGTCGTCGGGAATGATGATGCCGCCTTCGCCCTGGACCGGTTCCACCAGCACGGCGGTCACGTCCGGGTTGTTCCGGGCGATCAGAGCCACGGCTTCCGCATCGCCGAAGGGGGCGCGCACGAAGCCTTTCAGCAGCGGCTCGAACCCGGCCTGTACCTTACGGTTGCCCGTGGCGGTCAGGGTGGCCATGGTCCGCCCGTGGAAGCTGCCTTCCATGACGACGACCGTGGGCTTCTCGATGCCCTGATTGTGGCCGTGCAGGCGGGCGATCTTGATGGCGGCTTCGTTCGCTTCCGCACCGGAGTTGCCGAAGAACACCTTGTCCATGCCGGCCCGCGCGCAGAGTTTCTCGGCCAGACTGGTCTGCAGAGGCACTTCGTAGAGGTTCGAGGTGTGGGTGAGCGTGGCGGCCTGTTCTGCGATCGCCCGGGTGACGGCCGGATGGGCGTGGCCCAGCCCGCAGACGGCGAGTCCCGTCAGCGCGTCCAGATAGCGCTTCCCGTTCGTATCCTCCAGGTACACGCCTTCACCGCGGCTGAAGGCCACGGGCAGGCGCTTGTAGGTTTCCATCAGGTGGCTCATGGGCGGGGCGCTGCTCGGCGGAAAAAACCGGGCATCCTACCTAAGGGATATGGGGAGTTCAATGGCATCGGGTCGTGCTCTTCGGGCATGGGTTCAGGCTTGGGTTCAGGCATCGGTCAGGGCTGCCAGCGCAGGCTCCAGCCGTTCGATCCCTCGTTCCAGCATGGATCTCGGACAGGCGAAATTGAAGCGGACGAAGCCGGGACCGGCGAAGTCAGCGCCATTGGAGAGCCCCAGGCCGAAGTCCTCGAAATGCGCGCCCGCATTGCGGGCTGCCCGGGTGTCCGTCAGATCGATCCAGGCCAGGTAGGTGGCCTCCACGGGACTCATGCGCTGACCGACGACCTGGGCCAGCCGGTCCCGGTTCCCGCGCAGATACGCATTCAGCGTCGGCAGATAGTCGCTCGAATCCGCGAAGGCGGCCGCAGCCGCGGTGTAGGCCAGCGGCCCGACGTCGGGCAGCAGACCGCCTCTTGCGTGCAGGACGCGCCGGCGCAGGGCCGCATCCGGGATCACGGCGACCGCGCAGGGCAGTCCCGGGATGTTGTAGGCCTTGGTCGGTGAGAACAGGGTGACCGTCCGCTCGCCGATTTCCGGATAGAGCCGGGCGATGGGCGTGTGCTGAAGGTCCGGGTCGAGAACGATGGGGCAGTGAATCTCGTCGGAGCAGAGGATGAGATCGTTCTTCAGGCAGAAGTCCGCCAGAGTGACCAGTTCCGACTGGCTGTAGGCCCGGCCCGTGGGGTTCTGCGGGTTGGACAGCAGCAGCAGCCGGGCCCGCCCGGGACGGTGGTCGTCCACCGCCTGCTGGAGCACGTCGAAGTCCATCTCCCAGCGGCCGCGGTCCCGGGTCAGCGGTACCTGCAGCCCCGCCTGGCCGGCATTGCGCGGCACGGACAGAAACGGATAGTAAACGGGGGTGGGGATCAGGATGGCGCCGTCCGGCTCTGCTACCGCGCGGGCGGTGAGATTGATCCCGGGAACCACGCCCGGCAGCCAGATGAGCCACTCCTCGGGCACGGTCCAGCCATGGTGCCGGCTGAGCCAGGACTGAAAGTTCTCCACCAGCGCCGGTGGTACACGGGTATAGCCGATGATCGGATGCTCGAGCCGGTCGCTGACGGCCTCGCGGATGAAGGCGGGCGTGGCGAACTCCATGTCCGCCACCCAGAAAGGCAGTACGTCGCGCCCGGCGTACTTCTCCCATTTGGCGCTGGTGGTGCGTGAGCGGTCGATTTCCTGATCGAAGTTGAATGCCAAGGCGGTCGGTCCCGTTCTGCTTTCAAGGATCTGTTTTCTTAAAAGATCTATGCGTTTTTAGTCTGAACACATGTCCGCACGGTTGTGGGCATCGGCCCGGGGCAGAGGCTACAATCGTCCTCCCCCAGCGGTGTGTTCGGGCGAAGAGGAGATCTTACATGAGCGACGATGCCAGCCAAGCAGCGGAAGAGGAAGTCATTGCCACGATCAGAAGCCAGATCGAGGACAATCCGATCCTGCTCTACATGAAGGGTTCGCCGGCGGCACCCCAGTGTGGGTTCTCGGCACAGACCGTTCAGTGCCTGATCGCCTGTGGCGAGCGGTTCGCCTACGTGGACATCCTGAGTAACCCCGAGATCCGATCCACGCTGCCGGGTTATGCCAACTGGCCGACCTTTCCCCAGCTCTACGTGAACGGCGAGCTGATCGGTGGCTGTGACATCGTCACCGAGATGTTCGAGTCCGGTGAGCTGGAACCGCTCATCAAGGGAGCGTCTGCCAGCGGTTGACGATCGCGCAGAACAGCTCCGCCGTTCTGCCTGCGTCGTACAGAGCGCTGTGCGCCCGGCTCGACTCGAATGGGATACCGGCCCGATGGCAGGCTTCGCTGAGCACCGTGTGCCCGTAAGCCACCGCCGCCAGTGACGCGGTGTCGATGAAGCTGAAGGGGTGGAAGGGGCTCCGGTTCAGTTCGTTGCGCGCGTAGGCCAGGCGCATGAATCCGTGGTCGAAGGCCGCATTGTGGGCTACCAGGATCGCGCGCTGGCAGCCTTCCCGTTTCATGGCCCGGCGGACCCGCCGGAACAGTTCGCGGAACGCCTCCGCTTCTGCGATGTCGCCCCTCTCCGGGTCCTCCGGATCGATGCCCGTCACCTTGAGCGCCGCCGGATCGATGTGGCTGCCGGCATACGGCGTCACGGCCTGTTCCCAGTGGTCTCCGGGGACGAGATGGTCTTCCTCGAAACGCACCTCCACTGCCGCCATTTCCAGGATGGCATGCCGTTCGGCATCGAAGCCGCCGGTTTCCAGATCCACGACCACGGGCAGATAGCCGCGGAACCGGGTCGACAGGTCCGTGCCGGGGCGCCAGGGCGCTCTGTCTGCAGCGTCTTCGGAGATGGGGGGGGAGCTCATCGGCGGAACCTTAGCACAGCTCCATCCGTCCGGAGGTGCCGTTCCGGGCTGATCGAGCGCCCGCTCGAAAACTGTCCCCGGTTTCCTTACCATTGCGCCCCTTTTTTCCAACTTAGGAGCTGCTCGCGTGTCCAGAAAGATCGTGCTGGCTTATTCCGGCGGGCTGGATACCTCGGTGATCTGCCGGTGGTTGCAGGAGACCTACGATGCGGAGGTGGTGACCTTCACCGCCGACATCGGTCAGGGTGAGGAAGTGGAGCCCGCCCGGGCCAAGGCCCGGGCCATGGGCGTGAAGGAGATCTTCATCGAGGACCTCCGCGAGGAATTCGTTCGCGACTATGTTTTCCCCATGTTCCGCGCCAATACGATCTACGAGGGCGAGTACCTGCTCGGAACCAGCATCGCCCGGCCGCTGATCGCCAAGCGCCTGGTGGAGATCGCAGCCGAGACCGGCGCCGATGCCATCAGCCACGGCGCCACGGGCAAGGGAAACGATCAGGTGCGTTTCGAGCTGGGTGCGTATGCCCTGGCGCCGGACATCGCGGTGATCGCTCCCTGGCGGGAGTGGGATCTCAATTCCCGGGAAGCACTCATGGACTTCTGCGAGAAGCACCAGATCCCGGTGGACTATCAGCGCGGGAAGAAGTCGCCCTATTCGATGGATGCCAACCTGCTGCACATCTCCTATGAAGGCGACAACCTGGAAGATCCCTGGGTGGAAGCCAGCGACGACATGTGGCGCTGGACCGTCGCACCGGAAGCGGCGCCGGATGAGCCGGAAGTGCTCACCATCGAGTTCGAGCGCGGCGATGCCGTGGCAGTGAACGGCCAGCGTCTGTCACCGGCCGCGCTCCTCGAAACGCTCAACACCATCGGTGGGCGTCATGGCGTGGGCCGGGACGACATCGTCGAAAACCGGTTCGTGGGGATGAAGTCCAGGGGCTGCTACGAAACTCCCGGGGGGACCATACTGCTGAAAGCACACCGCGCCATGGAATCCATCACCCTGGACCGGGAGGTCACCCATCTGAAGGACGAGCTGATGCCGCGCTACGCGACGCTCATCTACAACGGCTACTGGTGGTCGCCGGAACGCAAGGTGCTGCAGGCGCTCATTGACGCCTCTCAGGAAACTGTCAACGGATCTGTCAGACTCAAGCTGTACAAGGGCGGCGTCAGCGTGGTCGGACGTAAGTCCGAAACCGACAGCCTCTATGATGCGAACGTGGTCACGTTCGAGGACGATGCCGGTGCGTATCATCAGGGCGATGCGGCAGGCTTCATCCGCCTGAACGCACTACGTCTCCGGCTTGGTGCAAGGAGCGGTCGAAAGCTTACGGAGTGAGCGATGAACCACTATCAGGTGCTGTTCAGCGGCGAAGTCGCCGAAGGTGCCCGGGAACAGACAGTTCGAGCCAACCTGTCCAGGGAACTCGGCGTAGACGAACGCAAAGTCGGTCAGCTGTTCAGCGGCCGCACGGTCGTGATCCGCTCGCAGCTGTCACAGGACGATGCACTCGCCATGCAGGCCAGGTTCGCGGACCTGGGTGCGCTGGTGCGGATCAAGGATCTCACCCCGAAGACCGAGAAGAAGCTCGACTACCGGGTGGACCGGGGCGACCGGGGTTCCGATCACACGCTGCGGGACATCACCGCGGCCCATGTGGAATGTCCCCGCTGCGGTCACCTGCAGCTGGAGGCCAGTCATTGTGCGCGCTGCGGCATCGACATAGCGGCGGCGATCAAGGCCCAGCGCAAAGAGGATCTGATCATCGAGAAGAGGATCCGGGAGCTCCGTGGCGGCTCGGCGCCGAAAACGGCACGAGCGGACAACGTCGCGCACTTCGAGACCGCGGCCGATGGCGCAGGGCCGGAGGACGAGGCCAAGGCCGGCAAACTCAAGAGCTGGTTCCGCAAATCTTCCTGAAGAATCCATGAGCACGGCGCGTCCGCCCATCGGAGTATTCGATTCCGGCATGGGCGGACTCACGGTCCTGCGCGCCCTGCAGGCAGCGCTGCCGGGCGAGTCTTTCATCTATCTCGGCGATACGGCCCGCCTCCCGTATGGCAGCAAGAGCCCGGGCACCGTCCAGCGCTACGCGCTGCAGGCGGCGGAGATTCTCGTCCGCCGTGGGGTCCGTGCGCTGGTGGTCGCCTGCAACACGGCTTCCGCGTTCGCCCTGGAAGCGCTGGCCGCCAGACACCCGGAGCTGCCGGTGTTCGGCGTAGTGGAGCCGGGCGCCCTGGCCGCTGCCGAATCGGAGCCCGGTTCCCACGTGCTCGTGCTCGCCACCGAGAGCACTGTCAGCGGCGGTGCCTACCAGCGTGCCATTCTTTCCCTGCGTCCGGATCTGAAGGTGCACGCCCGGGCCTGCCCGCTGCTGGTGGCGCTGGCGGAAGAGGGCGAGCATCAGGGTGAATTCTGTGACAGCGTGCTGCGTCACTACCTGCACGGGCACATGAGTGGTCAGAGCATCAGCCGGCCTGCCTCCGTCGTGCTCGGCTGCACCCACTTCCCCGTATTCCGGCCTGCCCTGGAGGCTCTGCTGCCTGCCGGCACCCGGGTGGTGGATTCTGCACAGACCACCGCAGCCCGAGTGCGCGAGGCCCTGGGAGGCGCACCTCTGGAGGCACACGCGGACGCCCGGCTGTCTCTTCTCGCCACGGACGGAGTGCGCCGGTTCGCCAGGGTCGGCGGCTATTTTCTCGGGCGGCCCGTGGACGAGGTGGAACTGGTGGATCTCTGAGAAGCGCTGGTCCGCTCGGAAGAGCGGTGGTCCGCTTTGAAGAGCGGTGCGTCCGCTCATTCGTACTCGGTTTTCTGCCTGAACTCACACAGGTCCTCGATCACGCAGGCTCCGCAGCGGGGTTTTCTCGCCGTGCAGACGTAGCGCCCGTGCAGAATGAGCCAGTGGTGAGCGTCCTTCAGATAGGGCTCTGGAATCAGTCTGACCAGACGATCCTCCACTTCCCGAACAGTCTTCCCCGGAGCGATCCGGGTCCGGTTGGAGACTCGGAAGATGTGTGTGTCCACCGCCATGGTCGGATGTCCGAAGGCCGTGTTCAGAACGACGTTGGCCGTTTTACGGCCGACGCCGGGCAATGCCTCCAGCGCCGCTCGGTCCTCGGGCACCTCGCCACCGTGCAGTTCGAGCAGCGCAGCGCAGGTCCTGATCACGTTCTCCGCCTTGGTGTTGAACAGCCCGATGGTCTTTATGTACGCCTTCAGGCCATCCACACCGAGGTCCAGGATCTGCTGCGGGGTGTTGGCGACCTTGTAGAGCTGCGAGGTCGCCTTGTTCACGCTTACATCCGTTGCCTGTGCCGAGAGAATGACGCTGATCAGGAGCTCGAACGGCGACCCGTACTCGAGCTCCGTGGTGGGATTCGGATCGTTGGCCTTCAGGCGTTCGAAGATTTCGGTGCGCTTTTCTCGGTTCATGCTGCCGGGTCGGTATCCGTGGTCTGTTCTGTCTGTTTTATCGGTTCCGTCTGTTCTGTCGTCGGTCGCCGTGCACCTGCCGGGCGGCCGGCGAGGGCCTGCCCTGCGGCCAGCAGCAGGCCCGCGATGATGAAAGCCCCCGGGGGCAGCGCGGCGAGCAGAAGGCCGCCATCGATCAGGGACAGTTGCCAGGAAGCGGCCGTCGGGCCGAACAGTGTATCCATGCCGGCGAACAGGCCGCCACTGGCAATGAGCTCGCGGGTGGCGCCGAGCGCGAGCAGCGCCAGGGCGAAGCCGGCCGCGGTCCCCGCAGCATCCTTGAGTGCCGGGATCACGGGCTGGCGGCTGGCGAAGGCTTCCGCCCGGCCGAGAATCATACAGTTGGTGACGATGATCTGAATGAACAGGGCGATGCGGAGATAGAGCTCGAACGCGAACGCCTGCATCAGCAGCATCGCCAGGGTGGTGAACGTGGCGATGATGAGCACGAAGCAGGGCAGCCGGGCAAAGGCCGGAATCCGGTGGCGGACCAGCGCGATGCTGCCGTTGGCGCCCAGGAGGACCAGGGTGCTGGCGAGCGCCAGACCGAGCGCGTTCACCACGCTGCTGGACACGGCCAGCAGAGGACAGAGCCCGAGCAGCTGAGCCCAGACCGGGTTGTTTGCCAGCGCGCTGTGCCGGAAGACGCTCATTCCCCGCACGCCAGCGTTTCAGGGTTTCCGAGAACTGCGTCGCCATCGCGGAGAACGGCGGCCAGATGCCGGGCCACCGCCCGGCTGGTGATGGTGGCACCTGTCACGGCCGACAGGCGTTCGATGTCGGTCGGGGACCGGGAGGTGAAGGTCTCGAGCCACGCGGCGTCCGTCACGAAATCGGCGATGCCCGGCGTCTCGGCATGCCCGAGCACGGTAAGTCCTGTCAGCACCTTCTCACCTTCCCTCAGGGTATAGAGCAGACGGATTTCGCCTCCGTAGCCGCGCGCGTCCGACCGGGCCAGCAGGTAGCCGTCGCACAGACGCCAGGCGGCGGGAACGGAGCCGAGGTCCGGGGCCCGGGAAGGCGGTTCGACGCCGTCGGGCAGCAACCGGGCAACTGCTTCCCTCAGCTGGGCGGTCTCATTGAACCGGATCCGGTCACCGGTCAGCCGGTGGGTGGCCGCCAGAGCGATCGCACAGGTCAGGGCGATGGCCGTCACGTTCAGCATGGCGCGGAACTCAGGCATGCCGGGCCACCGGAAACCGCCGGTCCAGATAGGGCGTCAGCGCGTTGCCCAGAAGCACCGCGAATGCGATTCCGTCCGGGTAGTTGCCCCAGGCGCGGATGCAGAAGATGAGAACGCCCACGCAGAGTCCGAAAATCCACTGCGCGCGCTGCCCCCCCGGATGGGTGACCGGATCCGTGACCACGAAGCCCACGGCGAGCAGCAGGCCGCCGGCGAAGAGGTGATAGATCGGGGAGCCGAGGCTGGCCGAGCTGCCATTGTCGTAGCCGAGCAGCGAGGCGGCGATGAGGGCGGCCATGACGCCGACGGCCGGCCGCCACGCGGCAAGGCCGCGGAAGAACAGAAAGGCGGCGCCGAGCCCGTAGGCAAGCGCCACCCACTCGTAACCCGCGCCAGCCAGCGCGCCGAATCCGTCTGCTTCCGTCCAGATCCCCTCCACCGTTGCCGACTCCCGGTACTTGAAGGTGGTGAGTACCGTGGCCCCGGTGAGCGCATCCGTTGCCGTACCGACGACCGGCCAGCCGCCCACCGCCAGCGGCATGCTGACCAGCACCACGGCGTAGCCCACCATGGCCGGATTGAACACGTTGTTTCCCAGACCACCGTAGGCGTGCTTGCCCAGTGCGAGTGCGGTGACGGTGGCGAGTGCGACCGGCACGATTGCGCCCGGAGGAAGGGCGGCTGCCAGAATCAGGCCGGTTACCAGGGCACTGGCGTCGCTGCCGGTGACCGCTAAGCCGTCTGGCAGGAATTCTCTCCCGGAGGTCCGTGATCGGGCGGCCAGGCACAGCCGGTCCGTGGCAATCGCCACGGCGCCCGCAGTGAGAACGTTCAGAGTCACGCCGACGGGATCCAGCAGCAGGGCCTGCAGAGCCAGACCCGGCAGAAGCGCTGCCGAGACCGTGAGCATGATGTGACGGGTGTCCTGGCGGCTCACGAACCGGACACTCCCGGGGAACGACCGGCCCTGAACGCCTCGAGCCTGGCTGCGCGGCGATCGGTTTTTGCAGCCTCCTCACGCGCGAGACGCGCCTGGTGTTCGGCCACATGGGTGCGGGCGATCACAGAGTCCGCGTCCGCTCGGCGCTGTTCGGCCAGCCGGATCCGGGCACTGACAAAGCTGCCCACGAGATCGATGCCTGACGGGCAGGGGGGATTACAGAGTCCGCACTCGATGCAGTCTCCGAGTCCCGCGGTCACCGCCTCGGCCAGGTCCTCGCCCCGGCTCACCCACCAGAGATGCTCCACTGACAAACCTTCCGGGCAGGCGGCGTCGCACCGGCCGCAGCGGATGCAGTCGGCGGCCGCTGTCGCAGGCGGCGGCGGTGCGCGAACGGCGTCTCCGATCGGAATCAGATCGATACAGTCCACCGGGCAGGGGGGCAGGCAGAGCTCACAGCCCGTGCACCGTTCCTCGAGCACGGTATGCAGATACTTTGGCGCACCGACGATGGCATCCACCGGGCAGGCATCCACGCAGAGAAAACAGCCGATGCACTCTGACTCGTCGATGCGGGCCCGGACCGGACGCGGGCTCGGCAGTATCTCACCCGGTGAGCGGCCAAGCAGCGCGGCCAGCTGGCGCTGGGTTTCCGCGCCGCCCGGCGGACAGAGATCGATGGATGCACCTGCGGCTACCGCCTCCGCGTAAGGCCGGCAGCCCGGGTATCCGCACTGGGCGCACTGGGTCTGGGGCAGGAGGGCATCAATGGCATCCACCACGGGCGCCGCACTGGCTGGAAAACGCCGGCGGGCCAAGGCCAGCGCGCCGGCAACCAGGATCAGAAGCAGGGTGAGGAACAGGACATCCGCGCCCGGCACGCTCAGCTCCCGAAGCCCGCGAAACCCATGAAGGCGAGGGAGAGAATGCCTGCCGTGATCAGGGTGATGGGCGCACCGGCGAACGGTGCCGGAATCCGGGCGTGCATCAGCCGCTCCCGGATTGCGGCGAAAAGCACCATGACCAGTGTGAACCCCAGGGCAGCGCCGACTGCGAACACCAGCGTCTCCACGAAGGTCAGAGACTGCTGCAGCGCCAGCAGCGTGACGCCGAGTACCGCGCAGTTGGAGGTGATGAGCGGGAGATAGATACCGAGCACCTGATGCAGCAGCGGGCTCGTGCTCTTCAGATAGAGCTCGGTCAGCTGCACCGTGCCGGCGATCACCACGATGAAGGCGATGATTCTGAGATAGGTGAGATCCAGCGGCAGCAGGACGAACTGATGGATGATCCAGCTCGACGCGGCGGCCAGCGTGAGCACGAAGGTCGTGGCCAGCCCCATGGCCGCGGCGGTGTCGTACTGACCGGAGGCACCGATGAACGGGCAGAGCCCGAGAAACTGAGCCAGGACGAAGTTGTTGACGAGCAGCGCGCCGATCAGGATGAACGCAAGTTCCGCCACGCTGGAGACGCCCTAGCGCACGATCATGCCGGGCTCGGCTCCGCTGTCGGGCCGGATCAGGAATATGTCGGCACCGCCGGGACCGGCTGCCAGTACCATCCCTTCGGAGGTGCCGAAGCGCATCTTTCTCGGCGCCAGATTGGCCACCACCACCGTCAGCTGACCCACCAGCGCGTCCGCCTCATAGGCGGCCTTGATGCCGGAGAACACCCGGCGCTGCTCATCGCCCAGATCGAGGGTGAGTTCCAGCAGCTTGTCCGCGCCGTCCACCGGGCTGGCGGCGACGATCTTCGCCACCTTCAGCTCCACCTTCGCGAAGTCGTCGATGCTGATGAATCCGCCGTCCGCCTCCGGCGCGGCCCGGTTGGCGGCAGGCCCGGCCGGGTCGGGAGTGCTCTGTGCCTGTGATGCATCCGGAACTCTGGATGCGTCGACGAGCTTGTCCACCGTCTTCCGCTCCAGCCTCGAGAAGAGGGGTTTGAAGGCATTGACCCTGTGGCCGGTCAGCGGCGTATCCAGGTCCGCCCAGGTGAGCGGGTCCACGTTCAGGAAGGCTTCGGACTCGGCCGCCATCTTCGGCAGGATGGGCTTGAGGTAGACGATGAGCAGCCGGAACAGGTTCAGCCCCATGCTGCAGACCGCCTGCACCCTGTCGCGCTGACCTTCCTCCTTGATGAGCTGCCAGGGTGCATGTTCCGCGATGTACTGATTGGCCAGATCGGCGAGGCGGGTGATTTCACGGACCGCTTTGCCCACGTCATCGTTCTCGTAGTGGTCGGCGATGGTGGATGCGGCGGCCTGATACCCGGCCCAGAGCGCCTCGTCATCCAGGTGGCCGGCCAGCAGGCCGTCGAACTGCTTGTTGATGAAGCCCGCGCAGCGGCTGGCGATGTTCACCACCTTGCCCACCAGGTCGGAGTTCACCCGCTGGACGAAGTCGTCCAGGTTGATGTCCATGTCGTCCACCGTGCCCGTGAGCTTGGTTGCGTAGTAGTAACGCAGATACTCGGGCTCCATGTATTCCAGATAGGTGGCCGCGTTGATGAAGGTCCCCCGGGATTTGGACATCCGGGTACCGTCCACGGTGATGAAGCCGTGTGTGTGAATCCTTGTCGGCGTTCTGAACCCGGCACCGTCCAGGACGGAGGGCCAGAACAGCGCGTGGAAGTTGATGATGTCCTTGCCGATGAAATGGTGGACCTCGGTCGCGGCACCGGCGTTCCAGAATTCATCGAAGGACACTTCGTTGTGCCGGTCGGCATAGTTCCTGAAGCTGGCCATGTAGCCGATGGGTGCGTCCATCCAGACATAAAAGTACTTGTCCGCGGTGCCGGGGATCAGAAATCCGAAGTAAGGCGCATCCCGGGAGATATCCCAGGGCTTGAGGCCGGCTTCCAGCCACTCCCCGAGCTTGTTGGCGACTTCGGGTTGCACCGCGCCGCTGGCCAGCCAGTCCCTGAGGAAGTCCTGATACTGAGGCAGATCGAAGAAGTAGTGCTCTGAAGCACGTATTTCCGGGGCTGCGCCCGACAGTGTGGAGCGGGGATTCTTCAGCTCCATGGCATCGTAGGTGGCACTGCAGACGTCGCAGTTGTCTCCGGGCTGATCGGCGGCACCGCAGTTCGGGCATTCGCCGCGCACGAAGCGGTCGGCGAGAAAGAGCTGCCGCTCGGGGTCGTAGAGCTGGGAGACCTCGTCGGTGAAGATCAGGCCCTTGTCCTTCAGACGCGTGAAGATGAGCTCGGAGATCTCCCGGTTCTCCTCCGAGTGTGTCGAGTAGTAGTTGTCATGGCTGATCAGGAAACCTTCGAAATCCCGGGCGTGCTCCGCGCGGATCGTCTCGATCAGCGTCTCCGGTGCCATGCCCCGTTCCTCCGCCATCAGCATCGTCGCGGTGCCGTGGGTATCGTCGGCGCACACGTAGATCACCTGATGGCCGCGCATGCGCTGGTACCGCACCCAGATGTCGGTCTGGATGTGCTCCAGAAGATGACCGAGGTGGATGGCGCCATTGATGTAGGGCAGCGCGCTGGTGACCAGGATTCTTCGGGGGCTGCTTGAGGAGGTTGTTCCGGGCATGTCTTCTTCCGGGGCCTGTTTTTCCGGGCAGGCGTTTCGTCAGAGGTTCGTGAGCCGATGAAAAAGCGCGACTATACCGGCAACTCACCTATAATGCGCGACCTCAACGGCAAGGCGAACTCTCGAGTCAGATGGGTGTCGAGACTTTCAAGGATCCCTGCCTGGGCATCTCCTGGGGAGAGCTCGGCGTCCGGGTACTGAGCAGCGGCAACCGGGTGAGCGTCACCCTGGGATACCCTGCCGCAGGCGCGGAAGCCGACTATGCCCGGGCGCTGGCCGGGCATCTGAACGTGGATACCGTGGACCTGGACCTGCGCTTCTCGCCACCTGCCGGCCGCGGCTTCAATCAGGTGAAGCACATCATCGCCGTCGCCTCGGCGAAGGGGGGCGTGGGGAAATCCACCACCGCCGTCAACCTCGCGCTCGCGCTCTCAGCGGAAGGCGCCAAGGTGGGGCTGCTGGACGCGGACATCTATGGCCCCAGCCAGGGGATGATGCTCGGCGTCCCGGAGGGCAAACGCCCCGAAACGAGGGACGGCAAGACGTTTCTGCCGATCAAGGCTCACGGCATCCAGGCCATGTCCATGAGCTTCCTGATCACCGAGTCCACGCCCATGGTCTGGCGCGGCCCCATGGTCTCCGGTGCGCTGCAGCAGCTCATCGGACAGACCGCCTGGCAGGACCTGGATTACCTGATCGTCGACATGCCGCCGGGCACCGGCGACATCCAGCTCACGCTGTCTCAGCGGGTGCCCGTCTCGGGTGCGGTGATCGTCACCACCCCCCAGGACATCGCCCTTCTGGACGCGCGCAAGGGCATCGAGATGTTCCGCAAGGTGGACATCGAGGTGCTCGGCGTTGTGGAGAACATGAGCACGTTCGTCTGCCCGGAGTGCGGCACGGCAAGCCCGCTGTTCGGCACCGGAGGCGGGGAGCGGATTGCGGCTGAATGCGGCGTGCCGCTGCTGGGCGCGCTGCCGCTTGCCATGGAGATCCGCGAGCAGGCCGATGGTGGCACGCCGACGGTGGCGGCCGACCCCGACGGAGCGATCGCCGCCGTCTACCGGCAGGCGGCCCGCCACATGGCCGCGCGCCTCTGGGCTTCGAGCCGGGGCGGTCACTCTGCCGGCGACATTGAGATCACGATGACGGACGATTGAGCGTGCCCCTTCGACTGGAAAGAGCAGAGCGACAACAATGAGCATCAAATCTGACCGCTGGATCCGGAATATGGCCTCCAACGGCATGATCGAGCCTTTTGAACCGGGGCAGGTCCGCTATGTGGGCGACGAGAAGGTAATTTCCTACGGCACCTCGAGTTACGGGTACGACGTGCGTTGTGCATCGGACTTCAAAGTGTTCACAAACATCTATTCTGCGACGGTGGACCCGAAGGCGTTCGACGAGCGTAGCTTCGTGGACGTCTCCGGTGACGTCTGCATTATCCCGCCGAACTCCTTCGCGCTCGCGAGCACGGTGGAGTACTTCCGGATCCCGTCAGACGTCCTCACCGTCTGCCTGGGAAAATCGACCTACGCCAGGTGCGGCATCATAGTGAACGTAACGCCGCTCGAGCCGGAATGGGAAGGTCACGTAACCCTGGAATTCTCGAACACCACCAACCTGCCGGCTAAGATCTATGCCAATGAGGGGGTGGCGCAGATGCTCTTTTTCCAGTCGGACGAGCAGTGTGAGGTCACCTACAAGGATCGGGGTGGAAAATACCAGGGTCAGCGCGGGGTGACGCTGCCGCGTCCCTGAGTTGCCGGTAGGCTCAGCCGATCAGGATCTGCCCGGCACCCGCTTCTGCGGCGGCGTCGGCCATCACGCCGATCCGCACCGCACTCTCACCACTGGCGGCGAGGCTTTCGAGCGCTGCGTCAACGTCCGCTTCCGCCACGGCCACCACGAAGCCCACGCCCAGATTGAAGGTGCGCTGCATTTCCGCTTCCGCCACGTTGCCGGCCTGCTGCAGCCAGTTGAAGACGTCCGGCCGCTGCCAGCTGTCCAGATCCACCAGGGCCTTCAGGCCGCTGCCCTCGAACATCCGCGGCAGGTTTTCGGTGAGCCCGCCGCCGGTGATGTGGCTCATGCCCTTCACGGTAAGCGAGGACTGCAGATCCAGGATCGACCGGGCATAGATCCGGGTGGGCGCCATGAGCTCGTCCAGCAGCTGGCCTGTGACACGGGTACCTGAGGTTTCGAGAATCCTGCGGATCAGCGAATAGCCGTTCGAGTGGGGACCGCTGGACTCGAGGCCGATGAGCACGTCACCCGGAGCCAGCTCCGCACCGGTGACGATGCGTGACTTCTCCACCACACCGATGCAGAACCCGGCCAGGTCGTAGTCGCCGCCCGGATAGAAGCCGGGCATCTCCGCGGTCTCGCCGCCCACCAGGGCCGCACCCGCGAGCTCGCAGCCCCGGGCTATCCCCTTGATGACCCGCTCGGCGACCTCCACGTCCAGCGCACCGGTGGCGTAGTAGTCGAGGAAAAGGAAGGGTTCGGCGCCGGTGACCAGCACGTCGTTGGCGCACATGGCGACCAGGTCCTGGCCGACGCCGTCATGCCGGTCGTGATCGATGGCGAGCTTGAGCTTGGTACCGACCCCGTCGGTTCCGGTGACGAGAACCGGATGCGCGTACTTCGACGGCAGCTCGGCCAGAGCCGCGAATCCACCGAGTCCCGACAGCAGCTCCGGCCGGTGGGTGGCTTTCGCCGCCGGGCCGATCCGACGGACCAGTTCGTTGCCCGCATCGATGTCCACACCGGCGTCCCGGTAGGTGAGACCGGCCTGTTTGCCGGAAGAAGGTGCGTCGCTCAACGCTCGAGGTCCTATGCCGCTGACGGTCCTGGAAGGGCGGGAGAGTGTACCAGACCTGCCCTGGCGAATTCGGTAAACTTGCCGCCCTCAGTGACCAGAGAGACTGCCGTTTGCGCGTCCTGCCCCGCCTAGTGCTGCTGCTCGTTTTCCTCCCTGCCGGTCCGCTCTGGGCGACCGAGGTGGTGCCGTGGATGTACGAAGTGGCGGTGCCGGTGGAAGACCAGTCCACGGCCGAGCGCCGCCGGGCGGCCTCCGAGGGTCTCAAGCGGCTGCTCACCCGGCTCACGGGGCTGGCCCATGTGCCGCTCACACCGGAAGTTGCCGAGGCGCTGGAAGCGCCGGACCGCTATTACAACGAGTTCCGCTTTGCCCGGGTGGCCACCGAACCGGTGGATCCGGCGGAGGATACCGGCGGTCCCGCCCGGTCCGGACTGGAGCTGGTCATCCAGTTCGATCCGGATCCCGTGCAGGCTCTGATCCGGGCTGCGGGCCTGCCCATCTGGCGTGCGCAGCGGGAGCGGGTGCTGGTGTGGGTGGTGCTGGCGGATGGGACGAGCCGCCAGATTCTGGGCACGGCGAGCGATGTGCCGCTGGTATCCGGGCTCAATCAGGGCGCCCGGGCCCGGGGTCTGCCTCTGACCCTGCCGCTCCTCGATCTGGAGGATCAGCTGGCCGTGGATCCGGCGGCCGTCTGGGGACGCCTGTCCCAGGTCATCGATCCGGCTTCCCGCCGGTATGAGGCGGACGTGCTGCTGCTCGGCCGGGTTTCTCCGGCAGCGGATGCGCCCGGATTCGAGTCCGACGCGGATGACCGTGCCTGGGAGAGCGACTGGGAATTCTGGGTGGATGGCGTGGTCGTTCCGTTCACCACCTCCGGCGTCGATCTGGCTGCACACGGCCGGGAGGCCGTGGACGTGCTGGCCGACGAGCTGGCGGCAAGACGCGTGGTGCACGGCCGCCAGGCCGGTCAGCTTCAGCTCGCCGTGAGTGGCCTGCGTTCGCCGGCGGACTATGGCGAGTTGCTCAACTACCTCAGAAGTCTGGAGTTCGTCCAGAACGTGGGTGTGACCGGTCTCCGGGGAGGCCGCCTCTGGCTGCTGCTGGACACACCGGCGGACCCGGAGCGTCTGCTCGGCACATTCGAGCGGGACCAACAGCTGTACGACGATCAGCTCGCGCGGGTGGAGAACGCGGATCTCAGGCTGGTCTGGCGCGGCGGAGATTGAAAGCGCCTTGTCTCAGCTGCCCAACGTCATCACCGTGCTCAGGATTCTGCTGGTGTTCCCTACCGGCTGGCTGCTCCTGGAAACCCGATACGTCGAAGCCCTTGTTCTGATGGCCGTGGCCGGCGCCAGTGACGCGCTGGACGGCTGGATGGCGAGACGCTTCGGCTGGATGAGCCGGTTCGGGGCGGCCATGGATCCCGTGGCCGACAAGCTGCTGGTGGCGGCCACCTTCATCATCTTCACCGTGCAGGGCTACATCCCGGTCTGGGTGGCCGCCATCGTGCTCGGTCGGGATGCGGTGATCATGGGTGGTGCCGGTGCCTACCGGCTCTTCTTCGAGCCCATCGAGTTCGCGCCGACCATGATCAGCAAAGCGAACACGGCGACCCAGATCGTCACGCTGCTGATGCTGCTGCTGGGCCTCTGTGGTTTCGGCCAGCTGTCCGAGCTGTCGATCCGGATCGTGGATCCCTGGTGCTTCTATCTCCTGGCGGTGCTCGGTGTGGTCAGCGGCCTCGACTATGTCCGCATCTGGGGCCGTAAAGCCTGGCGGCATGGCCGGGCGCGGCATTCGCCCGGCGGTGATCACGTTGGCTGATCGAACGCGGCAGCTGCCCATACCGCTCAGGGCGCGGGTCCTGAACCGGTTCGGGAATTTTCACACCGGGGCGAATGGAGAGCTGGTCTGCCGGCTGAAGGCGCTTGCCGTCGAAGGTGACGGGATGGGTGTGTGGATCCGCGCAGAGCCGGGTTCCGGGCGCAGCCATCTGCTGGAAGCCGCCTGTCAGGCGGCGGAGCAGGCGGGTCGTCGGGCCCTGTACGTGCCCCTCTCGGAACTGCCGGGCGGGGTGGAAGTGCTGGACGCCCTGGAGGCGGATCTGGTGGCACTGGACGACGTGGATGTCTGGCTCGGCGACCGGTCGCGGGAGACGGCGCTCATGGCCGTTTACCAGGGTCAGCTGCAGAGAGGCGGGCAGCTGATCGCGGCGGCCCTGCACCCGGCGCAGAGGATCCGGTTCCGGCTGCCGGACCTCGCGTCCCGTTTCCGGGCGCTGCCCGGCTATCGGGTATCGCCTCCGGACGACCGGGGATTGAGGGACATTCTCACGGCGGCCGCTCACCGGCAGGGGCTGACGCTGACCGAGCCGGTGCTCGACTACTGGCTGCACCGGGCCGTCCGCTCGCTGCCCGAGCTGCTCGCGCAGCTGAAGCGCCTCGATGAGCAGGCGCTTGCGGAACAGCGCGCGGTCACCATACCGCTGATCAAGGAGACCCTGTCCCTGTGAAACGCCTGGTGGTCACCGGCGGCGGCACGGCGGGTCATGTGGTGCCCGCGCTGCCCGTCATGCAGGCTTTCATCGACCGGGGCGTGCAGGTGGACTTCATCGGCAGCGGCATCGAGCTGGAACGGACGCTGGTAGCGCCGCTGGCGGTGACCTACCACCGCATCGCCGCCGGCAAGCTCAGACGGTACTTCTCTCTGGAAAATCTGCTGGATGCCTTCCGGGTGCTGCTCGGGATCGTTCAGGCGCTGGTTCTGATCCGACGACTGCGCCCGGACGTGGTGTTCAGTAAGGGTGGCTTCGTGAGCTTCCCGGTGGTCTTCGCGGCCTGGTGCTGGCGGATCCCGGTGGTCGCCCACGAGTCCGACCTCACCCCCGGACTGGCCAACCGGCTGGCCCTGCCGTTCGTGCGGACCCTGTGCGTGAACTTTCCGGCAACCCGGCCGCCACGATTTCCGGGAGACGTGATCTACACCGGAACGCCCGTCCGCCCGGCGCTCCTTGACGGTGAGGCGGACCGGGGACGCGCGCTGATCGGCGCCGGCGGTGAGAAGCCCGTCCTCGTCGTCACCGGTGGCAGCCTGGGTGCGGAGGCGATCAATTCGGTGGTGCGCAAGGCGCTGCCCGAGCTCGTACGACGGGCGGTGATCGTCCACGTCTGCGGACCGGGCCGGGTGGTTCCCGTGGAACTGCCGGACTATCACCCCTTCGAATACGTGCGGGATGAGTGGGGCGACCTGCTCGCAGCGGCTACCGCCGTCGTTTCCCGGGCAGGTGCGAACAGCCTCTATGAGCTGCTCTGCCTCCGGAAGCCTAACCTCCTGATCCCGCTGTCACGGAAGGCCAGCCGGGGCGATCAGATCGAGAATGCCGCCTGGGCGGAGGCCGAGGGATTCAGCCACGTGCTCCAGGAAGACGTGCTCTCGGTGGAGACGCTGGTGGCCGCCGTTGACGAAATACTTGCAGAAACCGAGACCGAATCTGGCAAAATCGCCGGCTTTCAGCCGCCCGACTCGGTCGGCCTCATCGTCACCGCCATCGAACGGGCTGCCACAACGGTCGCCGGATGACGCCAGCGAAGGACCCCCATGTACAAGATCAAGACCTACAATCAGATCGCCGTCCGCGGCCTGGAACGCTTCCCCAGAGACGGCTACGAGGTGGGCTCCGAAATCCGGGATCCGCACGCCATGCTGCTCAGAAGCCACAAGCTGGACGTTTCCGAACTCACCCCGAGTCTGCGTGCCATTGCCCGGGCCGGTGCCGGTGTGAACAACGTGCCGGTGGACGCCTGCACGGAGCAGGGCATCGTCGTTTTCAACACCCCGGGCGCGAACGCCAACTCAGTGAAGGAGCTGGTGCTGGCTGCCCTTCTGATCGCGTCCCGCGACATCGTCGGCGGCATTCAGTTCGTTCAGTCGCTGGAGGGGATCGAGGACGAGGCGGAGCTGAACCGTCTGGTGGAAGCGGAGAAGAAACGCTTCAAGGGCCAGGAGCTGTACGGGAAATCGCTCGGCGTGGTGGGGCTCGGCGCCATCGGTTCCCTGGTCGCCCGGGCGGCGCTCGATCTGGGTATGGAGGTGCTGGGTTACGATCCGGCGATATCCGTCGATGCAGCCTGGCGGCTGCCGGCGGAGGTGCAGCGGATGGAGAACCTGCCCAGCCTGTTCTCCCGCGCCGATTTCGTCACGCTCCATGTTCCCCTGCTGGAGGAAACGCGCGGCCTGATCAATGAGGAGAGCCTGCGCTCCTTCCGGCCCGGCAGCGTGCTTCTGAACTTCGCCCGCCAGCCCATCGTCGACACGCCGGCCCTGGTGCATGCGCTAGAGGACGGTCAGGTGGGCCTCTACGTGGCCGATTTCCCGGTTCCTGGTCTCACCAGCCATCCCAGGGTCCGGCTGACGCCGCACCTGGGTGCAAGCACCGAGGAGGCAGAGGAGAACTGCGCGGTGATGGCGGCCGATCAGCTGGTCAGCTTCCTGCAGACCGGCAACATCCACAATTCGGTGAACTTCCCGGCGGTCACCCTGGAACCGGCGGGTGGCTACCGTCTGGCGGTGACCAACCGCAACGTGCCCGGCATGCTGGGTCAGATGACGAGCGTGCTGGCGCAGCAGCAGATCAACGTGGTGGACATGATCAACAAGAGCCGCGGTGAGGTGGCGTACAACCTGATCGACGTGGTGGACGAGCCGGATCAGTCCCTGATCGACAGCATCTGCGCCATCGACAGCGTGATGAACGTGCGTGAGTTCCGCATGGCGTGAGCGCCACCGGCGCTGCTGGTTCAGGGTGCCGCGCCGAACCGGTAGCCGCGTTTTTTCTGCCGGATCCGGAACCGCGCCGGTGATACCAGGTCCGCCAGCGGACGGGTCAGCGGCAACACGCCGCCTCGGACCCTGGCGCCGATCAGAGCAGCGGCGATGTGGGCGGTGACCGTTCCCATGGAGCCGTGCCCGACGCTGACAAACCTATCCACGTTCTCCCGCCCGTTAAGGTCCACCAGCGCACCCACAACCGGAGTGCGGTCCGAGGAGACGCAGCGGCTGGCCCGGTAGCAGTCGATGGGTCGGCAGTCGTCCGCAGGGTCACCTACCAGCCTCGAAAGCGTTTTCAGATTGGCTTGTGTCGCCTGCCCGGGCGGCCAGGGCTGGTATTCGTAGGTCGCACCCACGGCCAGGCAGTGACCGCCCAGGGGTGCGAGATAGCCGTATCCGGTGATGGGCGCGTTGAGCCCCCGCAGCGGACCCGCGCCGCGCTCCATCCGGTCGAGCTGTCCGCTCACCACACCGAGCTCCAGGAAGGCGGCACCCGGCAGGTCCCGGGCGGCAATGCCCGAAGCCAGAATGGCGGGTCCTTCCGGCCAGTCCTCGAGCGGCGACCGGGCACGGACCTCGATGGCCGGATGATCGAGCAGGAAACGGGTGAATCGGGGAGTGTCCACCGTGCAGGCATCGGGGAACCAGAGTGCTGCATCCGGCAGACGCAGCGTCGGTACCCCCACGAGCTCTCCGGCCGTCTGCCCGTCCACCAGCCTGACACCCAGGCCCGTGCGCGCGTATCGCTGTGCCACCGCTTCCAGACGCTCCACCGGGAAGTTCGGCGATGGAACCTGCAGCGCCCCCGTCCTGAGCAGACCCGAATCCGGTTGTTCTGTGAACGACCGGGTCGCGGCCACCGCATGGCTGAAGGCCGTGGCTCTGAAGAGGGCACCGTCACCGCCGTCGTGATGGAGGCGCGGGTGCATCACGGTGGCTGGAATGGCGCTCGCCCCCGTGGCTGCGCGGTCGGCGGCGTCGAGGACGCACACCTTCACGCCTGACTCCGCCAGCTCCCGGGCGATGGTCGCTCCGGCGATACCCGCCCCCGCCACGGTGACCTGGTCGGGTGAAGCCGGCCGTGTCCGGCCGGGCGTACTGAAGACGCCGGCCAGACTCTCCCGTTTGTGCGGACGCTGATCCACCCGGCGCATGTCGAAACCGGCCGCCTGAAGCCCGCGTCTGACCCGGCCCGCCGCGGTGAAGGTGGTCACCTGCGATCCTTCCGTGGCGGTCTGACCGATGGTCTTCAGCAGCGCGTCCGTCCACATCTCCGGATTTCTGTCCGGTGCGAACCCGTCCAGAAGCCACAGATCCACGGGCTCCCGGGTCCGGGCGAGGTCGTGAATGCCGGTTTCCGCCGGGCCCCAGAAGAGACTCAGCCGGACGCGCCCGCCCGCCAGGCTTCGCTGGTGCCAGCCCGGCAGTAGTGGCGGGTAGACCAGGGCGAGGTCCGCGTACAGCGGTTCCGCGCCCTGGCGGAGTCCGGAGAGACGCTCGAAATCGTCCGGACTGACCGGGGCCGCTTCGAAGCTCACGAAGTGCAGCGCCACCCCGGCGGCCAGACAGTGCCGTGCGATCACGGCGAAATTGAGTCCGGTACCGAATCCGAGCTCACCGACCACCAGCGGGCGGCCGGCCGCCAGAAGGGCATCGAACCGGGCCGGAGCCAGGAAGACCCGCTCGGTTTCCGCGACGCCGTCCCGGTCGTGATAGATGTCCTGAAAGGCGGTGGAGTAGGGTTGCCCGTCCCGCCAGACGAGCGCCGCCGGTTCGATCACGCTGCAGGCTCTACCCGTTGCCGGTCGTGCCGGTCGTGCCGACCGGGCGGTCCGGATTGCGGATCCATTCGCTCCAGGAGCCCGGATACAGAAGCGGTTCCGGCAGGCCGGCCACACGCATGGCTACCACGTTGTGAGCGGCGGTGACACCGCTGCCGCAGTAGCAGACCACGTTGTCCCCTTCCGGGAAGCGCGCTCTGAGCTCGGCCGGTGACCGGAACCGGCCGTCCTCCCCGAGATTTTCCTGGAACGGCCGGCAGATGGCGCCCGGAATGTGTCCCGCCACAGGGTCGATGGGCTCTTCCAGACCATCGAAACGGACCTGAGTCCGGGCGTCGACGAGCCGGTAGGCGGTCAGATCCGCGGCCAGCGTAGCCACGTCGAGATGCCGCGTCAGTGATGGCCGGATCGAGAAATTTCCCGGAGCGGGCGTCTGCGTCTCTACGGAGAGTGGATCCGGCCAGGCGGCCAGGTCTCCGTCCAGCAGGGCCACGGCCTCGTGACCGAGCCAGCGCAGACACCACCAGGCGCGGGCGGCATAAGCGCCGCCGGCGTCGTCGTACACCACGACCTGGTCCCCGTCGCTGATGCCGAGCGCGGACAGCCGGGCCGCCAGACGTTCCTTGTCCGGCAGCGGGTGTCTGCCCCCGTCGCCGGGCGGTGCGGCCAGGTCGTCATCCAGGCTGAGGTAGACGGCACTGCGGATATGACCGGCTTCGTACGCCCGACGGCCCGCATCCGGATCCGCGAGACTGGAACGACAGTCTAGAAATTTGACAGAACCCACCAGATGGCTGGCGGTCGAACTATCGATGAGAGTGGTATGGATCTTCACGCGTAGAGGCCTGGTTTTGACTTGAATTCACTCGCCGTCGGCCGCATCTGACAGGATAGGGGTCGGACGTTCCGGCCATTATGACAATTAACCTGTCAGTGTGCCGGGCCGCCGGCCACGGCGGCAATGCCGCGAAGCACAGCGTCTGTCCCATACGGCCGGGTGTGTGTTGAATATACTGTCACAATCGGATTCACAAGGTGGTTTTTTCCGGGTTCTGAGGTCAGAATTCCGTCGAAAATCACCGTCTTTCTGCTCAGGAGGCAAATCAAGGTGAACGCCATTCTGGACTGGCTGGCCAACGGATTGTGGGATCTCTCCCCGCTGACGCTGGTCGTCATCACGCTGGTGCTGACCCACATCACGATCGTATCCGTGACGGTCTATCTGCACCGCTATTCCGCCCACCGGTCGCTGGAACTGCACCCGGCACTCAAACATTTCTTCCGTTTCTGGCTGTGGATGACCACCGGCATGACCACGCTGGAATGGACGGCCATCCACCGTAAGCATCACGCCACCTGCGAAACCGAAGATGACCCGCACAGCCCCCAGATCAAGGGGCTGAGGCGCATTCTCTGGGCCGGTGCGGAAGAGTACCGGATCGAGGCCGCCAACGAGGAAACCCTCAGGCGTTACGGTGCGGGCTGCCCGGACGACTGGATGGAACGTAACGTCTACAGCCGCTTTCCCATCGGCGGTATCGGCACCATGCTGGTGCTCGATCTGGCGCTGTTCGGCGTCATCGGTCTGACGGTCTGGGCGGTTCAGATGATCTGGATTCCGTTCTTTGCCGCCGGCGTGATCAACGGCATCGGCCACTACTGGGGCTACCGGAACTTCGAATGTCCGGATGCCGCGACCAACATCTCACCCTGGGGCATCCTGATCGGCGGTGAGGAACTGCACAACAACCATCACACCTATCCCAACTCGGCCAAGCTTTCCCAGAAATGGTTCGAGTTCGACATCGGCTGGTTCTGGATCCGCCTGTTCGAAACTCTGGGTCTCGCCAAGGTGCGCAGCACCGGGCCTGTCGCGCACACCGTGCCCGGCAAGCAGACGCTGGATCTGGACACGGCCTGGGCCGTGGTCAACAACCGCTTCCAGGTCATGGCCCGGTATGCGGACAGCGTGGTCAAACCGCTGGTGCAGCAGGAACTGGTGAGCACGTCCGCCCGGGCGGCCCGGAAGGCGAAGAAAGCGCTCACCCGGGATGCATGCCTGGTCGACGAGCAGGGACAGAACCGGATAAATGAGCTCACCAGCGCGAGCCCGAATCTCGCCACCATCTACGAGTTCCGGCAGCGGCTGCAGGGTATCTGGGCCAAGCGCGGCGGCAATGCGGAAGAGCTGCTGGCGGCGCTGAAGCAGTGGTGTCTCGATGCGGAGGCCACCGGGATCCAGGCGCTGAAGGACTTCGTTGCCGAGCTGCGAACCTACGCCATGCCGAAGGCGGCGACCGCCTGAAGGCCCGGTCACATGCGCGGGACGGTCTGAATCCCGAGCAGTGACAGACCGAGAGACAGGCGTTCACCGGTAATCCGGCAGAGCGCCAGTCTCGACGCCCGCGCCGGTTCCTCGGCGTTCAGAATCGGACAGGCTTCGTAGAAGCGCATGAACGCGGTGGCCAGCTCATAGAGCCAGGCGCAGAGCAGATGCGGGAAGCCTTCCCGGGCCACCTGTTCGAGCACCTCCTGAAGTCTCAGCAGAACCACCGCCAGGGCACGCTCCGCTTCCCCGGCGAGCAGCACGTCGGCGGTGAGGTCCGACGGGTCCACGCTGCCGCGCCGGAAGATGCTCTGTATCCGGCTGTATGCGTACTGCAGGTAGGGTGCCGTGTTGCCGTCGAAGGACAGCATCTGGTCCCAGTCGAAGAGGTAGTCGCTGGTCCGGTTCTTGGACAGGTCGGCGTACTTCACCGCACCGATACCCACGGCCCGCGCGATCATTTCCCGTTCGGCTTCCGGCAGATCGGGACTTTTCGCTGCGACCAGTGACGTGGCCCGGGTGACTGCCTCGTCCAGAAGGTCGTTCAGTTTCACCACACCGCCATCCCGGGTCTTGAACGGTTTGCCGTCCCGTCCGAGCATGGCGCCGAAGGGCTGATGTTCGAGGGATATCCGGTTTCCGGTGAATCCCGCGGCTTCGGCCACGGCGAAGATCTGCCGGAAGTGGAGCGTCTGCCGGGCATCGGTGGAGTAGAGGGCCCGGTCCGCGTCGAGAACGCGCACGCGATAGCGGACGGCGGCCAGGTCGGTCGTGGCGTAGAGATATCCGCCGTCCGATTTCTGGACGATCACGGGCAGCGGCTTACCGTCCTTGCCTTTGAACTCGTCGAGAAACACGCACTGCGCGCCATCTGACGTGGTCAGCAGTTCCCTGGCTTTCAGGTCCGCGACCACCGCCTCGAGATCATCGTTGTAGGCGCTTTCCGCCATCACATCCGCCCGGGTCAGGGTGACATCGAGCCGGTCGTAGGTGGCCTGGCAGTGGGAAAGCGAGATGTCGATGAACCGCTGCCAGAGATCGCGCGTGGCCGGGTCGCCGGCCTGCAGGGCGACCACCCGCTGCCGGGCCCGCTCGGCAAAAGCCGGGTCGGAGTCGAATCGCTGCTTCGAGGCCCGGTAGAAGACTTCCAGATCCGCGAGCTCGTCGGAATCCTCGCCGGATTCCTCCAGATAGGCGATCAGCATGCCGAACTGTGTGCCCCAGTCGCCGACGTGGTTCTGCCGGATCACATCGTGACCCAGCGCCTCCAGAATCCGGGCGATGGCATCACCGATGATGGTGCTGCGCAGATGGCCGACATGCATCTCCTTGGCCAGATTCGGGCTCGAGTAGTCCACCACCACCTTTTCCGGCGTCACGGCGGCGGTGATGGGCGGCTCGGTCAGCGCCGCGGTCAGAAAGCCGGGTTTCAGGTGTATGTTGATGAACCCGGGGCCCGCCACTTCCAGCCGTTCCGCCAGATCGTCCACCTCGGCGGCATCCACCACCTGCTGGGCGATGGCGCGCGGATTCTGCTTGAGCGCCTTGGCGGCGGCCATGGCGCCGTTTGCCTGATAGTCGCCGAATTCGGGTCTGCCCGACAGCTGGATCTGGGGCGGCAGCGCCTCGCCGGTGGCCTTCTCAAAAGCCCGGCTGAAGCGCTCGTTGAGGATCGCGCGCAGGTTCATCAGGCCGGAGAGACCTCTTCGGCCTGCAGGCCTTTTTCCCGGTTCGCGACCACGAAGGTGACGGTCTGGCCATCCTTCAGTGACGGGCGTCGACGGTTGTCGCCACTGCCCTCGCTCTGGATCGAGCGCTGATGCACGAAGATTTCCTCACCGGATGCCCGGACGATGAAGCCGAAACCCTTGGTGCGGTTGAACCACTTCACGGTGCCGGTTTCCCGGTCGCCGCCACCGGCGGCGGCCTTCTCGGTGCGGGCGGGCTTGTGCCGGCTCCGTTCGCCCTGGGCCTTCTTTTCTGCGGGTCGGCCGCGGTCGGATCTGCCTGCGGCCGGCTTCTGCTCGCTGCCGGCCGGTGCGCCGGCGAAGCGGAGGCTCAGATACCCCTGAGCAAGCAGGGCCAGGGCGGCGATGACGAGCAGGGCGATGTCGTTGCCCGGCCAGAGCCGTGCGGAGAGTTCTACGGTGATGGCGGCGAGCAGGACGGCGCTCGCGGTGAAAATGAAAAACGTCCTCATGGTAGTTCCTGTTCTGGAATGCGAATGGGTGAGTGCGCCGGGGAAGTGACGCCTGAATGGGCGGCGCCCCGAGGCGGCCCGCATGATACCCGAGCCGCCGGGGATTCTGGAAGCTGGGCGCCCGCGGCTACAGGCGATGCGCCCGGACGATGAACACGTCCTCCTCGGGTACGCCGGCCATGCCGGCTTCGAGGTGGGTGTCCACCAGTTCGATCGCCGTCACCGTCTCCTGGCCCGCGATCACCTGGCCGAAAACGGTATAGCCCGGCCGGGTCCGATCGCCGTCGAGATTGGGGTTGTGCTTCACGTTGATGAAGAACTGCGTATCCGCGGAGTCCGGATCCGACAGGCGGGCCATGGCGACGGAGAATTTCTGGTTCCTGAGACCGTTAGCCGACTCGTTCACCACGGTTCTCGGTGGCTGGCGATACGTCAGATTCCCGTCGTAGCCCCCGGCCTGAATCACGAACCCGGCCACCACCCGATGGAAGATGAGGCCGTCGTAGAAGCTGTTGTCCACCAGATCCAGAAAATTGGCCACGGTTTCCGGGGCCCGGTCCGGATAGAGCTCGATGTCGATGTTCCCCAGGCTGGTCTCCAGCCGGACGACGGGATTTCCGGTCGCCGCCGCAGCAGAGCCGCCGGGGAAAAACGCCAGCAGCAGCGCGGATACCAGGTAGAAGGAGAACAGGGCGGTTCTGAACATCTCGGCCTCGATAGTGGGTGCGTGGGCGTCTGGTCGGCAGCCCGGATGCGGCATGTTGTCAGGCGCCGGCGATCACGTCCAGATAGGCGCGCACGGCGCTGGCGAGCCCCATTTTCAGGGCGTCGCTGATGAGCGCATGGCCGATGGAAACCTCCGCCACTTCGGTGATGCGGCGGAAGAGCACCAGATTCTCGAGGTCCAGATCGTGGCCCGCGTTCACCCCCAGACCCAGCTGGGTCGCGTGCCGGGCGGCGGCCAGATAGCGGTCGTAATGGGCCCGGGTCTCTTCCGCCGTCACGCCGAAGTCGGCGGCGGCGTCGGCGAACGGTCCGGTGTACAGCTCGATCCGGTCGGCACCCAGGCCCCGGGCCCGCTCGATCTGGTCGAAGTCCGGATCCATGAACAGGCTCACCCGGGCGCCCAGCGCCTGATAGCGGGCGATGGCGGCGGCCAGGCGGTCGTTGTCCCCGGACAGATCCCAGCCGTGATCCGAGGTGAGCTGGTTGTCCGCATCCGGTACCAGGGTCGCCTGGGCAGGTTTCGCCGCTTCGATCAGCGCATCGAATCCCGGATAACCGTTGTCCCTGGGACCGGAGAACGGGTTGCCTTCGATGTTGAACTCGATGGCGGGATGAGCCCGGAGGAAGGCGGCGAGATCGTGAACGTCCGCCGGCCGGATGTGCCGCTGGTCCGGACGCGGATGCACGGTGATGCCGGCGGCACCTGCCTCGATGATGGTGGCCGCGGCCCAGAGCACGTCCGGCGTTCCGCCTTCACGGGCGTTGCGCAGCCAGGCGATCTTGTTCACGTTGACACTGAGAACAGTCACACGGACTCCCGGTCAGCTCCAGGCCGACCGGCGCGGCCGCGCCTTGATGGCGGCGCCGATCACGAGTCCGAGGAGCACCAGACCGCCGCCGATCAGCAGCCAGCGCTCCTGCGCGTTGTCCTCGATGACGGCGATCGTCGCCACCAGCTCGTCCACCTCGGCCCGCAGACGCTCGTTAAGCGACGTGAGTTCCTTGTTGGTCTCGTTCTGAGCGATCGCTCCCGCGGAGATACGCCGGATCTCCGCCAGTTCCTGCTCCAGCTCCTTCACACGGCTGCTCAGCTGATTCACGTTCTGGTCGGATTCGCTCTTGCCGCTGTTCAGCGCTTCCATCCGTTGCCGCTGTTCGGCCACGGTGCCGGTGAGCTGCTCGATGCGCCGGTTGGCCGCTGCCAGCCGGTCCCGCGCGATGGGTTCGCTCACCAGATACTGCTCGGGCAGCCAGCCTTCAGTGCCCCGGTCTGTCCGGATCTGCACGAAACCGGAGCCTGCATCCCGGGAGAGCACCTCCATCTTGGTGCCGCTGGGCAGGCCTCTGTGCAGGATCCGGTTGGCGTTGGAGGGCCCGCTGCGCAGCGGCACCGTCAGCACGTCGGAGATATAGACGGTCTCCGCGGCAGCCGTTGCAGGCGAGAGGAGCGAACCGGCGGCCAGGCCGACGGTGACAAGAAGGGTGGCCGTCGCGATGGGCCTCTGCAGTCTGGGGGTCAAGGTGAAGTCCATATCAGGTCAGGAATCGATTTCTCTAAAGATGGCTGTTCGGTGCGTTGTCCTCCACCGCACCGGAAGCCGTCTCCGGCTCCTTCAGGTAGCCCTTGGCCGCAAGATAGCCCACGGTGGCGATGATGTAGAGAAAGGTGAGCGCGAAGCCGCCGATGAGCTTGTAGCTCACCCAGAACTCCAGCGAGAAATTGTAGGCCACCACCAGGTTGAGCGCTCCGGCGAAGAAGAATCCCGCGGCCCAGCCGAAGTTGAGCCGGGTCCAGACCTCGTCGTGCAGCTGCATCTGGCCACCGAGCATGTGCTGGAGCGCGTTTCTGCTGGCGAAGAAGTGCGAGCCCAGGAGGACGCAGGCCAGCAGCCAGTTGACGATGGTCGGCTTCCAGAGGATGAAGGTTTCGTTGCGGAAGACGAGGGTCAGGCCGCCGAATATCAGGCTGGCCCAGAACGTGATCTTCAGCTCTCTGGACAGCGGTTTCCTCAGTGCCAGGTAGACGAGCACCTGGACGGTCACCCCGATCATCAGCGCACCGGTGGCGTAGAAGATGTCCGTCAGAAAGAAGACGATCACGAACAGCGCGACCGGCACGAAATCGAGAAGCTGATTCATAAGCTGGACCCGGAATTTGGTGTGATAATACCGCGCTTTCCCCGATCCCGCCCCTGGCCGGGCGCTGGAGACCGACTTGAGCCAGTTTTTTTCGGTGCATCCCACCCACCCTCAGCAGCGGCTGCTCAGCCAGGCCGCCGACATCGTTGCCCGCGGCGGTCTCGTGGTCTATCCCACCGATACCACCTACGCGCTCGGTTGCCATATCGGGGACAAGAATGCGCTGGATCGGGTGCGGCAGATCCGTCGTCTGGACAGGCATCACGACCTCACCCTGGTCTGCCGCGACCTCTCGGAGCTCGGCACCTATGCGCGGGTGGACAATGCCGCCTACCGGATTCTGAAACGGCTCACCCCGGGGCCCTACACCTTTCTCCTGCCCGCCACCCGGGAAGTGCCCCGGCGACTCGTGCATCCCAGGAAGAAGACCATCGGCCTCAGGGTGCCGGACAACCCCATAGCCCTGGGGCTTCTCGAGGCGCTCGGCGAGCCCATGATGACGACGACCATGCGCCTGCCGGGGGACGAGCTGCCGCTGGCGGATCCCGAAGAGATCCGGGAACGCCTCGAGCACGCGGTGGATCTGGTGATCGACGGGGGTATCGGCGGCATCGAACCCACCACGGTGGTGGATCTGACCGTCACCGGCGGTGAGGTGGTTCGCGCGGGTGCGGGCCAGGACCTGTAGTGGGGGCCAAAAAGGGGCATAATGCGCCGGATCCTCAGCCCATGTCAGCCGAATTGACGCGTCCTCTCGAAAAGGTCTCCCATTGAGCAGTAACGATTCCAGCCAGCGGGTGGTGTCCGGCATGCGGCCCACCGGGCGCCTGCATCTCGGTCATTACCATGGGGTTCTGAAGAACTGGGTACAGCTTCAGCACGAGTACGAGTGCTATTTCTTCGTCGCCGACTGGCATGCGCTCACCACCAATTACGAGGATACGGGGGACGTCAACCAGTACACGTTCGACACCGCCGTCGACTGGCTGGCATCCGGGGTGAATCCCAGCGCGGCCACCCTGTTCGTGCAGTCCAAGGTACCGGAGCACGCGGAGCTGCATCTGCTGCTGTCCATGATCACCCCGGTCGCCTGGCTCGAGCGCGTGCCGAGCTACAAGGATCAGCAGGCGAAACTGAACGACCGGGATCTGTCCACCTACGGATTTCTCGGTTATCCGCTGCTGCAGGCGGCCGACATCCTCATGTATCGGGCCGGAAACGTGCCGGTCGGCGCGGATCAGGTGGCGCACGTGGAGCTGACCCGGGAGGTGGCGCGCCGCTTCAATCACATTTATGGCCGTGAGCCCGGCTTCGAGGAGCAGGCGGAAGCGGCGGTGAAGAAGATGGGCAAGAAGGCCGCCCGGCTCTACCGTGACCTCCGGCGCAGCTATCTCGAGCAGGGAGATACGGAAGCCCTCGAGCGGGCCCGGGCACTGCTGGCGGAGCAGCAGAATCTCTCCATCGGCGACACGGAGCGTCTGTTCGGCTATCTCGAGGGCGGCGGCCGGATCATCCTGCCGGAGCCCCAGTCCCTGCTCACCGAGCAGGCCAAGGTGCCGGGGCTGGATGGCGAGAAGATGTCCAAGTCCTACGGCAATACCATCGAGATCCGGGAAGCGCCCGAATCCACGGAAGAGAAGATCCGGACCATGCAGACGGATCCGGCCCGGGTCCGGCGCAAGGATCCGGGAAATCCCGAGAACTGCCCGGTGTTCGGTCTGCACAGGATCTACTCCGATGAGAAGACGGTGCAGTGGGTGACGGACGGATGCCGGAACGCGGGCATCGGGTGCATCGACTGCAAACAGCCGCTGATCGACGCGATTACCTCCGAGCAGCGGGAACGCCAGGAACGGGCGGCCAAATTCGAGGAGGATCCGGGTCTGGTGCACTCGATTCTGCTCGAAGGGTCGGAGAAAGCCCGGGACGTGGCCAGAGAAACCATCGAAGACGTGCGCGCTGCCATCGGCCTCGGCGGCTGACGAGACAGCGGGTCTGGAGAACGAGCTCATGGCGGAAGAAGCTGAGACCGGGACGGATACGGAGACCGGGACGGATCCGAAGGTGCACAAGCTGCACGAGATCCGTCAGTCCGAGGGCGGCCAGATGACGCTGGCCCTGGTCCAGGGAGAGACGGTCAGCGAGCTGCCGAAGGACCTCTACATACCCCCCCACGCGCTGGAAGTTTTCCTCGAGACCTTCGAAGGGCCCCTGGATCTTCTGCTCTATCTGATCCGGCGGGAAAATCTGGACATCCTCGAGATCCGGGTGGCGGAGATCACCGAGCAGTACATGAGCTACATCGAGCTCATGAGCGCCATGCAGCTGGAGCTGGCGGGAGAGTATCTGGTGATGGCGGCCATGCTGGCGGAAATCAAATCCCGCATGCTGCTGCCGCGGCCGGTGGAGGCCGATGACGACGAGGACGACCCCAGAGCCGAGCTGATCCGGCGTCTGCAGGAGTACGAGCAGATCAAGACCGCGGCGGAGAACATCGACGAGATGCCGCGTCTCGAGCGGGATCTCTACCTGGCTCGAGCCGGACGGCCGAAGCTGGTCAGCGAGCATGCAGACCCGGAAGTGGATCTCAAGGAAGTGCTGCTGGCGCTGGCCAAGGTCCTGAAGCGGGCGGAGATGTTCCAGCGGCACGAGATCCATCTCGAACCGCTGTCCGTCCGGGAGCGCATGACGAACATTCTGACCACCGTGAACGAAACGACCGACTTCATTCCGTTTCCCAGACTGTTCGCGGCAGAGGAAGGCCGGCTCGGCGTGGTGGTCACCTTCCTTGCGATCATGGAGCTGTTGAAGGAATCGCTCATCGATTTCGTTCAGAACGAGGCCTTCGGGCCCATCTACGTGCGCGCTGCCGGAGATGCGACAAATGGAGCCTGAAAACGTGGAGCCCGACAAGCTCAAGCAGATCGCCGAAGCGGCGCTGCTCGCCGCAGACGAACCGCTGACCGTCGACCAGCTTGTCAAGCTGTTCAAGCCGGCCGAAATCGACAGGGAGAACATACGGTCGGACCTCAGGGACGCGCTCAGCGCGCTGACGGAAGAGGCGGAAGGCCGGGGCTATGAGCTCGTCCGGGTGGCCAGCGGCTACCGCTATCAGGTCCGTCAGGAGTTTTCTCCCTGGATCAGCCGGCTGTGGGAAGAGAAGCCACCCCGCTATACCCGCGCGCTGCTGGAAACGCTCGCTCTGGTCGCTTACAAGCAGCCGGTGACCCGGGGCGACATCGAGCAGGTCCGGGGTGTCAGTGTCAGTCAGAACATCATGCGCACGCTGCTGGAGCGCGGCTGGATCCGCGTGGTCGGCCAGCGGGAGGTGCCGGGTCGCCCCTCCATGTATGGCACCACCCGCGAGTTCCTGGACTACTTCAATCTCAGGAGTCTGGATCAGCTGCCGCCGCTGGCGGAGATCCGGGAGCTCATCGAGCCGGTGATCGCCGAAGAAGCCGGTGGTGAGATCGTCGAAGACGACGTGGCTGCGGCAGAGGAACAGGCGCCAGCGGACACCTCGGAAGTCACCGGGCCTGAAACCGCGGACCCGGAAGCCGAACCGTCTGAGCCCGACGGTCCGCAGGCGTACGACGAAGAAGACGATGCCGATCTGGACCTGGACAGTGAAGCCTTCGACGCGGAGATCGCCGCGGCCATCGCTGCCGCGGACGCCGCCAGTGACCGCTTCAACAACCCCGGATCCGGGGAGCCGGAAACGGATCAGAACCCGGGCCGGCCTCAGGTCGTCGACGTGGTGACAGATCTCGAATCCGAAGACGACGCGCGGGATGCCGCTGCATCGGCAGCGGAGGAGCCGGCGAAGGCAGGGTCTGAAACCGACGACGACGGGGCGGCAGCGGAGCAGCCCACCGCGGAAGTGGTGCGGCTGCCGCGGGCACCGCACTGACGGTGTCGACCGAACAGTCCGGTGCCGGGCCGGCTGGCGAGAAACTTCAGAAAGTGCTGGCTGACGCCGGGCTCGGTTCCCGGCGTGAGATGGAGCGGTGGATCGCCGGCGGCCGCGTGACGGTCAACGACTCGGCGGCCCACCTGGGCCAGCGGGTGCAGCCGGAAGACCGGATCTCCGTGGATGGCAAACCGCTCAGACAGCGGTCACGCGGAAAACGGAAACCTTCCTCCGACGCCCGGGTGCTGCTCTACAACAAGCCGGTGGGCGAGGTCTGCACCCGCCGGGATCCGGAAGGGCGCAGAACCATCTTCGAGCATCTGCCCGAGCTCGGCAGCGGCCGCTGGATATCCATCGGCCGGCTGGACATCGCCACCAGCGGACTTCTCCTGCTCACCACGGACGGCGCTCTGGCCAACCGCATGATGCACCCGTCCACGGGTCTCGACCGGGAGTATGCGGTGCGCGTGGATGGCCGCCTGAGTGACGAGCAGTGCCAGAGTCTGCTGGCAGGCATCGAGGACGACGGCGAGCTGCTCGCGTTCAGCGACATCCAGTACTACGACGGCCGCGGTCGGAACCACTGGTATCACGTGGTGCTGATGGAAGGCCGGAACCGGGAGATCCGTCGGCTGTTCGAATCCTGCGGTCTCATGGTCAGCCGGCTGAAGCGGGTCCGGTTCGGTCCCGTGGTGCTGCCGTCCAGGCTGGCCCGGGGCCGGTTCGAGACGTTGTCCGAAGCGGATACGAAGTCGCTCTATGCACAGCTCAAGCTGCCGGTGCCGCATTTCCGGAATGACCGGCGGAAGTCCGAAGAGGACCGCCGCGGGGCGAAGAAGTCCTCGGTGCTGATTCCCTATCCCGAGATCGACGGCTGAGGCGTCCAGTCTCTGGCGTCCAGCGCCTGGCCGTTCTGCATCCGCGAAGCCTCCGACATCAGGTAGACGTAGAGGTCCATGTGGGCCTCCGGCGCCGGAACGTCCAGCGGATTCTCCGCCGGGTAGGCCGAACGGCGCATGGTCGTGCGGGTACCGCCGGGATTCAGACTGTTGAAACGGATCCGCCCGGCATGCTCGTACTCGTCGGCCAGAATCTGCATCAGACCCTCGACGGCGAATTTGGACGCGCTGTAAGCCCCCCAGTAAGCCCTGCCTTTTCGCCCTACGCTCGACGACGTCAGCACCACCGAAGCGGTCCCGGCTTCCTCGAGCAGAGGCAGCATCGCCCTGGTGAGCAGGAAGGTGGCGTGCACGTTCACCTGAAAGACCCGTTGCCACTCGTCGGTGGGGTAGTGGGCGATGTTGACCTTGGGGCCGAGCAGCGAGGCGTTGTGCAGGAGCCCGTCCAGACGGCCGAAACTCTCGCCGATGGCGTTGCCGAGCGCTGCCGCGTTCTCGTCACCCAGCGCGGCCAGATCGCAGGGCACGATCACGGCTTCCGTATCCGTGTGCGCATCGATCCAGTCGAACACGGATTCGAGCTTGCTGCGGGTGCGCCCGAGCAGGACCACACTGGCCCCGAATGACGCGTAGGTCATGGCCGCGGTCCGGCCGATGCCGTCTCCGGCGCCGGTGACCAGGATCACCTTGCCGGCGAGGCAGCCGGGTTCGGGCTGGTAACGCCAGCCGGCGCTCGCCGCGGCGAGTTCTGGATAGTGTTCCATGGATCAGGGTTTCCGTGCGTGCAGCAGGTAGTTCACGTCCAGATCGCGGCCGAGCGCGGCCTTCCGGGTGAACGGGTTGTAGCTCATGCCCGTGATGTCCACCACCTCGAGCCCGGCTTCCCGGACGGCGGCTGCCAGCTCGTGCGGCTTGATGAACTTGGCGTAATCATGGGTGCCGCGGGGCAGCAGGCCGAGCACGTACTCGGCACCGACCACGGCCAGAGCCCAGGCTTTCGGATTGCGGTTGATGGTGGAGAAGAAGAGTGCAGCACCCGGTGCGGCCAGCGTCGCGCAGGCGGCGATGGTGGAGTGAATGTCCGGTACGTGCTCCAGCATCTCCAGGCAGGTCACCACCTGGTACCGGCCCGGCCGTTCCCCGGCCAGGGCTTCCGCCGTGGATTCGAGATACTCCACCTCCACCCCGGATTCCAGCGCATGCAGCCGGGCGACGGACAGGGGACTGCCTGCCATGTCCATTCCGGTGACCACGGCCCCGGCGGCCGCCATGGCTTCCGCCAGGATGCCGCCGCCGCATCCCACATCCACCACGCCGGCGCCTTCGAGCGACGCGCGCTCGGCAATGAAGTCGAGACGGACGGGGTTGATGTCGTGCAGCGGCCGGAAATCGCCTTCCGGGTCCCACCAGCGATGGGCGAGCGCTTCGAACTTTCTGATCTCGGCCTGATCCACATTGCTCATCGGGGGCGGATCCTCTGCTGCCAGGTATGGGCCGTGTGCAGGATTTCCTGCTCGTCCATCCGGGTCAGCCGGCCGTCGTCCAGAAGACACTCGCCGTTCACCCAGACATGGGAGACCGAATTGCCGCTGGAGGTGTGCAGCACCTGTGCGACCGGGTCGTAGAGCGGCTGGTGCCGTATGGCGCCCATGTCCACGGCGATCAGATCGGCCGCCTTGCCAGCGGTGAGGCTGCCGGTGAGCTCGCCCCGGCCGAGTGCCGTTGCGCCGCTCTGGGTGGCCATGGTGAGCGCGGCGCCCGCGGGCAGGGCGGCCGCATCGGACTGCTCCAGCTTCGCGAGCAGCGATGCCAGCCTGGCCTCGCCGAGCAGATCGAGAACGTTGTTCGACGCCGCTCCGTCGGTACCGAGGCAGACGTTGACACCCGCATCGCGCAGGGCGGTCACGGGACAGATACCGCTGGCGAGCTTCGCATTGGAGGTGGGGCAGTGCACCACCTGGGTGTTGGTCTCGGCGAACAGCGCCATTTCCTCTGCGCTGATCTGAGTGACGTGCACGGCCTGCAGCCGCGGGCCGAGCAGGCCGCGCTCGTGCAGATGCCGGATGCCGGATGTGCCGTAGCGTCTGCCGTTCTCCTCGAGCTCCGCCGCATTCTCGTGCAGGTGGATGTGGATGTTCGCGTCCAGTTCCTCCGAGTACATCAGTATTTTCTCGAGGTCGGCCTCTGTCACGCTGTAGACCGCATGGGGTCCGAATGCGATGTCGATGTACGGATCGTGCCGGTACTGATCGTAGAGCGCGAGACCCTTGTGGAATCCCTCGTCGGAGTCCCGGCTCCAGGCATTGGGAAACTCGATCACCGGAAACGCGATCTGAGCCTTCAGTCCGGCCCGCCTGGCTTCTTCGGCGCCGATCTCGGGGAAGTAGTACATGTCGGCGAAACAGGTCACGCCGGCCCGGATCATCTCGGCCATGGCCAGACGGATGCCGTCCCGGCAGAACGCCTCATCCACCCAGCGTGCTTCCAGCGGCCAGATCTGATCGGTGAGCCAGGCCTGCAGAGGTGCATCCTCGCTGGAGCCGCGCAGCAGCGTCATGGCCGCGTGCCCGTGCGCGTTGACCAGGCCGGGCATCAGCACGTGGCGCTCTAGAGGCACGTGCTCGGCCGCCGGGTATCGTCGTGACACGTCCGCGGCGGTCCCCACCTCGAGCAGCAGACCGTCACCGATCGCCACCGCGCCGTCGCTGATGACGCCCACACCGGTGGCGCCCGGACTGCCCTCGAACGGGAGGACCCACGGCGCGGAAATGACCCGTTCGGCGGTGTCCGCCGGCGGTTTCTGAGTGCTGGATTGCGGCATGGCGCGGAGTATACCGGAACTGGCAAAAGCTACGTTTCGAGAGGCGCTTCGTGCTAAAATTCGTTGTTTTTTCCAGTCCGGCTCAAGGGAACCTCACGCCCGGGACCAAGCGCGGTCGCCCGGCCGTGCAACGGGTTGCCTCGCACCGGAAACCACGCCGGATCACATGCCGGATCACTTACAGAAGAGTCCACTTGTCTATGTCTGAGTTGGAGCCTGATCAGGCCTCCGGTGAGGAGTCTGAAGGCCCCGAAGGGGTCGAGGAAAACAGCCCGGAAGGACCGGGCGGCGGCGGTCCCGGAGGACCCAGGGGCGGCGGTCCGGAGGGGCCTGCCGGCGGCGGCCGGGACATCCTGCCCGTCAACATCGAAGACGAGCTCCGGCAGTCCTACCTGGATTACGCCATGAGCGTGATCGTGGGGCGGGCGCTGCCGGATGTGCGCGACGGGCTGAAGCCCGTGCACAGACGCGTCCTCTTCACCATGAACGAGCTCAACAACACCTATAACCGGCCCTACATGAAATCGGCCCGGGTGGTGGGCGATGTCATGGGTAAATATCACCCCCATGGCGATTCCGCCATCTACGACACCCTGGTACGGATGGCCCAGGACTTCGCCATGCGCTATCTGCTGGTGGACGGTCAGGGCAACTTCGGCTCCATCGACGGCGACCGGGCCGCCGCCATGCGGTACACGGAAGCGCGCATGAGCCGGATGGCGTCCGAGCTCCTGTCCGACCTCGACAAGGAGACGGTGGAGTTCGTTCCGAACTACGACGAAACCCTCTCCATGCCCGCCGTGCTGCCCACCCGGGTGCCGAATCTGCTCGTCAACGGCAGCTCGGGCATCGCCGTCGGGATGGCCACCAACATTCCGCCGCACAACCTCTCGGAAGTGGTGGACGGCTGCTTCGCCCTGCTCGACGACCCGGCCATCACCGTGGACGGGCTCATGGAGTACATCCAGGGTCCCGATTTTCCGACCGCCGGCATCATCAACGGCCGGGCGGGGATCGTGCAGGCCTATCGCACGGGCCGGGGCCGGATCTACGTACGTGCCAGAGCCGAGGTGGTGCCCAATGAGAAGACGGGCAAGGACACCATCATCATCACCGAGATTCCCTACCAGCTGAACAAGGCGCGTCTGATCGAGAAGATCGCCGAGCTGGTGAAGGACAAGAAGATCGAAGGCATCACCGAACTGAGGGATGAATCCGACAAGGACGGCCTCAGGGTGGTGATCGAGCTCCGCCGCGGCGAGTCCGGCGAGGTGGTGCTCAACAATCTCTATGCTCAGACCCAGCTGCAGTCGGTGTTCGGCATCAACTGCGTGGCGCTGGTGGACGACCAGCCCCGGGTGCTGAACCTCAAGCAGATGCTGGAAGCGTTCATCCAGCATCGGCGGGAAGTGATCACCCGGCGCACGATCTTCCTGCTCCGCCGTGCCCGGCAGCGTGGCCACATTCTGGAAGGTCAGGCGGTGGCGCTGGCCAACATCGACGCGGTCATCGAGCTGATCAAGGCGTCCCCCGCTTCCGCCGAGGCCCGCCAGGCGCTGATGGCCCGCGGCTGGGCGGGCGAAGGTGTTCAGGAGCTGCTCGAACGGGCCGGCAGCGATGCCTGCCGCCCGGACGACCTGGGGGAGGAATTCGGCTTCCGGGACGGTCTCTACCACCTTTCGGAGGCACAGGCCCAGGCGATCCTGGAGCTCCGGCTGAACCGGCTCACGGCTTTGGAGCAGGACAAGCTGATCGAGGACTACCAGGGCATTCTGGACGAGATCGCAGACCTCCAGGACATCCTGAGCTCGGAAGAGCGTCTGGTCAGCGTGCTGCGCGAGGAGCTCACCGAAGTCCGGGACACCTATGGCGACGAGCGCAGGACGGAGATTCTTTCCACCCAGGAAGACCTCTCGGTAGAAGACCTGATCAATGAGGAAGACCTGGTGGTGACCATCTCTCACCAGGGCTACGCCAAGACACAGCCGCTGGACAGCTATCAGGCGCAACGCAGGGGCGGTCGCGGCCGGGCGGCAACGGCCGTGAAAGACGAGGACTTCGTCGAGCATCTGCTCATCGCCAACAGCCACGACACGGTGCTGTGCTTCTCGAATCAGGGCAAGGTGTACTGGCTGAAGGTCTACCAGATTCCTCAGGCCAGCCGGGGCGCCAAGGGGCGGCCGCTGGTGAACATGCTGCCGCTGGATGCGGAAGAACGCATCACCACCATTCTGCCCATTCAGGACTACGACGCGGATCAGTACATCTTCATGGCGACGGCCAACGGCACCGTGAAGAAGACGCCGCTGGAGCAGTTCAGCCGGCCCCGGACCTCCGGCCTGATCGCGCTGGAGCTGGAGGAGGGCAACACCCTGATCGGTGCTGCGCTCACGGACGGCGCCAGCGACGTGCTGCTCACCGCGAGCTCCGGCAAGGCCGTCCGCTTCAAGGAGTCGGACGTTCGGGCCATGGGCCGAACGGCCCGGGGCGTTCGAGGTATCAGGCTCGCTGCGGATCAGCACGTGATCTCCCTGATCATTCCGCGCGAGGATGGCTACGTACTCACCGCCAGCGAGAACGGTTTCGGCAAGCGAACGGCCATCACGGAGTTCCCGGTGAAGGGACGCGGGACCCAGGGCGTGATCGCCATACAGATTTCCGAACGCAACGGGGCCGTGGTCGGTGCCGTTCAGGTGTTCTCCGGTGAGGAGCTCATGCTGATCAGCAACATGGGCACCCTGGTGCGCACGAGCGTGGACGAAGTCTCCGCTCAGGGCCGGAACACTCAGGGTGTGCGGCTGATCAACCTGCGCGGCGAGGAGAAGCTCGTCGGTGTGGAGCGTATCGAGGAGCAGGAAGACGCAGGCGACGTGGCCGACGTGGAAGGAGACGAGGAAGCATGAGCCGCGTGCACAACTTTTCCGCGGGACCGGCCGCGCTGCCCACCGCCGTTCTCGAACGCGCCCGGGAGGAAATGCTCGACTACGCGGGTACGGGCATGTCGGTCATGGAGATGAGTCACAGAAGCCGTGCCTTCATCGACATCGCCGAGCGTGCCGAGGCCGATCTCATCGAGCTGCTGGCGATTCCGGACGACTATCAGGTGCTCTTCCTGCAGGGCGGCGCCACCACCCAGTTCGCCATGGTGCCCATGAACCTGCTGAACGGTGCTGCCCGGGCGGACTACGTGAACACGGGCTCCTGGTCCGGGAAGGCCATCAAGGAAGCCGGCCGGTTCTGCGAGGTGAACGTGGCGGCGAGCTCCGAAACGACGAACTTCGATCGGATCCCCGCCTATTCCGAGTGGTCGCTGTCCGCGGATGCCGCCTATCTGCACATCTGCTCGAACGAGACCATCGGCGGCGTTCAGTTTCACGACCTGCCCGACGGCGTGCAGTGCCCGCTGGTGGCGGACATGTCATCGGACATCCTCTCCCGGCCCATCGATGTGAGCCGCTACGGTCTGATCTATGCGGGCGCGCAGAAGAACATCGGTCCTGCCGGGCTCACCGTGGTCATCATCCGCAGGGATCTGATCGGCCGGGCGGGCAGCGGCGTGCCGAGCATGCTGGACTATGCGGTGCACGCGGAGGCGGGCTCCATGTCCAACACACCGCCCACCTATGCCTGGTACCTGGCCGGCCTGGTCTTCGACTGGCTGAAGGGGCAGGGCGGTCTGGCCGGCATCAGCGAGGTCAATGAACGCAAGGCCGCCAAGCTCTACGGCGCCATCGACGCGAGCAACTTCTATACTTCGCCGGTGGCGGTGGAGAACCGCTCCCGGATGAATGTGCCTTTCACCCTGCCCGACCCGGAGATGGACGTCGAGTTCCTCGCCCAGGCGGAAGCACGGGGGCTCACGAATCTGAAAGGTCACCGCAGCGTCGGCGGCATGCGCGCGAGCATCTACAACGCGGTCCCGGAAGACGCCGTGGATGCCCTGGTGGGTTTCATGGCCGAGTTCGAGAATGAGCGGGCCTGATACCGGCGAGCTCCCGACGCTCGAGGCGGTCCGGGAACGGATCGACGCCATCGATCGCGATCTCACCCGGCTGCTCAACGAGCGGGCGGCCTGCGCCCTCCGGGTCGGCGAGATCAAGCAGGCGGACCCGGGCGGCGAAGCGCCCGTATTCTACCGCCCGGAGCGCGAGGCGCAGATTCTGGCCCGCATCCAGGCGGACAATCCCGGACCGCTGACGGATCAGGACCTGGCTCGGCTGTTCCGGGAGATCATCTCCTGCTGTCTGAATCTGGAGCAGCCGCTCACCATCGCCTATCTGGGTCCGGCGGGTACCTACACGGAAACCGCTGCCGTCAAGCAGTTCGGGCATTTCGCCAGAACCCGCTCCATGACCTCCATCGACGAGGTGTTCCGGGAGGTGGAGTCGGACGGCGTGCACTACGGCGTGGTGCCGGTGGAGAATTCCACGGAAGGCATGGTGAACCACACGCTGGACTGCTTCATGGACTCGAATCTGAAGATCTGCGCGGAAGTGGAGCTGCCCATCCACCATGCTCTGATGACCAACCGGAGCTCGGACGGCAGCGACATCCGGGAAATCGTCTCCCACTCCCAGTCGCTGGCTCAGTGCCGCAGCTGGCTGGACGCCCACTACCCGGGGATCAAACGCACGCCGGTGAACAGCAACGCGGAGGCAGCCCGGCTGGTGGCCGAGGACGGCACGGGTACGCTGGCGGCTATCGCCGGCGAAATGGCCGCGCAGCGGTACGGTCTCAGAACGCTGGCGAGCAACATCGAAGATCAGGCGGACAACAAGACCCGCTTCCTGGTGATCGGCAAGCAGAAGGTAGGCCCATCGGGTAAGGACAAGACCTCGCTGCTGGTCTCCACCCGGAACGAGCCCGGGGCGCTCTATCAGGTGCTGGGGCCCTTCCACAATCACGGCATTTCTCTGTCCCGGATCGAGACCCGGCCGGCCAAGTCCGGCTCCTGGTCCTATGTCTTCTTCATCGATTTCGATGGCCATCAGAGCGATCCGGCCATTCAGGCGGTGCTCGAGGAAGTGGCCGGGGTGGCCATGGAGGTGCGCCCGCTCGGCTCCTATCCTCAGGCCGTCGTTTAAAGGCTCCCCAGCAGACCCGGAAATTCATGTCAGAACTCAAAGGACCCGTTCATCCCGGCATCGCCGGTCTCACCCCCTACCAGCCCGGTAAACCCATCGAAGAGCTGACCCGGGAACTCGGCATCACCGACGTGATCAAACTCGCGAGCAACGAAAACCCGCGAGGCCCCGGACCGCTGGTGCGGGAACGGCTGGCGGCGGCTGCCGGCGATCTCTCCCGATACCCCGATGGCGGTGCCTACCGTCTCAAGCAGGCGCTCGCGAGAGCGCTCGATGTGGCGCCCGAACGCCTGACCATCGGCAACGGATCGAACGACGTCCTCGACCTGGCCGGCCGCATCTCGCTCACTCCGGGTGCGGAAGTGATGGTCACCGAGCACGCCTTCGTCGTTTACCGGCTTGTTGCCGCCAGCTGCGGCGCGGATCTGGTCGAAGTGCCCGCCCGGGATTACGGCGCGGATCTGATGGCCATGAAAGACGCGATCACAGACCGGACGGCGCTCATTTTTCTGGCCAATCCGAACAACCCCACCGGCACCTGGGTGGACGAGACCGCGCTGGTCGACTTTCTCGACGGGGTACCCGAACGGGTCTGGGTGGTGCTGGACGAAGCCTATTTCGAGTATGTGGAGGCGCCGGGTTATCCGAATGGCCTCGGGCTCGTGAACCGGTATCCCAATCTGATCCTCACGCGCACCTTTTCCAAGATCCACGCACTTGCCGCTCTCCGGATCGGCTACGCCGTGTCGTCCACGGGTGTCGCCGATCTGATGAACCGGGCGCGTCAGCCGTTCAACGTGAATGCTCTGGCCATGGCCGCGGCAGAGGCCGCCCTGAACGATCAGGAGTTCGTGACCACCTCCCGGCAGATGAACCGGGCCGGCATGGCTGCACTCACCGGGGGCCTGTCCAGGCTCGGCCTCGAGTACGTTCCCTCCGCCGGAAATTTCGTGGCGGTGGCCGTTCCGGATGCGCAGCATCTCTATCGCTCGCTGCTGGGTGAAGGCGTGATCGTCCGGCCGATCGCGGAATACGGGCTGCCGGACCATCTTCGGGTGAGCGTCGGGCTGCCGGAAGAGAACGAGCGCTTCCTGGCCACCCTGGAACGCCTGCTCGAGCGGCGCTGATTTTGACTTCCGAGCTCACCGTCGTCGGCATGGGGATGATCGGGGCTTCCTTCGCCCTGGCGCTGCGCCGGAAATTCGACCAGATATCCATACTCGAGCCCGACGACGGTCACGCCGCTCACGCACTGGCATCGGGTCAGGCGGACGCGCGGGTGTCCGAGGTGCCGCCCGCGGCCGATGCGGTGCTGCTGGCCTGCCCGAGCGATCGGATTGCAGGCTGGATCGAGCGCCTCGCGGACCATCGGGGGCTGGTGATGGATACCGGGAGCGTGAAAGGCGCTCTGATCGGAGAAGTCCGCGCCAGACTCGGACGCCTGCCTGAAAACTGGGTGCCCTGTCACCCCATCGCCGGGCTCGAGCAGAGCGGCCCGGCGGTGGCAGACGGCAGCCTGTTCGAGGGCCGCAAGGTCATTCTCACGCCGCAATCCGAGGTTTCGACCGATCTCGTGTCCAGAGCGGCCGCTCTGTGGCGGGCGGCAGGTGCCGCAGTCGAGCAGATGGACCCTGAGGTGCATGATCAGGTCTACGCCCGCACCAGCCATCTGCCGCACCTGCTCGCATTCGCCTATCTGCTCGGTGTCGATTCGGCCGATCTGGATCATACAGGCGGCGGCTTCCGGGATTTCAGCCGGATCGGCGGCTCGGACCCCGTCATGTGGTCGGGTATCTTCGAGCGGAATGCGCCGGCCCTGCTGGCGGCCCTCGCTACCTTCGAGGGACACCTGGGCGATTTCCGCCGGGCCATCGAAGCCGGGGATACGGACGGATGCAGGCGGCTGATCGCCGACGCCAGGAAGCGGCGCGCGGAACTGGAGGCGGAGTGAACGGAGGCGGAGAAAACGGACGCGCGGATGTGCCGGTGGTGGCCATCGACGGCCCTTCCGGATCCGGAAAGGGCACGGTGGCCGCGCTGGTCGCCGAGCGGCTCGGCTGGGCGCTGCTCGACAGCGGCGCTCTGTACCGGATCGTCGCCGCGGTGGCGCTCGAGCGGAACATGGATCTCACCGATGGCGCGGCTCTCGCCGCCATGGCCGCCGGGCTCGAGATCCGTTTCGAGGACGAGCGGGTACGGGTGGACGGCCGGGATCTGACGGAAACCATCCGCACCGAGCCGGTCAGCCGGGCATCGTCCCAGGTGGCGGTGCTGATCCCCGTCCGGGAAGCCATTCTGGATCTCCAGCGCAGCATGCGTCAGCCGCCGGGCCTGGTGGCCGACGGCAGGGACATGGGCACGGTGGTGTTCGCGGACGCGCCGCTGAAGATATTTCTCGACGCCAGTACCCGGGTTCGTGCGGAGCGTCGCTATAACCAGTTGAAAAACAAAGGCTTGGATGTTAATTTCCGCGCCCTTCTCGCAAACCTGGAAGAAAGGGATGCGAGGGACAGAGACCGCGCCGTCTCACCCCTGGTGCCTGCACCGGACGCGCTGATCATCGACAGCACCGATCTCACCATCGAGGAAGTGCTGGAGAAGGTGCTCAGCGAGGTCGAATCCAGGCAGCTGAACTGACGGCGTCATTTTAACCCCGACATGGTCCCGCCATGTCTACAAACTGATCATCGATCCAGCGCGCAGAAGCAGTAACCGTTTCCGGATCGGTGGGGAAAATTGTTAATGAGTGAAAGTTTTGCCGAACTCTTCGAAGAGTCCCTGGAAACCATCGAGATGGCCCCCGGGTCCATCGTTACCGGCACGGTGGTAGAAATCGACAGCGACTGGGTGGTGGTGCACGCAGGACTCAAGTCCGAAGGCGTCATTCCCAGGAGCCAGTTCGTCAACGAGGCAGGGGAATTCAATCTGAGCGTGGGCGATCAGGTCAAGGTCGCCATGGAAGTGGTGGACGACGGCTGGGGCGAGACCCGTCTCTCCCGTGAGAAAGCCCGCCGCGCCGAATCCTGGCAGATGCTGGACGACGCCTACGAAAAAGGCGAAGTCGTTTCCGGCGTCATCAACGGCAAGGTCAAGGGCGGCTTCACCGTCGATGTATCCGACATCCGTGCCTTCCTGCCGGGCTCTCTCGTGGACATCCGTCCTCTGCGCGAGACCGCGCACCTGGAGGGCAAGCCGCTCGAGTTCAAGGTCATCAAGCTGGACCAGAAGCGCAACAACGTGGTGGTTTCCCGCCGCGCGGTTCTGGAAGAGGAAAACAGCGTCGAGCGCGAAGCGCTGCTCGCACAGCTTCAGGAAGGTCAGACCGTGAAAGGTATCGTCAAGAACCTCACGGACTACGGTGCCTTCGTGGATCTGGGCGGCGTCGACGGCCTGCTGCACATCACCGATATGGCCTGGCGCCGTATCCGTCACCCGTCCGAGATGGTCACCGTCGGTGACGAAGTGGACGTGAAGATCCTCAAGTTCGACCGGGAGAAGAACCGGGTGAGCCTGGGCATGAAGCAGCTGGGCGACGATCCCTGGGTTTCCATCACCGGGCGTTATCCGGAAGGTTCCCGGGTCATGGCCACCGTCACCAACCTCACCGACTACGGCTGTTTCGCCGAGATCGAGGAAGGTGTGGAAGGACTCGTGCACGTCTCCGAGATGGACTGGACCAACAAGAACATTCACCCGTCCAAGGTCGTTCACGTGGGCGACGAGGTGGAGGTGATGATCCTCGACATCGACGAGGAGCGTCGTCGGATTTCGCTCGGTATCAAGCAGTGCCGGCCGAATCCCTGGGAGGAGTTCGGTGTCACCCACGCCAAGGGCGACCGCATTTCCGGGAAGATCAAATCGATTACCGATTTCGGCATCTTCATCGGTCTGGACGGTGGCATCGACGGTCTGGTGCACCTTTCGGACATCTCCTGGAACGAGCCCGGCGAAACTGCCGTGCGCCGTTACTCCAAGGGCGAAGAGATCGAGACGGTCATCCTTTCGGTGGATCCGGAGCGGGAGCGTATCTCGCTGGGCGTCAAGCAGCTCGACGACGATCCGTTCACGGACTGGACCGCGGTCAACGACCGGGGCAGCATCGTGAAAGGCATCATCCGTGAGGTGGAGCCCAGGGAAGCCATCATCGATCTGGCCGAAGACGTGGTCGGTATCCTGAAGGCCTCCGAGATCAGTATCGACCGGGTGGAAGATGCCCGAAACTCCCTCACCGCCGGCGAAGAGGTGGAGGTGAAGGTGGTGAGCATCGACCGCAAGAACCGGGTGATCGGTCTGTCCATCAAGGCCAAGGACATCGAGGACGAGCGTGCAGCAGTGCGGGAGCATCGCAGCAAGGAGTCCGATCGTCCGGGCGCCCAGACTCTGGGCGACCTGATCAAGGCGCAGATGGACGCCCAGGACTAGAGGGTCCTTCCGGCACGGGCTCCCAAGGGAGGAGAGCCCGTGCCCCGATTCCGCCGTATGTGGCCGGGTCGCCGCCTCAATTGAGACACCCGGCAGGAATTCGCATACAATTGGGCGGAAAAAAGCTATAAAAATCAAAGACAAAAGCTTTATCATCAGCCCATGACGAAATCCGAGCTCATTGAGATCATTGCTGCCAGGCAGACCCAGCTGTCCGTCAAGGACGTGGAGCTGGCGGTGAAGACGCTCATCGAGCAGATGTCGGAAACCCTCGCATCCGGTGAGCGCATCGAGATCCGGGGCTTCGGCAGCTTCTCGCTGCACTACCGCGCTCCCCGGATCGGCCGTAATCCGAAGACGGGCGAATCCGTCGGTCTGGCCGGCAAGTACGTGCCGCACTTCAAGCCGGGCAAGGAGCTGCGGGACCGGGTGAACAAAGGTCTGGAGCGGGATAGCCTGCAGACGGACGCCGATGGTTCCCCCGATTCCTCCGGCAGCGACAGCGCCGCGGGCGTGGTGAAATCTGCAGCAGAAGCGGACGGCACCGGCCAGCCATCACAGACCAACCTTTTCGAGTGACCGGGCATTGAGCTGGCTGGCGAGAGTCTTCTGGGCGCTGCTGGCCATCGCCCTGTTCTTTCTGGCCGCTCTGGCCGTCAATCAGGACCCGGTGGAGCTCCGGTTTCTCGCCTGGCATTCCCCGACCGTGAGCGTTTTCTGGTGGCTGCTGTGTGCCTTTCTGACGGGATTGCTCGTGGGTCTGGTAGGTATTACCGTGTTGACCACAAGGCTCAGTCTGAAGAGCCGCAGGCTCAACAGAGAGCTCACGGAAACCCGGCAGGAGCTGCAGCGGGTTCGGCGGTCTTCTCTTCAGGACTGAGGGCGGTCTGAAACGCGCGCCTGAGTTCCCGAACGATCCCGACTGGGTTTAATCTCGCAGCATGCTGGATAACATCGCCCTCTACCTGCTTCTCGTCGTCGCCCTGGGCATCGGGTATCTGCTCGGACGCCGTGAGCGCAGAAAGCGCGGGCGAGATCTCGGCATGGTGGCGGAAGACTACTTCAGGGGCCTGAACCATCTGTTGAACGAGCGCCACGACCTGGCCATCGACACCTTCGTCGAGTCCATGGCGGTCGACAACGACACGGTGGACACACACCTCGCCTTAGGCTCTCTGGTCCGCCGCCGGGGCGAAGTGGACAAGGCCATCCGCATTCATCAGAACCTGCTCGCACGTCCTGTGCTCTCGGCAGAACACAGGACACAGACGGAACTGGAGCTGGCCAGGGACTACCTGGTGGCGGGTCTCCTCGGTCGGGCGGAAAATCTCCTGAAGGAACTGTCCGCCCGCAGCGGCACCTCCCGGCAGGTGGCCCAGGAACTGCTGCTGGAGATCTATCAGCGGGAGAGGGAGTGGGAGGATGCCGTTCGGATCGGATCCGAGCTGGCCAGATCCGACCGATCGATCCGCACTCAGCTCGCACATTTCCAGTGTGAGCTGGCGGAGCTGGCGCTCGCGGATGGCGACCTGCGGGGTGCCCGGGCAGCGCTCCACAAGGCCGGAAATTTCGATGCCCACTGCGCCCGCACGCCGCTCATCGCCGCCCGGGTCGCCTTCGCGGAGAAACGCTACAAGGAAGTTCAGCGGCAGCTGGTCCGGGCCCGGGATCTGGATGCGGAGCTCGCCCAGGAAACCCTGGAGCTCTACCAGAACGCTGCGGACGAGCTGAACGATCACGACGGCTATGTCGCCTACCTGCGATCCTGCCTGGATCGGGCTCCGGTGCTGGCGGTGGTGGAGCGGCTGGCCGTGGACATGGAGCAGAAGAAAGGCGCGGAAGCGGCGAACGAATTCGTCCTGGAACAGCTGCTGCGCAACCCGAGCCTCGGGGGTTTCGTCACCCTGCTGAACCGGCTGGATCGGGGCAAACAGCCTCTGCAGCCCGAGCAGCTGGCTCTGGTGCGGCGGTTCTCTCAGTCGCTGCTGCAGCGCCAGCCCGACTACCGCTGCAAGCACTGCGGATTCAGCGGCAGGACGCTGATGTGGCAGTGCCCGAGCTGCCGCAGCTGGGGCACCATCAAACCCATCATTCAGGCACAGCGGGAAGAGGCTCCCTAGGACCGGTCGAGCACCCGGTCATCACGGCGGGGATCCGGCGGCGAAATCGGACACCCGTTCGGGTCAGCGGCGCCTGTCGGCAGACATCCGTCTCGCCCACCATCGCACTCCCTGTGACAACCCGTGGAACACGAAGGAGTGACCATGACCCTGCGATCTGCCATCAGCGCATTCATCCTGAGCCTTTCGCTCTTCACCCAGGCTGCATTCGCAGCGCCGGATTCCGTCAACGTGAACGCAGCGGATGCCCAGACGCTCGCCGCGGTGCTCGACGGTGTCGGACTTGCCAGAGCGGAGGCGATCGTCGCCTACCGCCAGGAGAACGGCCGGTTCAACGACATCTACGATCTGGCCAACGTGAAAGGCATCGGGGACAGAACCATCGAGCTCAACGAGAGCCGGATCCGTCTGACCGACTGATCACTGCACGGTATCGGGCGCACGCCGCCCGATACCGGCCTCCCCATCAGCCCTTGGTAGAATGCGCAGGCTGAAAGCAGTGTGTGCAGACGATCATAGACGGGCAGGATCAGAGTTCGCCGGCAGACGGGCCCCTCGAGGAACGGTCCGCGGCAGAGTGCGCCCGGCGGATACTCGTGACCGGCGCCACGGGTTTCATCGGCACACATCTGATTCCGCGATTGCGCGCCCGGGGCCATGAGGTCGTCACGCTCTCCCGTGACCGGCTGACGGGACCGGCAATCGACCTCGACGCGGATTCCAGTCGTGAGGACTGGGCGCGTGGGCTCGAAACCATCCAGGGAATCATTCACCTGGCGGCGATCGCTCATCGGGCGGCGGACGCTGATGAGCTCGAACAGGTGAACGTCCGCTGGCCGCTGACGCTTTTTGAAGCAGCCGGGGAAGCGGGGGTCACCGGGTTCGTCTTCGTCAGCTCCATCAAGGTGTTCGGCGACGTGAGCGCCCGCCCGTTCCGGGTGGACGATCCTCATGCGCCGGACGATGCTTACGGCCGGAGCAAGTCCCGGGCCGAGGCGGGCCTCGAGGAACGACAGCGGTCGTGGCCACAGACCCGGCTTGCCGTTCTGCGGCCGCCGCTCGTCTACGGACCCGGGGTGAAGGCCAACTTTCACGCGCTCCTGCGCTGGGCGGGGCGTGGACGTCGGGGGATTCCGCTGCCCTTCGGCGCTGCCCGGGCGCCGCGGAGCGTCATCAGCGTCGCCAATCTCTGTGACGCCCTCATCGCCGGTCTCGGTCGGTCGGGCGTCTTCCATTGTGCGGATGCCGGCGATCTGTCCGTCCATGACATGATGCGGATGCTGGGTGTTCCGGGACCACGTCTGATCCCGCTGCCGGTCTGGCTCATGCGGGGCGCCCTGACTCTGTCCGGTCATAGCGGCGTCTTCGATCGGCTGTACCGGCCGCTCCAGCTCGAGTGCGAACCATCGCAACACACCCTCGGCTGGATGCCGGCGCAGAGCTCGGAAGACGCCCTGGCCGAGCTGCTGGCGGAGTCGAACTCTTGAGCCCGGTGACCGGCGTCGTAACGGCGTTCCTCGCTAGCGTCTGTCTGACCGCGGTGCTCGTGCGTCTCGCGCAGCGACTGGCGCTGCTGGCACATCCGAATGACCGGAGCTCGCATCGGGCGGCTACCCCGACGCTGGGCGGTCTCGCCATCGTCGTACCCCTGCTCGCTGCGCTCCTCGCGATGGCGCTCACCGATGGTGACCGGTTCATCGCCGGGCTGCTCGGCGCCGTCGTGCTGCTGGCGGTGATCGGGTTTCTGGACGACGTTCGGGAGCTGAGTGCCGCCTTCCGGTTCTTCTGTCAGATGGTCGCGGTCGTCTGGGCGCTTCATGGGCTCGATCTGGAGACCGGTCTGCTCTGGCAGGGTCTGATCGCGCTGCTGCTCCTCTGGCACGTCAACCTGTTCAATTTCATGGATGGGATCGACGGTATTGCAGGAGTGCAGACGCTCGTTTTCTGTACCGGCGTGTTCCTTCTGGCGGGCGGTGTGGACGGCGAAGCCGGCCTGCTGGTGTGGGTCCTCAGTGGTGCCAGCCTCGGGTTTCTCGCCTTCAACTGGCCGCCTGCCCGCATCTTCATGGGCGACGTGGGCTCTCTGGTGCTCGGGCTCGTCATCGGGGTGCTGGTGATCGTGCTGCACGGGACGGGCCAGGTGCCGTGCGCGGCGTCCATCATTCTGTTGACCGGCTTCTGGTTTGACGCCAGCTACACGCTTTGTGTAAGAATGCTGACGGGTCAGCCGTTCACTCAGGCACACCGGAGTCATCTGTATCAGAGACTCTCTGACCGGCTCGGCCACCTGGGTACGACGAGCCTGTTCGCTGCCATGGGCGCGCTCTGGCTGTTTCCGCTGGCCTGGTTGTCCATCCGCTATCCGGACCGGCAGGCAGTCTGGGTAGCGATGGCCGTGCTGCCTTACCTGGCCGGTGCCGTCGTGTTCCGGGCGGGGCAGCGGAATGAAGCCTGATGACGTCCATCGCCACGGATGTCGGGTTTCCATGGGTCGTGCGAGGTTGATGTGAACCGCTTTCTTGAAGACTTCTTCAACCAGCTGCCCCGGCGCCGCAAGCAGGCGCTGGTGGTGCTGGCCGACTTCATCGCGCTGCCGTCGATTCTCTACTTCGCGCTGTATCTGCGGCTGGGCGAGGTACCGGAGAACATCGCGAGTTTCTGGCCCGCGTTCGTGGTGAGCGCCCTGGCCTGCATTCCGGTCTTCGGCACGCTCGGCCTCTACCGGCACGTCGTCCGCCACATGGGCAGCCAGGCCATGCGCCCGATCGTCATCGGAGTGACCATCACGTCCATCGCCGTGGCCGCGGTGGCCTACATGGTTCAGCTCAAAGTGTTCCCGCGTTCGGTGCCCGTCATCTTCTGGTTCATGACGCTGGTTTACGTGGCGGGATCCCGGTTTGCCGTCCGCGGTTACCTGCAGTGGCTGCAGGACAAGCTCAAGGTCCGGCGGTCGGTGATCATCTACGGCGCCGGTGAAAACGGCGTTCGGCTTGCGCAGCTGCTGATGCAGCAGGGCACCTATGTGCCGGTGGCGTTCATCGACGATGACCCGGGGCTGCACAACAGAATGATCCACGGACTCTACGTGTTTCCGCCCCGCAGGCTGGACACGCTGCTCAGCGACACGGAGGCCCGGGAGATCTTTCTCGCCATCAATTCCAGGGCGGTGGAGGACCGGCGGCGCGTCATCGAGTTCCTGGAACCCTACGGACTGCGTATCCGTCTCATTCCCGACGTGTCGGATATCGTCTCCGGCCGGGAACGGGTCGACGATCTGCGGGACGTGGAGGTGCAGGACCTCATCGGCCGGGATCAGGTGGCACCCATGCCGGAGCTGCTGGCGGGCTCTGTCGCCGGCAAGAACGTGATGGTGACCGGAGCCGGCGGATCCATCGGTGCGGAGCTGTGCCGGCAGATCTTCCGGCAGCAGCCGGAAAACCTGGTGCTCCTCGATCAGTCCGAATACGGGCTCTACACGCTGCGGCGCGAGCTCACGGCCATGGCGGCTGAAGAGGGCCTCGGTGCCAGGCTGCACGTGGTGCTCGGATCGGTGACCAACCGGGGACTGATGACGCGTACGCTCACCAGGCACGGTATCGACACGCTCTATCATGCCGCTGCCTACAAGCACGTGCGGCTGGTGGAGGAGAACCTGATCGAAGGGCTCAGAAACAACACCTTCGGCACGCTGCACACTGCTACGGCCGCCCGTGATGCCGGGGTGTCCGACTTCATTCTCATCTCCACGGACAAGGCAGTCAGAACCACCAGTATCATGGGTGCCAGCAAGCGGCTGGCCGAGATGACCCTGCAGGCGCTGCAGGACGAGGTACCCGGCACACGGTTCTCCATGGTCCGGTTCGGCAACGTGCTGGGCTCTTCCGGATCGGTGGTGCCGCTGTTTCTGGAGCAGATCGAACGGGGTGGTCCGGTGACGGTGACGCACCCGGATGCCACGCGCTATTTCATGACGATTCCGGAGGCTGCCCAGCTCGTTCTTCAGGCAGCCAGCATCGCCAGGGGCGGAGACGTCTTTCTCCTCGACATGGGTGAGCCCGTCAACATTCTGGAGCTCGCCCAGCGGATGATACGGCTGAAGGGTTTCTCCATCCGGGACGAGGATCACCCGGGCGGGGATATCGAGATCAGAATCACAGGCCTGCACCCGGGGGAGAACCTGCACGAGAAGCTGCTGATCGGCGAGGCCGTCACCGGCACCCGGCACCGGAAGATCCTGCGCGCGACAGAGAACTATCTGCCCTGGTCCGAGCTCCGCGATGTGCTGGATACGCTGGAGAAGGCCTGCGACGAATACGATTACGAGGGAATCCGATCCTTCCTGGACGAGCTGCTGGCCGGACCGGACATGGCCAGCCGGCTCGCGGAGATCCGGAAGCCGGCGGACATCGTGCCGTTGAAACCTTCGGTGGCCGACAAGACGGACTGATCAGAACTTTCCTTTCCCGTCGAATCAGTGAACCACGCACACTGCGGGTGACAAAGGTGTTTTCATTCACTCCCGCTCGGGGCCGTCCCGGCTACCCTCGGTTACCGATGTTGCCTGCCTGACGGCTTCGCCATCAGGCAGTCAAATCGGCGCCCTCGGCCTCGCTCTCACGTTACTGAAAACACCTTTGCCACCCGCAGCCTGCTGCAGCTTCAGTCATTCCAACTGAAAGGCTCCTCCCGCAGCCTGTGAGTCAGGTGACCGCGGCGGCACCCCGTCCCGCCACGCGGCCGAAGACGGCGCCCGAAGTCAGCCCGGTGCCGCCCGGGTAGTTGAAATAGAACAGTCCGCCCACCAGCTCGCCGGCTGCGAACAGGCCGGGTATGGGCTCGCCGGTCTGGGCGATCACGCGCGCATGAGCATCCACGTGCAGGCCACCGAAGGTGAAGGTGATGCCGCAGGTGACGCCGTAGGCTTCAAAGGGGGGCGTGTCCAGGGGATTCGCCCAGTTGGTCTTCGGTACCGCCAGTCCCGGTGTGCCCCGGCCGTCCCTGACCGTCGGATCGAAGGGTACCGCCGTGTCCACGGCTTTGTTGAATTCGGCGATGGTTGAGAGAAGCCTCGCGGCGTCCACACCTTCCATTTTCCGTGCCAGGGTTTCGAGGTCGTCTGCCTGGACCTTCGTGACTTCCCGGATCCGGTACTCGTCACGGAGCATGCCGCTCACCTTCGAATCGAAAATCTGCCAGGCGGCCTGCTGCGGCTGGGCGAGGATCTCGGCGCCGTATTTCGCATAGGTGTAGTTGCGGAAGTCGGCCCCTTCGTCGAGAAAGCGCTCGCCCCGGTTGTTGACCATGATGCCGAGGGGGTAGGAGTGTTTCTGGAACCCATCGCCCACGGCGAGGTCGCCGTATTCCGGTGCGTTCAGATCCCAGCCCACCGCGTGGCAGCCGGAGTAGTGGCCGCGGGCGGCCGCGCCGATGTCCACGGCCATCTGAATACCGTCGCCGGTATTGAAGCGGGTGCCTCGCACTCTGGCCAGATCCCAGCCCGGCCCCAGGTAGCGGGCGCGCCAGGTGGGAGACGATTCGAAGCCGCCACAGGCCAGCACCACGGCGTCTGCATGGTAGCGGTCCTGGCCTTCGTCGGATTCCACCTGCACGCCGGTCACCCTGCCCCGATCCCGCACGAGTGCGGTCGCCCGGGTGCCGTAGCGGATGATGACGCCCTTCTTGCCGGCGATATCGGTCAGCGCGTCCACCAGTCCCGGTCCGCCGCCCCAGGCCTCCACGGTCAGTCCGCCCCAGAAGCGGACTCTGCCGTCCACCTCGTAGGACTGGCGTCCGTACAGGGGCAGAAAGCGGACGCCTTCCCCGTGCATCCAGGCGAGCGTGTCGAAGCTCTGCTCCACCAGCACCTCCGCCAGCGCCGGGTCGGTCCGATAGTGGGTGACGCGGCCGAGATCGTCGTAGAAGTCGCCGGCGCTGTAGCTTCCGAAGTCCGTACGCGCAATCTCGCCTTCCGTGAGATCGGGCATCAGCTTCTTCAGGTCCTCCACCCCTCCGTAGACCACGCGCATGGCCCCGGCCGTGAAGCGGGAGTTACCGCCCCTGAGTGCTTCCGGTGCCCGTTCGAGCAGTGTGACCCGGGCGCCCTCGCCGGCGGCAGCGATGGCGGCACAGAGCGCGGCATTACCGCCGCCCACCACGATCACCTGTGCCCTGGTCATGCAGATCTCCCCGCCGGTTCGACGTTGCCCCGTCAATCTTCACCCCGTACTCTGGGGGAGTCCTGACCGATGTGTCAGAACTTCCCGGAGCCTATCACAGGGGAGCGACAGCACAGGGGGAGTCCGATGGCGGTTCCGAAAACTTCATTTGCCATGGTCCAGACCGCAAACCGGGTTCTGGAGCCGAGGGATCTGCCGATTCCGGACATCGACGAGGATTCGGCCCTGCTCAGACTCGAAGCCTGCGGCATCTGCGGCAGCGACTATGAGCAGTTCGAAGGTCTGCTGCGCACGCCGGTGCCCGTGGTTCCCGGGCATGAACCGCTGGGGATCATTGCGAAGATCGGCGACCGGGCAGCCGCCCGCTGGGGCGTGGACGTGGGAGATCGGGTGGCGGTTGAGACCATGATCTCCTGCCGGCACTGCGCCCACTGTCTGGGCGGCACCTATCACCTGTGCGATGAGCGGAAAATCTACTCGTACATTCCGACCACGGAACCGCCCGGGCTCTGGGGCGGCTATGCCCAGTACATGTATCTGCACCCGCACTCCGTGGTGCATCGGGTGAGCGCCGACCTCCCGGCGGAAGTGGCCGTGATGTTCAATCCGCTGGGGGCCGGATTCCGCTGGGCGGTGGAGATGCCGGAGACGCGGCCCGGGGACACGGTGGTCATTCTGGGGCCCGGTCAGCGCGGTCTCGCCAGCGTCGTGGCGGCCCGGGAAGTAGGCGCCGGGACCATCATCGTCACCGGTCTCGAAGCGGATGCGGACAAGCTCGCACTGGCACGGCTGCTCGGTGCCGATCACACCATCGACGTGGACAACGAGGATGCCGTGCGGCGGGTGAAGAAGATCACCGCCGGGCGCGGCGCGGACGTGGTGGTGGATGTGAGCTCCTATGCCACGCAGCCGGTGGTGGACGCGCTGTCCATGGTGCGCACCGGTGGGCGGGTTGTGCTGGCCGGGGTCAAGGGCTTCAAACCCGTGGAAGGACTTGTTTCGGATCTGATCGTCATGAAAGAGATCCGGATCATGGGCGCGATCGGCGTCACGTCCACAGGCTACAGGAGTGCCATCCGCCTCCTCGAGTCGGGCCGCACCGAGCTCCCGCGCATGCATACCCACGATTTCGATCTGGCCGATGCGGCGCTGGCCATCCGCACCCTGGCCCGGGAGATCCCGGACGACGAGTCCATACACTCCTGTCTGATCCCCGAATTCTGAATCGAAAAGCAGGGCACCAACATGAAATACGGGCTGATCCTGGGTTCGCCCACCATCGAAGGGCAGATGCGGACGGCGGCGCGGGCCGACGCGGCCGGTTTCGAGTCCGTCTGGACCACCGAATTCTTCAATGCGCACGGGCTCGTCCGCCTGGCAGCGGTCGCCACCGCCACGGAACGGGTGAAGCTGGGCACGGCCATTGCTTATGCGTTCATGCGGACACCCATGCTGGCCGCTTCCGCCGCCATGGATATCGACGAGCTTTCCGGCGGCCGGATGATTCTCGGGCTCGGCAGCGGCACGGAGCGGATGAACCGGGAGTGGTACTCCATGCCTTTCGACGATCCGCCTGCGCCGCGGATCCGGGATGCCATCGGCCTCATCCGCGCAGCCATCGCAGCGAAAGACGGCGGCGGGCTGACCTATGACGGGCCCTATTACCAGGTGAAGATTCCAGCCTTCCGACGGCCCGGGGCGGCGCGGGACGGGATTCCCGTCTGTCTGGCGGCGGTGAACAGGGGCATGATCCGGGCCGCGGCTGCGGCCGCGGACGGACTCATCGGCCATCCCGTGTTCACCCGCACCTACATCCGCGAACGGGTGCTGCCGGTGCTCGAAGGCAGCCGGTGCGAGATGCTCCCTTATGTGATCACCGCGGTGGCCGACAGCACGGAGCAGGCGAGAAACGAAGCACGGGGCCAGATTGCCTTCTACTACACGACCCGTCTGTATCACTCGATTCTCGAGCCGCACGGCTGGCAGGCTCAGGGCGAAGCCATTGCCAACGCCTTCCGGCAGGGCGACTTCGCGGCCATGGCGGCGGCGGTCACGGACGAGATGGTGGACGAGATTGCCATCGCCGGTACGCCGGACGAGGTGCGCGAACAGCTGCAGGCCTGGAACGACCTGGCCGGGCATGTGATTCTTTACACGCCGAGCGTCGGCATGAAGAGCGGTCGGGTCCAGGAGAATCTGGATGCCATCGTGGATACCTTTGCAGCACAGGAGTCCTGAGTGAGCAGCGACAGAGAGATCCCGTTTGACGAACGGATCGCCCAGGGATTCATCAGGGCCCCGCGGGGGGCGGGTGGCGGCCTCACCGAGTTCCTCGGCTTCGAGATTATCGAGGCGTCTCCCGGCACCATGACCGGCCGGTTCGAGGTGCGCGAGGACCTGCTCACCCCCATGGGCAACATGCATGGTGGTGTGCTGTCCGCCTTCTGCGATCACATGCTCGGCTGTGTCTGCTATCCGGCGATGAAGAAAGGTCAATGGGCGGCGACCACGGAGTTCAAGATCAATCTCACCGCCCCGGTCACCCAGGGTGTGGTGGAGGCTCGGGCGGAGATCGTCAATCTGTCCAGAACCCAGGCCGTGGTCCGGATCGACGTGAACAACGAAGGCCGGCTTGCCGCGACTGCTCAGGGCACGGTCACCATCCGGGATCCCCGATGAGGCGGTGGGCGTGCGTCGGCTGGCTGGCCACGGTGCTGCTGGCGGCCGGCTGCGGCAGCATCCCGCTGGAGGAGTCGTCTCCGGCCGGCTTCGACCTGAACGGCCACTGGGTTCTGGCGGACGGTCAGCGGCCGCTCGCCGGCGGTCGTGCCGGCGGGGGTATGGGCTCCGGATTCGTGACCCAGGACTTCCCGCTGCTGGCTGCCACCGAGATGCACATCGAACAGGATGCCCGGTCCATGGGCATCGAGTACGCCCGGGGCAGCTACCGGGACGTAACCTGGGGTGAGCGACGCCGGGGTGTCTGGGACGTCCGGGCCGGCTGGCACGAGGGTGCGCTGCACATTTACTCCGATGCGCCGGACATCTCGGCGGCAGAGATCTGGCGTCTGTCCGAGGACGGCCAGCGGCTCGACATCCGGATCTCCGTGCGCGGTCAACGTGACCGGGAATTCGAGCGGGTGTTCCAGAGGGCGCCGGTGCTCTGATCGTTCAACCCGACTCGGGTGCGGTGTCCGCGTCGAGGCGCAGGGCCTCCTCCGCGACCAGCCGCCAGATGTCCGTCTCCGCCCAGTTGCGGGCGTTTTCCAGATAGATCCGGGCCCGGCTGTCGCCCACCTGGCGGTAACTTTCTCCCAGGTAGTAGTTCACCACCGCTGCCCAGGGCACCCGGGCGTAAGCAACTTTCAGGTAGTTCACCGCATCGCCGGGCGCTCCGCTGTAGAGCCGGGCCAGGCCCATGCCGAGAATGCCGTCGTAGCGGCTGGGATCGATCCGCAGCGCCGCCCGGTACAGACTGCCGGCCTGCTGCCAGCGGGTCAGACAGGCTTCTTCCTGCATGAACAGGCAGCCGTCCACGGTCAGATCGGCCGCCATCACCATGGCCTCCGCGTTTTCCGGATCCAGTGCCAGTGCCTGATCGATGAGCGTCTGTGCCCTGTCCCGCCGATCCGCGGCCAGCTCCGTACGGGCCAGCACGATCCGCAGGACCACCTCGGCATCCTGCGCCGGTGGTTCGTCGCGATCGAGCAGGTGAGGTTCGAGCAGGGCGCGCGCTTTCCCCGGGTTCTGAGTGTGAATGGCGCGAGCGAATTCCAGGTCACGCTCGAGGTCCGAAAGACAGCGGAAACTGACCTCACCGGGGCTGCCGTTCCCATCCATAGTCGCCGTATAGGTTGTCCTGTCCCAGGTCTTGAGATGCCGCGAGAGACGCCTGAGCAGCTGCCGGGGACTCGTGTCCAGATGCTCGTAGAGGGACACTCGGCCTTCGGCGAGGTAAATGCCGAGCCCGGAGTCGGGAATGCGCCGGGCTGCGAGATCGTCCGCATAGACGTCGAAGTAGAGGTAGTGGGCGAGCAGCCAGGACAGATCGTAAAACTCGTTCACCCGGTCCCCGGCAAGCGTCTCCACCGCGGTGGTTTCAAGGGTCCTGTTCAGCTTCTGCTGCGCCGTCCTGTTCTCCCGGCGACGGTCGAGCAGATCTTCGAGACGGCGCGTCGGCAACTCGCCGAGGCGAGCCTCTCCGTCCGTGAATGCCGCGTGCCCGAGCAGAGTGGCGAGCCCTTCGTCGAACCATCTGGGCAGGCTCACGCCGGTGCGGTTGCGCAGCAGATAGTGGGCGTATTCGTGGAGCGCCGTCTCCAGAAGGTCGCCGCGGATCGGACCCACCAGCAGCCGGTTGGTCTGCAGTGAGGGCTGCATGTACCCCGCGAACTGACGCTTGCCCGTGAGCGCGAGAAAGTCCCCCCGCTGCCGGAAGACCACCAGCTTGAGCGCATTCCGGCGGGCGGCCGCTGCACCCGGCAGAAAAGGCGCGGCGACCTGCTCGAACCGGTTCAGGGTCGTGATGAGCGCCAGCTGCTCCTCCGCGCCGAGATCGCTGATCAGCCGGAATCCGGCGGTGTCCGTGGCGCACCAGGGCGCCGCGGTCGCCGCCTCTGCCTGCACAGCCACGGCCATGAGGCCGGCCGCGAGCGCCGCCGCTGTCAGTCCCTCACGGAGACGTTTCCCGGGACGGTGACGCGGCGCTATGCTCCATGGGGTGTACAGGCGGAGGAGCTTCGAGCGGTGAACAGCGCAGGTCGGATGGCGGGTATCACCATGCTCATGGCGGCAGGTGTGTCGGCCGCGGAACCCGGAGCGGTATTTCCGGATGTGGTCTGCACGGCGGTGCAGACGGGTGGGTTTCACGATTATCCGGGCGGCGAGGAAACCTATGAGCCGGCACTCTTTCATCCGCAGCAGTTCAATCTCGAAGAGAATCCGGTGTTCATGCTCAATCTGGCAGAGAGCGAAGGCAACGTGGACGTCTATCTGACCATGACCAGAACGCTGGCGGAAGACGGGGAAGCGCCAGGGCAGGAAACCACGGAACTCGAATGCCGGGAAGTCCGCGGCGCCGACGGGAGCTCCGGACTCAGCTGCGTGAATCTGCCGCCATCAGAGATGATTCTCATCAACCGGGAGACCTTCCGGTTCACCCGCGCCGCGGCGGGCGGCTGGACCTTTGCCGGTGCCACGGGCGACCTCAATGGCGACTCCATATTCGTGGAGTATGGTGAGTGCCGTCCGGCGGACGGGCAGCCCTGAACGGACGCACCTGCGCCGGCATGCTGAGTCACACCAGGTGTCGGTCCGCCTTACCAGGCGTCGGCCCGGTAAGGCGCGATTCAGACCCTACTGTTCTTCGAGTTCTACGGCTTCCTCGAGGATGGCCTGCAGTTCCGCGTCCAGCGTTTCCGCGTCCGGCGCCTGCGACTTCTCGGCGGTGACGTCGATGAGCTCCAGATTCTGGACTCTCTCCTTCACATCCAGTGAGTAGACCTTGACCGTGGCCGTATCGGCCCAGGCACTGCCGGCCAGCAGCACGGCGGCAACGACGATCAGCTTTCTCATGCGGTTGTCTCCTTGTTTTGGGAGGCTGTTGGTATCCGGGAAGCAGAGGCACTCGCGGCCTCATGATCCCAGATGGATTCTTCATTGACGGAGTAGATGAAACGGTAACGGTGCCGGCCGCCGCGTCGGATCCTGTTGTCCGACTCCAGCAGCAGCACCTCGGCGTCCTCATCCAGCTTCACCGCCAGAATGGCGTGGTAACCCCGCTCGCCGCGGTCCCAGGTGACCACCACCCGGAGCTGGTCGGCCCTGAAGCCCAGGCGGCGGAGCAGATAGTATTTGGTGGTCGCGTAGTCCTCGCAGTCGCCGCCGCGGCGCATGAATTCCTCCACCGTCGCCCAGCGGCTGCGGTACTTCACGGCGGCCTCGGTGAGCGGCGATTCCACGCGGATGCTGACATCGTCCCTGTACCGCCGGCGGTTCACATAGTGGCTCACCAGCGAGAGCTGCCGGTCAGGGGGCAGGGCGGTCGCCTTGAGAAGCAGGTGGCGCAGACCCCGGTAGTGACGGGGGCAGGCGGTCTCTTCGGCCAGGCAGGCATCCAGTGCGGGTGCCTGATCGGCCTCCCTGCGCATGGTGTCGGCCCAGTCCGGCATCAGTGTGGCTTCGCCGAGATAGCCGGTGCTGTCGAACAGGTAAGGTTCACCGGCCGCAGCCGGCAGGGTCAGGAGAAGTGTGGTGATCAGAGCGGCGATGGACGCCGTCACGGCAGAAAAAACGCCCGCCGCGCTGCCGGCCCCTTGAGCCGGGCGTCCCTGATCTCCCTTCTGTCTTTGTCTATTCCGTGTGCTAGACAATCCCATAGGCTCCCAATGACAGACCCGTCGGTTCCATCATCTCTCCACCCGTGAATTCATCCTCGCGCAACCTCAGCCTCAGTGCAAACGGCGATCGCACCGCCCGGCGGACCCACTCTGTCATTGTCCGACAATTGTGCGCCCGGCATGGCGGCGAATGGCCGCTGGAACGCGTCTGGCGCCAAGTTGTCCCACTAATTAGGGCCGGCTAGTATCGGGAACAGGCACAGGGGTGTTTTCAGCGAGCGGACAGATGCGAAGGGGAAGTCTGAAACTGGCGGGTGCTGTCGGCCTGCTGTTCATTACCGGCTGCGCGGCCAGGCCCATGGATCCGATGGTGGATCCCGAATTCGGCCGGCTTCTGTCCGGCGAGTTCGTGTTCGACGAACCGGTGAGTGCCGACGAGGTGCCCGACGTCGATCTGACCGGCGTCAGCGACGAGATGCGGGCGTTCGTCGAGGCCGAGGTGGGGGAGACGCGGATCTCCTCGGTCAAGTTCCGGCGCATGTTCCGGGGACTCACCCGGGAAGGGTATTTCAACACCAACTACCTGGCGGACAGCACCCGGACCGCGGCCGAGACCTTTCAGCGCAAGTCCGGCAACTGCCTGTCCTATACCAGCATGTTCGTGGCGCTGGCCCGGGAAGCGGGTCTGGATGCGAGATTTCAGGTGGTGAGCGTACCGCCCAACTGGGATGCGGACTCCGGCTATCTGATCCGCTACACCCACGTGAACCTGGTGCTCAAGGGTTTTCGTTACGACAAGGTGCACGGCGAAGAATTCAGCGTCGACTTCAACGATGTGCTGCCGGAGCCGGAGTATCCCCGCCACGAGATCAGTGACGAGGAAGCCACCGCCCTGTTCTATGCCAACGAGTCCGTTCGTCATCTTCGAAGCGGCAGCATGCGGGACGCGTTCGCCTATCTGAAGAAAGCCATTCAGATCTCTCCGGAGAACTCGGATCTGTGGATCAATCTCGGGGCCCTGTATGCGAAAGAGGATGCGCTCGAGCAGGCGCTGATCGCGTACGAGGTGGCCCTTTCGCTGGATCGCAGCAACCGTGGTGCCATCTCGGGCCTCGGCCGGACACATCTGGCACTCGGCAACCTCGAGGAGGCCGACTACTACAACGAGCAGGTGAAGCGTTACCGGGAAAGGAACCCCTACTACCACTTCGCCATCGCTCAGGCAGAGTTCGAGAATGCCCGCTACCCCGCCGCCCTGCGTTCCATCAACACGGCCCTCGACCTGAAGTACCGCAATGGCCGCTTCCATTTCATGAAAGGTCTCACCGAGTACAAGCTCGGTGATCTGGAGAGTGCCCGGGAGAGCTTCCAGCGCGCCGATCGATTCGGCAACTACCGGGATCTCAAGCAGCGCTACGTGAGTGGGGTCGCCCAGGCGGGTGAGGTGAGCACCGCTCCGAACTGAGAACCTGAACCCGATTCAGCGGCGGTTGATGCGGCTGACACGGATCCGTCTACGGGGAACCACGCAGGCGTCAGATCGCTCCCGGCCTCTAAAATCGTCATGAAAAATTCATGAAATGATGCAGCTGCGGAACGGGCGTGTGTGTTCCGCAAGGGAGAGGACATGGCTGAAGAAACGGTGAGCGTAGAGCAAGAAGCGGGCAACGTAGCCCCGATCAAGGGCCCCGGTGAGAATGCGCTCACCCAGGAGGAGAAGCGGGTCGGCAAGACCCTGAAAAAGACGCTGACAGAAGAGGAGCTGGCCGCGGTCAACACCAGGAAGGGCCTGCTTCAGCTTCTGGACACCAAGAACGTCAACGTTGACAAGGCGCTGGTGAAGCTGCGCTACGAGCAGGAGCTCGAGAAGCTGCAGATCGAGCTGGTGAAGCTGCAGCGCTCGGTGCAGCTGGAAGGCCGGCGGGTGGCCATCATTTTCGAAGGACGCGATGCGGCGGGCAAGGGCGGTTCCATCCGGCGCTTCATCGAACACCTGAATCCCCGCACGGCAAGGGTCGTGGCGCTGCCGAAGCCGACCGAGCTGCAGAAAGGCCAGTGGTACTTCCAGCGCTACGTGGAACGGCTGCCCAATCCGGGCGAGATCGTCTTCTTCGACCGCAGCTGGTACAACCGGGCCGTGGTGGAGCCTGTCATGGGCTTCTGCAATGAATCCCAGTACAAGGTGTTCATGCAGCAGGTGCCCGAGTTCGAGCACATGCTCTATGAGGACAATCTGGAGCTGGTCAAGTTCTGGTTCTCCATCTCCAAGGAGGTTCAGGCGTACCGGTTCGAGTCCCGGCGGGTGGATCCGCTCAAGCAGTGGAAGATCTCGCCCGTGGACGAGAAGGCGCAGGAGCACTGGGACGTCTATACCCAGTACAAGAACGAGATGTTCAGCCGCACCCACACCTCCTACGCACCCTGGATCATCGTCAAGGCGAACGACAAGAAGAAGGCGCGGCTGGAAAGCATGCGGCACGTCCTCTCCAACCTGGATTATCCGGGGAAGGGCGAGACCGACACGCCGCTGTCACCGGACCCGGACATCGTGCTGCGGTATCACCGCTCCCAGTTGAGCATCGACTGATCCGGCAGGCGGCCGCTATCCGGCCGCCAGGTCGTCCAGGATCGGGCAGTCCGGGCGGTCGTCACCGTGACAGGTTCTGGCCAGGTGGGAGAGGGTCTCGCGCATGGCCGAAAGCTCGCCGATCCGCTTTTCGATTTCCGCCATTTTCTCTTCCGCGATCCGTTTGACGTCGCCGCTGGCCCGCTGCTTGTCGTCGTAGAGTGAGAGCAGTTCCCGGCATTCGTCGATGCCGAAGCCGAGACTGCGCGCCCGGTGCACGAACGCCAGCCGATGCACCTGCTCCTCGTCGTACTGACGGTATCCGTTCGAACCGCGGGCGGGCGTCACCAGACCGATCTGTTCGTAGTAACGGAGGGTCTTTGCCGGGAGGCCGGTACGTTCTGCGGTGGCGGAAATGTTCATGGACGGCCTCCGGAGTTTCAAAGCCTGATGCGACGCAGCCGCAGGGCATTGCCGATCACCGAGACGCTGGACAGGCTCATGGCCAGTGCCGCCAGCATCGGGGAGAGCAGTGCGCCCGTGAGCGGATAGAGCACGCCGGCGGCGATGGGCACGCCGGCCGTATTGTAGGCGAAGGCGAAAAACAGATTCTGGCGGATGTTGGCGAGCGTGCCGCGGGCCAGCCGCCGGGCCCGGGCGATGCCCGAGAGATCGCCTTTGAGCAGAGTGATGCCCGCGCTTTCGAGTGCCACATCCGCGCCGGTGCCCATGGCGATGCCCACGTCTGCCGCCGCCAGCGCCGGTGCATCGTTGACCCCGTCGCCGGCCATGGCGACCCGATGGCCCTGATCCCTCAATCGCATCACCAGGCCCTGTTTGTCCTCCGGCAGCAATCCCGCATGCACGTCATCGATCTCGAGCGCGGCAGCGACAGCCGCCGCGGTGCGTCCGTTGTCACCCGTGGCCATGATCACCCGGATCCCTTCCCGGTGCAGCCGGGCCACGGCCTCGGCGGCGGCGGGCTTCACCGGATCGGCCACCGCGACACAGCCCGCGGGAGTGCCCTCCACGGCCAGCAGCATGACGGTTCTGCCCTGCTCGCGGAGCGCGTCGGCCCTGGCTTCCAGGCCGTCGGGGTCCACGCCCTGCGCTTCCAGAAGGCCCCGATTGCCGAGCAGAACGGCCCGGCCGTCCACGGTGCCCGTGACCCCTTTGCCGGTGACCGCCTCGAACCCCGTCACCGCCGGAACCTCGATCTCCCGGGACCCCGCGCCCGCGACGATAGCCTCCGCCAGGGGGTGTTCGGAGCCCCGTTCCACCGCCGCGGCGAGTCTGAGCACGTCCGTTTCCGAAAACGGTGCCATGGCGATGACGTCGGTCAGCTCCGGCCGTCCCTCCGTGAGCGTGCCCGTCTTGTCCACGATCAGGGTGTCCACGCCGGCCAGCCGTTCCAGGGCGGTGGCATCCTTCACCAGCACGCCCGCCTGAGCACCCCGGCCGGTGGCGGTCATGATGGACATGGGTGTGGCGAGCCCGAGGGCACAGGGGCAGGCGATGATGAGTACGGAAACCGCGGCAACGATGGCATAGGCGAGCCGGGGTTCGGGACCGACGCTGAGCCAGACGGCGAAGGTAACGAGCGCGGCGGCCACCACCGTCGGTACGAAGTAGCGGGCGACCCGATCCGCCAGCGCCTGAATGGGGGCTCTCGACCGTTGCGCCGCGTTCACTCTGTCGACGATACGGCTGAGCAGGGTATCTCCGCCGACCCGGGTCGCCGTCATCACCAGACTGCCCTGACGGTTCAGAGTCCCACCGGTCAGCGCATCGCCGGGCGACTTCTCCACGGGTACCGGCTCGCCCGTAAGCATGGATTCGTCGACCGCGGAGCGGCCTTCCTCCACGGTGCCATCCACGGGCACGCTCTCGCCGGGCCGGACCCTGAGACGATCACCGGCCAGAATGTTGGCCAGTGGCGCATCGTACTCGTCTCCGTCCGGCGTGATCCGCCGGGCGGTGGCGGGCGCCAGACGCAGCAGCGCACGGACCGCGTCTCCGGTCCGTTCCCGCGCCCGGAGCTCGAGCACCTGTCCGAGAAAGACCAGGGCGACGATGACCACGGCCGCCTCGTAGTAGACGGGCACATGCCCTGTGGCCGTGCGCAGACCTTCGGGAAAGAGCCCGGGCAGGAAGGTCGCCAGCACGCTGTAGGCATAGGCCGCACCCACGCCCAGCATGATGAGCGTCCACATGTTGAAGGCGCGGGTCTTCAGCGACGTCCAGCCGCGATGGAAGAAGGGCCGGGCGGCCCAGAGCACCACGGGGGTTGCGAGCGCGAACTCGACCCAGGTGGCCGCACTCTCCCCGAGCCAGCCGCGGACCGGCAGGCCGAGCATGGGCCCCATGGTGATCACCAGCAGTGGCAGCGCGGCGGCAGCGGAGACGATGCAGCGCCGGGTGAAGTCGATCAGCTCGTGGTTGGGTTCGTCCCCGGACGGATTCATGGGCTCCAGCGCCATGCCGCAGATGGGGCACGCGCCCGGTTCTTCCCGGACGATCTCCGGATCCATGGGGCAGGTGTAGAGAGCGGCTGCCGGCGCCTGTGTCTGCTGGAGGCGATGATGGCCGGACAGGAAGAAATACGGATCCTCGGCGAACCGGTCGTGGCAGCGCTGACTGCAGAAATGGTAATCCTGCGAACGGTACCGGTGGCTGGGCTTACCGGCGCCGAGGGTTACCGTCATGCCGCAGACGGGATCTTCCGCGGTGGCGGCCGGGTTGTCGGCTTTGGTGGGCGCCGTTGTCATTTCGAGCCTCCGTGGGTCGAATCGAACTGCCATGCTAAAGCTTCCAGTAACTGGAAGGTCAAGCGGAACCCTCCCGGCCCAGCTGCCAGCGGGTCCACACCAGGAAGGCCGCCGGCAGCACCAGCAGCGTGAGCAGGAGCGCGGTGATCATTCCGCCCACCATGGGCGCGGCAATCCGGCTCAGCACTTCCGCGCCGGTACCGGAAGAGAACATGAGCGGCAGCAGACCGGCGATGGTGGACACGGCGGTCATCACCACCGGACGGACCCGTTTCAGCGCGCCCTCGGTGACGGCCGCCGGCAGATCGAAGAGATCCGGCTGCCGACCCGCATCCACATTGCCAGCGGGTCGGGCGATGGCCTGGTTCAGATAGGTGAGCATGATCACGCCGAGTTCCACCGCCACACCGGCCAGCGCGATGTAGCCCACCGCCACTGCCACCGAGAGGTTGTAGTCCAGCAGATACATGAGCCAGACGGCTCCGGTGCCGGCCAGCGGAAGCGTCGACAGAATCAGCACCACTTCACCCAGTCGATGGAAGTTGATGTACAGCAGCACCACGATGATGGCGAGGATCAGCGGCACCACCACGGTGAGGCGCTCCTGGGCCCTGAGCATGTACTCGTACTGTCCGGACCAGGTGAGGCTGTAGCCCGCCGGCAGCTCGAGCTGATCGCGTACCGCGGCCATGGCGTTCTGCACGTAGGTGCCCACGTCCACGGCCTCGATGTCTACGAAAGTCCACCCGTTGGGCCGCGCGTTCTCGCTCTTGATGGCGGGCGGACCGTCCGTGATGCCGATGCTCGCCACGTCCGCCAGCGCGATACGCTGGCCGCTCGGGGTAACCAGGGGCAGGTCGGCCAGCTGCTCCGGCGAATCCCGGTAGTCCTGGGGATAGCGCAGATTGATGGGATAGCGTTCCAGGCCTTCCACCGTGCGCGCCACGTTGGTCCCGCCGATGGCGGTCGCCACCACCTGCTGCACGTCGGCCACGTTCAGCCCGTAACGGGCCGCCTGAATCCGATCGATCTCCACCTCGATGTAGCGCCCGCCGGCCACCCGTTCGGAATAGACCGAGGCGGTGCCGGGCACCTGTTCCAGGATCCGTTCCAGAGCCTCGCCGATCTTCTGGATCTCGTTGAGATCCGAGCCGGCGATCTTGATCCCCACCGGGGTCTTGATTCCGGTGGCCAGCATGTCGATGCGGGTTTTGATGGGCATCACCCAGGCGTTGGTGAGACCGGGCACGTCCACCCGGGCGTCCAGTTCGGCGATCAGCCTGTCGGTGGTCATCCCGGGGCGCCACTGTTCCCTGGGCTTGAGCTGGATGAAGGTCTCGATCATGGTCAGGGGTGCCGGATCGGTGGCCGTTTCCGCCCTGCCGATCTTGCCGAACACGGATTCCACCTCGGGTACACCGGCGATCAGCCGGTCGGTCTGCTGCAGTATTTCCCGGGCCTTGCCGATGGAGAGGCCCGGATAGGTGGTCGGCATGTACATCAGATCACCCTCGTCCAGCGGTGGGATGAACTCGCTGCCGATCCGGCTCAGCGGCCAGAGTCCGACGACGGTCACCAGCACGGCGATGACCAGGGTCGTTCCGGGCCGGGCCAGCACCCGTTCGAGAAGCGGCCGGTAAGCGGCGGCGAGCCAGCGATTGAGCGGGTTGGCTGCCTCGGGCCGGACGTTACCGCGGATGAGATACCCCATGAGCACGGGTACCAGGGTCACCGCCAGGGCTGCACTGGCTGCCATGGCATAGGTTTTGGTGAAGGCCAGCGGCGAGAACATCCGCCCTTCCTGAGCCTCCAGCGTGAACACGGGCACGAAGCTCACGGTGATGATGAGCAGGCTGAAGAAGAGGGCAGGGCCCACTTCGGTGGCGGCGGCCGCCACCACCTGCCAGCGGTTCCGGTCGGTCAGCGGTGTCCGCTCGATATGCTTGTGGAAGTTCTCGATCAGAACGATCGGCCCGTCGATCATGGCGCCGATGGCGATTGCGATACCCGCCAGCGACATGATGTTGGCGTTGATGCCCTGAATCCGCATGACCACGAAGGCGGTGAGAATGCCCAGCGGCAGACTGATCGCCGCCACCAGCGAGGAACGGCCATGCGCGAGGAACAGCACGCACACGAGGGTTACGATGACCAGTTCTCCCAGCAGTCCCAGCCTGAGGGTATCCACGGCTGCCTCGATCAGCGCCGAGCGGTCGTACACGGTGACGACTTCCACGCCATCCGGCAGTCCGGGCGCGAGCTCGGCGAGTTTCGCTTTCACGCCGTCGATTGTCCGCTGCGCGTTCTCGCCCATGCGCATCACCACGATGCCGCCGACCACTTCGCCCTGACCGTTGAGCTCGGCAATGCCCCGCCGCATCTGCGGACCGGTGCCGATCCGCGCCACGTCCTCGAGCAGCAGGGGCGTGCCGTTGGTATCCACCCCGAGGGGCACCCGGGCCAGATCGGTGACACTCTGGATGTAGCCCGTTGCCCGCACCATGTACTCCGCCTCGGACATCTCCACCACGGAGGCGCCCACCTCCTGGTTGGCCCGTATGATGGCCGTCTGGATGTGTGAGAGCGGGATGCCGAAAGCGCGCAGCTTCTCCGGGTCCACCTCCACCTGATACTGGCGGACCATACCGCCCAGGGTGGCGACCTCGGAGACACCGGGTACGGTCTGCAGCTCCAGCTTGAGGAAGAAATCCTGCAGGCTCCTGAGCTGCGATAGATCGTGATTACCGGTGCGGTCGACGAGTGCATAGAGATACACCCAGCCGACCCCGGTGGCGTCCGGGCCCAGCTGCGGCCGGGCGGTTTCCGGCAGGGCAGGCGCCACCTGGGAGAGATACTCCAGGACCCGGGAGCGGGCCCAGTAGGGGTCGGTGTCGTCGTCGAAGATGATGTAGACGTAGGAGTCGCCGAAAAATGAGAAGCCGCGCACCGTCACCGCCCCCGGCACGGAGAGCATGGCCGTGGTCAGCGGATAGGTGACCTGGTCTTCCACCACCTGCGGTGCCTGGCCCGGATAGCTGGTCTTGACGATCACCTGCACATCGGAGAGATCGGGAATGGCATCCACGGGGGTGGTGCGCAGGGCGTAAAGACCGGCCACCGCGATGACGGAGGCGGCGAGCAGCACGTAGAAGCGATTGCCGACGGACCAGCGGATGACGGCGGCAATCACGGCGCCATCTCCTCATGACCCGCATGACCGCCGTGCTCCATCCGCAGGAAGTCAGACGTCTTGCTCGACTCCGAATCGATCAGGAACTGGGCGGAGCTGACCACCCGGTCGCCTTCTCTGAGACCCTCGAGAATCTCGACCTGATCCCGGCCGATGTGCCCGGGATGCACGGCCACCGACTTGAAGCGGCCTCCATCGAAGGCGAGCACCACCCGGTTCTGGCTGCCGGTCCGGATGAGCGCTTCCCGGGGGATCAGCAGGGCGGGTGCATCCGGCCGGGCCGCCCGAACCCTGAGCTCGCCGAACATGCCGGGTTTCAGGGCGCCGTCCTCGTTCTGCAGCACGGCCCGCACGCGCACGGTACGGGTGACCTCGTTCAGGCTGGGATAGACGTAGTCCACGGTACCCGACCACACACGCCCGGGCAGATAGTCGAGCGTCAGGGAGATGGGATCTCCCGCGCGCACGGACAGTGCCTGGCGCTCGTAGAGCTCGCCGACCAGCCAGACGTGATCCAGCGGTCCGATGGTCATCACGTTCATCCCGGGTGAGACGTACATGCCTTCCCGCACGGCCAGGGTTTCCAGGACGCCGGACTGGGGTGCCGGGATCCGGATGGTCTGATTCACCGTACGGGTGCGCCGAACCGATTCGATGGCGCTCTGTGGCACGTCGAGCGCCGCCAGCCGCTCGAGCGCTGCGTCGATCAGCGCGGGATTGTTCCGGTTGAGGGCCAGCACGAGCTCTTCCTGAGCGTTCACCAGCGTCGGAGAGTAAAGCTCGAAGAGCGGCTCGCCGGCGGTGACGGGATCCCCCTCGGCCTTCACGTCGAGCGTCTGGATCCAGCCCTCCACACGCGGATGGATGTGCACGAGCTGATTCTCGTCGAAAGTCACATGGCCGACGGTGCGGATCTCCGGTTCGAGAATTCCGCGGGTCACGATGGCCGTGCGCACACCGAGGTTGTTGATCACGTCCGGGCTGATCCGAACCGTGCCTGGAGACGGGTCGGCGTCGTCCGCATAGACGGGCACCAGGTCCATGCCCATGGGCGATTTTCCGGGCCCGTCGCGACGGTATTCCGGGTCCATGGGGGCGACCCAGTAGAGGGGCTCGCCGGTGGCTCCGATGTCGGTGGATCCCCGGTCACCGGCATCCGGAATCAGAAGCCAGCTCAGCAGGGCGCCGAGAATCAGACCGAGGCCGATGAGAAGCAGAGGTTTCAGCGTGTTCATGAGCGCTTCCTCACTGGGTCAGCAGATAATTGATGCGGGCGATGGTCTGCTGCCGGGCCACGTCTATACCGAGGGCACCGATCTTGGCGTCCAGCTCGGCGATCCTGGCCCGCACCGCTTCGGAGAAATCGCCGTCCGCGTTGTTGTAGGCGGCCAGCGAAGCTTCCGCCTGCTGTGCCATCTGCGGCAGCAGACGTTCCCGATACAGGCGCCGACGTTCGTCCAGGCGGATCAGATCCGCCCGCTCCGTTTCGAGGCGGCTGACAAGCTGGCGGACGAGCAGATCGCGGTCGTTCCTGGCCGCGGCCTCCCGGGCGGCAGCCGCGCTCACTTCCCGGTCCTGCCGGTCGCCCCGGAACAGCGGTAGTTCGAAGGTCACCCCGAGGGTCAGCAGGTCGTCTCGGGAACGTCCTGACGGGTTGTCTGCCCGGTAGCCGTACTGGGCCCGGAAGCCGAAACCGGGCCGGTACTTCTGCCGGGCGAGATCGGTACCCAGCGAAACGGAGTCGAGCCGGCGATCGATGGCGGTCACCGATGGATGCCGGTCGAGCAGGTCGTAGAGGTCCTGCCTGGTAAGGGATTCGACGATCAGTCCGTTCACGGCCAGGGTCTGTAACTCGGGCAGAGGGTCGGCGATCGGGAACCGGCTGGCCCCGGGCACCAGTTCCGCCAGCCGGCTCTGCGCTGCCTCCTGCTGCTGAAACAGACCGGTGAGGCGGTCGTCCAGACGGATCAGCTCGAGCTGGGCCCTGATGAGGTCCTGTTGCCGCGTTCGGCCGACGGCGGACGTGTACTGGGATTCGGCGGCATCCACCAGCTGTTCGAACAGCGCCCGGTCCTCCTCGATCAGACGCCGACTGGCCCTGGCCAGCCAGGCGTCGAGAAAGAGGACGGATACCTGCGCCTCCACCATGGCAATCCGGTCATCCCGGCGGGCGGGCTCCATCTCGGCCAGCAGCTCCTTCTGCTGGCGGGACAACGCCCGCGTCCTGCCCCGCGGAAACTGCTGAGAGAGGCCCACGGCCAGCTGCGTCATGTTTTCCTGGCCCACATCGAAGCTGTCGATGGGGAGATTCACGGCAGTCAGGCTGAGCTGCGGATCCGGCAGACTTCCGGCCGCCACGGCCTCCTCGCGCAAAGCCAGCTCTGTCTGCTCGCTGCCGTTCAACCAGGGATCCGCGTCGATGGCGAGCTCGACGGCGGTCTCCAGGTTCAGGGCCCGGGCGTCTGCTCCGGCCGCTTCAGCAACCGCGGCGGCTGGCTTCAGCGCCAGTGTGAGTATCACAGTGAGCAGCAGGCGCGGCCGTGTGGAATGGAAAGGTGTTCGGAGGTTCTGCATGGCCATCTCCAGTCGGTTCTTTTGGATGACGCGGGACACGGCGCACCCCCACGCAACAGGGGCGGGTACCGGTCACCGGTCGATCAGGTGAACGGAGTGAATGGATCAGGCGATGGGTGGACGGAGCGGAGTTCCGGATGGAGCGCCGTAGGGCGGCAGCCAGTCCGCCTCGGAGATGATGCGGCTCTGCCCATCGAAAGGCAGGATGGCCAGCGCGGGAAACGGCAGCAGCGGGCTGGCGGACAGGCAGTGTCCGGAGGCGATGCAGGCGGATGTGCCGTCTTCGTCGCAGCAGGGCATGCCGGCATCGTGCCCGGCTTCGGGTATCGGTGCGTGTCCGCTGTGGGCCGCGTGAACGCCGTGATGATCGTCCGTGTGACTGACCGTATGGCTCGGCGCCGACGGATGCATGTCCGCATGTCCGCTGCCTTCGCACGGCATGGCGCCATACGCGGCCGCTGCCTGGATGAGGAGCGCCAGGGCAAGCAGAGGTGACAGGAGAGAAACGGTTCGCAAAACGATCACGCCCGGGGTCGATGCGTAGCGCTTAAGACTAGCACACCGCCTTCGAGTTCCCGTGATCGGACGCGGTTTCTGCGAGACCGGACACGTTCCGGGTGCGGACGGGTCGGGCAGATCAGTCCGGCCGGGGGATCTCGAAGGGCTCTGCCACCGTTCCGTAGTCGAAATAGCCGAGCCGGGCGAGGGGTGCCAGCGCTTTCGTATTCACGCGCCCCCCGATGATCAGCGCATCGTCAATGTGTATGCCTACCACGTTCCCGATCACCAGATGGCTGGCGCGTGCGCCCGGCCGCGCGGGCAGCGCGACGATGTCGAATACCGTGCACTCGAGGGCCGCCCGGCATTCCCCGACCCGGGCCGGACCGATCAGCTCGGAGGGTACGGGGGTCAGTCCTGCCAGAGCGAATTCGTCTGCATCCGGCGCCACCTCCCGGGAGGTCTCGTTCATCGCCTGAGCGAGCGTGAGGGATACGATGTTCACGGTGAACTCGCCGGTCTCACGCACATTGGCCAGGGTGTCCTTGGCAGCACCGTCGGTCCGGCTGTTCGGCGCGAAGATCACCGTGGGCGGGTCCGCCGAGACCGCGTTGAAGTAGGAGAAGGGCGCCAGATTGTGAATGCCGCCCGCGGAGAGACTGCCGATCCAGCCGATCGGACGCGGAGCAACCAGGGCGTTGAGCGGGTTGTGAGTCAGAGGCGCAGGACGCAGATCCTGCCGCGGGTCGTAGAACATCAGCTCGATGCGCGGTTGGTGGCGAACCCCTCGTCCGTGCCGAGAATGCGGGCGGGCAGAGAAAGGTCTTCCTGCCAGAGGAGCGACTCCATGTAGATGTTCAGCGGCTGGTCCTGGATGGTGAGCTCGTACACCGGTTCGCCATCGTAGGACGCATGGTTGTGCACCGCCCAGCCGGGTGCGGAGACCATCAGGTCGCCGGCTTTCCACTCGTAGCGTTTGCCTTCCACGCGGCTGTAGCCCGCTCCCCGGAAGTAATAGTTGATGGCCGAGGACACATGCCGGTGCGGCTTGTCGACGATGCCCGGCGGGCGGATGGTGATGGTGGAGAAGAAGTTGGGCGTCGTGCCGTTGAACCGGTCCGTGCGGGGATTGAACAGCAGATAGAGCCGCCTGCCCTGGTAGCGTTCCCCAAGAGCGGCGAGCTTGTCGAGATTCTCCTTCACCGTCTGCCAGGGCCAGTGCAGACAGTTGGAGGGGACCGCCGGCGGACTGATCAGCGTCTCGTACGGCATGAGCGCCGCACCATCGTCGCCGATGGTGAAGGTGGGCAGCTCGATTGACTCCGCGGTCGAGCCTGCCGGCTCCGCCACGCCGGCCGCATCGGTTTCCACCGGATCTTCCTCCACCAGATGCACGCGCATCATCTCGAGCAGGGCGGCATTGGAGTAGGTGAGCCGCACCTGGAGATCGCTGCCGTCGTTGAAGTGCTGATAAATGGCGTAGGACGGATGGTTCCAGACGTCGTACTGGCCGTACTCGATGGTCCTCCCGCCGACCCGGGCACGGCCGCTGCCGCGGATGCAGAAATTCACCTGAGTCGCGTTCTGACGGACGGGGACCGTTTCCTCGCCCGGCTTCAGGACGTCCAGCGTCACCCGCACGCCCGGCGTGAGGCCGCGGCCGGGCGCCGGTGCGCTGGGGTGGACGAACATCACCTGCCTGCGGCCGTTGGCCGGTCTCGGCTGATCGGCCAGCATCTCGATCTGCTCGTCGATCATCTCCCGGGTGATGGTGACCGGCGGCCAGTCCTTCGCGGGTTTGGCACGCCCGGGGTCGCAGGGGCCATCGCGCTCGCCGGTGACGTTCAGAAGCTGGGGCAGGGGCGCTTCGGATTCAGACATGATCAACCCCGGGGTTTCAAAATGCTTTGATAGCAAAGTAATATTATCTGCGTCAACACCGAGCACAGCCCACCGCAATGGAAAACAAGCCCGCCGTTACATGGCCCACGAACGGGGTCGACCAGGTGCCTTACGGCATCTATACCGATCCTGCGCTCTTCGAGCAGGAGATGCACCGGATTTTCGAAGGAGACGGCTGGGCGTACGTGGGACTCGAGGCCGAAATCCCGGAAGCGGGCGACTACCTCGTGACTCTGATCGGACGACGTTCCGTGGTGATCGCGCGGGACCAGCAGGGAGACATCCACGGATTCGTCAACCGCTGTGCTCACCGGGGCGTCAAACTCTGCCGTCAGAACAGGGGGAACACACGTTTTTTCGTGTGTCCTTATCACCAGTGGTCCTACGATGCCCAGGGGAATCTGCGCGGCGTGCCGTTCATCAAGGGCGTGAAGGGCAAAGGCGGCATGCCGGAGGACTTCGAGCGCGCGGAGCACAACCTTCCGAAGCTCGCCATCACGCGGCAGAACGGTGTCATCTTCGCTTCCTTCGCAGCCGAGCCACCGGCCTTCGAGGCCTATCTGGGCGAAACCAACTTCCGCTACTTCAACCGGGTTTTCGACGGGCGGCCGCTGCAACTGCTCGGTTACTCACGGCAGCTGATTCCGGGCAACTGGAAGCTCATGTTCGAGAACATCAAGGACCCGTATCACGCCTCCCTGCTGCACGTGTTCCTGGTGACCTTCGGTCTGTTCCGGGCGGATCAGGATTCCCAGGTGCAGATGGACGACAGCGGCGCCCATGCGCTCCTCATTTCCCGCCGCGGCGAGCAGAAGAAGTCCGATGCCACCACGGACATGGCGAATCTGCGCGAAGACTTCGAGCTCCAGGACCGGCGGCTGCTCGATCCGGTCAAGGAGTTCCCGGACGACGCGACGGTGGTGATGCAGACGATCTGGCCCAATCTGATCGTCCAGCAGCAGTCCAACACCCTCGCCCTGCGCCAGATCCGGCCACGGCATGCGGGGGCGTTCGAACTGGCCTGGACGTTCTTCGGGTATGCGGACGACGACGAGGAGATGACCCGCCGCCGGCTCCGGCAGGGCAATCTGATGAGCGCCGCCGGTCTGGTGTCGGCCGACGACAGCGAAGTGATCAAGCTCGCCCAGGACGGCATCAGCGAGTACCCGGATCATACCGGCGTGGTGCAGATGGGCGGCCGGGGCACGGAGAACGAGAACCACATGGTGACCGAAACCGCGGTCCGGGCCTTCTACGCCCACTATCGAAAGGTGATGGGACTGTGAGCCTGGACAGTGCGCGTCAGCGGCAGCTGGAAGCTCTCTACGACCGTTACGCTGAGCTGCTCGACGACGGCCCGCTGGAAGACTGGCCGGCGCTGTTCGAGGAGGAATGCGACTATCGGGTGATCCCGCGGGACAATCACGACCAGGGACTGCCCATGGCCATCATCCGCTGCGAAAGCCGCGGCATGCTCATGGACCGCGTCCGCTCGGTGCAGGAAACCATCATGCACGAGCCCCGCTATCTCCGGCACCAGATCACCAACATACGCGGTACCGGGCGTGCGGACGGCGGCATTGACGCCGTGGCGCACTATCTGGTGGTGGAAGTGCTGCCGGACCGGCTGCCGCAGATCCTCAGCGTGGGGCGCTACCTGAGCCGGGTGGTGGAGGACGGGGGCGATCTCCGGTTTGCCGGCATGCGGGTGGTCTACGACTCGGTGCTCGTGCCGAACTCCATCGTCTATCCTCTCTAGACCCGCACCCGGAGCCCGCCATGGCCATGACCCCCGATCAGATCGAAGCTGCCGCCGCGGACCTCGAGCAGGCGGAGCAGGCCCGCCGCCAGATCCGGCCGATCAGCGTTGCGCACCCCCACATGTCCCTGGCGGACTCCTATGCGGTTCAGGCAGCCTGGCTGCGCCACAAGCTTCAGCAGGGCCGCACGCTCAGGGGCCGGAAGGTGGGACTGACTTCCCGGGCCATGCAGCTGGCCATGCAGATCGATGAACCGGACTTCGGCTTTCTGCTGGACGACATGTTCTTCGAGGACGGCAGCACCATAGAAGCCGCCCGGTTCACGGATCCGCGCGTGGAGGTGGAGCTCGCCTTCGTGCTCGGCCACCGCCTCGAGGGTGCGGCGCTGTCGGTGTGGGACGTGCTCGATGCCACGGACTACGTGGTGCCGGCACTGGAGCTGATCGCCGCCCGGAGTCATCGCGTGGACCCGGAAACCGGGGCGCCGCGCACGGTGCTCGATACGGTTGCCGACAACGCGGCTGCTGCCGGGGTGGTGCTCGGCGGCAGACCGGTCCGTCCGCTGGACGTGGACCTGCGACGGGTAGGCGCGCTGCTGTTCCGGAACGGGGTCATCGAGGAAACGGGCGTTTCCGCCGGCGTGCTGAATCATCCGGCGAACGGCGTGGTCTGGCTGGCCCGGCGTCTGTCCGAGCACGGCGTGGCGCTGGAAGCGGGCCAGGTGGTGCTCGCCGGATCCTTCACCCGGCCGGTAGCGATCCGCGCGGGCGATACCTTCCATGCCGACTTCGGCGAGCTCGGCAGTATCGCCTGCCGCTTCAGCTGAATGCGCATCGTCGAAGTCAGGGAGCTGACGGTCCCGCTTGCGGGCACGCCGGCCAACGCGGTGGTGAGCTTCGCCGGGCATACGGTTTCTCTCGTTGCTCTGGTGAGCGATCAGATCCGGGAAGGCCGACCGGTGACGGGGCTCGCTTTCAACTCCATCGGCCGTTTCGGGCAGGCGGGCATCCTGAAGGAACGGATGATCCCGAGACTGCTGGCGGCGGCACCCGAAGACCTGCAGGCCTCCGATGGGTCCGCGTTCGATCCGGCCGCCGTGCTGGCCACCATCCTCCAGGGGGAAAAGCCCGGCGGCCACGGCGACCGCTCTGGGGCTGCGGCGGCCATCGAGCTCGCCGTCTGGGACCTGAATGCCAGGCTGGCCGGAGAACCCGCCTATGCGACCATCGCCCGGGCCTTCGACCGGACCCTGGATCCGACGGAGATGCGCCTCGATGTGCCCGTCTATGCCGCCGGCGGCTACTACTATCCGGACGATTCCATCGGCAGGCTCCGGCATGAGCTCGAGCGCTACCACGGGCTCGGGTTCGACGCGTTCAAGATCAAGATCGGCGGCGCGACGCTCGATGAGGACTGCCGCCGTATCGAGGCGGCATTGACGGTGGCCGGCGCGGGCGATCGGCTGGCCGTGGATGCCAACGGCCGCTTCGATACCGAAGCAGCGCTCGCCTGTGGACGTGCCATCGAGGCCTTCGGGCTGCGCTGGTTCGAGGAGCCGGGCGATCCGCTGGACTTCGCCCTGCACCAGGCGATTTCGAAGGCCTATTCCGGGCCGCTGGCGACCGGTGAGAATCTGTTCAGCGTCATGGACGTGGAGAATCTGCTGCGCTACGGCGGTCCACGATCCGGCATCGACATCTTTCAGATGGACCCGGGACTCAGCTACGGACTGACCGAGTACGGACGCATGCTGGACCTGCTGGAGCAGTACGGTTTCCATCGATCGGGCTGTTTTCCCCACGGCGGGCATCTGATCAATCTGCACGTGGTGGCCGGGCTGTCGCTGGGGGGTTGCGAGGCCTATCCGGATGTTTTTCAGCCGTTCGGCGGCTACTCGGAACGCTGCCGGATCGAAGGCGGGCGGGTCACACCGGGCGAAGAGCCCGGCTTCGGCCTGGAGTGGAAAGAAGGGCTGGCCCCCTATCTCGAGCAGCTGATGGCCGGCCTGTGAAGATCGCCGTGATCGGCTGTGGTGCTATGGGGTCCATCTACGCGGGCCTGCTGGCCGCTGCCGGCCAGGACGTGGTGGCGGTGAGCCGGAACCGGGCACATGTGGCGGCCATGGCATCCGAGGGACTCAGAATCACCGGGGCCAGCGGCGATCGGCGGGTCCGCATCCGGGCGTTCACGAAACCGCCCGCTGAAACGGCGGATCTGATCGTCATCGCGGTCAAGGCCGGCCAGGTGACGGAGGCGGCCCGCGATGCACGGCCCATGCTCGGGCCGCACACCCGGATTCTGACCCTCCAGAACGGTCTCGGCAGTGCCGAACGGGTGGCGGAGCAGCTCGGCGGAGAGCGGCTGATGGTCGGCGTGGCGCAGGGTTTCGGTGCCGCCGTGGAAGGACCCGGTCACGTGCACCACAACGACATGAAAGCCATCCGGATGGGTGCCTGGGGCGGTCTGGATGCCGCAGCGGTGGCTGAGACCGCCGCCGTGTGGCGGGCAGCGGGGTTCGATGCCGAGGCGGTGCCCGACATCGTGGCCATGCAGTGGGACAAGCTCATCTGCAACGTGGCCTACAGCGCTCCCTGCGCACTGACCGGTCTCACGGTGGGCGGGGTGATGGAAGACGAGCACCTGTCGGGCATTTCCCGGGCGGCAGCCACGGAGGCCTTTCAGGTGGCCCGCGCCCTCGGCATCGCCCTCGAGTTCGACGATCCCGTCGCCCACGTGCGGGCCTTCGGAGCGCGGATGCCGCTTGCCCGACCCTCGGTGCTGCAGGATCTGGAAGCCGGCCGGCCCACCGAGGTGGACGTGATCAACGGCAGCGTCGTCCGGGAGGCGGCGAACGCGGGGCTCGAAGCGCCCGTCAACCGCACCCTGACGGCGCTGGTAAGGTGGCAGGAACGGCAGAATCAGGAGCAGTGACAGAATGACCGACGATGCACAAACGAAGGCGGTGCTGAAGGCGGATGCGGCCAGGCGTGCCGCCATGATTGCAGGCGATGTGGAGGCCCTGGGGGCCCTGCTGCATGAGGACCTGATCTGGACGCACTCATCCGGCAAAACAGACGGCAGAGCGTCCTTTCTCGACGGCATCGGTTCCGGTGCGGTCCGGTATCTCGCGCTGGAGACGGAGGGGGTCGAGGTGCTGAGCCGGGGTGATGTGTTCGTCTGTCACGGGCTGCTCACGGGCCGGGCCAGCCGTGATGGCGTGGAGAAGGCGCTCGTGAACCGGTTTCTCAACGTCTGGGTCCGGGAGGGAGACCGGTTCCGGATGATCGCCTGGCAGTCGACGGGCGCCTGAACACTTTGTATGCTAAGGATTCTTCGGGGCTGATCAGAGAGGGGAATGATGTCAGGCTGGACTCGGGAATTCGTATCGCTCGGCTCGCCGACGGCTGCACGCAACGGGGCCGGGTTCCAACCCTGCCAGGGATTGTACTACCGCCCGGAGGGAAAGCGACCCACCACGGCGCTCATTGCCACCCACTACAACGTGGATTTCTCCGAGCATTACCTCGGCGAGTACATGGCCGAAAGAGGCTACGGCTTCCTGGGCTGGAATACGCGATTCCGGGGTAACGAAGGCTTCTTCCTGCTGGAGCACGCGCTGATCGACATCGGGGTCGGCGTGCGCTGGCTCAAGGAGCAGGCGGGCGTGGACCAGGTGGTCATCGTCGGCAATTCGGGTGGAGGCTCTCTGATGGGCGCTTACCAGTCTCAGGCGCTCGGTGTCACCATGACGCCGACGCCGGGCCTCACGCTGCCGGATGCGCTCGATGATCTGCAGCCGGCCGACCTCTATATCTCGCTCTGCGCGCATCTGGGCCGTCCGGAGGTGCTCACGGCCTGGTTCGATCCCTCCATCACCGATGAGACGGATCCCTCGAGCGTCGATCCGGCGCTGAACATGTACGACCCGGCCAATGGACCGCCGTACTCGCCCGAGTTCATCAAACGCTACCGGGCGGCCCAGGTGGCTCGCAACGAGCGGATCACCGCCTGGTGCCACAGCGAACTGGATCGCCTCAAGGGCCTCGGCATGTTCGACCGCGCCTTCAACCTATACCGCACCTGGGCCGACCTCCGTCTCATGGACGGCAGCATCGATCCCTCGGACCGGGAAGTGGGACGCTGCTACGCCGGCGATCCGAAGACGGCGAACTTCGGACCGAGAGGCATCGGTCTCACGAACACCCTGCGCACCTGGCTGTCCATGTGGTCGCTCAGCGACTCTCACTGCAGCGGCGCGCCGCACCTGAACCGCATCACCCAGCCGGCGCTGGTGGTCCAGAGCCTGGGCGACACGGGCGTTTTTCCGAGCGACGCCCAGGCGATCTTCGACGCGCTGGGTGCCGAAGACAAAACGCTCGAGATGATCGTGGGCGATCACTACCTCGAGTCTCCCGCGAACGCGCGGGACGATACGGCGGATCTCATCGTGGCCTGGATGCGTGGAAAGGGCGTGTGACCAGCGCCGGTGACAGAGAGCCGTATCTCGATCCGCTGAACAGCCTGGGATATCTCACCCGCATCAATTTCCGCGCGTTCTCCCGGGCGCTGGAAAAGCTGACCCTCACCCACGGCGTGAGTGCGGGTCAGTGGCGATTCCTGCGGGTGCTGTGGGACGAGGACGGCATCACCCAGAGGGAGCTGGCCGAGCGCACGGGCACCACGGAAGCGACCACGGTCCGTTCCGTGAACGGGCTTCTGAAGAGTGGTCTCATCCTGCGGCGCCGGGAGAAGGACGACCGGCGGAAGATGAAGATCACGCTGAGTGCCAGGGGCCGGCGTCTGCGCAATGAGCTGTTGCCCATGGTGATCGAGGTCAATGAACGGGCGCTCAAGGGGATATCGAAAAAGGACGTGGAAACCACCCGTCGGGTGCTCCTGCGGACCTATGCCAATCTCACCGCCAACCCGGAGGACACCCTATGAAAACGCTGCCCCTGCTGCCCACGTCTCTGGTCGGCAGCTATGCCCAGCCGGGCTGGCTCATCGACAGAGAACGGCTGGGTGAACGCCTGCCGCCCCGGGTGCTGCTCGATGCGCTGTGGCGCGTACCGCCGGAACATCTGGCCGAAGCTCAGGATGATGCCACCGTCCTCGCGCTGCACGATCAGAACCGGGCCGGGGTTGATATCGTGACGGACGGCGAGATGCGGCGGGAGAGTTACTCCAACCGGTTCGCCAATGCGCTCGAGGGTGTGGATCTGGACAAACCGGGCGAGGCCACCGATCGGACCGGAGCACAGGTGCCGGTACCCCGGGTTGTGGGTCCGATCACCCACAGCCACCCCGTGGAAGCGCCCCACATCGCGCTGATCCGGGCGCACACCGACCGGCCCATCAAGATCACGCTGCCGGGACCGTTCACCATGGCTCAGCAGGCACAGAACGATTACTACCCGGATGAGGGCTCGCTTGCGATGGCCTATGCGGAGGCGGTGAACGTGGAGCTCAGGGCGCTGTTTGCGGCCGGTGTGGACGTGGTTCAGCTCGACGAGCCCTACGTGCAGGCCCGGCCGGAGGCGGCCCGGGAGTATGCGGTTGCCGCGATCGACCGGGCGCTTCAGGGGGCTTCCGGTCCCACCGCGCTGCACGTCTGCTTCGGCTACGGCAAGCACGTGGACGACAAGCCGCCGGGTTATGCATTCCTTTCGGAGCTGGACGCCTGTACGGCGGACGAGATCTCCATCGAATGCGCACAACCCAGGCTGAAGATGGATCTGCTGAAAACGCTGCCGAACAAGATCGTCCACGTCGGTGTGCTCGACCTCAGGGATCAGACACCGGAAACGCCGGAGCTGGTGGCCGAGCGCATACGGCAGGCACTCGAGCACTTTCCGGCAGAACGTCTGCGGGTGGCCCCGGATTGCGGTATGAAGTACCTGCCCCGGAACGTGGCCTACGCGAAGATGGCTGCCATGGTGGAAGGGGCGCGCATCGTCCGGCAGGAGATCGGCGCATGAGCAGCAGCGAACACATCGTGGTCGTCTCCTTTGAAACGACGCCGGAGAACCAGGACGAAGCGCTCGAGAAGATCGGCGCCTACATCGACGGCTTCCTGTCCCGGCAGCCGGGCTTTCTCGGCAGTCAGCTGCACAGAGGTCTGGACGGCGAAAGCCTCGTGCACTACGCACGCTGGCGCACGGAAGCCGACTTCCAGGCCGCCGGTGAGAAGGCCCGGGCCCATCCGGACCTGCCCGCGCTGATGGTGTACAAGCCGTCGGGACGCGGATATCAGGTCTGGGCGTCTTATCCGCTGGACTGAACGCGACCGGCGGCGTGCGCGCGCGCGCGGCGGGCATCCCGACGGTCGAACGCAGCCCTCAGCCGCGCGAGACGCGTGCGGCTGATCGGATACCGGTAGATGACCAGAATGGCGATCAGGTAACAGGCCGGCGGCAGCAGCGCGATCGCGTAGCGCAACGCATCGATCTCATCCGGTCCGTTTTCCATTCTGGGATCGAATCCGAACAGGCCGAGCAGCGGCAGAGAAATGCCGAGCGCCAGAGCCTGGGTGGTTTTGGAGCCGAGAGACCAGATGGCCATGTAGGCGCCTGCCGTGCTCTCACCCCGCCGACGGGCGGCCACGTCGATCACATCCGCTTTCATGGAGAGCGAGAGTGCGATGAAGTTACCGCCGGCGAAACCGATCACGGTGGTCATCAGCACGAACGGCACGATCTCGCCGGGGGCCAGGGTGAGGTACAGGGGCGTTGCCAGCGCCATCACCAGGGTGCCCGTCATCCAGGCTTCCCGTTTGCCGATCCGGCCGGACAGCCAGACCCAGAACGGCAGCCCGACGATGTTCACGGCAAAATAGGAAAGCAGGATCGGCTGCGCCTGGCGTTCGAGCTCCATGGCGAAGGTGGTGAAGAGCATGAACAGAGTGGCGATCATGGTGGTGCCGAGCGACATGAACGTGAAACCGATGAACAGCACGATGAAGGAACCGTTGGAGAGCATGGCCTTCAGATTTCTCAGGATCGGCTCGTGAGCGGGCGGCGTGGTCATGCGCTCGGGCAGACGCCAGACCGTCAGTCCGATCAGCACCGGCAGCAGGATGAGCGTCATGCCGCCGATGATCACCAGCGCTTCGCTGGCCACACCGCCGTAGCCGAAGAGCTGGGTTGCAGCCACCGGCACCATGAGCACGCTGATGTTGCCGGCAAAGCCGAATGCCTGGCGCCAGCCCGTGATCCGGGTGCGCTCGTCGAAATCCTCGGAGAGCTCCGCACCCCAGGCGTAGTAGGGAATGTTGATCATGGTCCAGCCGAGCCAGAGCAGCACGGACCAGAGCAGAAGATAGGCGTTGCTGATCGCGCCCGACGGCGAAAAGAGCTGAAAAGCCGAGACCATCATCAGCGGCACCCCGGCCAGCATCCAGGGTTTGCGGCGGCCGAGCCGGGTGCGGGTGCGGTCGCTCAGCGTGCCGATCAGCGGATCCGTGACCACGTCGCTGATTCTCGCCACCATGAGGAGCAGCCCGATGTCGGTGATGCTCAGGCCCAGATCCCTGGAATAGAACAGCGGCAGATAGAGCGACATCGGAATGACCGCCAGATACATGGCGAATTCCGGCAGTCCGAAAAGCACGAGCTGAGACCGGCTGAGCGGCTGGCTGCTGAGTTGATTCACACGCTGTTCCTCAGGTAGTTCACAATAGTCCCACGACAGAAGTAAGGAAGTTAAATGCCCACACTGCTACAGATCCTGTCCAGCATCTCCTCCGCAGATGGAGAGTCCTCGAAGCTCGGCAGCAGATTCGTCGACCGATGGAAGGAGAAGAATCCGGACGGCGAGGTGATCGTGCGGGATCTGGCCGCTGACCCCATCCCGCATCTCACCGCCGAGCGGTTCGGTGCTTTCGTGACCCCGGAAGCCGACCGCACGCCGGCTCAGACCGAACACGTGCGCGCCAGCGACGCGCTGATCTCGGAACTCGAAGCGGCAGACATCGTCGTGCTCGGTCTCCCCATGTACAACTTCGGCATCCCATCGGTGCTCAAGTCCTGGTTCGACAACGTGGCGCGGGCCGGCGTGACTTTCCGGTACACGGAATCCGGGGCCGTCGGCCTGATCGGTGACAAGCCGCTTTATGTCTTTGCCAGCCGGGGCGGGCTTTACGAAGGCACGGGGCGCGACTTTCAGACCGGTCACGTGACGCTGTTCTTCAACCTGCTCGGGATCAGGGACATTCACTTCGAGTACGCAGAGGGCCTGAACATCAGCCCCGAGCACAAGGAGAATGCGCTGCAGTCGGCCACCGACCGGATCGACCGGCTCCTCTGACACGCCGTTCTCCGTGGCTCGCCTGCACGTTCCGTGCAGGCAGCCTGTCTGTTTCCCGTACCTCCCTTGCATATGCTTAGCATACTAGGTATTTTCCGGGAGAGTCGCGTGGACTGTAGCCACGCAGATCCGTATTGCGAGCTGTTCCGAGATCTGAGGGAGAGGAAAATGAAGTCGGGCTTTCTGCTGCGTGCGCTGCCATGGGCGCTGGTTTCTGTCATGGTTCCCATGGCCCCTGTGGCCTTCGCTGAAGAATCCAAACAGGTGATCGAGGAAGTGGTGGTCACCGCCCGCTACCGGGAGGAGACGGCTCAGGAGACACCGATCGCGGTCACCGCCTTCAACCAGGCCATGCTGGAGGCCATCACGGCGCAGGACCTGCGTGACGTGGGGCCTCAGTCTCCCAACGTGCGCGTTCAGGCCAACACCTTCGCGCCGAACTCTTCCTCCATACACGTCCGCGGCATGGGTTCGCTGACCATCGAGTCCACGAACGAGCTCCGTAACGGCGTGGCCGTCAACGGGGTTTTCGTCACGCGGCCGGTGGCGACGCTGGTGGACTTCTTCGACGTGGACACGGTGGAAGTGCTGCGCGGCCCGCAGGGCACCACCTTCGGTAAGAACTCGCTGTCCGGCGCGATCCGGCTGAACACGGTGATGCCCGACGGCACCGTGGACTACAACGCCGAGGTCACCGCCGGAAACTACGAGCGGCTCGATTTCCGGGGCGCCGTGCAGTTTCCCATCATCCAGGACAAGCTGGCGCTGCGGGTGGCCGGGCTCTTCCAGAACTACGACGGCCACTACAAGAACCGCGCCAACGGCGGTCGGCTGAACGGCGAAGACCTGGACACCATCCGGGGCACTCTGGTCTGGACGCCGACGGATAACTTCGACGCCACCCTGATCTACGGCTGGCTGAAGGAACGCAGCCAGGCGCCCGGCGGTGATGACTGGGCGGATCCCGATCAGCTCATCAGCTTCATCTTCGCCGGCCCGCCGTTCTTCTGGACCGGCGAGCCCGACGACGGCGCCTTCACCGTCGGCCGGGATGCGCTGGACTTCTACAACACGGATCAGGACTCCGTCACCGGCATCATCAACTGGGACATCGGTCGCTTCACTCTGACCTCGGTCACCGGATGGATCGCGACGGACGATCTGGCAGCAGCGGATTTCGATCAGACCGAGCTGCCTTTCTTCCCCACTTTCCGGGAACAGGAGCACGATCAGTTCAGCCAGGAGATCCGGCTGCAGTCCGATTTCGTCGGCATGGATGGATTCCTCGGCAATCTGGACCTGGTGGCGGGACTTTTCTACTTCGAGCAGGAACACGAGATCGTCCAGTCCTTCCCGACCCTGGGCAACCCGAGCTCGGCGGATTACGCCCACCAGGACAATGAGAGCAAGGCCATCTTCGGTCAGGCGATCTATGCCTTCACCGACCGGCTGAACGGCATTCTGGGCGTGCGCTACACGGATGAAACCAAGGATTTCGAGCGGAATCCCGGCACGCTGTTCGGCACGCAGATCGATGCTCAGGATCCCAGCACCCGGCCGAGCCTCAGCGAGATGGCCATGACGCCGATGACGGTGAACGGCGATCTGGACAGCGACCGGACCACCTGGAAGCTGGGCGTGGACTACCAGTTCAGCGATCGGGTGATGGGTTATGCCACCTACTCCCAGGGCTACAAGGCCGGCGAGTTCGGCGCCCGGGCCGGATCGGATCTGACCGCCGGGCCGACGGATGACGAGACGTCGGATTCCTACGAGCTCGGATTGAAGAGTGACTGGTATGACGGACGGCTGCGGTTGAACGCGACCGCGTTCTACACCGAGTACGAAGGTCTGGCATTCGAGGTGTTCTTCCCGGCGCCGAACAACCCGACCGGCCAGGAAACGGCGAGCCAGAATATCGGCAAGGCCACCATCTACGGTCTCGAGCTGGAAGCCACGGTCGTGCCCGTCGAGGGTCTGACGCTCGAAGGCTCGCTCGGGCTCATGGATCCGGAGTACGACGAGTTCTGTGCCGATCTGGACGGACCCTCCAATGAAGTCAATCCGGTTTCGGATTGCGGCGGAGTGGTGGAACTGCTGCCGGACGGTACCTATCTGGTGGACACGGATCACACCGACCTGGACCTGGTCCGCGCGCCGAAGACTCAGGCCTACCTGGCGGCCACCTACGAGTGGTTCACCGGCATCGGCAGCTTCTTCGTCCGGGCATCCGGCAGCTACGAGAGCAAATACTACGTGGGCAGCGGCGACAATAATCCGAAAGCGGAGTCGGGCGATTTCTGGCTGATGGATGCCAGCGCAGGCTGGGTGAGCAACAACGAGAAGTGGCGGATTCAGGCCTGGTGCAAGAACTGCACGGACAAGACCTACACGAACGGTCTCACGCCCACGGCCCAGTTCTTCACCCAGCACTTCTACGGCAATCCGCAGCTCTACGGGCTCACCCTGTCCTTCCGGAGATAGCGCACACTCGACAGGGCGGGCCGGTTGACAACCGCCGCGAAAGGTCAATGATATTGATTCTTGAAATGCGAGAAGGGTAAGGAGGAGCGTTATGGCTGCTGCTAACGAGAAGTTCGACATCCAGGGGATCAATCACCTGGCGCTGGTCTGCCGCGATATGAAGAAGACGGTGGACTTCTACACCGGCGTGCTCGGCATGCCGCTGACCAAGACCATCGATCTGCCGGCGGGCATGGGTCAGCATTTCTTCTTCGACATCGGCAACGGGGACGCCCTGGCGTTCTTCTGGTTCCCCGATGCGCCGGAGTCGGTGCCCGGTGTCACCCATTCGGCAAACCTGGTGGGAGAAGGCTCGCTGACCACGGCCCACGCGTCCATGAACCACGTGGCCTTCAACGTGCCGGAAGACCGGATCGAGGAATATCAGAAGAAGCTCGAAGCCGCCGGTGTGGAATGCACTCCGGTGGTCAATCACGATGACTCGGAAACCCAGGCGAGCCCGACCCTGACGGACACCACCTTCGTCCGCTCGATCTACTTCAAGGATCCGGACGGGATTCTGCTGGAGTTTGCCGCCTGGACCCGGGAACTCGACGAGCGGGATGTGAACGCGGAACCGATGAGCGTCGACTGACGCTCAGTCCCTGCCGGGGAGTTCTTCCGAGCCCGCGATCTCCGGGCCCCAGTCCGCTTCCAGCGCGGCCCGCAGCCCGTCCAAGGTGCGCGTGCCGATGCGCTGCTCGAGCACGCGCTCCAGACCGGCCATGGTGTCCAGGGCCAGGTCCCGCATGTCGCTGGATTTCTTCGACAGCTGGTAGAGGCTGCGGCGCGGATCGTCCGGATCCGGGGCGCTGTCGATGATGCCTGCAGTGATCAGCCCCTTTGCCATGTGGTGCACGTTCTGCCGGGTCAGGCCCATCTCCCGGGCGATGTCCGGCGGGCGGTTCACGCCGAGTGCGATGTGCATCATGATCATGGACTGAGTCCGGTGCAGGGGCTCGAAGCCGCTGGCGGCCACCACGTTCTGCAGGCTGTTGTCGAACCAGTCCAGGGCCTGGGTGAGCCGGGCCATGACACGGCCGGCAACGCGAGGCGAATCTTCAGGGGTGGCGGCCGGGCCGCCGGTTCTCTTCCGGGTCATTCAGATCGGTTTCGATATCGGATCGGAATCCGATGATAGCCTTTGAACATGAGTCCTTCCCGGGCTTCGGGTTCGCCGTCGAGCTCGAAACCGGTCAGCCGGCGGGTGATACGCTCGAAGGCGATCTGACCTTCCAGCCGGGCGACCGCGTGACCGGCGCACAGATGCCGGCCACCGGCAAAGGTGAGGTGCTGGTCGGCGTTCGCGCGGGCGATGTCCAGGCCGTCCGGATCGTCGAAGACCCGCGGGTCCCGGTTCGCGGCCGCCAGCGAGAGAATGAGGATCGACCCCGCCGGTATGTCCGTGTCGTCCAGACGCACGTCATTCGCCGTCTGCCGGAACAGCACGTACAGAGACGGGTCATAGCGGAGAAATTCCTCCACCGCGTTCTTCGTCCACTCCGGCGTGCCGGCCAGACGCTCGAGCTGATCCGGATGATGGATCAGCGCCAGCAGGCCGTTGCCGAGCAGATGGGTGGTGGTCTCGTGTCCCGCCAGCAGCAGGGTGATGGCCGCCCAGACCACTTCCTCCCGGGTCAGCTGATCTTCCTGCTGATGCCTGAGCAGCAGGCTCAGCAGATCGTCGCCGAGGTCGACGGCGCGCGCGGTGACCAGGCCGTGCAGATAGTCATAGAGCGTCTGCGCGCCATCGGAGGCCCGGGCCAGCTCTTCCTCCGAGGCGGAAAGCTCGAGCCCTGCGAGCATGGCGGCCGACCCCTTGCGCAGAGTCTCGTGATTGTCGTCCGGAATACCCAGCATCTCGCAGATCACGGCCACCGGCAGCGGATAGGCGAAATCGTCGATGAAGTCCCCGGATTCGCGGGCCGCCATGTCGTCCAGCAGAGCGTCGCATTTTGCCTCGATGAACGCCGTCAGGGTGGCGATCTGTTTGGGAGCGAAGGCCCGCATGATGGCCTTCCGGAAACGGGTGTGATCCGGCGGGTTCATGGCGATCATGTTGTTGAGCCCGAATTCCCGGAACGGCCCCGGCGGTTTCCGGGCGCTGCTCCAGTCCGTGGGCCGCAGCACCTGCTCGTGGTCCCGCAGCGCCCAGCGGACGTCCTCGTGGCGGCAGAGCAGGTAGCGGCCGCCGGAGAGCTCGGCCACCGGCTGCTCACGGAGCAGCCGCTGGTAGATGGCGATCGCGTTGTTGCGGAATTCCGGCGAAGTCGGTTCCAGGTTCTCCATCGCGATCCCTACTGGAAACGCCAGGTGAGCTCGAGCGTGACGGTGCGGCCGATGCTTTCCGCGACGAAGCTGGATCCGGCGATCTCATACGCGTGCGCGATGACCCGCTCGTCACCCAGGTTCCGGCCGATGACGGCCAGCTCCCAGTTGTCGGAAGCGCTGGCCACCGCCAGGCGGGCGTCCCACTTGGTGAAGCTGTCCTGCTTGCCGAGCGGCGAGAAGTCCTGGCGCACGTAGTAGTTGCCGGAGTAGTACATGGACAGGCTGGCGAGGAACAGCAGGTTCTCACCGATCGACTTCTGCCAGTCCGCACCCAGATTGGCCTCCCACTTGGGGCTCCGCTCCAGGCGTTTGCCGCTGAGGTCTTCCTCGCCGTCCACGCAGTTCGGGTCAGCCGGTGTGCCCACCTCGTCGACGACGATGCACTGTGCGCCCATGAATTCATCGTAGGTCGCATCCACGTAGCCGAGACCGCCGCTGAGCTGGAGGCTGTCCGTGGCGAGCCAGGAACCTTCCACCTCGAATCCGGTCACTTCCGCGGATGCCGCGTTCTGGATGATGAAGCGCGTGCCGTCGTAGGACGAGGTCTGCAGATTGTCGAACTCCATGTAGAAGATCGCGGCGTTGATGAACGCCCGGCCGCCGGCGAACACCGACTTGGCGCCGATCTCGTAGTTGATGGCTTCCTCGTCCTCGAAGTCGAAGATGCCGTTACCCTGCTGAAGCGTGACCCCCGCGATCATCTCTTCCGGCGTGATGGATGGCTGACCGATGTAACGGTTCAGGAAATCCGGGTCCGTGTTCTTTTCCAGCAGCTGAACGCCTAGGTTGCCGTCGTTGGCTTTCAGGCCCCCGGGCTTGGATCCTGTGGAAATGGTGCCGTAGAGCATCAGCTCATCCGTGGCGTCCCACTGAACGCGGATGGACGGATCGAAGTGGTCGTCGGTGCGGGTCTGGAAGAACAGATATTCCGGCGGCTGGTTGAACGCCGTGGGATCGTAGGCGGGGTTGATCAGATCCGGATAGGAGGCCGGGAAGGCGTTCCCCGTGCCTTTCTGCTCCTCGTCCGTATAGCGGGCGTCGACGATGGCGCGCCAGCGGTCGCTGATGTTCCAGGTCAGCTGGCCATACACGGACCAGGTATCGGTATCGCGCTCAAAGCTGCGGACACCGCCGACGGGGACGGGGGCCACCACCGCCGGGAAGAATCCGAACGGCGAGTGCTGCTGCGTGCTGGTGTCGCTGGTGTGGTAGAGCACGCCGGCGATGTATTCGAACGTGTTACCGGTGGGAGAGAGCAGCCGGACTTCCAGAGACTGCTGTTCATAGTCCTCGGAAAGCGTGGTGTTGAGGAAATTCTCCGGCACACCGTCCACGTCCAGGTAGTTCTCGTAGTCCAGTTCCCAGTGACCGGCGATGATCGACAGCGTGTGATCGCCGAGCCCGGTGTCGAACTGGGCGGTGACGGCCATGGAGTTGGAGTCGTCGTAGTCCTCGATGCCGGTACCGGTGCTCACCCTGCGCAGACCGTCTCGCCGGAACTCCGCGTCCGGGTCCGCGGTGAGCCCGCCGAAGGTGCCGGGAAAGACCAGCTGATTGCTTCGCCCGTTCATGTCCGTCTCGAAGCCTTCCACCTTCAGGTAGAGCAGGGAATTGTCGTTCACATCCCATTCGAGGCTGCCGCGCAGCGCCCAGGACTCCCGGGCCGGTTCGCTGTCTCTGCCGACCGGGTTGGTCATCCACCCGTCCGTATCCTTGAATTCCCCGGCCAGGCGTCCGCGCAGGTTGTCGGTGATCGGGCCGGACAGCACGCCGTTCACGTACCAGCCATCGTTCTCGATCTCGTAGCCGCCGCGCACGGAGCCCTCGAAGGTTTCCGTGGGACGGGCGGAGACGACGCTGAGCGCGCCGGCGATGGTGCTCTTACCGAACAGCGCTCCCTGCGGGCCGCGGGCGACCTCCACTCTGCCCGGATCCATGTAGGCGGTTTCCAGACAGCGGGAGCGCCCGCAGTAGACGTTGTCGTTGAATACGCTCACCGAGGAGTCGAACGCCAGGTTCGTCACCCCTGAGCCCAGGCCCCGGATGCGCACGGCCCAGTTTCCGAAGGTACGCTGCACGTTCAGGTTGGTCACGTAGCTCTGCAGATCCTGCACATCCAGAATTCGGAACTTCTCGATGGTCTCCCCGCTGACCACGCTGATGGAGATCGGCACGTCTTCCAGACTTTCCGTCCGTTTGGTGGCGGTGACGACGATTTCCTCGAGCACCGGGTTGGTGGGGCCGTCTGTCGCGGCGAACGACATGGCAGGAAACATCAGAAGAGCGGACACAGGAAACAGACGCAGGACGCGCAGATAGTTAGCCAGCATAGGATTCTCCCCTCGTTACAGGCGACATTCTGCGTCAATCGATTTGACGCCGTCAAGCGGGTGAAGGCAGAATCCGTCGACTCAGGCTCAACGCCTAATGTGTCCGGAGGGGAGGAGGCACCCAATGCAGGAACAGGATCTCGTCGAGCGCGCCCGTGCGCTGGCGCCCATGCTGGCGGAGTACGCGCGGCAGGCGGAAGCGGAACGCAAACCCGTGGACGTGGTGATGCAGGCCATCGAAGACGCGGACCTCTACCGCTACTTCGTTCCGAAGAAGTACGGCGGTTTCGAGTTCTCGCTGGAGACCTTCATGGACATCGGCATGATTCTCGGCGAGGGCTGCGTGTCCACGGCCTGGGTCACCACGTTCTGCATGGAGCACAACTGGCTGCTCGGTCTGTACAACCAGGAAGCTCAGGACGACATTTTCGGCAAGCAGCCGTACATCATTGCCCCGGGGGCTCTGGCGCCGAACGGGACCGCCACGCCGGTGGAAGGCGGGTACAAGGTCACCGGGCGCTGGGAGTGGGGCACCGGGGTGATGCACTCGGACTGGGTGATGGTGGGGGCGCTGATGCCGGTGGAAGGCTCGGATGCGCCCGGCCTCGGCATGTTCATCATCCCGAGGGACGAAGCGGAAGTGATCGACACCTGGAACACCGCCGGCATGGTCGGCACCGGCAGCAACGACATCGCCGTGGAGGACGTGTTCGTCCCCAGCCGCCGGGTGCAGAACATCACGGAGATGCGGGACGGCAAGTGCCCGGGTGCCAAGGTGCACGATTCACCCATCTACTCCATGCCCATGCTGCCCGTGCTCGGGCTGACCGCGGCCGCGCCCATGGTGGGCGGCGCGCGCAAGGCCGTGCAGATCTTCAACGACCGGCTGTCCGAGCGCTTCGTGTACGGTACCGGTTCCAAGCAGGGGGAAAAGCCGGCGGCTCAGATCCGGCTCGGCATGCTCCGGGAGCGGATCGAAAGCCTGGAATGGAAGCTGAAGGCGACGGCCCGCGAAGTCACGGAGTGGGGCGAACGCCGGGAGCCCTGTCCGGCCGTGGAACGGGCCAAGCTGCGGGTGCGGATCGGCAGCATCGTCCGGGAAGCGCGCGACATCGTCCGGGATGCCATGGAAGCCAGCGGCGCTCATGCACATTTCCTGGACAATCCGATGCAGCGGATCCTGCGCGATCTGAATACCGGCTCCTGCCACACCGTCTTCGATCTGGACACGTCCTCGGAGCAGTACGGGCGCCTGCTGCTGGGGCTCGAGCCGAACGCGCCTTTCTAGCTGGCTAGCTGGATCAGACAGCCCCCGCGTCAGCGGGGCAGGTACCAGACCGGTGAGCTCCAGGCCCGATCCTGGATCATCCGGTCCGTGTCCGGATATTTATCACAGAGGCCCAGCCGCTCGCAGAGGTGCTTTGACCAGCGCGGGCTGGGCGCTTCGATCACCCGGGCGTACCAGTAGGCGGGCCCGGCACTCTCCGATTCGTCCGTCCAGGTGACACAGACGCTGGCTTTGCCGGTTTCGAATTCCGCCACACGATGCACGGTCTCCACCGGCGCGCCGTCCTCGAGATGGCCCTTGACGATGTCGATAGCCGCGAGCGGCGTTCTGTCCATGGCCGCCTGCACGGTGAATGTCCGCCCAGCGCCGGCCTCATCCGCGCTGGCCTCATCGGTGATCGTGCCGCCCATGGGGGTCCGGAACTCGATCTCCGCGGCCTCGCAGGCATCGGCCGCGGTGGTGCCGAACTTCATGCGGATGCGGGTGCCGCTGGTGGCGTAGGCCGAGCGGTTCTGCAGCGCATCGAACACGCCCGCCCGGGTGTTTTCCGTGGCCCAGACCGCCACCAGCCCGCCGGGGTTGTAGACCGGATTGGTCAGCAGCACTTCGGGATCCATCCAGACCGCGTAGACGCCGCCCGTGAAGGTGGACTCTTCCGTGAACCCGGAAGCGGCGAAATGGCCATCGGTGGAACCGATGGCGCCGAGCTGCAGTGGATTCAGGGTTCTCCTGGAATCCTCGTAGGCGACCAGACCGCTGCTGAGCAGGGACCGGTAATAGCCCGAGCGCATGGCCCGCCACTCCGCATCGAGATCCGTCGCCGGTCCCATCATCCGCTGCTTGGCGCTGTTCACGGCCACCAGCTCGAAGCCGCAGTCACTCATGTCGCCGTCCCGGCTCTCCGGCAGGCATTCGCTGGAGCCTTTCTCCTGGTGCATTTCCGCCAGCCGCTCGTAGCGTGCGCGCAGAGCGGCCACGTCCGGAGAATCGTTTTCCACATCGAAGGTGCCGCCGTCGGTCCAGTTCAGGTTGTGCGGGATCGCCAGCGCATCGCAGCCGTCCTCCGGCCGGCAGTGCTCGGCCAGTGCCGACCAGAGACGATCGACGCTGGGATAGCGGATGTAGTCGAAGGCCTGGTCGGGTACCTGATCCGAACGGAAGATCACATTGCGGTGCCAGTGACGGCCGTTCGGGGAAGCCGTCCACTCATAGCCGATGAGTGCCGTGAACTCACAGGGGTCGTTGGCCTGCTGTGCAGCCTCCTGAACGCGCTGCCACTGGCTCCTGCCTGCGGCCTCGCAGTCGATCCCGTCGCAGAAGGGGGCCGGCACGGGTGGATCGTTGGTGACCACCGGCAGCAGGTAGTTCACGAACACGCCGCGGCCGTCACCGGCGTCCCGGAGCGCGCGCATCTCGCGGCAGTACGGGATGTCGGCATAGATCGGATCCGTGCAGCTCCAGGTGATTTCCCAGGTTTCCGCATGGTCGGTGACGGCGGTGAAATCCAGGGGCCGGTCGATGCTGATGATCTGCCCGTTGTCCAGCCGCAGCGGCTGGCCCTTGGCGAAGGCATAAGCTTCCCGGGGTGTGGCCAGGGTGCCGAAGGCGTAGGCGTCGAGAGAGTAGGCCGTATGCACGTGCAGATCGCCGAACAGGAGCTGCAGCTCTCCGTCCGATTCCGGCGTGCAGGTTCCGGCACCGGCAGCGCCCGGCAGCGACAGGCAGAGGCAGCCGGCAAGCAGTGTGACGGCCAGCGTCCGAGCCGGGTATCCGCGCCCCATCTCCCGATCCGTCGTTGCGTTCGCGGCCATGTCGTCCAGCATCCTCTCTCTCCCCGAATCCGCCAGAGACTATTGACAGCGACCCGAACAGTCAATGATATTGATTCTCGTCTTATCAATGGGAGAGGGAGATCGATCATGCCGCGACTGAGACAGGTATCCCGTGCGGAAGCCGGGGAAAACGTCCTCAAGTATTACAATTCTCTGTTCGGTGACCGGGACCCGGTGGAAGACCCGGGCACTGCCACGGGCACGCCGGGCAACTGGTGGACCGTCTTCGCGCTGGTGCCCTATGTTTTCGATCACGCCACCAGCCACTTCGGCATGTTCGGCATGTTCGCGGACAAGAGCGTCAGTCAGCTGGATGGCGGAGTCCGGGAGCTGGCCATCATGCGGGCGGGCTACGCTCAGGGCAGTCAGTTCGTTTTTTCCCAGCACTGCAAGGCGGCGCGACGCTTCGGGATCAGTGACGAGAAGATCGCCGCCATCCCGTACTGGGAGGTGAGCGACGTGTTCGACGCGAAGGAGCGGGCAGTGCTGGCCTGGGCGGATGCGCTCATTCTCCAGGGCGGCCGGGCGTCCGACGAGCTGTTCGAAGCGCTCAAGTCGCATCTCTCCGACGAGGATATTCTGGAACTCACGTATCACACCATGGGCTACAACCTGCATGCGGTCTGCTGCAAGGCGCTCAGGCTCGAGTTCGACGACGTGGACGAGCGCATCCGAGAAGTGCCCGTACCCGGCGAGGGCGAACCGGCGGACTGGGCAGGTGGTGCCTGGAAAAAAGAGGACTGAAGCGATGGCGGAAAACACACAGGGATACGAATTCGGCGGTCTGCATCACCTGGCGCTGGTCTGCAGCGACATGGAACGCACCGTGGACTTCTACACCAACAAGCTGGGCATGAAGCTGAACAAGGGCTTCGACCTGGACGGCGGCTACGGCCAGCACTTCTTCTTCGACATGGGCGGCGGCAACGAGCTGGCGTTCTTCTGGTTCCGCGATGCGCAGAAAGCCCAGCCGGGCATCGCCTCGGCCGCGCACCTGGTGGGTGGCGGCGGCACCATCAGCTCGGCGCACGGCTCCATGAATCACGTGGCGTTCGCCGTACCGGCGGATAAGATTGACGGCTACCGGGAGCAGCTCGTGGCGAACGGCGTGGAATGCACCGAGGTGGTGAACCACGACGACGTGGTCACCGGCAAAGATGCGCGCACGGCGGGCGAGATCACGGACAAGACCTGGCTGCGCTCATTCTACTTCTACGACCCGGACGGCATCATGCTCGAGTTCTGCGCCACCCTGCAGGCGGGCCTACCGAGCGTGGACCTGCCTGTGAACGCGGAAGGCATCAAGGCCAACGGTGAGCCGATCACGGGCGCCTGATGTCCGCAAGGCAACTACGCGCGCCTGCCGCCGCCGGGGCTGCCCATCAGGAGATGCTGCTGCGCAAGCTGCTGCATGCGTTCTACTGGGTGGATGACGGTCTGCAGGCGCACATGCTACGGGAAACCGGCATGTCGCTGCCCCGGGCCCAGTCCATGATGATGGCCTGCATCGACGACGGCATCACCTCGCAGTCGGAGATGGCCGAGCACCTCAGAGTGAGCAAGCAGGCCGTGCAGCAGGCGCTGAAGGCCCTGGTGGCGAAGGATCTGGTGACCGTGGTTCCGGACCCGGACAACGGTCGGCGCAAGATCGTCTCGCTCACCGCTCATGGCCGTGAGCTCAGGGAAATCGCGCAGAACGGCATCCGGTCGCTGGAAGCCGTGCTCGAGGCGCGCATCGGCCGCGACCGGCTCAACGCGCTGCATGAGGCGCTGGATGCGGACTGGGGAGCTTCGGACCCGGACGCCGGGCCGAAATGAGTCAGCCGTCGGGTGTCACTGCCGGCCGGTCGCCGGCCTCGCTCCTCTACGCCTGGTACGTGGTGGGCGTGCTGCTGCTCGCTCAGGCGTTCTCCTTTCTCGACCGGATGATCATGGGGCTGCTGGTGGGCCCGATCCGGGAGACCTTTCAGATCTCGGATACCCAGTACAGCCTGCTGGCCGGCCTGGCGTTCTCCCTGTTCTATGCCGGCATGGGTCTGCCCCTGGCCCGGATCGCCGACCGGGGCAGCCGCCGGAACCTCATCGCCGCCGGCATCGTCGTCTGGTCGGCCATGACGGCGCTGTGCGGCCTGGCGAAGGGATTCTGGACACTGTTTCTCGCCCGGGTCGGTGTCGGCGTAGGGGAGGCCACCCTGGCCCCCGGCGCCTACTCGATGATTGCCGATTACTTTCCCCGCACGCTGCTCGCCCGAGCGCTCTCGGTCTACATGATCGGCGTCACGCTGGGTTCCGGGGTCGCCTACATGCTTGGCGGCGCGGTGGTGGCCTATGTCTCCGGGATGGATCAGCTGACGGTGCCCGTGCTCGGCGAGATGCACGGCTGGCAGATCACCTTCTTCATCGTCGGTCTGCCGGGGATCGGGGTGGCGCTCCTGATGCTCGCCACGGTCCGTGAACCGGCGCGTCAGGGTGTAGGTGCGGACAGCGTGAATTCCATACCGATCAGAGAGGTGGTCGATTATCTCTGGGCCCGCCGCAGCGCCTATGCAGGCCACATCTTCGGCACCTCCATTTTCATCATGGTGGTGTATGCCCTCAATCTCTGGGGCCCCACCTATCTGATCCGCACCTTCGGCTACGGCACCGCCCAGGCGGGCTGGGTCTTCGGCCTGGTGATGATCCTCGCCGGCACGGCGGGCCTGATGCTGGCTGGAATGCTGGCGGACAGCTGGCTCGCCCGGGGCATCCGGGATGCCTACGTGCGGGTGATTCTGATCAGCATCGGCGCGCTGCTTCCCTGTGCCGTGATGCTGGGCATCACGGACAGTCCGGTGATCGGCATCACCATGCTGGCGCTGGCCGTGTTCTTCTCCGCCTTCCAGGGCGGCCTGGTCAGCGGCACGCTGCAGCTCATGACGCCGAACCGGATGCGCGGCCAGATTACGGCCGTCTTCCAGCTGGTGGCCAACCTGATCGGTCTGGGCCTGGGGCCCACGGTGGTGGCCGCCATCACGGACTATGTCTTCGGCTACGACGAGGCCATCGGCAAATCCATTGCGGTTTCCGCCGCCGTGCTCTGCCCGCTGGGCGGCTTCATTCTCTGGCGCAGTCTGCCGGCCATCCGGCGGCAGCTGGACGCACAGCTCGAACAGACCGCGGACTGACGATTCAGACGGGTTCCACCCGCTCCGGACTGCCCGACCAGGACCAGGCCATGGTGGGTCGGGACAGCCCCAGCATCACCCCACCCAGGGTCGGCGGATGCAGCCACACCTGATCCGCCGGCAGCTCGCCGGCACGGTCTTCGGGCCGGTCGATGGTCTGGCCGAGCCCGGCAGCCGCCACCCGCTGCTCGATCTCGGCCAGGCGGCTGGTTTCCGCGAAGCTCATATACAGACAGGGCCCCACCTTGGTGAAGAACCGACCCATGGTTTTGTCCGCATCGATGGGGGTGATGACCTCGAAACGGTGCAGGGCGCCGCTCCTGAAGAGGGTGAGCTTGCCGTCGTAGCCGAAGCGGGGTGAGCTGATGTCGACGAACGTCTGCGCATCGAGTGCGAAGACTTCGGCAAAACGGGCGGTGAGGGCGTCCGCGTCGCCCGCCAGGATGGTCGCCTCGTAGAGATAGTCGATATCCCCGACGGGCTCCCGATCCTCGTGCAGGCTCACCACCAGCCGCAGGCCTGGAATGCCGATATCGGGTCCGTCCACGTAGAGCTGGCCGTTCTCGAACACCGTGTTCGGCGTGATGCCGGAGATGCGCTGCTGCACGGCGGTCAGATCCCGGGTCGATGCGCCGGCGGAGAACAGGTGCGCGCCGCGCCGGGTCAGAGCGTCGCCCACCAGCCCGGTGCCATCCGGGGTCAGAATCTCGACCACGCTGCTGCCGAGACGAAGGGTCGTACGCGCAGCGCCCAGGCAGCGGACCCGGTCCCGCCCGGCTTCCTCGGCGCCGAGCAGATCCCGCCAGCGGCTGATGGCCAGCTCCGGATCGTTCGTGGCGAGCTGCAGACGGTCGATTTCAACCAGCATGGCAGGCTCCCTCTGTTCCCCCTGTTGGCCAGACTCTAGCCGAAACGGGACCGGGGGCGAAGCTCGCACCGGGAGGGGTGGTCTCATTACCTCTCAGGTAGTTGGCGCCACAGGCAGTCCCGTTATGCTGACCAGCCGTTTGCGAAGGAATCCGCCATGAAACTCTGGTCCGGAACGTTGAGCCCATTTTCCGCCAAGGTGCGGATTGCGCTGGCCGAGAAAGGCCTGGATGCGGAAATTGCCGAAATCCCCTGGAGCCGAGCCACTCTGTGGGGCCCGAAGCCGGAAGCCTTCCTGGCGGTGAGCCCGAAAGGGGAAGTGCCGGTACTGGAGGATCAGGAGCTCGCCGTGGTCGACTCCACGGTGATCAACGAGTACCTGGAGGAGGCCTATCCGGCCGTGCCGCTGATGCCGGCGGATCCGATCGGCCGCGCCGCCTGCCGGATGTGGGAGGACAGGGCCGACTTTTTCATGGCCACCCACGTGACCACGCTTATCCGGGAAGTGTTCATGAAACCCGGCGGCGAGGGCAGGGACGAGACGGCGGTGGCAGAGACGCTGGCGGCCTTCGAAGGCTATCTGGATACGCTGGAGCAGCGGCTCGGCGTTCAGGACTACCTTTCCGAGGCTTACTCCCTGGCGGACATCGCCACCTGGCTCTGTCTGACCTTTGCCCAGACGCTCGGTGTGGCGATGGGCGAGAGACCGGGTCTTCAGGCCTGGTACGGGCGGGTCGGCGAACGGCCGGTGGTGAAAGCGGAACTGGAGGCGGTGATAGCGGCGGCTGCGGCGGCCTGACTCCCGTCAGCTTAAAAGAGAAAAGCCCGGCACTGGGCCGGGCTTTCAGATCACAGCTGCGCTGAGAGCGCAGACTTCTGATCAGCGGAAGCTGTAGCTCACCGAAGCGGTGAACATGCCGAAGTCGGCGTCGCTCACGTCCACGTTGGTCCACTCACCGCGCAGCGACCAGCGATCGTTCACGTTCCAGGCACCGCCGAGGCCGTACAGCAGCTCGCTGTCGTCGTCGCTGGCTTCCAGATCATCCACGCGGATGTCCCAGTCATACCAGGAGTAGCCAACGATACCGAACACCTCGAAGCGGTCACCGACCGGCAGCGTGGGGCGGGCGAGCACGTCAAAGGACGAACCGTCCATCTCGACGTTAATGCCGAGGATATCGTCATCCATCTCGAACAGGTTGGTATAACCGCCCTCGAAAGAGATGTACTGGTTCAGCGTGTAGCCGCCGAACAGCCGCCACGTGGGCGCGGACTGATCAAAGTCGAGACCATCGATATCCACGTAGTACATCCCGGCACCGGTGCCGAGATAGAAGGAATTATTCTTGTTGTCGGCCTGAGCCGTGGTGCCCAGCAGGGCCAGAGAAAGAGCCGCGATCCAGATGCGAAATTTCATGATTTCTCCATATTTCGTGCAGAATCGGTGCGGAGTTTAGGGTAGGCGGGGGTAATTGATGGGAACTGGTGCACATCCTGGCGGCTGAACGCACTCTCCAGGTGCGAATCTGCCTGGATTCCGGCGGTCCGTCACAGGGAAGCAGCGCTCCGGCGCAGCCGCCGGAGCGGTTCTGCCTGACCTTCGCCCAGACGCTCGGCGTGGCCATGGGCGAGAGATCGGGCCTCCAGGCCTGGTACGGGCGGGTCGGCGAGCGGCCGGTGGTGAAGGCGGAGCTGGAAGCGGTGATGGCGGCGGCTGCGGCGGCCTGATGGAAGGGTGGCTCTCGCATCAGCACCCAGGCTGATTGCTGACGGTACCGGGCAACGGAGTTGTCCACCATGTGATATGCGTACGCTGAGCGAAGCGATGGATGCTTACCTCGCATCGAGCCGGTTTCAACAGCTGGCGAAGCGCACTCAGCGTGAGTACAGAAGGGCGATCGTGCGTTTGCGCAGCGCGTTCGGACAGTTGACGCCCGATGCCTGGCGTCCGTCGGCTGGCTACGCTTATCTGGAAGCGCAGCCGGGCAACGTCCAGGCGAATCGTGATCTGAGCGTGTTATCAAACGTCATGCAGGTCTGTGTGCGTGCGGGCGTCGTTGACCGCAATCTCGTCAGAGAAGTCGAGAAGAACCGGGAACAGGCGCGTACCCGATACGTGACCGACGCCGAACTCGCCGCATTTCTCACCCGCTGCAATCCCAAGCTCAAAGCCTGGGTTGAGCTCAAGATGCTCACCGGGCTACGCCAGGGCCAGATGCGTGAGCTGCGGGTATCCGACTGGCGCGGCGACGTGTTGTGGGGACCGAAAGCCAAAGGCGGACGCACCCTCGTTTTTCAGGGCCCTGGTCTCGCCGAAGCGGTGGCCGAAGTCATGCGCACTCACCACGGCGAATCGACCCGATCCGCCTACCTGCTCTGCACCCGCCAGGGCAATCAATACACGGCGGACGGATTCCGTGCCATCTGGCAGCGGGCGATGCGTAAACACATCGATCAGGGTTGGGAGCGCTTCACCGAACACGATCTGCGCGCCAAGGTTGCGAGCGACAGTGAATCTCTGCACCTCGCGCAAGCTCGCATGGGCCATCAGACGCCGAACACGACGAGCCGGGTTTATCGTCGGGGACCGCTGGTGGTTGCGGTGCTGGCGAAGTCGGATGGCAAATGACTGATTTGGCAGCTTGACATCATGATGATAAGTTGACGACATCATGATGTCACAGAAGATATCGCCATGCGCACGACCCTGTCCCTGGACGACGATGTCGCCATAAAGCTCAAGCGCCTCTCCAAAAATCGCAGCTTCAAATCAGTCGTCAACGAAGCCCTGCGAGCCGGGCTCCATGCGCTGGAAACGGCAAACAAGGAGCCCGAGATCTACCGAACCGAGCCGGTAAGAGGCAATCCGAGGATCAGGAACCTCGACAGCATCGCCGACGTGATTGCTGGCGTTGAAGGCGACGATGGACGATGACCGTTCTGCTGGACGCGAACATTCTCCTGTATGCCAAGTTCGCCGACTTTCCGCAGCATGAACGGGCGGTAAACTGGTTGGACCACACACTCAATTCACCGCAGCCGGTCGGAATACCCTGGGTCTCACTCAGCGCCTTTCTGAGAATCGCGACGAATCACCGCGTATTCGCAGACCCGCTCGCCATAGAGTCGGCTATTGATCAAGTAAACGGCTGGTGTGAACCCAGGGTTGTATGGCACCCGGAGCCAGCAGAGCGATTCGCCTCCGTGTTTGCTGAAATCCTGAAGACCTACCACTGTTCGGCCAACCTGGCCGCCTGCGCATACCTGGCGGCTCTAGCCGCGGAGCATGGCTTAACCGTGGTCTCCACCGATGCTGACTTCGCGCGATTCACGGCGGTTCCGAGTCTGAATCCTCTGGCGTGAAGCGCTTCGACTGAGCCAAGTCTCCGAGCGGATACGGCCGAAAACAGTCGCCTTGATATTGCAGATTTCGGCAGTAAACTACGCCTCCTGCCCGGTGTAGGCCGTGGCAGCCGTTCAGAAGACCCTGAACGAGACCCTCTTCCGCCTTAGCTCAGTTGGTAGAGCAGCTGACTGTTAATCAGCATGTCGTTGGTTCGAGCCCAACAGGCGGAGCCATCTTAAGAAAGCCCAGGTAGTGCCTGGGCTTTTATTTGTGGGGGACGGGTCTACTCGCTGTGTTGTCCGCCGAACGTCCGCTCGCGGTGGCAGTTGGCGCATACGACGTCACACTTTGCGACCTCCGCTCGGGCCTTCTTCCAGCTTTGCTGAACGTACAAACGAGTTGGTTCGTACAGCTTTTCTTCGTCTGGGCGGTGATCAAAGTCCATCACGTAGTGCGGATACCTCTGGCCACAGTCCATGCAGGGGCGGTTCTTCTGCGACTGAATCCACTCGCGTATGGCCTTCTTCTTGGCCAGGTTGCGTGCGAAATACTCTTCCTTGTGGGCCTCGTAGTATCTGCGGGAAGCTGCTTTTTGGCGATGGTCGTTAGGGTTCTTGTATGGACACATAGCAGACCTATTGTACTGTATATATGTACAGTATTCAGCTAAACAGGAGAGTGAGTAGATTTGTCGAATGGATGTTGTGGCTGCAGTAGTCCGTCGAGGTAGTCGTTTTCTGCTATGCCAACGACCGTTGGAAAAGAACCACGGGGGGATGTGGGAGTTTCCAGGCGGAAAAGTTGGTGCGGGCGAAACAATGTATGGCGCATTGCGACGTGAACTAAGAGAAGAACTAGCTGTTCGATCTCAACCCATACGCGCTGCGATTCCGTCTGCAATCTACAGTGAAGAAGACTTCGAATTCGCCTTGTACTTCATCGAAACTGAGATTCAAGGAGAACCTACTCTACTTGAGCATGAGAAGCTGGGCTGGTTTGCCATTGATGAGATTCTCACTCTTGAACTCGCACCGGCTGATGCGGAGTTTGTAGCTAGATATTTTTTGAACAGTAGCCAATGCGATATTGGTGGGTAAATCAGAACCAGACATTCAGGCAGGAGCTTGAAGGTGGTTATTTGTGGTCTCCCAAGCGAAATGCTAACGGTGCTCGGAATCCATTCTATGAACAAATGCGCGAAGTCTCCCCTGGCGATTTGGTTTTGTCGTTTCAAGGCACATTCATTCGAGCAGTTGGAGTGGCAAGCTCCTATGCCTACGAATGCCCAAAGCCAACAGAGTTTGGGCCTGCCGGAAAAAACTGGGGACCAATTGGCTGGAGGGTTGATGTTTCATTTACGCTTCTAGCACATCAAATTAAGCCGGCCGATCACATGGATCGATTGCGTGTTGAGCTTCCCCGCAAGTATTCCCCACTAAGACCGAATGGTAACGGATTGCAGAGTGTATATCTGACAGCGGTGCCAAGCGGTATGATGCATGCTCTCGCTGCCTTGATTGGGCAGGAGCTAACTCAGCTGATTGATGCACGGGTGGAAGAAGTCTCGGCCTTAACTCAGGCGAAGGATGATGGACTGTCAAAGTGGGAAGAGCGGATAAGGGTTAGTTTGGAACAAGACAACTCGATTGATCAAACTGAGAAGGAACAAGTAATCCTTGCCCGTAGAGGCCAGGGTCGATTCAAGAAGAATTTAGGGGTGATTGAATCCAGCTGTCGTATCACGCAAGTCGATCGCTTGGCACATCTAAGAGCTAGCCACATCAGACCGTGGCGTGACTGCGAAACTAACGAGGCGCGCCTGGACGGTGAGAACGGACTACTGCTCACTCCGACTATCGACCATCTCTTCGATCGAGGCTTCATTTCATTTGAGGGTAATGGACGATTGTTGATTTCACCTGTTGCGCACGTCGAATCAATGCGCAGGATGGGTGTACCTGAGGAAGGTTATCAGTGCGGAGGATTTTCAGAAGGACAACGCAGATACCTTGAGTTTCATCGTGAGTCGGTGTTTCTCTGCTCTGCACTCAACTAGCAGTTTGAAGCCACCTCATCGGTCATGAGAGTTGGCCCCGCGAAGTTCGCCGCATCACATCTGTGTTTCTTCCAGGGTTCGAGGCACCACGATTTTGGCGTCTCCAAGCAGGGTGCTTAGTGCCTGTTTCAGGAGCAGATGCATGCGTCTGCTATCCCGAGCGACGCAAGCGAAACCAGCTTTTCTTCTTCTGAGATTCGCCGGATGTTGTTTTGTCGCATGAATCTTGGTGGAAATTTGCTAGCTTGCCCTCTGCCAGATGTAGCTTCCTGGTAAGCACTCCATCTTCAGAGCTTGTCAGCAGCAAATTCCTAGTGGCTCTTGTCATCGCGACATAGAGAAGCTTGGCATCTTGCAGTAGTCGATCCTGGTCTTTCCCCATATATCCGATTCCGCAGGCAGCAACGGTTTCGAACTCTAAGCCCTTGCTGCTGTGCATGGTCATCAGCTTCACTGAATCCTCATTGGTATTGAACTCCCGCTTCTCGGCTCCCCCCTTCATCCATTGGACAGGAATCCCTGCCTTGCTGAAGCTGTCTGCGAGTGCTTTGCCCATCCAATTGTGACAGTAGAGCACACTCATGGATCGCCATTGGAGCTTTCTCTCCTGGTGCATTTTTCCGAACAGCTTGACGATGTAGTCCACTTCATCCGCGAAAGCGGAGAAGTCCTTGACGACCGGGGGAGGGCCTGCGTCTCCGCCAGAATCGGGCGTCAACAGATCTGAGCGGTCCTGCGGCTTTCCACCAGCTTCGAGGTAGTCATCGACGAAGTCGTAGGCAAAGGAGAGGATTTCCTTCGAGTTGCGATAGTTCAACTTAAGTACGGTTGTTCTACCTTGTGCTTCGATGCCAACTTCTTTCAGTGAAAATCCGAGACCGCTACCTTTCTTGTAGATTGATTGCGCGTCGTCATAGAGCAAGAGAAGAGAGTTGATATCAGGATCGACCATATTCACGACCAAGCGAAGCCACTCAGGTTGGAAGTCGTGCCCCTCGTCTATCAACACAGCTCCGTACTGTCCTCTCGGGATGTTCCCCTTTTCTGTGTTCTGAACGATGGTATTCACTAGTGCATCGAAGTAGTCGTCGGTGTTCTCCTCTACTTTCAAGTTGTAGGTTTTGAGTATGGTCTGGCACCAACGATGAAAGCTATATACGTTAACGCGGCCTTCAACCCCGTTTTCTTCCATCATCGAACGTAGCCGCGCCGCTAAGGTTATGTTGTAGCAGAGCACAAGGATTGGCTTACGGAGTAGCTTTGCGAGATGAATACACCGATACGCGAGAATCATCGTTTTTCCCGAACCGGCTACTCCGTGGATGACGCGGTGGCCATCTCCCAGCCCACGAGCGATCTTTTCTTGTTCTAGGTCCATCACCTTGACCAAGTCTGGAATCTCGAATGAATTGGACTCTTCGGTGTTTTCGGCGAACCCGAGCTGGAGCTCTTGATTGACCCGGATTTCGGGGAACATGTGCCACCGAATTCGATCAATTTGAGGCTGAGTCAGCGCGCTAGTGAAGTGATCGCTGAACATCTCCCACAGCCGCGTTTGGAAGACCTCAATGTCAACGTTCTCGGCAATCTCGTCTTTGCACAATACGAGATGGGCCGGCAGCACTTCTCCTAGATCAGTTTTTTTGAACTGAGTGCGCGTGATGTTGGATAAGACCACACCAAAGCCGTAGGGCATAACCAACCCTCCACGATAGCGTCCATCGGGTTGCTGTAGCTGCGGGTCTTTGATGAGTTGATTGACCAGTTTGTACGCACATTGTCTGGCCTGCGCATACGGGTTCGGCGCAGTTTTCAGACCATTGCTTGTAACTAGCTCGATGGACTCTTTGTTGATCTTGTGGATCGTATTGAGCTTCCAATCTTTGACTTCCAGCAAGAGGAGACCGCGACCTGGGTGGAGTATGACGAAGTCGGTGTATTTGGCCCGGATGCCGACAGGTTGGTCGTACCAACAGGTATAGTCGTCTTCTAGATGGCTTATCAGCCTTCGAGCAAATCGGCGCTCACCGGCCTGCATGCGGCCGGTACAGCTGCTTAGTGGGGGTATAAGCTCTGCCATGGTGGCACCAAACTTCTGTTACCGGTAAATAATCTGACTAAAGAACTTACTCTTAGTGTAGTCGCTTGCATGGGTCCGTTTATTTCGATTCGGTCAAAGTATGGTCTATCAGATCGTTGCGGTAGTGGCGGTGCAGCTATCCTAGGTGACAATGTTTGCGATCGAGTTCCGTGCCCGCGTCAGATCTAGTATCTCGAAAGTGTCAGATTCCACCCAAGCAAAATAGCTTTCCGGCAAGCCGCGATAAACTGAGGACGCAATTCCCCCGCTTTTGGAGATGTCGCTCGTCCAAGAATACGATCCCGCCAGCTGATGCAAATCTGTAGCTCGTTGATTCAGGTAATTCACCCAATGGTCCAGATGATCGTTGTTCACGATGTGGTTGCGCTTCCGTCGATTGCACACTGCATGTGAAATGACGAGGTTCTCAATGTTGTCATTAGGAAATCGGGACCACGGAATGAAGTGGTCAATCTCCGGTCGCTTTGATTCGTTGGACCCGATGGCCTCGTTGCAATAAAAACAGCGATTGTCAGCTAGCTCCAACAAGCCATCTCTGAGCTTGCCTGTTGGCTCCCGGTTTGTACCGAAAAGGAATCCTTCCAGAGAAGCTTGGGCAAGGCCGTTGATGCTTGCCACTTCTGCTGCCCATTGGCGCTGAATGAGTGGTCTCAGTAGGGAGTTCAGACGGACCAGATGCTCAGGCACGTTATTGGAGAATCTGATAGCAGCATCAAATTCGCTGTTGTTGCCTCGCTGGTACTCCCTCACGCTCGCCAGATCGACCTGCTCATCCCAGCCTATGTGATAGATAAAGGGGTCCGATTGACTTCCAACTCGCTGAAGTCGCGGAAGCGGCATTTCGATGAGTTTCAGCTCGATATTTCTCAGCAATGTGCTGCTGGTTTTGGGGTTGTGTGTTCGTGCTACGAAGTACGTTGCGGTTGCATCACGAACGTATTTTTCTCGGAACTTACCGATTTTCGAGACGATTTCTGCCTGGGAGCCGAACTTTCCCCGATTCTGTCGAAGCATTGTCGATTGGTTGAGCGACGCGTCATAGGGCAGCGTATGTCCCCAGTAGGAGGTCAGGACCTTCTCCGCCAGCTGGAGAGTAGTCACCTGCCCAGGTGGCTCGCCAGAGACGCTCGTGTTCTCGATTACGAGATCCAGCAGTCCCAGCAGAACCGCATACTTGTAAGTGGCGGTGAACATGCCGCGATCGAGTACATCCAGCAGCTTCTCGGCAAAAACAATGGCGTCTTCAGTTGCACTGCTCACCAGTACTGCGCCTTCTCAGGAATGATCCATCGTATTCCCCCGCGGGGGTCGAGCACGTCTCCGTCGTACCTGGGTATTACGTGTATGTGGCAGTGGTCTACCGTCTGGCCGGCTGCCGGACCGTCGTTAAATCCTACGTTGAAACTGTCCGGTACATGGAGACTCGTTATCTCTACCTTCAGTTTCCGGAGGGCATTCAGCATGGCGGATTGCTCGTCGATAGTCAGATCGAAGAATGATCCAACATGCCGGATCGGGACGATTAGCGAATGACCTTCACTGATGGGGAAGCCGTCCCAGATCGCCACAACTGCATTGTTGCGAAAGATGACTTTCGTTTCATCAGGATTGCAGAATGGGCAAAGCGATTGACTCACAAGGCAAATACTACCTTGGATCCCGGCTGAGCGAATCGCTCAATCCGGCTCGCCCTCAGCTAGATTGCGCTTCTTCCAGTTCAGACCAGCGCTGATAGGCCTGCTCGAGCTCGTTCGTCACATCGGTAAGCAACTGCAGCGCCGCCTCAACACGCTCGCGATCCTGCTGATAGAAATCGGCCTTCGCCGTCTCATCGGTCAACGCCGCTTGTTTCTCTTCCAGTTCCTCGATCCGGCCAGGTAGAGCATCCAGCTCCCGCTTTTCCTTGCCGCTGAGCCCGGCTTGACGCCCTGACGGTCTGGCAGCGTTTTCCGGCTTGCGGGATTCCCTGGTTTTCTTCGGCTTGGCCTCAGCCTCCTTCGTGCGCGCTGCGTCCGCCTGGCGTTTCCAGTCGGAGTAACCGCCGACGTACTCGCCAACCCGGCCATCGCCTTCCAGCACCAGCGTGCTGGTGACGGTCTGATCGAGAAAGGCTCTGTCGTGGCTGACCAGAAGTAGCGTCCCATCGAAACTGCTCAACAGCTCTTCGAGCAGCTCCAGCGTTTCCACGTCCAGATCGTTCGTGGGTTCGTCCAGCACGAGCAGGTTAGCGGGCTTCGCGAACAGCTTCGCCAGCAGCAGCCGGTTGCGCTCGCCGCCGGATAGTGTTTTTACAGGCGAGTTCACACGCTCCGGAGAGAACAGAAAGTCACGCAGATAGCCGATCACGTGGCGGGACTTGCCGCCGATCTCGATCTGATCCGTACCATCGGCAACGTTGTCACGGACGGAGCGCTCCGGCTGCAGCTGGATGCGCTCCTGATCGAAGTAGGCGATCTGCAGCTTCGTGCCCTGTCGCACAGACCCACCGGAAGGTTCGAGCTCGCCCAGCAGCAGCTTCAGCAGCGTGCTCTTACCGCTGCCGTTGGGGCCGATCACGCCAACCCGGTCGCCGCGAAGGATGGTCGTCGAAAACTCCCGGAGAATCGGTTGGTCGTCGTAGGAGAAGCTGACCTTGTCCGCTTCGATGACGATCTTTCCTGAGTCGGCGCTCGAGTCCAGGCCGAGCTTCACCGATCCCTGGCGTTCGATACGGGCCTTGCGTTCGAGCCGCATGGCTTCAAGCCGGCGCACGCGGCCCTCGTTGCGGGTACGCCGCGCCTTGATGCCGGTGCGAATCCAGACCTCTTCTTCGGCGAGCTGCTGATCGAATTTGCGGTTGCTTTCCTCTTCTGCCGCGAGCTCGGCGTTTTTCTGCTTGAGGTACTCGGCATGGGTACCGGGGTAAGAATTCAGCGTGCCCCGGTCGAGCTCGATGATGCGGGTGGCAAGATCGTCAATGAAGGTGCGGTCGTGGGTGATGAACAGCACGGCACCGGAATAGGTGAGCAGAGCTGATTCGAGCGCCGTGATTGAGTCGATGTCCAGATGATTGGTGGGTTCATCCAACAGCAGCAGATCCGGCTCGCCAACCAGCGCCTGGCCCAGCATGGTGCGGCGGCGGATGCCGCCGCTGCATTCAGCCATGAGTGAATCCGCAGGCAGATTGAGCCTGCTCAGGATGGCATCCACCCGCTGTGAAGCATCCCAGGCGCTGATCCGATCGATTTCCGCCTGCACCGTGCTCAGCGCTTCGAGCGTCTGCGCATCTCCCGTGGCAACCTCGTGGCTCAAACTGTGATAGCGAGACAGCAAGCCGCTCAGATCCCCCAGTCCCATCGCGACGGTATCGTAGAGCGTGGCCGTCGCGGCCTCCGGCACTTCCTGCGCCAGCTTGGCGACTTTGACGCCGGCGTCGATCCTGAGCGTGCCGGAATCCAGCACCTGCTGCCCGTTCAGCACGTTCAGCAGAGTGGATTTGCCCGTGCCGTTGCGGCCGATCAGGCAGACCCGTTCCCGGGCCTCGATGATGAGGTTCACGTCGTCGAGCAGGGGAACATGGCCGAACGCGAGATGGGCGTTTTGCAGCTGTACCAGAGGCATGATCAGATCAGCAGCGTTTCGGTGATGGGATGAAAGGCGCTCGCCGCTCGAACCAGGGAGTCCGCGGTCAATGCCGGCACGCCGTACACCTCCACAGGCGTATCGTGTTGCGTCTGCACAGTGTCGATCAGCAGATCGAAGTCGCCATCCCCCGAAAGCAGGTAAATCCGATCCAGCTCTGGTGCGTTCTGCAGCACGTCGATGGTGATCCCCACATCCCAGTCACCCTTGGCCGAGCCGTCGGCGCGCTGAATGTAAGGCTTGAGCTTCACAGTGAAACCGATGTGTCTGAGCGCCGCCTGAAACTTCCGCTGACCCTCGTCGCCGCGATCGGTGGCGTAGGCGTTGGCCACTTCAATCACGCTATCTCGGGCCAGGACGTTCCATAGGGCGCGGTAGTCGAACTGCCTGCCGTAGGCGTGCCGTGTGGTGTAGTAGATGTTCTGCACATCGACAAACAAGCCGATCCGTTCCATGTGTGAACCGCCCCGGGTTTCCCGGAGGCTCGATAGTGTGAGTCAGGCTGCCACGGCCTGACGATTTTCCTGCTCGTAGTAGGCAGCCTCGAACTCGACCGGAGGGATGTTACCGATCGGCTCCAGCAGCCGTTGGTTGTTATACCAGCTCACCCACTTCAGCGTCGCATATTCGACCTGATCGAGGTTCTTCCATGGGCCCTGCGGCCAGACCGATTCGGTTTTGTATAACCCGATGATGCTCTCCGCCATGGCGTTGTCGTAGCTGTCTCCCTTGCTGCCAACCGACGATTCGATCTCCGCTTCTGCCAGCCGCTCTGTGTAACGGATCGAGAGATACTGACTGCCTCGATCGCTGTGATGGACAAGGCCTTCAGTGCCTTGCCTAGCGTATAGCGCCTGCTCCAGCGCATCGAGCACCAGATCCGTTCTCAGCGAGTTCCAGACCCGCCAGCCGACGATCATCCGCGAGTACACGTCGATGACGAACGCCGTGTAAACGGGACCTCGCCAGGTCGCCACATAGGTGATGTCAGCCACCCACAGCTGGTTGGGGGCTGTGGCTGTAAAGACCCGCTCAACGAGATCTGCGGGACGTTGTGCTGCGAAGTCGGGCACCGTCGTTTTGTAGCCCTTACCGCGCACAGCACCACGGATGCCCAGCTTGCGCATCAGCCGTTCCACGGTGCAGCGGGCAACGTCGAACCCTTCCCGCCTCAGCTGTCGCCAGATCTTCCGTGCCCCGTACACACGGAAGTTCGCGTTCCAGACCCGCAGGATCTCATCTGCGAGCCCTGCGTCTCGCTTCTCTCGATCCGAGCGACGATCGGGATCCACCTCACAGGCCTTGTGGGCATAGTAAGTGGACGGGGCGATCGGCAAGTCTGCGCAGATCGGCTCGACCCCGTACTCCTCACGGTGCTCGTCGATGAACGACGTCATCACTTCGGTCGGCGGTCGAGCTCCGCCTGGGCAAAATACGCTGAGGCCTTGCGCAGGATCTCGTTTGACCGTTTCAGCTCCAGGTTCTCACGCCGAAGTCGCTTGAGCTCTTCCAGCTCGTCCGTCGTCATGCCAGGGCGCTTACCTTGGTCTGTCTGTGACTGCCGCACCCAGCGACGGAGGGTCTCCGGGACGCAGCCCAGCTGCTCCGACAGCGAGTTGATCGCCGACCATTCCGACGATCCCTCCTTCACCAGTTCTTCAACCAGCCGAACGGCTCTTTCCCGAAACTCCGGGGAATATCGATTTTGTGTGCTCATTGCTCCATCCTCTCAAGGGTTGGAGCCTCCGACAAACCCGGGGCGGTTCATTCGATAGACTGTTGATTGTCTGCGAAGGCGAAAAAACGGAACCCAATTACTTCGAGGAGATTCGTCAAGACCTCAGGCTTCCAAACGCGAATATTAGGGTTCATCACGAGCACACCAATCCACTTCGGATGGTTGAGGATGCTGAAAGAATCTTCCTAGATGGTGCATATCAGATCAGAAAACGCTCGTTTGAGGAGATTTGCGTTGTCTTCGATAGGGATGACCACCACCACTTTGTTCAAGCCCTCCAGAAGACGGAGGCCCTTAACGATAAGGGATATCGCAATGACAACAATTCCAGCGTCAAATTTACCGCCTATCCCTCCGTACCATCTTTTGAACTATGGCTACTGCTCCATTTCGAAGATGTCCTTGCACCCATAGATCGACACAATGTCTATAGACGGCTGAAACAATATATCCCTGACTACAGTAAGGGCGATGCCGACCTGTACGCTCGCACGAAAGCCAGTTTGCCCGACGCCAATGAGAGAGCACAGCGGTTGGCGCGAGAGCGAAATGGGTATGATCAAAATGGGCCGTTTACGGGCATATACGCTCTTGTAGATAGACTTGGGCGGTTAAGAGATCAGTAGTCTCTGCCCCAAAGCCAACTAAGTCACGCAGGCACGCGCTCCCTCGCCATTTTTCGAAGGCGCTCAAAATCATCTTCCGCGTGAATCTCCATATCGTAACTACTGTCTTCCGTGGGGATCATCATAGCGAAGTGAGGCGCGGCACTTGAGCGCCTTACCAACGACTGGATGTAGCTGATGTCTGACTCAGAGCACTTGTAGCCAAAGTACACTGAGACGAGGCTGTCTGCGGGAAACGTTGCTGTTCCCTCGCTCGACTTTAGAAATCGATACTCGTCCTCATGGCTCCAATTCGGTGCCTTCGTAGTGACGGTTTTTAGCATGAGTTTTCGGACCTCTCTCTGATCCGATTCGTCGTCGCTCACAATGAGTTCGTGGGGAATCACCACACGACTTGTTTCATACGCAACGTGGTACCGTTCCCGCGGGTCCACATGCCGCATATTGAATCCAATACACACGCCTTTGTGATCTTCCGCGTAGTAGCTCCATTGCTGGGTACTTACGGGGTTCTTAGACATTGACAGAACGCCAGTTCGCTCATGTATTTCTTTGAAGAATGCCGTGCTCAAACCCCTATCTGCCTTACCTTCAAACGTCACGCACGGCATGCAATCGAAGGGGTCGTTCAAGCACCCCGGTTTTGCATGCCAAAGCTCATACCTGAGAAAGTAATTCCTTAGCATCTTCTTCGAATAGTTCGAAGTAATGGGACGATACTTGTAAAAAACGTTCTGATCTTGAAGCTCGGACATGTGAACTCCCCATTAGGCGCTTGAGCGGAAAATGCTCAAGGAGCGCACGGCAACCACATAAAGCAGTTACTGATCTGTTGGTAAACGAAACGAACGGCCAAACTACTCACAATTGTCGTCCGCTGGGGAATCCGTGGGTCGTATCAACCACCCACCTTCTGGTAAGCGAGATCGAGCAGGTGTTTCACTGAATCGATGTCTTCCATCTTTTTCAAGGACAACTCCAGATCACCTGTTCCGTAGTGCCCGATGTTACGCACATCCCTCGAAATCCCTTGTATGGACTCTACCTCCTCGGGGTTGAGCTTGAGATAGAGAAGTAGGCGTTGCTTCTGTATCTCCATACAGACGATGTTCTGCGATATCTTGTAGGCCACATAGAGCTTCTTGGGCACCTCCTCCATCGCTGGATCGAGACCTAGCATGTGCTCCTGAATGGCATGTGCCATCTCAGCAATCTTCTCAGGCTTTCCTTTAAAGTGCTCTTCAACAGTGTACGAGCCAGTTTTTCGGGTAATCGCTGCCTTCTGTCCAGCCGTTAGCGTCTTCTCGGTCGATAAACCACCAACTACTGAATACGACTTCTGAAAGACCTCCTCTAGATACAAACTGCTGTTTCGGAACAGTCTGTAAGTCCAAAGTTCAAGATTGGCGCCCATAACTTGAACAGCGTGTAGGTCATACTTCTTGTAGTTGGGAGCTATGCAAATAACGCGAACGTCCGACCAATCTACTTCAACACTAGGGCCGAGCTCCTTCTGGACCGCAATCTCAAAATCGCCGTGATGGTCGTGAATCCATGCGAGATAGAACAGACTTTGATTGATCAGGTCAGAAGAAACTACCTTCTTATACTCGATGATTACCGGGTTGTTTTCCTCGGAAAGAGCGAGGGTATCGATCCTTCCTGAATGCTGAGAGCCGGTGGGAAACTCGGAGGCTACGAAGCGGCAGTTGAAAACTGGTTCAAGGTTGGTCTCAATCAGGTGCTGAAGCTCCTTTTCGAGGCCGAAGTCCAGTTGTTCAACTGGCCGTAGGGATTTTTTGTCTATCTCAAAGAGCGGCATGGGGTCTTCGTTGTGCTTTGGGGATCGATAGCTGGTTCCCACTGCCCATCGGATGGTTCGTATTCATTTATTCTGATCAGTCATCTCTGGGATCGTATCCGCACTCCTCACATTCTTCAGGCCAAGAAGCATCCCAATCCTGCTTGGATAAGATCAGGGCATCAGGACGAATCCGTTCGTCGGCACCCACACAGTCTTGACAGAGCACCTTCGTCGGATAGGCGTCGCTGGATTTGTCTCCGACCACGGGGCCGCGTAGCTGACACACGTAGAGCTTCATAGGCTGGCACACTTCTCACATCGTAGGGTCGTCTCGGCAAAGATAGCCCAAGGGGTATCGATATGCCTCAGGTCCGGCGGCACGGTGGCGTTTGAACGTGATGCTTCGCATCGATCCCAGACATGACCGCTACTACCCTCGCCAGAGGGGAAGTGTGGCGATTCGACCTATTTCGGGTACAAGTCTGGTACAAGTCACTATCAACGGAACTTAACCCATTGATTCTAAAGAGGGAGAGTTGGTCGGAGTGAGAGGATTTGAACCTCCGGCCCCCACGTCCCGAACGTGGTGCTCTACCAAGCTGAGCTACACTCCGATGAGGTGGTGCGGCTGACGGGATACGGCCGCCCCGGGGCCGCGTATTGTACGCGAGGCGTTCGAGAGCACAACAACCACCTCCGTCGCCCGGGGTGCGCTGGTCAGCGTGGACTTCCTCTGGGTGATCCACTATGGTCACGCGTTTTATTTGAGGGGTGTTGCCTTGGACCCACTGATTGCGTTGTTCTCAGAGGTGCTGGAGGTATCTGCCGAGGACCTTTCCGACGAGAGCTCGCCCGATTCGGTCGAAGAGTGGGACAGCCTCGCCGCCATGTCGCTGGTTTCCGCCATCGAGATGACCTTCGACGTCGAGCTGTCGACGGGCGAGATGATGAAGATGAACACCATCGGCATCGCCAGACAGGTACTGACAGAGAAAGGCGTCACGATCTGATTCAGCCACGTTGTTCATGAACCCGCTTCTCGACGCTCAAAAAACCTGGCGCCGCTGGCGCAAAGAGAATCGCGATGCCGATGCGGGGTATCGCGTCGGGGTTGCCGCCACCTTCACGGCAGATCCACTGATTCCCTACGTGGGCGCCGGGCTGCTCGAGCAAGGCCTGATGCCGGCCATAGAGCTTGCCGACTACAACCAGGTGCTGGCCCTCTGCTACTCGCCGGACAGTTACTTTTCCGATGAAACGGACGCCATCGTGCTGCTCTGGCGGGTCGAAGATCTGGCAGAAGAGGCTCTGGATACGCTCGTGCGGGCAGAGGACGAGGCGTACGCCGCGCTCCTCGCTCAGGTCGACATGCTGCTGGATGCGATCGTGCATCTCAGCAACCGTTTTCAGGGCACCCTCTGCCTGAACCTGCCGCCCTGTCCGGACCACCCGGCCTGGGACCTGGCCGCTGTGGGGCGGAGCGCCGCCAGCTCGCTGCATCAGGAAATCTGCCGCCACGTGCAGGAACGTCTGCGGGAGCACGGGAACATTCGCCTGCTCGATCTGGATGCGCTGGAACGGTCTCTGGGCGCGGAACGAGCCCGCGACCCTGCGAAGTGGTACCTCTACCGTCAGCCGTATGTCGAGGAGTTCCACTTCGAGCTGGCTGGACTCCTAGCCAGAACGCTGATCAGAGAAACGCGGCCGCCCAAAAAGTGCATTGTCGTCGACTGCGACAACACGCTCTGGGGAGGTGTCATCGGCGAGGATGGGCTGGGGGGGATTCAGCTCGGTCGGGATTTTCCGGGCTCGGTCTTCCGTGATTTTCAGCGGCAGTTGCTGGCGTGGCGTGCCCAGGGCGTCTTTCTGGCCGTCTCCAGCAAGAACAATGAAGCGGACGCCTGGCAGGTCTTCGATGAGCACGACGAGATGCTGCTGCGCCGTGAGCACCTCAGCAGCTATCAGGTGAACTGGGATCCCAAGTATCTGGCGATCCAGCAGATCGCAGCGGATCTCAACATAGGCACGGACAGCGTGGTATTCGTCGATGACAATCCCTTCGAGATCGAACAGATGCGCTCGATGCTGCCGGAAGTCACCTGTTTTCAGGTTCCTGAAGACCTGGCGACGTTTCCGAAGCGCCTGCGCGAAGCCCGCTGGTTCGAGCAGTCGACGATCACCGAAGAAGACAGGCAGCGGGTGTTCATGGTGGCCGCAGACAAGTCCCGTGAGCAGCTTCGTTCCACCGGCAGCGAAGCAGCCTACCTCGAGGCGCTGGAGCTGGAGGTGAGTGTTTTCGCCGCAATGCCGAGCCACCTGGCCAGGGTTCATCAGCTCATCAACAAGACCAATCAGTTCAACCTCTCCACGCGCCGCAAAACGCTCGAGGAGGTGACCGCGCTGAGCCAGGCAGAGGACTGGCTGGTGCTCTGCATGAACGCTCAGGATCGGTTTGGAAAGTACGGACTGACAGGCGTGTGCCTGGTCCGCATCGACGACGACGTTGGTGAGATCGAAACCCTGCTGATGAGCTGCCGGGTGCTTGGTCGCGGCATAGAGACGGCGTTTCTCTCCGGCATTGCCTCCCTGGCCGCAGACCGGGGGGTAACGCGGCTCGAAGGTGACTTCCTGGAGACGCCCAAAAACGTTCCAGCCGCCGACTTCTACCCGCGGCATTCGTTCAGCCAGCAGACCGACACGCGCTGGACGTCTGCCATCGCCGGGTTGCCGGGCACGCCGGGCTACATTCGACTTGCTCTGACGGAGCGCCCCGAAACAGCATGAGTGGTGGTTTCGACGCCACCAGCTACTTCTACGATCTCTTTGCCGTCGTGCTGATCGCGATTCCCGCGTTCTATCTCTGCCGTGGGGCTCTCGCCCGGAAGCTGGTGTGGATTCTGTCAGGCGTTGTGCTCATTGCCGCGATCGCTCCGCGTCTGGCGTTTTTCTACCTCCTTTACTGGATGCTGATTCCGCCAGTCTGGTCGCTGCTGGACCGGGTACCACAAGGTCTCGCCAGACGGGTCGCGTTCTTCTCCCATCTCATCGCGCTGCTCGCGCCCATGGTTGCCTGGAAGCTCCTGGGCGATGCGTTCGTCGGTCCGCTCAACAAAGGGCTGGCAGACGTACTGTGGGCCTTTTCTCCGACCCTGGGTCAGCTCGATGCGATCCGGGACGTATTCATTCCGGTCGGCTTGTCTTTTGCCACGTTCAGAGCCCTGGACCTCGCGATCCAGCGCTATCTGGGATTGCTGGATCCACCGGCTGTAGACGTGCTCGCTTACGGGCTCTTTCCCTGCGTGCTGGTGACAGGCCCCATCTGTCAGTTCAAAGAGCTCGATCTGACCGGTATCGCCCGGACGCGGGCTGACGCTGAGGACTTTTCGATCGCCTTGCAGCGGATCGTGCTCGGTCTCGTGAAGCTCTTCATTCTTGCGAAGCTGCTGGCGCCCAGCGTCGTCATGGTGACGCAGTTCGAGGCGCTCGAGGTACCGCTCATCCTCGCGCTCGTGGCCTTTGCCTGGTACTTCTATTTCAATTTCTCTGGATATGCGGATCTCGCCATCGGCTTTGCCCGTCTTTTTGGAGTTCGGCTGGAAGAGAACTTCCACTACCCGTACCTGCAGAGAAACCTGCAGCTCTTCTGGGCCAACTGGCACATGTCGCTCACGCGGTTCGCCCAGCGGAACGTGTTCGTACCCGCGGGCGGGATGCGAGCGAGGACGCAGTACCGGGCAGTGGTGGCGACGATGATGACCATCGCCCTGTGGCACGATCTCTCGCTGTCGCTGGTGATCTTCGGGATCTATCACAGTCTGGGGCTGATCGTTTTGCGCCTGCTGGGCAATCGGAAGTGGTCCTTGAGCCGCTTGATCCGCAACGAGACGCTGGCGCGAACCACGGCTACGGGGATCACGTTTGTTTACGTGCTGATGAGTTTTCCGCTGCTCGTGATCTCCACCGACAGGCTCGCGGCCTTCTACAGCTCACTGTTCGGGTGGAGCGCATGATCCGGCTTCTTGACCGCTGGCACACCGAGCCGCTCTGGCCGAGCTGGTCCAGCCTGATCCGGGTACTGCTGCTGGCGGGCCTGCTTACGGCCGCAGGTGGTTCGGTGCTCTCGAACCTGCCCGATACCGGGCTGGTCAGCATGTTCGACAGCAGGCTCAGCGCGAACGCCTCGATGGCGTCCGTTGAGAGAGCCCGACCCGTCGGTTTCCGGGATGTCGCGGCACCACCCGGGCACGTCGCCTGGATCGCCGGGTCCAGCATCAACATGCGCCTCACGGATCAACGGGGGCGGGTTGGCTGGCGACTGCTGCCAGACATCGTCGCAAGCCGGCTGAACCGCACCGGCATGGAAACACACGTCTCCATCTACCTGCTCCAGGCCGCGGCGCTCTACGAAACGCTGCTGGCGGTCGAGCACGCCAGGTCGGGCGATCCCGCTGCCATTGTCGTTGCCGTCAATCCCTGGTGGGTGTTCAACACCCATGCGATATCGCGCTGGGAAAACCTACGCGCCATCGGCCTGGGACTGGTGCCCAGGGAGGTCGGAACTCTCGGCCTGCATCTCGCGCAGATGCGCCCGGGACAGCTCGTGGACTTCGGGCTTGGCCGGATCAGCGGAATGCCGATAGCGGGTTATGCGTTGAACCTCAAGGCTCAGACGGCGCTCAATCGCTGGAATCCGGCCGTCCGGCAGGAGCGGAAGGTGCCGAAACCCATCGAGCAGATGACGGGTCCGGATTTCTGGCGCGCCTACAGCGGAGCGGAGACGACGAGCGAATACTTCGCCATGGCCACCAGCATGGACGAGGATCAGCTGAATCACCGCATCCTCCGCCGGATAGTGAAGTCTCTCGCCGCATTCGATGGGCCTGCGGCCGTCTACGTTCCGCCGCTGAATCCCGCCTACCTCCGAAAGGAGGGAATCGCAGAGATTGCCGCGGACATCGGCGATGAGGTGGAAAGGGTGGTCGCCGTTCACGGTGATGGTATGGTCCGGTTCTGGGATCATCCCGGACTGCATCCGCCGGCCGGGGCCTACCGGGATCATCTGCATCTCAAGGACAAGGGCAGGCTGGACAGGACGTTTGCGATCCTGGTGAAGCGCCTGGTTCTGGAAGGAAATGAGGAAGGGAGATGATGTCCGGGCGGTTCCTGAGCATTCTCAAAGAGGTCCTGGCGGCGACGGTGATAGCCATGGTGATCCTCGCCGCCTGGGTTCTGAGCAATTCCGCGACCACCTTCGTATATCAGGGGTACTGACAGGGATGAGTGAAAAGACGCTTGTGGGACAACTGCTGCATTGCATCGTCGAGCAGAACCCGGCGCATAAGAACCACATAGACAAATCCAGGGCGAAGCTGCCGGAGGGCGACGCGGCCGATCTGGAATCCTATCTGGCTTTCTGCACTGCACAGGGACACGGGATCGAATATCTCGCCGAGTGCTATAACACCATCGTCCGGGATACCCAGGAAGAGCAGTTCTACTTCCTGAAGCACAGACGGTATCGCTGTTCGACCTATGCGGAAGTGGGCGAGCGGGTCTATCACAACCCGACCTACATGAGTAAATACATGTATGGCCTCGCCATCACTTCCTTTTTGTGGCCGAACCACAACGCCATGCATCACTTCTTCGTGGACAACTTCCCGGAACAGCAGGGGGGCAGTTACCTTGAGGTGGGGCCGGGACACGGCTACTACTTTCTGCAGGCGGCGCAGATCGGTGGTTTCGATACCATGACCGGCGTCGACATCAGCGCAACGAGCCTCGCGCAAACTCAAGCGATTCTCGGTCATCATGGCTATCCGCCGGGCGAACGGCTGAAGCTGCATGAGCTCGATTTCCTCGAGTTCGAGCCGGTAGAACGTTACACGATGACCGTCATGGGTGAGGTGCTCGAACATGTCGAGCAGCCGGCAGCGTTCCTGACGAAGCTCCGTGAATGCACGGTGCCGGGTGGCCTTTCCTACCTCACCACCTGCGTGAACGCACCTGCGATCGATCACATTTTTCTTTTCGATCGCGTCGCCGTGGTGGAGGAGATGATCGAGGCCTCCGGATATGTAATCGAACAACGGCTGCACGTCCCCTACCCGACGAAATCGGTGGAGGAGTGCGAGCGCCGCGGTCTGTCCATCAACGTCGCTTACTATGCAAGGGTGCCGGTTTGAGCCTGCCGTTCAGCTTTCATCATCTCGGCCTGGCGGTGCGATCCACGGAGCGGATCAGCCGGTTCCTCCGGGCGCAGGGATACGACATCGGTGATCTGATCCATGATCCGCTGCAGAACGTTCATCTGGCCATGTGCCGCTCCGACTCGGCTCCGGACATCGAGCTGATCACACCGGCGGAGGGACCAAGCCCGATTGATGCCGTTCTCAAGCGGGTCGACACAGGCATCTATCACCTCTGCTACGAAGTGGAGGGTCGGGAGGCCGTGGAAGCGGTCTTTGCCGAACACGGGCTGAAAGCCATGCCGGTCAGTCCGCCGAAACCGGCGGTGCTCTTCGGTGGTCGCCACGTCGCTTTCTACAACATCATCGGCGTTGGCGTGACGGAATTCCTCTTCGCGCGCTGAGCATTGCCAGAGCGGCGCAACTCGCGCTTCAGATCAGAATCCGTTCCCGGTTGTACAGCCAGATGGTCAGCCGGATCATGGCGGCCGCGGCGAGTCCGGTCGTTGCCATGGAAATGACCACGTGGGTCAGATCGACGGCCTCGCCGGTGATCAGCTGATTGATCAGCATGGACTGGCTGAGGGACGGCACCGTCATGAGCGCCGCGGAAGGCTCGATGCTCATCATCTGCGTGACGATCAGCGGCAGGGTGGGCACCAGGATGACGACGGTGAGATAGGTCTGCGCCTCCTTGTAGCTCTTGGCCCAGGAGGCCACCGCCGTGAGCACCGAAGCACCGAACAGCATGAGTGGCGTGGAGACGCCGAATATGGCCGCGCTCATGGCCAGATCCACCTCCAGCGACATCCCGATCCGGTGCAGAGGTGCAAAGGGGATCGCGAGAGCGAAGCTGATCAGGAACAGCACCAGTGAGAGGGCGCTGAAGAGCGCTGCAGCCGAGGTCTTCCCCAGCACCAGCTGGGCGCGGGATATGGGCTGGCACAGCAGCGGCTCGAGGGATCCGTGTTCCCGTTCCCCGGCGGTGGTGTCGATGGCCAGATAGAAACCGCCCATGAAGACGACGAGCACCAGCAGATAGGGCAGGGTGGCCAGCACCGTGAGCGCCCGGGCGGCGGGTGAGGCGGTATCCATCTCACGCACCACGATGGGATTGGCAATGGTGGGGTCCACCCCGCGCAGCTGCAGCCGGAGGACGCCGATCGTCCGGGCATAGGTGCTGATCATGGCCCGTACGGCCGAGAAATTACGGCGGGAGGAACCGATCTGAGAGCTGTCGTGCCAGAGCGTCACAGGGACCATCAGTCCCGCGGTGAAACGCGCCTGGTAGTCCTCCGGAATGAACAGCACGAGCGGATGATGGCGTCCCACCACCTCGGTGCGCGGGTCGTCTGTCTCGATATAGGTGATCCTGGTGTTCTGGGATTCCAGAAAGGCGATCAGATCCGGTGCGTACGCCGCACCCGTGATGCTGACTTCCGCGGGTTCATCGGATTCGCCCAGGGCCGTATTGAGGACAAACGACATCAGGCCGATGAAAAGCACGGGCCCGAGCACGGCCAGAGAAAACGAGGAAAGGATGGTGCGCCGGTCACGCAGGTTGTCACGGCACTCCTTCACGAGCACGGTTGTGAAGCCGCTCATTCCCCGACGCCCGCCATCCGGATGAAGGCGTCTTCGAGATCGTTCTCGCCGCTCTCGCGGACCAGGGCATCCAGCGTGCCCTGAAAACGGACCTCGCCGCCGCCGATGATGACGACGTCGTCACAGAGGTTGGCCACCTCCTGCATGATATGGCTCGAGAAGAGCACGCAGCGGCCCTGCCGTTTCAGGTTCAGGATGATTTCGCGGAGCGCACGGGTGGCCATGACGTCAAGGCCGTTGGTCGGCTCGTCCAGGATCAGATTCTGCGGGTTGTGGACCACCGCCCGGGCCAGGGCCACCTTGATCCGCTGCCCCTGAGAGAAACCTTCCACCTTGCGGTCGATGAATCCGCCCATCTCGAGTTCGTCTGCCAGGCTGTCGATGCGCTCAGCCAGTGCGGATCTGCCGATGCCGTGCAGTTGGCCGAAGTAGGCGATGTTCTCCCGGGCGGTGAGCCGCGTGTAGAGGCCGGTCGCGTGAGGCAGAACGCCGATGGCGCGCAGCACCGCATGCCGGTCGTCATTGACTCCGTGCTCGTCGATCCAGGCGGAACCGGCATCGGGTTGCAGAATGGTGGAGAGGATGCGCAGGCAGGTGGACTTACCGGCGCCGTTCGGACCGAGCAATGCGGTTACCCGGCCATCCGCGGCAGCAAACGACACCTCGCGCACCGCTCTGACCTCCCCAAACGATTTCATCAGCCCCTCGGCGCGGATCATGGCGCGTCCTCCTCGGAGGTCCGTTCGCCCGCTGCCACCGGCCCCATGAGATTGACAAAGAAAGTGGGATGCGTGAGCCGTCCGGCGCAGTCCGTATTCAGTCCTTCGAGGGATCCCTGTTCGACGAAATCCGTGACGATTCCAGGAAAACAGCCACGGCCGATCACCCCGTGTCCCTGACCGGCGCCGATCAGATGCAGGCTGTCCGGCAGCGACTGGTGGGCCATATCACCGTACTCCGGCGGTGTGATGGGATCTTCTTCACCGGAGAGGATCAGTACCGGCACGTCGACGGTGAGCGGTTTGCGGAGATCGTCGTCCATCGGTCCGGCAGGCCATTCACGACAGATACTGATCAGCGATTCCGCCTGCTGCGGCCCGATATAGGTCCCTTCCAGGGCCGGCAGGTCCAGATTTCCGAAGAAAGGCGCGTCCTCGGTGCAGATCACCGAGTTGTGCATGCCGAAACGGATGGCGCCCGAGAGTTCCGATTCGATACGAAGCGCGTTTGCCGCCAGAGGCACGTAGTTCTCACGGCTGGCGGCCTCATCGACGATCAGCGGAATCAGCCGGGTGGTCTCCGGGGCGTAGCTCATCATCCGGACCGTCATCAGGAGGTGGTTGCGGGTGACGTCGATGGATGTGGGAACGCCGGTGACCGGATGCGCCGCCGTGACGGGGATCGGCCCCGCCTCGAGCCGCGCCTTGAGAGCCGTGAACTGCGCGTCTGGATCCGGAAACCGCTCGTGACAGGCCTCGTCGCCCGCACAGCGTTCGAACAGGCGATCCAGGGTCCGTTGTGCATTCAGCGCGGCGATGGGGCCGAGGGGCACCTCCGGCGGTGCGACCCCGTCGATGATCAGCGTCCGGACCCGATCGGGAAACCGGCGGGCGTAATGCTGGGCCACGCGGGTGCCATAGGACACGCCGTAGACGTTCAATGAAGCATATCCGAGGGCGAGACGTGCGGCTTCCAGATCCTGAACGGCCACGCTCGTGGTGTAGAAGCGCGGGTCGCCGGGCAGCGAGTCCAGACAGGCCCGGGCAGCCTCACGTATGACACTTTCGCTCTCATCCATCCCGGCGGATTCGAGCCGGGGACAATCGAGCGGGTTCGATGCGCCCGTGCCGCGCTGGTCGATGATGAGAATGTCCCGTTCCCGGCGGATGGCCGAGAAGGTGGCCGCCATGTCCGCATACATGTCGATGGAGGAACCGCCCGGACCACCATTGATCACCGTCAGTGCGTCCGGCCTGGGGTTCGGGCTGAGTGCCGGGACGACGGCCACTCTGAGCCTGATCTGCGTGCCCTCGGGCGCTTCCGGGTTTTCAGGCCGGGTCAGCCAGCCGCAGCGGGCTTCAGCACTGGCGATGCCGGTACCGCCGTCCAGGATGCAGGGTGACAGCGCCAGTCCGGCGGCGGCGGGCATCAGCCACGACAGGGCAAGCAGGCCTGCGCAGGAAGGCAGCAGACGGATCATTGGCTGATCAGTTCAATCTGGCCGTTGCGAAGTGGGCGAGTGTTTCCAGAGCGTCCCGATGGGCGTTGTCCGGGAGGGTTTCGAGGCAGCCGATGGCAAGCTCGCTCTGGGTTCTGGCTGCCGCTTTCGTGTAATCGAGTGCGCCCGTGTCGCGGACGATCCGGAGCACATCGGGCAGCGCGTCCACGCTCCGGGCGGAGATGCTCTCGGTGAGCAGGCGGCGGTCCTGTTCGCTGCCGCGGGCCAGAGCGTGGATCAGCGGCAGCGTCAGCTTGCCCTCGGCCAGGTCGTCACCCACGTTCTTGCCCATGGATTCCGATTCACCCGCGTAGTCGAGCCAGTCGTCCACCAGCTGATAGGCGAGACCGAAATGCTCGCCGAACTGCCTGAGATGCCTCTGCGTTCCCTGCTTGGGGCAGGAAAGCACCGCAGCGGTATGAGTGGAGGCTTCGAACAGCAGCGCCGTTTTGCAGCGGATGACCTCCATGTACTGTGACTCGCCGATCTGGCAGTTACCCACGTTGGCCAGCTGCATCACCTCGCCTTCCGCGATGGTATTGGTCGCATCGGAGAGGATGGCCATGATCTTCATCTGTCCGAGCTCGACCATGAGCTGGAAAGCCCGGGAGTAGAGGAAGTCGCCGACCAGCACGCTGGGGGCATTGCCCCAGGTGGCGTTCGCGGTCGCACGGCCCCGGCGCAGCACCGAATGATCCACCACGTCGTCGTGGAGCAGGGTGGCCGTGTGCAGAAACTCGATGATGGCGGCGAGCTTGATGTGATCGGCGCCCGCATATCCGCAGCAACGGGCGGCGAGCAGTACCAGCAGCGGTCGGAGTCGTTTCCCGCCGGATTCGATGATGTACTGGCCGATCTCTTCAACCAGCTCCACATCCGATGTCAGTTGAGCCGGAATCAGCCGGTTGACCGACGAGAAGTCCTCGGCAACCAGCTCGTAGACGGATTCGAGTGCGACGGAAGGCGATCCGTTCGCAAGGTCTGGCGCAGGGATTACGAGCTCTGCGGGCATCTCGGCTGGCATCTGGTTCCAAGGCCACTGGGTGAGGCGCTATTGTGCACTTTTATGGGGGTTTTTTCGGCCTTTTTCTATCCGTCGCGAGCGGATCCTGTGCCCTTCGAGGTGCCCCGGGAATCGTTGTAATCCCGTAACTTTGTCCCTAAAATAGCGCGCCTTTCGCGGCACCCCTATGCGCCAGTGGCCCGAGAAGCCACGTAAATTGGGCGTTTCAGGGCTTTTTCGGTGCCCGACCCTCTTGAGGAGTAAAGATATGTTCGCGGTGTTTTCTTCTGGCGGCAAGCAACATCGGGTCACCGAAGGTGAGGTGATCAAGCTGGAGCGTCTGACCGCTGAGCCGGGTGAAGAAGTAGTGTTCGACAAGGTGCTGATCGTCGCAGACGGCGATCAGGTCACCGTTGGTCAGCCGTATGTGGATGGGGGCAAGGTCACCGCGGAGGTGATCGGCCATGATCGGCATAAGAAGGTACGGATCATCAAGTTCAAACGTCGCAAGGACTACATGCGTCGTCAGGGGCATCGTCAGTGGTTCACCCAACTCAAGATCACCGGCATCAGCGGCTAGGAGTAATCAGAGATGGCACATAAGAAAGCCGGCGGCTCGACTCGTAACGGCCGCGATTCAGAATCCAAACGCCTCGGCGTGAAGAAATTCGGTGGCGAGCTCGTCGCTGCCGGCAACATTCTCGTCCGGCAGCGCGGTACTCAGTTCCACCCCGGCCCGAACGTGGGATGCGGCAAGGACCACACCCTCTACGCCAAGGCGGACGGGCAGGTGCGGTTCCTGACCCGGGGCAGGCAGAACCGGAAGTTCGTGACCGTCGATCCGGTCTCGAGCTGAAAAAGAACCCCGCGGCCAGCGGGGTTTTTTTTGGCCCTCCCATTCATTCATTGACGCCTGAGTCATGCAGTTCATCGATGAAGCGACCATCCGTGTGGAAGCCGGCAAGGGCGGTCCCGGCTGCCTGAGCTTCCGGCGGGAGAAGTACGTCGCCCGGGGTGGCCCGGACGGCGGCGACGGCGGTGACGGCGGGACAGTGATTCTCGTCGGCGACAGCGCCCTCAACACGCTGATCGATTTCCGCTATCAGCCGCTGTACCGTGCCGCGAACGGGCAGCCCGGCAGCGGCCGGAACAAGACGGGTGCGAAAGGGGAGGACCGACGGGTCAGGGTGCCCGTAGGCACCTCCGTCGTGGACGAGGAAACCCTGGAAACCATCGGTGACGTGGTCCGGGACGGACAGGAACTGGTCGTGGCCCGTGGCGGCCGGCACGGCGTGGGTAACACCCATTTCAAATCGAGCACCAACCGGGCACCGAGGCGGACCACGCCGGGCGAACCCGGCGAGCATCGCGTGCTCAGGCTGCAGCTCAAGCTGCTGGCGGACGTGGGCCTGCTCGGGCTGCCGAACGCGGGTAAATCCACGCTGGTGAGCACCATCTCCGCGGCCCGGCCGAAGGTGGCCGAATACCCGTTCACCACCCTCGTGCCCAGTCTCGGTGTGGTCGGCGCGGGCTCGGATTCGAGCTTCGTGGTGGCGGACATCCCCGGCATCATCGAAGGGGCAGCCGAAGGCGCCGGGCTCGGTGCCCAGTTCCTCCGACACCTGTCGCGTACCCGCATTCTGCTGCACCTGGTGGATGCGGCCCCCATGGACGGCAGCGATCCGCTCGAGAACGCCCGGATTGCTGCCGCGGAAGTTCTGGAATACAGCACCGCGCTCGCCGAGCGCCCGACCTGGATCGTGCTCACGAAATCCGACCTGCTGTCCGATGAGGCGGTGGCGGATCTTCGAGCGGGGTTCGAGGCGGCTTTCCCGGATGCGCCCCTGCACGTCGTCTCGGCTGCTACCGGTGCCGGCCTGGAAGCGCTGGTCGATGCGCTGTCCGAAGCCGTCGCCGGAGAGCGCGAGCGGCTTCTGAATGACGAAGCCTATGCTGAGGCTCAGGCGGAGCTGGAGGCCCGGATCAACGAAGACGTTCTGGCCAGCGCCCTCGACGTCCGCCCGTCCCGGGTTTCGCCCGCCGCGGCGGCGTTCACCGGGACGGACCTCGGCGAGAGGGATGAGGATGACCCGGATGAAGACGAGGGCCCCGAAGTGGTCTACGTGCATGAGTAATGGACAGGACATCCGTCGGCAGCTGGCCGGTTCGGACACTGTGGTGATCAAGGTCGGCAGTGCCCTGCTGAGCGACCCGGAGCAGGGCCTGGCGGCAGAGCTGGTGGATGCACTGGGGGAAGAGATCGTCGGTCTGCTCGAGAACGGGCGTCGGGTCCTCCTCGTCAGCAGTGGCGCGGTGGTGGAAGGGATCTCCAGGCTGAAGCTCAGGACCCGGCCGGAAGCCGTGCACGAACTGCAGGCCGCGGCGGCGGTGGGTCAGATGGGGCTGGTTCAGGCCTACGAGCGGGCCTTTGCCCGGCACGGCCGGCATGCCGCCGTGGTGCTGCTCACCCACGATGACCTCGCCAACCGGCAGCGTTATCTGAACGCGCGGGCGACACTCACCACGCTGCTCGATTTCGGCGCCGTGCCGGTCATCAATGAAAACGACTCCGTGGCGACGGATGAAATCCGCTTCGGCGACAATGACACGCTCGCTGCCATGGTCACCAATCTGCTGCAGGCTGATCTGCTCATCGTGCTCACCGACATCGACGGGCTCTATGCCGCCGATCCCCGTCAGAAGCCGGACGCGGAGCTGGTGGACTTCGCGGATGCGGCGGACGAAACGCTGGATGCCATGGTGGGCGGGTCCGGCGCCTTCGGCCGCGGTGGCATGATCACGAAGCTGAAGGCGGCTCGGCTCGCGGCCCGCTCCGGAGCACATACCGTGATCGCGAACGGGTCCGACCCGACTGTTCTCAGGCGGATTCTCGCCGGTGAGCCGGTGGGCACGCTGCTGACCGCCAGCGTTTCACCACTCGATGCGCGCAAGCGGTGGATCGCCGGTCAGCAGCGGGTGAAAGGGCGGCTGACGCTGGATGCCGGCGCCGTCAATGCGCTGAAGAACCGCGGCGTCAGCCTGCTGCCGGTTGGCGTGGTTGCGGTAACGGGCGAGTTTTCCCGCGGAGAGCTGGTTGCCTGTGAGGATGGCGACGGTCTGGTCGTTGCTCAGGGTCTTGCCAACTATTCGAGCGCGGAAACCCGGAAGATGCTGGGTGCGGGAAGCACAGAGATCGGCGAAAAGCTCGGCTACAGCCTGGAGCCGGAGATCATCCACAGAGACAATCTGGTCGTTCTGAATTGACGTCCGAACGGGGCAGGGTGGCAAGGTGCGGGAGTCGGCCGCGGGACGCGGCCGGGGAACAGTGCTCAGGCGCCCAGGGCTTTCACCTTGGCGTTCAGGCGGGACTTGTGACGGGCCGCCTTGTTCTTGTGCATGATGCCTTTGTTGACCATGCCGTCGATCACCGGCACGGCGGTGGCGAGGGCGGCGGCCGCATCGGCCTGGTTGCCGGACTCGATGGCGGCGTCGACTCGCTTGATGTAGGTGCGAACCATCGACCGCTGGCTGGCATTGTGACGGCGCCGTCCTTCTGCCTGACGGGCGCGTTTGCGGGCTTGAGGGCTGTTAGCCAAAGGATTTCCTCAGGTGTCAGATTTTTGAGGCGCGCTAATATGCCGTCGAGGTATGGGTATGTCAACCACGGCTCCCGGCGTGGATAAAGACACGGAAAAGCAGGATGTGGCGTTCCAGGGCAGTGTGGTAGCCGCCATGACCATGCTGTCCCGGATCTCCGGTTTCGTACGCGACATGGTGCTCTCGAATTTCTTTGGTGCCAGCGCCGTCGCGGATGCCTTCTTCGTCGCCTTCAAGATCCCGAATTTCTTCCGCCGGCTGTTCGCGGAGGGTGCGTTCAATCAGGCCTTCGTGCCGGTCCTCGCCAGATACCGGGAAGGGTCCCGGGAAGCGCTCGTCGAGTTCGTCCGGGTGATGACGGGGAACCTGGCCCTGACCATGTTCGTCGTCGTCGTCTTGGGCATTCTGATCGCGCCGGTGCTCATTCTGGTGTTCGCGCCCGGCTTTCATGGAAATCCGGACCAGTTCGATCTGGCCCGGGACATGGTCCGGATCACGTTCCCCTATCTGGGCTTCATCTCCCTGACCGCCTTTGCCGGCGCGATCCTCAACAGTCATCACCGCTACGCCATTCCGGCGTTCACGCCCGTGCTGCTGAATCTGTCTCTGATCGGCGCCATCTTCTTCGCGGCCGGCTGCTTTTCACAGCCGGTCTTCGCTCTGGCCTGGGGGGTGGTGTTCGCGGGTGCCGCACAGCTTCTGTTTCAGTTCCCGACGCTGAAGGCGCTGGGCCTGGTGGTGATGCCCCGGGTTTCCATGGCGCATGAAGGGGCGCGCAAGGTCGGCGTGCTGCTGGTGCCGGCGGTGTTCGCGGCATCGGTGAGCCAGATCAACGCGCTCATCGACACCATGCTCGCTTCCACGCTGATGACCGGCAGCATTTCCTGGCTCTACTACTCCGACCGGCTGCTCGAGCTGCCCATCGGCCTGGTGGCGGTCGCCCTCGGTACGGTGCTGCTGCCGAACCTGTCCCGTCTGGACAGCGAGGAGAACCTGGACGGTTTCCGGGAGACGCTGGACTGGGGGATCCGTGTGGGCGTGTTCTTCTCTCTGCCCGCGGCTGCCGCCCTGTATCTGCTCGCCGTGCCGCTGATCAGCAGTATCTTTCTGCACGGGGCGCTCACCGCGCTGGATGCCACCATGGCCGCGCTGTCGCTCCAGGCGTTCGCCGTGGGACTGCTGCCGCTCGTGCTGGTCAAGGTGCTGGCACCCGCGTACTTCGCCCAGGAAAATACCGCCACGCCGTTCCGGATCGGGGTGGTGTCCGTGGGCGTGAACATCGCCCTGAACCTGGCGCTGTTCCGGATCATGGGCCATGTGGGTCTGGCGCTGGCCACGTCGGCGGCCGCCTGTGTGAATGCCTTCCTGCTCTGGCGGGGGCTCGCTCGTGCCGGACGCTGCCGCCCCAGCCGGGCCACCGCCGTCATGCTCGCACGCTGTGTGCTGGCGACCGGACTGATGGCGGGCGTGCTGCTCTGGCTGACACCTGCCGATGCGCGCTGGCTGACGGCGCCGGTTCTGGAGCGGACGGGCTGGCTCGTGACGAGCGTCGGTGCGGGAGCTGCCGTCTATCTCGCGGCCGTCTGGCTCTCCGGCGGTCGCATCTCCCAACTCCTGCATCGGGCCTAACCCGTATAATCCGCCCATGGAAATCATTCACGGCATCTACAGCCTGAAACCCGAGCACAAGGGGTGCGTGCTCACCATCGGTAACTTCGACGGCGTCCACCATGGCCACCGGATGCTGCTCGATCACCTGTTCGCGAAGTCCAAGGAGCTCGGCGTGCCGAGCATGCTGCTGACCTTCGAGCCTCAGCCCCGGGAATACTTCGCCGGTGAAAAGGTGCCCGCCCGCCTCACCCGGTTCCGGGAGAAGATCACGCTGCTGTGCCGTACGGAGCTGGATCGTGTGCTCTGCGTGCCGTTCAACGAGGGCATACGGAACACGACGGCGGAGTGGGTGATCGAGGAACTGCTCACCAGACGGCTCGGTATCCGTTACATCGTGGTGGGCGACGATTTCCGGTTCGGCAAGGACCAGCAGGGCGACTACGATCTGCTCAAAGCGGCCGGGGACCGGCACGGCTTCGGCGTCAGCCACATGGGAACGCTCACCTTCGAGCACGAGCGGGTGAGCAGCAGCCGGATCCGGGAGGTGCTGGCGGAAGGGGATTTCGCCCTGGCGGAAAAGCTGCTCGGGCATCCCTACTTCATCATGGGGCGTGTGGTCTATGGCCGGCAGCTCGGCAGCCAGCTGGGCGTGCCGACCGCCAACATCCGTCTGCAGCGTTACCGGGCAGCGCTCGAGGGGGTCTATGCCGTCCAGGTGGAGGGGCTCGACCGGGTCTATGACGGAGTGGCGAACATCGGCGTCCGGCCGACGGTGGATGGTCGGGAGCCGCTGCTCGAAGTGCATCTGTTCGATTTCAGCGGTGACATTTACGGGTCTCTGCTGAGCGTGCGGTTCGTGGCCAAGATCCGGGATGAGCAGAAGTTTGACGGTCTGGAGGCGCTGAAAGCCCAGATCCACCGGGACATGGAAGATGCCCGCAGGATTCTGGGTGCGGCCGCGACGGAGAGCGACGGCGGATGAACGACGTTCTGCGCACGGATCCTGCCTGGTACCGCTGGCTCGGCCTGTCCGCCGTGGTGGTGGCGCTGGATCAGCTCACGAAGTGGTATGTCACCGCAGCTCTCGCGCACGGAGAACGGGTGGACGTGCTGCCGATCTTCAGCTGGGTCCGCTGGCACAACGACGGAGCGGCATTTTCCATGCTTGCCGGCAGCGGCGGCTGGCAGCGCTGGTTCTTCGTCGGGCTGGCTCTGGCCTTCACCGTGTTCATTCTCTACGAGCTCCGGAAGCTGCCCGTGGGAGACCGGCTCATGGGTCTGGTGTACGGGCTCATTCTCGGCGGCGCGCTCGGCAACGGCATCGACCGCCTGCTGCACGGCTACGTAGTGGACTTCATCCGTTTCCACTATGACCGCTGGGGCTTTCCCGCATTCAACGTGGCCGACATCGCCCTGTTCATCGGCGCCAGCCTCTGGGTGCTGCTGCTGTTTCTGGAGTTCCGTCGTGAGCGGCGGCAGAAGGCGACATCCGGATGAGTGACCTGATCAGCGGCCCGGGCGACCGGGCAATCGAGATGGGCGATCGGGTGCGTCTGCACTTCGGTCTGCATCTGGAAACCGGTGAAGAGGTGGATACCACCCGGCGAGGTGATCCCGCCATGCTGACCATCGGGGATGGAAATCTCCTGCCGGGTTTCGAGGCGGTGCTGCTCGGCATGCGGGCAGGCGACGATGCGCAGGTGCTGATGGAGCCGGAGGATGCTTTCGGTCCCCGGCGGGAGGAAAACGTGCAGACGCTGCGGCGGGACCGGTTCGGCGCAGACATGGCGCTCGAGGAGGGCCTCATGGTGTCTTTTTCGGGGCCGGGCGGGGAATTGCCTGGAGTTGTGCGCGCCGTCATGGAAGAGCACGTGGAAGTGGATTTCAATCATCCATTGGCCGGTCGTCGGATCGTCTTTGATGTCTCCATCATCGATGTGCGAGCACCTTGAAGCCGGTTTTCCGACAGAAAAGTTAGCAAAAACAGACGGTTAGGAAGTTTTACTCATGTCGAAGCGCACACAGGGATTTACGCTGATCGAACTGATGGTGGCGGTAGCCATTCTGGCTCTGCTCTCTGCCATCGCGATTCCCGTCTACACGCGCTACTCCGATCGGACTTACCGCTCGGAGGCCATGGCCGATCTTCTCGACTGCGCGCAGGCCCTCGAGCGCCGCGCCAGCCAGACCTTCGATTACCTCGGTGCGGCTGCCGGTGGTGCGGATGATGGTGTGATCGATCCGGCCATCTGCCAGGCGGAGTCCGTTGCCGCGGGCCGCTACGGCATCGTGATCGCCGGCGGCGCGGCGAGTTTCACGCTGACGGCGACGCCGGGAACGGTGGATCAGGGACGCGTCCTGACGCTGAATTCGAACGGCCAGCGTACTTTCGATGGGGCGGCTGGCTGGGAAGAACCTTAACAGACGCTGGTAGCCGATTCGGCGGCTCATCCGGCCAGTCGACCACTCATCCGGTAAAACGGCCCCACTCATCGGTCCTTCGTTTTCTTCCCCTGCGGGCGCCCTAAACTCTTCGCTGGCATCAAAGTCAGCCGAGAGTAGTTTGTTAAGTAAGTTTTCTAATAAGCGTTTCCTCTCCGGATTCACCATCATCGAACTGCTGGTGGCCATGGCTGTGGCCGCGATTCTGCTCGGTATGGCCCTGCCGGCCTTCGACACCTTCATCGAGCAGCGGTCCATGACAGCCCGGGTCAACAGCTTCGTTTCGGCCGTCAACCTGGCCCGCAGTGAGGCGGTGACCCGGGGAGGCCCCGTCAGCGTGCAGGCGGTGAATGCGGGTGACAACGGGAACGAATGGGGTCCCGGCTTTTGCGTGGTGGTCGGTACCCCGGGCAATTGCCCCAACGACCCTGCCGTCAATGTCCGCCAGTTCGATGATGCGGATGGCGCCACCATGGACGCCACCGGTGGCCTGAACGGGCAGGGCACGCTGACCTTCAACGGACGCGGCCTCATGACCCTCGGCGCACAGGGCACCATCGAAATCTGTGAAGCGGGCGTGGCCCGGGGGCGCGAAGTGGCGGTCAATACCATCGGCCGCGCCTCCAGCGCTGAGCTCGTCTGCCCCTAGTGCGCGGCGGAACACAGAGGTTATGACCATGAAGAATCAGATTCGTACACCAGCCAGAGCCCGCGGCCTCTCGATGATCGAGCTGCTGGTGGCCGTGCTGGTGCTCGCCATCGGCGTGCTCGGGATCACGGCGCTGCAGATGGTGAGCCTGCAGAACAACCGCGGTGCGCTGTTCCGTGCAGAAGCCGTACAGCTCGCCTACGACATGATGGACCGTATCCGGGCCAACCCGGAAGGCGCCGTGCCGGGTGCCGCCTACAACGGGCTGGCCCTCACCGATGCCCCTCCGGGTGCCGCCGACTGCGTGGCCAACAACTGCTCGCAGGCTCAGATGGTGAATTTCGACCAGGCGGTGTGGAAGTGCTCGCTGGGTAATTTCAACAACGATGCCCAGTGTGTGGCCTTCCGGGCGGCCGGCGTCCTGCCGCCGGAGGACGACCAGCCGGGGCTGCCGGAGGGTGACGGTTCCATCCAGGTGGACGGTGCAGGCGTGGTAACCATCACGGTCACCTGGACAGAGCCGGACGGCCAGGCCGGGACCGTAACCATCGACAGTCAGGGCTGACAGGACGGATGAGCGCAATGAAGTACAGAAATACGCAATCCGGTTTTTCGCTGCTGGAGATGCTCCTGGCGATGGCCCTCGGGCTCATCGTGGTGACGGGCATCGTGCAGCTGTTCATCGGCAACTCGCAGAGTGCCAACGTCATCAGCGGCCAGGCGAGGCTGCAGGAGAACGCCCGGTTCGCTTTCGAGTTCATCTCCAGCGCGGCACGCCGTGCCGGCTATTTCGGCTGCATCCGGGACGACCAGACCCGGGTCTGGGGCCTGGTGGGCAATCCCGCACAGCTGCCCGAGTACAACGTGGATCAGTCCGTGGGCGGCTTCGATGCCAATGGCGATGGTACCTGGACCCCGTCTCAGCTGAACCTGCCGGGCGGAACGCCGGGCAATACGAACAGCGGCAACGGCATCAACCTGGCCACCGTGGATCCCGATTCCGACATCGTCGTTTTCCGCAATCTGCGGCAACCGACCCAGCGGCTCACCGCCATCGCTCAGCCGCTCGACGACGCTGTCGTGAGCGCGCCGGGTGGCGACCCGGGCTTCGCCGTGGACGACGTGATCATGATGGCCGATTGCGAGCAGTCGGCCGTATTCAGGGTCACCGCATTGAACGCGGCCGGCAATGAAGCCACGATTCAGAATGCGGTGAACACGGGCGGCACCAGCGCATTCTTTCAGAACGCGGCGCTGGTCACCCCGCCGGCGGGCCCGCAGGTGGCGTTCACCAAGTCGTTTCTCGGCCGGTCCTACGGTACCGACACCGTGGTCGGGGCGGTGGAGTCCACCTATTTCTTCATCGCCGACAGCACCCGCAACAACAACGTGGGCGACACGCCGCTGTCACTCTGGCAGAAGGTGGGGGCAGCGGCGCCGGTGGAACTCATCCAGGGTGTGGAGGACATGCAGATCCTCTACGGCGTGGACACCACGCTCGCCGATGACATCGCCAATCCGAATCAGTACGTGCTGGCCACCGCGATTCCCGATCCACGCCAGGTGGTGTCCATCCGGGTCACGCTCACCGTGAACTCCATCGACGAGGTCACGGATGACCAGGACACGCTGACCCGCACGTTCAGCAAGACCATTCTGGTCCGCAACGCCAACCCGCAGCTCTAGAAGCCGCTTCCGAAGAAGGCAACGCCATGCGCAGGAATTTCAATCACAGGACGAATACCGGGGTAGCACTGTTCATCAGTCTGGTGCTGCTGCTGGTACTCACCATTCTCGGCGTCTCCGTGGTGCAGACCACGTCTCTCGAGATCCGGATGGCACGCAACGAGCATGACACTCTGCTTGCGTTCGAAGCGGCGGAATCGGCGCTCCGGGATGCGGAAGCGGCGCTGGAGCTGACCACGTCCACCTTCGCGTACAACGACACCGGCGTCGCCGGACTCTGGGACATGCCGGATGTGACCGACGACAACCGCTGGGAAGACGACACGATCTGGACGGACGGCCGGACCATCGTGGCGCCCACCGTCGTGGACGCGGCACCCAATCAGCCGCAACCGCGCTTCATGATCGAGCACATCGCCAACGTCCAGCGCGATGAGAACGCTTACCAGCAGGACAATGAATACAACGCTGCCGGCTCGTCCGACAGCGTCGACGTGTTTCGCGTGACCGCGCTGGGATTCGGGGGCAGTCCGAATTCCCGCGTGATGTTGCAGACGACCTACGGTCGGATTCTCGACTGACGGCCGGCGAGCGAAGGAGGAGTGAAGATGTACCACCTGATTAAGAACAGATTCGGCAGCGCTGTGACGCTGATGGCGATGCTGCTTCCTGCTGCATCTGTGCAGGCGACGCCTCTGGCAGGTCTGCCGCCGGCCAACGTATCGATTTCACATGCTGCCGCCAATGACAGCACCACCGTGGACGCGCAGGCTCATTTCACGTTCTTTCCGAACGACCCGAACAGGAGCTACTCGGTCGCTGTGGTAGGCGGTGATGCAGTAGTAAACGTGAGTGTGAATGGATCGAACTATGTGGTTATCGATCCGATCAATGGCACCGAAGGTACGGCCGACGTAGAGATTCGTGCAAGCGACGATGGTGGGTCGGCTGCAGTTCTCTTCAAAATCGGTGTCACCAACGGACCACCCACATTGAATGCGATCACCGATCCGGTGGTTGCGGAAGGCACTGCCGTGAACTTCACCGCCACCTCCACCGATCCGGACGGCGGCGCCGATACGCCGGCCTACACCCTGAGCGGTGAGCCTCCGGGTGCCTCCATCGACGTGAATTCCGGTGTGTTCACGTGGAACACCACGGAAGCCGACGGACCCGGCACTTATGGCATGGATGTGATCGTCACCGACGACCTGGGTCAGACGGACAGCCAGTCGATTACCATCACGGTCAACGAAATCAACCAGCCGCCGGTGCTGAACGCCATCGGCGCCCAGAGCATCGACGAAGGCAACGCGCTCGCTTTCACGGCCACCGCTTCCGATCCGGATCTGCCGGCCAATACGCTGACCTTCTCACTGGATGCCGGTGCCCCGGCGGGTGCGACCATCACGCCCGGCGGCAACTTCACCTGGACGCCCACCGAGGCGCAGGGCCCTGGAACGGTCAATGTCACCGTGCGGGTCTCCGATGGTGTGGGTCTGGAGGATTCCGAGACCGTGGCGATCACGGTGAACGAGCTGAACCAGCCGCCCGTGCTGGATCCCATCGGTGCTCAGGCCGTCGACGAAGGCAGCGCGCTCGCTTTCACGGCTACCGCGTCCGATCCGGATCTGCCGGCGAACACGCTGACTTTCTCACTGGATGCCGGTGCCCCGGCGGGTGCCGCCATCACTGCCGGCGGTGCCTTCGACTGGACGCCGACGGAAGCCCAGGGTCCGGGTGTCTACCCGATCACCATCCGGGTAGCGGATGGCGGGGTACCTCTCCTCGAGGCTTTCGAGACCATCAACGTGACGGTGAACGAAGCGAACCAGGCTCCGGTGCTGGCACCCATCGGCAATCAGGCGGTGAATGAGGAGACTCTGCTGGCCTTCACCGCAGTGGCAACCGATTCCGATCTTCCTGCCAACGCGCTGACATACAGCCTGGACCCTGGCGCGCCGGCGGGTGCCGCCATCACCGCAGGCGGTGACTTCACCTGGACACCTGCAGAAGCGGACGGCCCGGGCAGCTTCCCCGTGACCATCCGTGTCACCGATGACGGATCGCCCACGGCAGACGCGGTGGAGACCATCACCATCACGGTGGCCGAGCTCAATGACCCGCCGGTCCTGGTGGGTGACGTGGCAGATCTGCCGCTGAACGAGGACGACAGCACCACGTTCGTGGAAGTTCAGAGTGAGTTCGATGATCCGGACCTCGGCGATACGCCGCCGGATACCCTCACCGTGATCCTTTTACCCGGCCATGATGCCGGACTCATCGACGTCGCCGTGAACGGCACCGGCGTGGATGTGACGCCCGTGGCCAATCAGTACGGCTCCACCACGGTTACCGTCGGTGTGGAAGACGGCGCCGGTTTTCAGGCGACCGACACCTTCGACGTGACGGTGGCCAGCGTGAATGACCCTGTCACCGTAGACTCCGGTATCGCCAACGTGGTGGCCGCGGAGGACGTCGGCGGTATCGCCGTCTCCCTCGTGGGTGCGTTCGCGGATGAGGACCTGGCTAATGGAGGAGACACCCACACGGTGACCTTCGCGAGCTCGAATCCCGGCCTGATTGCAGCAACCAACTCGCCGCTCGCCGGTCTCGCCGGTACGATGAATTTCACGGTGACGCCGGATGCCAATGGTCCCGCCACCATAACGGTGACCGCCGAGGATGCCGCCGGAAGCTCCGTGACCACGACTTTTGCGGTCACGATTTCCGAGGCGGTGGATGCGCCCTTCGTGGCCAACCCCATCGTCGATATGACCTTTGCCGAGGATCCAGGCCTTCAGGTAACCAGCCTCGTGGGCGTTTTCGACGACCCCGATCTCGGCAATGGCGACGTGCTGACCTATACGGTGGCGACGGACAACGCCACGCTGATTCCCACTGCATCGGTTGCCGGGAACTCCCTGAACCTGGATATCGGTCCGGATCAGAACGGGGTTGCGACGGTGACTGTCACGGCGACAGACAGCACCGGGCTGCAGGTGGATGACGTCTTCGTGTTGACCGTGACTGCGGTCAACGATGCCCCGCAGCAGGTGGCGCCGTTGTTCGACATCAACACGGTCGAGGACGATCCGACCACCTTCACGGTGGATCTTGCTACCATTTTCGATGATGTGGACATCGTCACCAATGGGGATGTGCTCACCTTCACGCTGGGCAACTCCAATCCGGGTCTCTTCGACGTCTCCAACCTGACTGGATCTGTGATTTCCCTGCACCTCGCCCCGGACCAGAACGGGAACGCCACGATCTCCGTGCAGGCAACGGATACCTCCGGCGCCACGGTCAGCGACGCCTTCGATGTGGTCGTCGGTGGCGTAAACGACTTTCCGATCGCGAACGACGACTTTGTCGGCCCGCTGAATGAGGACATCGGAACGATCACCATCCCCGTGCTGGACAACGACTATCTGGCTGAGACGCCCACCTCCATCAACTCGGCGGGTGTAGGCGGATTCAGTGAGGGGACGCCGACGATCGTCCTCGATCCCTATGACGATCCCATCAGTGACCCCAACGGCACGGTCATCGTCAACGGTAACCAGATCGAGTACACGCCGAAGGACAACTTCTTCGGTACCGACTACTTCTACTACACGATCATCGACACCAATGGCGACGTCTCGCCGCCTGCGAGGGTGGAGATCCAGATCGCGCAGGTCAACGATCCGCCGATCGGCACTCAACAGCGCACCTACGTGATCTATGAGAACGAAAGCCTGATCGTTGATGAGAACGACGGTGTGTTCAATGGCAGCTACGACGTGGACGGCGCGCTGCTCGACGGCGGCGGCAATCCGGTCGGCTCTGCGCTGGCCGCGGTTCTGACTGTCCCGCCACCCATGGGTACGTTGTCCCTCGACAATGGCACCGGGAGTTTCACCTTCACACCGCCCATCAACTTCACCGGTGAGATTTCCTTCTTCTACCGCCTGTTCGACGGCATCGACGTGAACACGGGTGCGGAGTACGAGGTGCGCGTTGTCATCAACCCGACGCCTGCACCGCCGCCGCCGCCGCCGCCGGGCACCGTTGCGATCCCCTACAACATCAGCAACATTCCGCTCGAGCAGACGAACAGCGTACCGCCGAACGTTCTGGTGGTCCTGGACGACTCCGGTTCCATGGACTGGAACATGATCGTCGACAGCACCGACGATAATGGCGGTTTCGTGCTGGACAACCGTGAGGCGAGAAGCAGCGGCAGCAACTCCACCAGCTACATCTATCTGTGGAATCTGCCGACCAATCAGTTTGCCTACGACAGCGGCAACGGCCGGATTCTGCCGACGCCGGAGGCGCTCGAGGACGACAGCAACACGGACAACAACGAATACGGCGTCTGGCGTGCAAGGAATTACAAGCACAACAGCCTGTACTACAACCCGAACATCATGTACCGCCCCTGGGTGGGACAGGATGTGAACAACAACGAATTTGCAGATGCAAACCCGTCTGCGATCCGGCTGGAGCCGAGAGACCCGACCAACACGTTCGACATCCTCTCGACACATACCTACCGTTCCACCCGGGTGCCGCAATGGGATTCCAATGGCGGTACCGAAACCATCGGCGACTCACCTTCCCAGAGCGTGTACATCCCGCATTACTACACGACGACGGAAGATGCGCCGCTCGAGTGGGACGATCCGCACACGAAGGTGGAGATCCGGCCTGCCAACGGCCCGTGGCCGGCGGCCAACGGCCGTGAGGATTGCGCGTCCGACGGCGATCCCACCACCTGTTCCTACGCGGAGGAGATCCAGAACTTCGCCAACTGGTTCCAGTACTTCCGATCGAGGGAATACGTGGCCAAGAGCTCGGTCGGGCGGGTGATCTCCGAGATCCAGGATATCCGGCTCGGTCTCGAAACTCTGAACGGCTCCGAGCGTGAGCAGATCCGGCTGATGAACGAGCTTTACACCGATGGTGCCAAGAAGCTTCTGCTGGACGACATCTACGATGTCAACTCTTCCGGAGGCACACCGCTGCGGGACGCACTGCGCGACGCAGGTGAGATCTTTGCCTGCAACGGCGGCGGTTACTGTCCCGCACTGCCGATTCCGGACGGGATGTGTCAGCAGAACTTCGCGCTGCTCTTCTCAGACGGTTACTGGAACGGTGCCTCGGGGGTGTCCAGCAACGCCGACAACGACAACAACAGTTCGTTTGACGGCGGCCGGTATGCAGACTCTCACAGCGCCACGCTGGCGGATACGGCCATGTACTACTACGAGACGGACCTGCATCCGGGTCTGGACGACGAGGTGCCGCTGTCCCGTTCGGACGTGGATGGTGCGCCCAGCGGTACCTTCACGGCAGCGAACAACACCATGCACCAGCACATGAAGACCTACACCATTGCCTTCGGTGTGACGGGTACGCATGATCCGGCCACGATTCCCTTCGATCCGACCGTGCCGTTCGCCTGGTCCGATCCGTTCGACGGCGCTCTGGAGAAGATCGACGACATGCTGCATGCGGCAGTAAACGGTCGTGGCCGGTTCCTGAGCGCGGGTGATCCAACGACCCTGCAGGCCGCTTTCGAGCAGGCGTTCCTGGAATTCACCCAGGCGTCCTCATCGACCTCGGCAGCCGCGTTCAACTCCACGTCGCTCAGAGACGGTACCCTGCTCTACAGAGGTTTCTTCGACCTCCGCGACAACACGGGCGAGCTGACGGCAACGGTGGTGAACACGGATGGCTCTCTTGCGCCTTCCCCGACCTGGCGTGCTTCGGAGCAGCTCAATCCCGCCAACCAGCTGCCCAACAACCGGACACTGGTGACCTCGCACAGCTTCAGTGGTGACGGCGTTCCGTTCCGTCACGTGGATCTGGCGCCGGAGCAGCAGCTCATGCTGAGCTCGGATGAGGTGGACTGGATCCGCGGTACCAGAACCGAGGAGGCTCAGAACGGTGGCGTGCTGCGGGAACGACCGGCCACCAACGGCCTGCTTGGCGACATCGTCAATTCGAGCCCGGTGTTCGTGGGTTCGCCTCGGGCCATCAACCGGGATCAGGCACCCTATCCGGTGGACGATCTGTACAGCGATTTCGCCGCGGCTCGGTTCGCCCGCCGGCCCATCGTCTATGTAGGCGCCAACGACGGTATCCTGCACGGCTTTGATGCGCAGACGGGCCTCGAGCTTTACGGCTATCTGCCGAACAAGAACATGGACACCAGTCAGATCTACCACAATGATCTGGAAGAGGTGACCTCTCCGTTCTACCAGCACAACTACTACGTGGATCTGACGCCGAGCATCAACGACGTCTTCATGCGGCCGAGCCGTGCCGTGACCGGCAAGGAGTGGGTGACTCTGCTCATCGGCGGCACGGGTGCCGGCGGCAAGGGCTTTTTTGCGCTCAACGTCACCGATCCCGACGGACGGTTCGGCTCGGAGGCAACGGCTTCCAGCACCGTGCTCTGGGAGTTTACGGACGAGGACGATACCTATCCGATCAACTGTCCGGGCCAGTCCGAATCCGCCTGCCCCGGTAATCTGCTCGGCGGCGGCGGCATGATTGATCCGTACGGACGACCTCTCAAGGATCTGGGTGTGGCCATGAGCCAGCCGACCATCACCATGAGCAACGCGACCGACAGCGGCAGCCCCGCTCGTCACGAATGGGTCGCCGTGATGGGTAACGGTCTGAACTCCACGGCAGGTATCGCCAAGCTCTTCGTGCTCTTTGTGAACAAGGGTGTGGATGGCTGGGGTCCGGGCGATGTGATCAAGATCGACACAGGCGTGGGCCCGGCGACCGCGCCGGCTCCCCAGGCCGGATACCCGAACGGTCTGGGAACGCCCACCGCGGTGGACGTGGATCTGAACGGCACGGTCGACTGGGTCTATGCCGGTGACCGGCTGGGCAACCTGTACCGGTTCGATCTGTCGGATTCGAATCCCGACAACTGGACCTCCACACGCCTGTTCACCGCCAGCTACACGGACGGAGGCGGCACCACCACGCTGCAGCCGATTCTGTCGAAGCCGGTGGTTTCCAAGCATCCGACCGAGGACGGCTTCCTGGTCACCTTCGGCACCGGCAGCCATGTCGCCCGGGATGATGCGAACAGCCGAGACATTCAGTCCATCTACACGATCTGGGATCGCGGTGAAGCGAACCCGGCTACGGCCCAACCCGACACCAAGGCGCTGCGTCTGGTGGAGCAGGTGATGACCAACGTGGTGGATGACTCCACGAGCCCGGCGCAGACACGCCGGATCCTCACCAGCAACCCGGTGAACTACGTGTCCGAGAGCGGTGTACCCGGTACCTACGGCTGGTACTTCGATCTGGACATGGTGCGGGCATCCACGACCATCTCCGGCAACCCCAATCCGGACAGCTCCGGTCTGGCACCGCCGAACCCCCAGTTCCCGGGTGAGAAGGCCATCCGCCGGATGATCTATCGTGACGGCACCATGATCGCCGCCACTGTGCTGCCGAGTGTGGGCTCGACCAGCTGCTTCGGTTCCCGTCCGGGTTCGGTCCTGCTGTTCGACGTGCTCAGCGGCGGCAATCCGATCAGGGCCCTGGTGGACTTCAATAACGACGGCTACGTGAACGATGGAGATCTCATCACCGTCGGCGGAGAAGACTTCGCGGCAGGCATCCTGTTCGATCAGGACGCGCTGGACGGCTCGCTGGTGGATCCCTCGATCCTCGGTGGCGAGGGTGATACGGACTTCCTGTTCATCAGCGGCGGTAACGAGACCACCTCCTACCGTATTCTGGACGTGAACGACAACCGCACCGGACGCCTGTCCTGGCAGGAACTGGACTAACGGGAGATGACCATGAAAATCGGCACATTCTTCATAGCAGGCATGCTGCTGCTCCTGAGCGTGACCTCCGTCGCCGCTTCAGGTGTGGTGGAGATGGCCCCCGTCGATGAAATGGAAGGCACCATCGAAGACCTGGACTACGCTGCAGGTACCATGATCTTCGAAGGGATCCGTTTCTACATGGCTCCGGAGCTCACTGTGGAGATCCGTGGCAGCTACGGTGCATTCACCATGCTCGAGGAGGGCATGAAGGCCGTGGTCACCTTCCGGGTGATCTCCGGGTCCGAGCGTCATGCGATCCGCATTGAGCAGCTGCCGGACAACGTGGTGGTGGAAGGCGTCTAACCTGCCGAGGCAGAGCAGGTCTGCTCAAGCAGAGCAGGTCTGCTCAAGCAGAACAGGTCAGCGGGTTTCCGTTGGCCTGCTCGTCGATGCCGTCACCGTCAGCGTCCACGGAAGGGGCCGTCCGGCCCTGGATGTTGACGATCAGTACCTTGCCATACCGGGCATCACCACTGGCGGGGCAGTAGAGAAAGCTCCCGTTCTGCCAGTTCGTATACCCCTCCGGACGGAACTGCAGAAAGTTGCGGCGCCGGAACGCCCGCCAGGTGAGCCGTTCTCCCGGATCGAGTGCCGCGAGGTAACCCAGCACCGGTTCGGAAGGCTGACGCCCGCCGTCCCGATTCCGATCCTCGAAGGCCATCACGCCCGTATGCCACTGACGGCTGCCGGTGCAGGTCTCGTCGATGGCGGGACAGATTGCCACCCAGCGCCGTTCGCTGATGGCCGCGTGCCGGGCGAAGCGGATGATGCCCACCAGGTCGTTTACCCGGCTGGTGCTCCGGGAACGCTCGATGAGTCCGTCGAATGCGGGGAACGCCAGACCGGCCAGCACGGCGGCAATCGCCAGGGTGACCAGCAGTTCGACCAGGGAGAAAGCCGGCAGGCGCCGCAGGTTGACCATGCCATCAGATTAGGCCCACGGTGGTCGAATGATCCTGCGAGAACGGGCCGGCGGCAGGTAAGACGCCGGCGGCAGGCGGTGTGCTATTCCAGCTCGAGCTTCTGCAGCCGGTAGCGCAGAGCGCGGAAGGTGATTCCCAGCTGTTTGGCAGCCGCGGTCTTGTTCCAGCGGGTGGACTCCAGCGCCTCGACGATGAGTTTCTTCTCCACGGACTCCAGGAAGTCTTCCAGGGACTGCCCCGGAGCAAGCTGAAGGCTGTCCAGGCTGCTTTCCGCGCTCGCCTGGGGACTCGCCTGGGGAGAAGTTCGGGGTTCCGTGGCATCCGGCTCGTCGGCGGGTTCCGGCACGCCGACGACAGGCGCGGCGTCGGATGCAGGCGCGAGCTGAAGATCCGCCGGCTCTATGCGATCGCCCTCGCAGAGCGTGAATGCCCGTTCGAGGACATTTTCGAGCTCGCGGACGTTACCCGGAAAAGGATAGGCGGTCAGCGCCTGCAGCGCTGCATCGGACAACATCGGCTGGGCACTGTCATAGTCCGCTGCCAGGCGGGCGAGGATCTGCTCCGCCAGCAGACCGATGTCCGTTGGCCGCTCCCGCAGACTCGGCATGGGCAGCTCGATGACGTTGAGGCGATAGTAGAGGTCCTGCCGGAAGCGTCCGGCGGCGACCTCGCCGGCCAGATCCTTGTGAGTCGCGGAAAGAATGCGGACGTCCGTGGGCTGCTCCTCCGCGGAACCGACCGGGCGCACCGTCTTCTCCTGAATGGCCCGCAGCAGTTTCACCTGCATGGACAGGGGCAGATCGGCCACTTCGTCGAGAAACAGGGTGCCGCCGCTGGCGGCTTCGAACAGACCCGCCTTATCCGCCACCGCACCGGTGAAGCTGCCTTTGAGATGTCCGAAGAACTCGCTTTCCATGAGTTCACCGGGAATGGCGCCGCAGTTGACGGGAACGAACGGGCCGTCGGCCCGGGGACCCTGCTCGTGGATGAGCCGCGCGGCCACTTCCTTACCCGAGCCCGATTCGCCGCTCACGTAGATGGGCGCCTGACTGCGGGCCAGCTTGCCGATCCGGGCCCGGAGATTCTCCATGACCCGGGAGTCGCCGATCAGACGGCCGCTGCCCGTCTTCGTGTCACCGATAGGGGTCACCTTCAGCGCCGTGTCCACCAGAGACCGGAGCTGCTCCAGGTCCACCGGCTTCTGCACGAAATCGAACGCGCCCGCTTTCAGAGCGCTGATGGCCGTGTCCATGCTGCCGAACGCCGTGATCACCGCCACGGGAAGGCCGGGTTTCAGTTCGGCGATGTGGTTGACCAGTTCCAGACCGTTACCATCCGGCAGATGCATGTCGGTGAGACAGAGGTCGAAATCCCGTTCCTCGAGCAGCGCTCTGGCCGCTGCCAGGTCGGCGGCCACCGAAGTGTCGATGGCCATGCGGCCGAGCGTTATCTCCAGCAGCTCCCGGATATCGGGTTCGTCGTCGACGATCAGAGCATGCTTTCTTGCGGCTTCCATCACGCGGTTATCCTGTCCGGGTGGGCGAACGAAATCCTGAAGCAGCTGCCGCCCTCCGGCTGCGGCTGATAGTTCAGTCGTGCCTGATTGGCTTCACAGAGCTCCCGGGACAGATACAGGCCGAGCCCGGTCCCCGAGGATTCCGTGGTGAAGAAGGGTTCGAACAGCCGGGGCAGCCTGTCTTCCGGCACCCCCGGTCCGCGGTCGATCACGTTCAGATAAGGGCGCTCGGTACGGGGATCCATGCCGCCTTCGAGCCGCACGAAAGGTTCTTTCCCGGCTTCGCGGCTGTACCGCACGCCGTTCTCGACCAGCGCCGTGAGCGCCTGTTCCAGCTGGCTCTTGTCGACTCGCACTTCCGTGTCCCTCGGTTTCACGTCGATCTCGATGACTGCATTGCTGACTGATTCGATGAATCCGGTCCTGAATTCATGCAGAAAATCACTCAGGGTCAGTCTAACCGGGGTGGGGGGCTTGCGCCGTGACAGCTCCAGCACATTTTCTATGACGCTGTTCATCCGCTGACAGTGACTGTGAATGATGTCCGTCAGACGTGCGTCACCCTGGTCCAGATTCTGTGACTCACTTAACAGCTGCGCGGCGTGGCTGACCGCACCCAGGGGATTGCGGATCTCGTGGGCGATACTGGCGGACAGTCTGCCGAGGGCGGCCAGCTTCAGCTGCTGTGCCTGCTGCTGAATCTCGCCGGTGTCTTCCAGAAAAATGGTCACGTCGCCGGCGGGATCGTCGCTGCGAACGGCAGAGAAGGCCACCCGCACTTCCGGGGTGTCCTGGCGGATGTGAAAGGGGGAGATCCTGAGCTGGGTGTTTTTCCGCCAGTCCACCAGATGGTGGAGCAGGGCATCGGGAAGCCGGGTCCTGCCTTCCTCCTGCATCTGGCCCATCAGGGCGAGGGCGGACTGGTTGGCCATGCGGATCTGATTGTCGTGGTCGACCAGCACGATGCCCGTGCGCATCCGCTGCACGATCTGACGGTTGACCCGTTCCAGGTCCGCAAGCTCGGCGGCCTGAGTCAGAGCGCGCAGGTCGTTCATCCGGACGCGGCGGGATATCCGCTGTATGGAAAGGGCCGCGGTGAAGTACAGAGCACCCAGGATGCCGGCCTGAAAGAAGTCGTCTCCCTGGCCTGTCAGGGACAGATAGAACTCCGCATAGAGCACGGCGATGGTGGCAATGGACGGCAGCAGATTGGCCAGACGCCCGGTGACCAGGATGGAACCGATGGCGACGGCGACCAGCACCAGCACGCCGATGCCGCTGGCTACCCCGCCGGACAGGAAGGTGAGGGTGGTGAGAATCAGGATGTCGTAGACCACGAGGCCCAGGGCGGGCAGGTCGCTCTTGAACACGCGCTGGGGCAGAAACTGGGTCGCCAGCGCGGAGAGGAGATTGATCAGCGTGTAGGCGCCTGTGATGGCATAGAACGCGCCGGTGTCCAGCTGCCCGAAGCGGGTGCCGATCAGGGTCTGGGAGGCGGCGGCGAGGAGTCCGAGACCGACCAGCACACGGTAGTAGTTGTAAACCCGGAGGAGGCCGACGCTGAGATCGAGCCGGCGGCGCTCCACCTCATCGAGAATCTCAGCCCGGTACGTGATCACGACTGTGTATCAGACGGGTCGGTTCCTTCGGGCTGATTGATCTTTATCGGCGGGGGCACCTTCGGCCGATCCAGCAGCCCGAAAGTGATCAGATTGGTCCAGGACCGATCCCGGTTGCGGATCTGATCCCGGAGTACCAGATCACCGTTCTCGTCGAAGGCATGGTAGTCGGGGAAGTTGAGAGCCAGCACTCGAAGTGCCTCATTGGCCGAGTCCTCGAGCCCCAGCCGGAACTTTGCCTCGATCATCACGGCGAGCGCATCGGCGGCGACTGCGGATTTGGAGTAGGTCTCCACCACGTAGGCCGCCCGATTGCTCGCGGCGACGAACGCTCTGCGGCGCATGTAGTAGTCGGCCACGTGCAGCTCCGAACGCGCGATCAGGTCACGCAGATAGAGCATGCGCTGCTGGGCGTCCGGCGCGTACTGGCTGGACGGAAAGCGGGCCAGCAGGGTCCCGAAGTCCGCGTAGGCATCCCGGGCGGATGTCATGTCGCGTTTGGCGGGATCCGAGGCATAGATCCGGTCCATGAGCCCCTTGTTCTTGCTGTAGGCCGCCAGGCCTTTCAGATAGAAGGCATAGTCGATGTGCGGATTGCTCGGATGCAGACGGATGAACCGGTCTGCGGCTGCCCGGGCAGCCTCGTAGGCGCCGGACATGTGGTGCGCATAGATGATCTCCAGCTGTGCCTGTTCGGCGTAGCGACCGAAGGGAAAGCGGGCCTCCAGGCGCTGCAGGGTCTCGATGGCTGCGGAGTAGTTGCCGGAGCGCAGGCTGCGCTGGGCATTCCGGTACAGGATCTGCTCGGTGGTATCGAGGTCTTCCTGCTCGAAGTCTTTCCTGTCCTTGTCCTTGCCGATGAAGGGGATGGCCGAGCAGCCGGAGGCGGCGATCAGGACGATCAGAGTCAGTAGGACCGCAGGCAGACGAAGGGCCTTCCCGGGAGTCGGGGAGCTGTTGGTCAATGCAACCTCGAAGCGGGCACGGAAAAGTTTCGCTAATTTAACGATTTAGCGTACGGTTGCAACTTCGATCGGGTGATTTGACTGACCAGTGGATGCCTGTCAGAGACTGAAGAGAACGGCTCGGGTACCGCCGGAGCTGGCGGGCGAGCGGGCAGACAAGGCGGCCGCGCTGCTGTTCGAGGAGTTTTCCCGGTCGCTGCTCAGTCGCTGGATGAATGAAGGCGCGATCCGGGTGGATGGTGCCCGGGTGAAAGCCGGAACGCGTCTGATCGGCGGTGAGCGGCTCGAGCTGGATGCCGAGGCGCTGGCGGTCGAGGACTGGGCCACCGGCCAGCCGGTGGTGTTCGAGATTCTTCACGAAGACGCGGACATCCTTATCGTCAACAAGCCTGCAGGGCTGGTGGTCCATCCGGGTGCCGGCAACCCGGACCGGACGCTGGTCAACGGTCTCATTCAGCACCGGCCCGATCTGGCCCGTCTGCCGCGCGCCGGTATCATTCACCGACTCGACAAGGATACGAGCGGTCTCATGGTGGTGGCCGCGTCGCTCCCGGCGCACACCCGTCTGGTGCGCGATCTGCAGGCCAGGGAGATCCATCGGCACTACCTGGCGGTGACGGAAGGGCGGATGGTCGCCGGGCGTGACATCGAAGCACCCATCGGCCGGGATCCCCGGAGCCGGACCCGGCAGGCGGTGCGCGACGACGGCAAGCCGGCACTGACACGTGTCCGCATACAGGAGCGGTTCCGGGCCCACACCCTGATCGAGGCGGAACTGGCCACCGGGCGCACGCATCAGATCCGCGTTCACCTGGCCAGCATCGGTTTTCCGCTCGTTGGCGATCGCCGATACGGTGCCCGCGGACGTCTGCCTCCGGGCGCTGAACCGGCGCTCATCGAGCAGCTCAGAGCCTTCCCCAGACAGGCCCTGCATGCCTGGCGGCTCGGTCTCGCCCACCCCGTCACCGGGGAAGCACTGGCATTCTCCGCCCCGCTGCCGGGCGACATGACCGATCTGCTTGCAGCACTCGCGGCGGACCTCGAGGCCCATGAAGGCGCCTGAGGCCATGTCATCCACAGAGACAGGCTGGGTGGAACCCGAGTGGCCGCACCACGGACGTCTGCGGGTACTCACCACCACCCGAAGCGGCGGTTTCAGCCGCGGTCCCTGGGCCGGTTTCAATCTGGCGGAACACGTGGGTGACGCCGAGGATGCCGTACGGGCGAACCGCGGGCATCTGGCCGGGTTGCTGGGCGGGCTGCCGATTCAGTGGCTGGATCAGGTGCACGGGGTGCGGGTGGTATCCGCCGGCGCGGAAACCCTGCCACAGGCAGATTCGGTCTGGACCAGCCGGCGGGGTCAGGTCCTTGCGGTTCTGACCGCGGACTGTCTGCCGGTGGTGCTGGGCGATCTGAGAGGCTCAATGGTCGCCGTGGTCCATGGCGGCTGGCGCGGGCTCGTGGACGGCATTCTCCGGGAAACCGTCGCGGCTCTGCCGTCCCGCCCGGACTTCGCCTGGCTCGGTCCCGCCATTGGCGCGGATGTCTACGAGGTGGGCCGGGAGGTGCTCGATCGCGTGCGCGGCGCGGACGCCGCTTATGTCGAGGCGGTTCTGGACAGTCCGGTACCGGGGAAAGGGTACCTGGATCTCAACCGGCTGGCCGAGCTGCAGCTCGAGGCGCTGGGTGTGCGGGCGGTGTATCGGTCGGGTCTGTCCACCTGGGATACCGACCGCTTCTATTCACACAGGAAGGAAGCGTATGGGAGGGAGGGCCAGACCGGGCGTATGGCGACGCTGGCCTGGCTGCCGATCCAGCCGGGTCAGGCCGGTGCGCAGTAGCGGACGATGTTCTGCTGTGCCTGGCTGATCCGCTCCTGGCGCTCGTCTTCAGGCATGGTGGTGTATTCGCCATCCGCGCCTTTGACCCGGATCCGGTTCTTCACCGTCAGGCGGGCGAGCACGTCCCGGGCCTGCTGGCAGTTCTGCTCCTTGATTTTGGCGATCTCGTTCTGTCGTGCCTGTTCTGCCGCTTTCAGTCCTTCGAGCATCTTTTCCTGCTCAGCGGACAGCGGCTCACCGGTGGCCGAACTGGTAGCGGGTGCCGGGGCCTGAACCTGAGCCGGCGTCCTGGACGACGCGCGTCGGTTGCCCGTGTTGGTGACGATGGCTTCGGACTCCATACCCCTGGGTTTCTGCTGGGTATAGTTCACCACACCGTTCTCATCGACCCATCGATAGATCTCGTCGGCAGCGGCGGTGAAGCAGCAGAGTGTCAGCAGCCCGCCGGCCACAGCGGAAAGCGCGTGGCGGAAAAGGGCGCCGGGCCGGGTTTGTGTGCTCATCATGATCGGTCCATGCTCATACGATCGACCCCGGTATTGTAGCGGCTCCTGACGTCCGGGCAGAGGTGCAGTCGGTTTGGATTCTGGTACCTGATTCTCACTTTCGTTGACATGTCGGGTGTGAAGCCCAAGAATACCGCCCTTTTCGGCCGAGGCCGGGCCAAACCTCACAGAAATCAATCAGTTAGACCGTAGTTCGGCAGGGGTTGATGGAGCGGTCCAGAAGACGGCCCGGAGCGCCTGGCTCAGTGTTGGGTGTCGAGGCCGGATTGAAAGGAAAATTTACAGACCCAACGACCGGACACCACCGTGGCAACTGACCAGCGAGACGATTCAGCGGAGCAGCAACTTTCCGGCGGCGAGATGCTCATCCGCGCCCTGCAGGACGCAGGCGTGGAGTACATCTTCGGCTACCCGGGCGGATCGGCCCTGCACATCTACGACGCCATCTTCAAGCAGCAGCGGATCGAGCACATCCTGGTGCGGCACGAGCAGGCCGCCACCCACATGGCGGATGCCTATGCCCGGGTGACCGGCAAGCCGGGCGTGGTACTGGTGACTTCGGGTCCGGGTGCCACCAACGCCGTCACCGGCATTGCCACCGCCTACATGGATTCCATACCCATGGTGGTGATTTCCGGGCAGGTACCCAACAACGTGATCGGCACCGACGCCTTCCAGGAAACGGACATGGTGGGCGTCTCCCGGCCGGTGGTGAAGCACAGTTTCATCGTCAAGAATCCCGAGGACATTCCGGCCATCGTCTGGAAGGCCTTCCACATCGCCTCGACGGGACGCCCCGGACCGGTGGTGATAGACGTGCCGAAGGACACCACGGATCCGGATGTGCTCGCCCCGTACAGTTATCCGAAAAAGCTGAAGCTCCGCTCGTACAATCCGGCGGTCAAAGGCAACGGCCGGCAGATCCGTAAAGCGGCCGCCGCGCTGCTCGCCGCCAAGCGGCCCGTCATTTATACAGGCGGCGGCGTGATCACGGGGGACGGGTCGGAAGCGCTGACGCGGCTCGCCAAACGGCTCAACTATCCCGTCACCAATACCCTCATGGGGCTCGGCTGCTTTCCCGGCACCGATGAGCAGTTCATCGGCATGCTCGGGATGCACGGAACCTTCGAAGCCAACATGACCATGCACCACGCGGACCTGATCCTGGCCGTGGGTGCCCGTTTCGACGACCGGGTGACCAACAATCCAGCCAAGTTCTGTCCGGATGCCACGGTCATTCACATCGATGTGGATCCCGCATCCATCTCCAAGATCATCGAAGCGGACATTCCCATCGTCGGTCAGGTACAGAGCGTGCTCGAGGACCTGACCACCAGCGTGGAGAGCCTGGTCTCAAAAAATCCGGACCTGCCCGATCAGAGCGCGCTGACGGAGTGGTGGGAACGGATCGGTGCCTGGCGGGCCAGCCACGGGCTGGATCACAATCTGGTGATCGACCCGAGCAGGCCCATTCTGCCTCAGCACGCGATTCAGTCTCTGTACCGGGCAACCGGCGGCGATGCCTTCGTCACCTCGGACGTGGGCCAGCATCAGATGTTCGCCGCCCAGTACTACCGGTTCGCCAGGCCGCGGCGCTGGGTGAACTCCGGCGGGCTCGGCACCATGGGATTCGGGCTGCCGGCCGCCATGGGTGTTCAGTTCGCGTTTCCCGAGGCGACGGTTGCCTGTGTGACGGGCGAGGGCAGCTTCATGATGAACATGCAGGAACTGTCCACCTGTCTTCAGTACGGACTGCCGATCAAGATCATCGCGCTCAACAATCAGGCCCTCGGCATGGTCAAGCAATGGCAGGACATGCAGTACGGCGGCCGCCACTCCTCCAGCACGTACAGCGACTCGCTGCCGGACTTCAAGACCCTGGTGGAGGCGTTCGGCCACGTGGGCTTCAAGGTGGAGAACGGCGGTGATCTGGATGCGGTGATGGACGAGGCCTTCAGCCCGGCGCTCAAAAACCGGCTGGTGTTCGTGGACGTCTGGGTGGATCCGCACGAGCACGTCTATCCGATGGCGATCAAGGGCGGCTCCATGCAGGACATGTACCTCTCCAAGATCACCAGCAGCATCCAGGGAGATTACATGTAATGCGCCATATCATTGCCGTGCTCCTGGAGAACGAAGCCGGTGCCCTGTCGAGGGTGGTGGGTCTGTTCGCTCAGCGTAACTACAACATCGAATCCCTGACGGTGGCCCCGACGGAGGATCCCACTCTCTCACGTCTGACGCTGACCACCATTGGTGACGACAGCAAGATCGAGCAGATTATGAAGCACCTCTACAAGGTGGTGGAAGTGGTCAAGGTGGTGGATCTTTCCGAAGCGGATCACATCGAGCGGGAACTCATGCTGGTGAAGATCCGGGCCGAAGGGGAGGCGCGCGAGGAAGTGAAGCGCACGGCCGACATCTTCCGGGGCCAGATCGTCGATGTGACACCGAACGGCTATACGGTGCAACGCTCCGGTCCCAGCGACAAGCTGGATGCGTTCATACGGGCGGTGGGCAAGCTGTCGATTCTGGAAGTCGCCAGAACAGGCGTATCCGGCATCGGCCGCGGCGAGAAAATCCTCAGCGTTTAACGGATTGTCAGAAGTCCCCGTCCGCCTGGCGGAGCATCTGTCGGGCCGGCGCCAATCGAGTCAGCAACAGCAGAACAGCAGACAAGTCTCAAAGAACTGAAGCCATAGGAAACCTCATGCAAGTTTATTACGACAAAGACGCCGACCTTTCCCTGATCCAGAAGATGAACGTCCTCGTGGTCGGCTACGGCTCCCAGGGCCATGCCCACGCCAACAACCTGCGGGATTCCGGGGTGAGCAACATCGCCATCGGTCTGCGGGCGGGTTCGGATTCCTGGCGGAAGGCGGAGAACGCAGGCTTCACCGTGAAGGAGGTATCCGAAGGTGTCGCCGAGGCCGACCTGATCATGGTGCTGACACCGGACGAGCACCAGCAGGCGCTCTACCGGGATCAGATTCTGCCCAACGTGAGGGAGGGCGCCACCCTCTGTTTCGCCCACGGCTTCAACATCCACTTCGGTCTCATCGAGCCCCGAGCCGATCTGGACGTGATCATGATCGCGCCCAAGGGACCGGGCCATACGGTCCGGTCCGAGTACGTGGCCGGCGGCGGTGTGCCGAGCCTGATCGCCGTCTTCCAGGATGCCACCGGCCAGGCCAAGAGCACGGCCCTGTCCTATGCCTCCGCCAACGGCGGCGGCCGCGCGGGCATCATCGAAACCACCTTCCGGGAGGAAACGGAGACCGATCTGTTCGGTGAGCAGGCGGTGCTCTGCGGCGGTGCGGCGGCTCTCGTGCAGGCCGGGTTCGAAACGCTGGTGGAGGCGGGATACGCGCCGGAGATGGCCTACTTCGAGTGCCTGCACGAGCTCAAGCTCATCGTCGACTTCTTCTATGAAGGCGGTATCACCAACATGTGGTACACGGTTTCGAACACCGCCGAGTACGGCGGCCTGACCCGCGGTCCCCGCGTGGTTACGGAAGAGACCAAGAAGGAAATGAAGAAGATCCTCGAGGAGATCCAGACCGGGCGCTTCGCGAAGGAATTCGTGGCCGAGTATCAGGCGGGCGCACCGTCCATCAAGGCCATGAGGCGGATCAGTCAGGCACATCAGATCGAAGAGGTGGGTGAAGGCCTGCGTGCTATGATGCCCTGGATCCAGGAGAACCGGCTGGTCGACAAGGACAAGAACTGAACGACCGCAGCGGAGATCCTGTCTCTGAACCGGCAGGAGGCGCGCATGAGCGACGACCGCAAGCTGAAAGCGGTGCCGTCTGACACGGCACCGGACGCAGCGCCAGAGGCTTCATCACAGGAAGACGTGGAGACTGGGGTGGATGGTGGAAAGCACCGTCGGCGCGGCATCTATCTGCTGCCGAATCTGATCACCACCGCCGCTCTGTTTGCCGGATTTTTTGCCATCGTCGCCGGGATGAACGGCGATTTCGTCGCTGCCGCGCTGGCCATTCTCGTGGCTGCACTGCTCGACACCGCAGATGGCCGGGTGGCCCGGTGGACGCGAACGGAGAGCCAGTTCGGTGCGGAGTACGATTCGCTGTCCGACATGGTGGCGTTCGGCGTGGCACCGGCGCTGGTCGCTTTCTCCTGGGGGCTGGACAACCTGGGGCAGGCGGGCTGGGTGGCAACTTTCGTCTACATGGCCTGTGCCGCGCTTCGCCTCGCCCGTTTCAACACCAAGGGCGACAACAGGACCTTCACGGGACTCGCGAGTCCGGCCGCCGCCGTCATCATCGCCTGTCTGGTATGGACGTGGACGGATTTCGGACTTGGCGTTCCTTCCGCCGCCGCAGCGGTCAGCATGGGGCTGGTGGTGGTCGGTGTGGGTCTGCTGATGGTGTCCAGCTTCATCTATTTCTCGCCCAAGGTGCTCGAACTCAAGGGGCGCGTGCCTTTCATCACGCTGGTGGCCGTGGTGCTCGTGTTTGCCGTCCTGTTCCTGGACCCGCCGAGGGTACTGCTCACCATCGCTCTGGTGTATGCGGCTTCTGGGCCGGTCCAGCACTTCTGGCGGCGGGCCCGCAAACGCCGGAGACTGTCTGAGCAGTGAACTGCGAGCGTCGGGCCGGGTCTGACTTAGGGAACTCTGACCCAAGGCGCCTGACGAGGAAACCGAATTGCTGATCAGAAAGCCGGATGACATACCAGGCTCCGAGATCACTCCGGAGCAGCACTTTCACAATCGCCGCACCCTGGTGCGCACCCTCGGGCTGGCGGCCGGCTCAGCGCTGCTGCCCGGCATCACGCGTGCGGAGGCGGATGAGTTCCAGGTCCCGGCGGTGGATGATCCGCTCACCCCGGAGAAGATCGTCACCGGATTCAACAACTTCTACGAGTTCGGCACGGACAAGTCAGACCCGGCCCGCTACGCACATCGACTGACCACCTCTCCCTGGCGGGTGACCGTCAGTGGTGAGGCGGAAAAGACGGGCGAGTTCGACTATGAGGATCTGATCGCCGGGATGACACCGGAGGAGCGGATATACCGGTTCCGGTGCGTGGAGGCCTGGTCCATGGTGGTTCCCTGGTCGGGCATTCCGCTGGCGGATATCCTCCGCAGGCTGGAGCCGAACTCCAGAGCACGCTATGTGGAGTTCACCACGCTGTACCGCCCGGAGGAGATGCCGGGACAGAAAGCCATCTTCTCGAGCATCGACTGGCCCTACGTGGAAGGCTTGCGTATGGACGAAGCCATGCACCCGCTCACCCTGATGGCCACAGGCGTCTACGGCAAGCCGCTCCCGAATCAGAACGGAGCACCCTGGCGGCTCATCGTTCCCTGGAAGTACGGTTTCAAGAGCATCAAGTCCATCGTCGCCATCCGGTTCACCAGCCGGGAGCCCGTCAACACCTGGCAGCAGATAGCCCCGAGGGAGTACGGGTTCTATGCGAACGTGAATCCCGCGGTGGATCATCCGCGCTGGAGCCAGGCCCGGGAGCGGCGCCTTCCGAGCACGCTGCTGGATCAGAACTGGATGCCGACCCTCCCGTTCAACGGCTATGCGGATCAGGTGGCAGGCCTCTACGATGGCATGGATCTCTCCCGCAATTTCTGATCCCCGTCTGAAGCCGCTGGTGTTTCTGCTGCTGGGACTGCCGCTGCTGCTGCTCGGATACGATCTGGCCGGCGAGCTTCAGGCGCCCGGCAGCCGGCTGGGTGCGGACCCGGGTAAGGCGGTGGTGCTCGTGCTCGGGGAGTGGGGCATACGGATGCTGCTGCTGACGCTGGCCATCAGTTCCCTGCGGCGGCTGACCGGTCAGGCGGCCGTCATGCGGTACCGTCGGATGGTGGGGCTCTATGCATTCGCCTACCTTCTGCTCCACTTCCTCGCCTACCTGGTGTTCCTCGCCGGTCTCGAAGGGCGCCAGATCATCCAGGACCTGTCAGAGCGGCCCTACATCACGGTGGGTTTTCTGGCCCTGCTGCTGCTCGTGCCCCTGGCGATCACCTCCACCGGCGGCTGGCGCCGCCGTCTCGGCCGTCGCTGGGTGAGGCTGCACCGGGCCATCTATCCTGCGTTCGCCCTGGGTCTGCTCCATTACTTCTGGCTGACCAAGGACGGCTATGGAGAGAACGTGCTCTATCTCGTGCTGTTCGCGCTGCTGATGATGGAGCGGATCATGAACCGCCGGCGATCCGGGCGGCGCTCGCTTCAGCCAGAGACGTGAGACAGCGCTCGGTGTCCTCCCAGCCGATGCAGGCATCCGTGATGCTCTGACCATAGGTGAGCTGGTCCGGGCTCGCGACTTTCTGATTGCCTTCCACCAGGTTGCTCTCGATCATCACGCCGAAAATTCTCGGCTCTCCATCGCGGAGCTGACCGCAGATGTCTTCGCAGACCTTGATCTGCTTGCGGTGATCCTTTTCGCTGTTGGCGTGACTCATGTCGATCATCACCCTCGGGGTGAGCCCCGCCTGCTCGAGCAGCCTCGCGGCATAGTGTACGGAAGGGTTGTCGTAGTTGGGCTTGCCGCCGCCTCCGCGCAGGATCACATGACAGTCTTCGTTGCCGGCGGTGGAGAAGATGGCTGAATGTCCCTCCTTGGTCACCGAGAGGAAGATGTGCGGGTTGGCCGCGCTCTTGATGGCGTCCACCGCCACCTGGATGGAACCGTCGGTGCTGTTCTTGAAGCCGATCGGACAGGACAGTCCGGAAGCGAGCTGACGGTGGATCTGGCTTTCGGTGGTCCTGGCGCCGATGGCGCCCCAGGAAACCAGGTCGCCGAGGTACTGGGGCGTGATCGGATCCAGGTATTCGGTGCCGGTACCGAGCCCTCTCTCGGCGATGTCCCGGAGGAGGCTCCGGGCGATCCGGAGTCCCTGGTTGATGTCGAAGGAATCGTTGAGATTCGGATCGTTGATGAGCCCCTTCCAGCCGACCGTGGTCCGTGGCTTCTCGAAGTAGACGCGCATCAGCACATGCAGCTCTTTCTTCAGGGTTCCGGCGAGGGCCGAGAGCCGTTCGGCGTATTCCAGCGCAGCAGTGGGGTCGTGGATGGAGCAGGGCCCGACGATGACCAGGAGCCGGGGATCGCTGCCGTTCAGCATCCGACCGATGGCCTGGCGATTCGAAAACACCAGCTCCGAGACCTGGTCGCTGATCGGTATCTCCGAGAGCAGATCCCTCGGAGCGATCACTTCCTCCATGCCGGTGATGCGGGTGTCGTCTGTCAGATACTTCATGTTGCGAGCGTCTTTGCCGGGGGCGCTAAGTGTACAATGAATGCTCTCACGCAACCGGCGGACAGACGGCCCATGAGCCCTGCTGACAGTACTGACGGTATGGCCAGATCAGAGAGAAACCGGACCATACTTAGAGAAATGGGCGTGGACGTCTGGCTGCTGCGCGCTGCAACACCGGCTGCATCGGTTGCGGAACCCGTACCGGGCACGGTACCGCCTGTGCTCAGCAAGGGTGGTCAGGGCAGCCAGCCGGATCTGAAGCGCGGGATTCCGCAGGAACGCCGACCGGAACCCCCGCCAGGATCGGCTGCCGTGCCGGACGCCGGCAGAGCGTCACCTCCCACCGCGGGCATGCAGCGGGCCGCGGTTCCGCCTTTCAGCGTCGTCTGCCTCGCCAAGGGTGACGTGCTGCTGCTCGTCGAGCCGGGATCGTCCAGGGCAGCGTTGCGGTTCGCGCTGGATCTCCTGTCCGCAGCCAGCGGTATCTGGGGCGGCGAACTCGACCAGCTCAATTTCGACTGGCCTCAGCCGGGTATCGACGACAATGCCGCCGCCTGCGGTCGTGCGCTGAGTGCTTTCCTCGGCAAGCAGATCAACGACCGGGACCCTGCGCTGATCATCATGGGCAGCGAGATGGCCGGGCGTCTGGAACAGGTGCCCGAAGGCAGCGTTCTGCTGCCGCCGTTCGCATCGCTCATGACCCGGGGCGAGCTCAAGCGTGAGCTCTGGACCGCCCTGCAGGAGCGGCGGTGAACATCCGCCCCATGTACACGCAGGACCTGGATGCCGTGCTCGCGAACGAATTCACGGGCTATGACTTCCCCTGGACCCGCGGGGTGTTCACGGACTGCCTCAAGGTAGGCAACCAGTGCTGGGTCCTGGAGCAGGACGGCGAGGTGCTCGGGCATGCCATCGTCACGGTGGGTGCGGCTGAGGCACACCTTCTGAACCTGTGCATCCGGGCCAGCGAGCAGGGACGCGGTCTCGGCCGTGAGCTGGTCATGCACGCGCTCCGGAAAGCCTTCGAGGCCGGCGCCGACGCGCTGTTTCTCGAAGTCCGGCCTTCCAACCGGATTGCCGGGCGGCTGTACGAATCCATGGGCTTCAATGAGGTGGGCGTGCGCAAGGATTACTATCCGGCGCCGCTCGGTCATGAGGATGCCCGGGTGCTGGTTCTGGATCTCGAAGGGTTTTTCGCCACCCGGAACGCTTCGAGAAGTTGAAGGCGCGCGGGTATAATCGCCCGCTTTTCACCGTTCCGAGGTCTCCATGGCTGCCAGTCCGGCGGTTTTCGCACGGGAAGTAGACGCCCGCCGAACCTTTGCCATCATTTCCCATCCCGATGCGGGCAAGACGACGATGACCGAGAAGCTGCTGCTCTTCGGCAACGCCATCCAGCTCGCGGGAACCGTGAAATCGAGAAAGTCGGACCGTCATGCCACGTCCGACTGGATGACCATGGAACAGGAGCGGGGCATCTCGGTGACCACGTCCGTGATGCAGTTTCCATACGGGAACGCGGTGGTGAATCTGCTCGACACGCCCGGCCACGAGGACTTCTCGGAGGATACCTACCGGACGCTGACCGCCGTAGACTCGGCCCTCATGGTGATCGACGGCGCCAGAGGCGTGGAACCGAGAACCATCAAGCTCATGGAGGTGTGCCGGCTGCGGGATACCCCCATTCTCACCTTCATCAACAAGCTGGACCGGGAGATCCGCGATCCCATCGAGGTGCTCGACGAGATCGAGGACATTCTGCAGATTCAGTGCGCACCCATGAACTGGCCCATCGGCATGGGCCGCTACTTCCGCGGTGTCTACGATCTCTACGGTGACCGGATCATCTGCTACGAGCAGGGCCATGGTCATCACATTCATCCCTATGCCGGGATCGAAGGCCTGGAAAGCGACGCGGCCAGAGCCTTTCTCGGCGACGAGTACGACGATTTCGTGGAGGAAATCGAGCTGGTCCGTGGTGCCAGTCATGCGTTCGACCTGGAGGACTTCCTCGGTGCAACCCTGACGCCCGTTTACTTCGGCACCGCGCTCGGCAACTTCGGGGTGCACGAGCTGCTCGACGGCTTCGTCTCCATGGCACCACCGCCACAGCCGAGGGAGACCGAGACCCGGATGGTGCTGCCGAAGGAAGAGAAGTTCTCCGGCTTCGTTTTCAAGATTCAGGCGAACATGGACCCCAAACACCGGGACCGGATCGCCTTTCTGAGGGTCTGCTCGGGTACTTACGAGCACGGGATGCGGATTCAGCACGTCCGTCTGAACAAGCAGATCAAGGTCACGGACGCGGTGACCTTCATGGCGGGCGACCGGGTGCAGGCATCCGAGGCTTTTCCGGGCGACATCATCGGGCTGCACAACCACGGCACCATCCAGATCGGTGATGTGTTCAGCGAAGGCGAAACGCTGCGTTTCAAGGGGATCCCCAACTTCGCGCCGGAGCTGTTCCGGCGGGTCCGGGTGAAGGACCCGCTGAAGACGAAACAGCTGGAAAAAGGTCTCGATCAGCTCGCGGAAGAGGGGGCCAGCCAGATCTTCAAACCGCTGACGCGGAACGATCTGATCGTGGGTGCGGTGGGCGTGCTGCAGTTCGATCTGGTCGCCTACCGTCTGAAAGACGAATATCGGGCCGACTGCGTGTACGAGGATGCGAACATTTCCACCGCCCGCTGGGTGACCTGCGCCGATGCGAAGATGCTCGAGGAATTCAGGCGTAAGCACGAGGAGCAGCTGGCGCTCGATGGCGGCGGGTACCTCACCTATCTGGCGCCGACCCGGGCGAATCTGGCGCTGGTCGAGGACCGCTGGCCGGATGTCACTTTCTCGAAGACCCGGGAGCACTGATGCAGCCGGAAGTGCTCGCCAGGCTGGGCGCGCTGGCAGCGGAGGAGAGCGCTTCCTTCATGTCTGCGGCGCTGATGGTCAACGAATGCGTGGCCGAGACATTCGACCGGAGCAGCACGGAAGCGGCGCTAGAGGCCCTTGCGCGTCGCTACGACGATCGGGAAACGCCCTGGCGCTTCCTCAAGGAGGATGGGTTCGGCGGCAAACCGCCTGCGGACGTGATCGCGGGCAGTCGGATGGACAGCCTGCTGGAGACCCGACGCGGCCTGCCCATCACCCTGGCGGCGTTGATCTCATATCTGGCCGAGCAGTCGGGCCAGCAGACGTCGGGCATCAACTTCCCAGGCCATTTCCTGATCCGCGTCGGTCAGGCGCTGGTGGATCCCTTCCGGATGGCAACGGGCTCGGAAGCGGACTTTCTCGCGGCACTTCCGGAACCTGCCGCCGCCGGTAATCCGTTTACGGTGGCGCGCACGCCCGACATCCTGCTCAGGATGTTCAATAACCTCAAATACCATTTCGTGTCGATGGCCGAATTTCATCGGGCGCTGGAGATGGTGGACTGTCAGCTGCGCGTTCTTCCCACCAGCACGGCGCTTCTGTTCGAGCAGGGCGAGTACTGGCTGCGGCTCGGGTCCGTGCAGGGGGCGCGCACGGCGTTCGAGCAGCTCGCCGAAGGCGGTGACGAAGCGGTTGCGGTGATGGCGAGGCGGCGTCTTGCCGAGCTGGGTGACCGTCAGGACACCCTGCACTGAGCCACCGGGTCAGTCCCCGGTCATGTCCGACCAGGGGTTTTCGATATCGAGCCGGACCGGCAGTTCGAAACCCGGAATGCGGATTTCCCGGGTGGTGATCTCGAGATCCTCACCTTCCACGACGCCTTCACCGAACTGATAGATCGCCCTGGTGTCCGGGTGATCGGCCACCGCGTCGTAGGCCAGCGCTTTCTCGTTTACCGCCTCGTTCCGGCGTCGCCATTCGAGCATCTTCTCCCGGCCCCAGCGCCGTTCCAGCATCTGCTCCGTGATGGCGGGCGAAAGGACGAGGCCGGTGGCGTTGTTACCACCGAATCCTTTGGAATTGATGAAGGCGGCAGCCTGCTCGTCTTTCTCGAGCGGTTTATGGGTCAACGGCAGATCCAGATGGTCGTGGTGCACGTCCTCCGCGATGTGATCGATGGTCGTGATGCCGGGCAGAATGCCGTGTGCCCAGGTGCCGAGTATGGCCGCCAGCTGATCGCCGCCGGCGGGTGCCATGGAATGGCCCACGTAGGCCTTGATGGCGGCCACCGGCAGGCGGTCGATGCCGTAGATCCGCGACAGCTCATCGAGGATGTGTGATTCGGTCACCCGGTTCTGTGGCGTACCGGTTCCGTGGGCCTGCATGTGCGTCCGTTTTCTCAGGCCGTCCTCGCCGATGATGGATCGGGCCAGGCCCATGGCTTTTCCGACGGTGAGGTAGTTGCCGATACCGGGTCCCGGAATGGATTTCTTGAAACCGTCGGCATTGACGAACACGCCCGGCACGGCACCGAGAACCCTCGCTCCCAGCTCCAGCGCCAGCTCATCGTCCACGATCATGGTGTAGATGGCGCTCTCCGCCACCGTGAAGCCGCCGTTCGAGGAAAACGGCCGGCAGGCTCTCCGGTGATCGGCGGTGTCGCTGCCGTCCAGGGACATGATCTGCTCGTCTTCCATGAGCGCACCCATGGTCCGGTAGCCCTCGATCACTTCCGGTACCACGGGGGCTTCGGAGTTACCTACCAGCACGAGGCGCTTGCGGCCAGACTTGATCTCCTCGCAGCCCGCGCGGAGGTTGTAGAGGAAGGTGGCACAGGCGCCGATGATGCCTGCCGTGCCGCCGGCGCTGCCGAGCACGTAGGCGTTGACGAAATCCCCGGGCATCTCGTTCAGTCCGAGCGGCACGTTCTTGGAGGTCGGCCGGCGGCCGAGCAGCGGATTCTGGAACATGCCGCCGTAGCCTTCGTTGTCGAGCTGGCCCATGGCCGAGCCGGAGTACACGGCGATCTCGTCCGGTGCCACCTTCGTCTTCAGAAATTCCACGTCGAGCCCGGTGGAACGGACCGCGTCGGATGCGCCGAAGACGGTGAGTTGAAGGCCCCGCGGATGGTTGCGGGACTGATAGCGGTCGCCGGGATTGAAACCCGTTGGCAGCTGGCCGGCGCTGCCGACCCGGGAGCTGCGGTTATCCGGCAGGAACACCTCCAGCCGGTCGGGAACGGTGATCCGGACCTCGGAATCGTTCACCACGTCCACTTCCCAGTCCGGAGGCACGGACTCCGGCAGGTAGCGCCTGCTCATCACGAAACTGAATGGTGAGCCTTCAGCATCGCCGTGCAGACGGGCGCTGCGATGAACGTAGACCCGGTCAGGGTCGAACAGCTCGATCTTCCGGATCAGGGTGTGATCCCGGATCCGGGACCGGGTGGCATCCGTCCCGGGATCCGCGAGACCCATGAGTCGTGCCAGACTTTCGTAGGTGCGCGTCTGTGCCGCGGAATCCAGGGCGTCGATCACCATGCGGCGGTAGGCGTGATGAAAGGACGCGCGGCCGGCCGGATTGATACCGCCGAAACCGATGATGACCGGAAGACGGGTCATTCGCGCACCAGAGCCACGGCGGTTGCTTCACCGCCGCCGATGCACAGAGCAGCAATCCCGCGTTTTCTGTCCATGCGCTGCATGGCATGAGCGAGGGTGACGATGAGCCTGGAACCCGTGGAACCGATCGGATGCCCCTGGGCACAGGCGCCGCCGTAGACGTTGACCCGCTCCGGATCCAGGTTCAGCTCCGAAATGGCCAGCATGGTGACCATGGCGAATGCCTCGTTGATCTCGAAGAGATCCACGTCGTCGGCCGTCCAGCCGAGCCGGTCCAGCAGCTTGCCGATGGCGCCGACCGGCGCAATGGTGAATTCGCTCGGATGCCGGGAATGCGTGGCATGACCGACCACACGGGCCATGGGCCTGCGACCGTCGAGCGCGTCATCACCGCACAGAACGAGCGCGGAAGCGCCGTCCGAGATGGAGGAGGAGTTGGCTGCCGTAATGGTGCCGTCCGCTTTGAACGCGGGTCGGAGGGTGGGGATTTTCTCCACTTTCGCCCGCCCCGGCTGTTCGTCCTCGTCCACCGTCCGGCCCGACAGTTCCAGCGGCGCGATTTCGTCGCTGAGCTGGCCGCCGGCCATGGCCGCACGTGCCCGCTCGAGCGAACGGATGGCGTAAGCATCCATGGCTTCCCGGCTGAGCTGGTAATCGTCTGCCGTGGTTTGAGCGAAGCTGCCCATGGAGCCGCCGGTCTCGGCATCCTCGAGCCCGTCTGTAAACATGCTGTCGAACATCTGCCCATGCCCCATACGCTGGCCGGCCCGGGCTTTGGTGAGCAGATACGGGGCGTTGGTCATGCTTTCCATGCCGCCGCAGACGACGACGCCCGCACTGCCGGCCCGGATCAGATCGTGGCCGAGCATGGTGGCTTTCATGCCGGATCCGCAGACCTTGTTGACGGTGAGAGCATGGCAGCTGTCGGGCAGGCCTGCCGTACGCATGGCCTGACGGGCCGGTGCCTGCTTCAGGCCCGCGCTGATCACGTTCCCCATGATCACCTCGCTGACGGCATCGTCCGGCAGACCGGCGCCTTCGAGCGCGGCGCGGATGGCGTGAGCACCCAGCTCGGGCGCGCTCTGGCTGGCGAGAACGCCCTGGAAGGAACCAATGGGCGTGCGGGCAGCGCCCAGGACGTAGACGTTATCACTCACCGGCAGGGTCTCTTGCATACGATCAACGCGGCATTCTAACCGCCGCGTCAACGGGTGTCAGCGTTCCAGCAGCCGGGGGATGAGCTCCACGAAGTTGCAGGGGCGGGTTTCGATGTTCAGCTGAGGCCTCAGGATCTTCTCCCAGCCGGTGCGCACGGCGTTCGAGGAGCCGGGCAGCGCGAAGATGAGGGTCGCATTCGCCAGACCGCCCACGCAGCGCGACTGAATGGTGGAAGCGCCGATCTCGTCGAAGGAGATCTGCCGGAACAGCTCGCCGAAACCATCGATGGTTTTGTCGAACAGGGGCGTGAGCGCCTCCGGCGTGCTGTCCCGCCCGGTGAAGCCGGTGCCGCCGGTCGTCACCACCACCTGAACGTCCGCATCCGCGATCCAGGCGGACACCACGGCGCGCACCTGATAGACGTCGTCACGCACCAGATTCCGGTCAGCCAGGTGGTGCCCGTCGGCGGTGAGCAGCTCCGCGAGCAGGGCACCCGAGGTGTCTTCCTTGATCGTACGGCTGTCGGAGATGGTGAGGAGCGCACAGTTGAGGGCGGTCATGTCAGTAGGATCCTGAGAATATCTTTAGATTTCCGTAGGTTAGAACGCGTAGAGGGCCGTTCATCGGCGGCTCCTGCATTGCCTTCGCCTGGGCAAGTGGCTAGAGTACCGGCGAATTTTAACCCGTTGTCTTGCCTGTGGATAAACAGCTTCAAGAAGGGGACAGACTCTATCTGATCGCGGAGAGCCTGGCCCAGGACTTTTCTCTATTTCCGAGCACCGGCAGCGACGAGCTGCTGCCGGGCTGCCTGGGCAAACGGGAGATCTACCGGCGCGCCGAGCACCTCGGCCGCCTGGACGTGGATTCCTATATCGAGGCCGTGGTGGCAGCGGCCGAGGATCCCGGCCGGACCCCGGCGCCGGACATCATCCGGCAGCTCGGACGGGTCATCGAAGAGGTCGCTGACGGATCCTTTTATGCCGCCGTGCTCGAGATGGATTTCGACGGAGAGATGCGGGAAGTGGGTTTCATCGCTCAGGACCGCTCCTACCGCAACGGTGAGTGGGGGCCCGCACATCACCTGAAAGCCGCCGAGCGCCTGCGGCAGTATTCGCGGCGGGCCCTGCCCATCGTCACCCTCATGGATACGCCCGGTGCCGACGCCAAGGAGGAAGCCAACCGCAACAATCAGGCCCACAGCATCTCCCGGCTCATCGCCGAGGCGAGCAACGTGGATGTCCCGAACGTGGGGATCGTTTACGGGCTCGGCTATTCCGGTGGCGCCATCCCGCTGGCCGCGAGCAACATGATCCTCGCGCTCCGGGACAGTGTGTTCAGCACCATCCAGCCCAAATCCCTTGCCAGCATCGCCCGGCGGCTCAATCTCTCCTGGCAGGAGTGTGCGAAATACGTGGGGCTGGGCGCCTACGAGCTGTATGAGCAGGGGAACATCGACGGTGTCATCGACTACTCGCCGTCGGACGCCGATGTGACCAACCTCCGCGATGCCATCGTCGCCGGCATCTCCCGGGTGGAGATGAGCTGTCAGGAGTTCGTGGCCAAAAACCCCTATATCCTCGAGCACTACCGGCAGAGTCTGCAGCGATTTCTCAATCCGTCCGAGAATCTCAAGCGCATGCAGACCAATGCGGCGCTGAAGCTCTCCCGCAATCCGACAGAATATCTCAACGTGTTCGGCGTGGCGTTCCGCTATCTGCGCTACCTGAAGGTTCGCCAGCGCATCAAGGCCACCACCACGACCCAGTACGGCAGACTGTCCAATCAGGAGCTGCCCAAGGGCGAGCTCGACAAGCGTGCCGAACTCGAGCGCCGGCTGACGTTCCTGAAATGGCTGCAGGATCCGGACCGGGTGGTCTACGACGATGCGCTTTCGAAAGCCTGGAAGAACTACAACGAGAAGAAGCAGGCCGTGCACGACGAGCGCGGCCGGATCGCTCAGCTGCTGTTCGGTGAGCCCAAGAAGAACTACGAGGATGCGCGGGCGACGCTGCTCTCGAGCGTAGGCATTTTTCTCTACAACCGCTGGAAGGCGGCGGCGGTCGGCAATCTCCGGGCTCTGAGGGAATACCTCGAGCACCCGACCGACATCCGCCAGATTCTGCAGATCTCGGATATAGAGAACCCGCGCCAGGTACTGGAAGCGATCCGTACTTCACCGTTGCGCAGCCGGCTGCGCGGCAGCTTCTCTCATGAAGGCCGCAAGCTCCTGGTGGATGCGGCAGAGGCGTCGGAGAAGTCGGATCAGTATCTCCACACGCAGCTCACCGTGGAGCTCAATCTGGCGATCACGGGCAGCGATCTGACCGGCGAAGGCAGCAGTTCCCTCGCTGCGAACCGGTCCCTGCTGGTGCAGACGTTCCCGGGGATGATCCGTGCCGCGGCGTCGTCCCGGCCGGTGGTCGCCTTCAGCGACATGACCGTTCTCGACGTGCTGGTGGAAGACGAGCTCCGGGAAGACTTCATCCGCGAGTGCGAGAACCTTCTGCTGTTCGACTCGGTCTACGATCAGATCATTGCCAATCTCGACGGGATCGCGGAGGAGGCCCAGGCGACTCAGGCGCTGTCCAAGGACTCCCTCGGCAAGCTGATCCGCGGCACCCTGGGGCTTGCCGCCAGCGGTGTGACGCTGGGTGGCGAGGATCTGGCGGGCGAATCGGCCAGCGTCCGGGAATCCGTTCTCTATCAGCAGATGACGGACTGGTATCTGCGCGTCCAGCGGATGCCGAAGAACACCGAGTTCTTCCGGTCGGTGGAGGAGTGGAAGAAGGTCGCGTTCCCCTATCTCTCCGATGCGCTGCTGGTGGTGGTCACGCATCTGTTCGAATCGCTGCTGCTGTCCTACATCCAGTCCGAGCGCGACGGTAAGAACTACCAGGGCCGGATCGCGCCGAAGAACATCGGGCGCAAGAAGGACTTCTGGAACCGGCTCAACATGGCGTACCGGGATCTGCGGATCAACAACGTGCTGCGGGACACCAAGAACGAGAAGCAGACGGGCTATCAGCGCTTCATCGACACGTTCGTGAAGAACTTCGAGGAATACTATGCGGATCTTCTGAGCTCGGATCCGAGAAGTTTTCCCGGCTTCCGCCTGTCCATCGAGCAGGCGCTTGCGAAGAACCTGGCACCCTGCGGCGTCATCACCGGGATCGGTGACTTCGACGTTGGCGATCGGACCATCCGTGCCGGCGTGCTGGTCTCGAACGTGGACTTCCAGGCCGGATCCTTCGACATGGCCAGTGCCGAGAAATTCTGCAAGCTCATGGTGGAGTGCGCGGAGCAGCACCTGCCCGTGATCTGTTTCGTCTCCTCCGGTGGCATGCAGACGAAGGAAGGCGCTGGCGCACTGTTCTCCATGGCGGCAGTGAACGACCGGGTGACCCGGTTCGTGCGTGATCACGATCTGCCTGTGATCGTCTTCGGATTCGGTGACTGCACGGGCGGTGCCCAGGCCAGCTTCGTTACCCACCCGCTGGCGCAGACCTATTATTTCTCCGGAACGACCATGCCTTTCGCCGGGCAGATCGTCGTGCCGTCCAATCTGCCCCTGAATTCCATTCTTTCGAACTACCTTTCCCAGGACCCGGGTGCCATGCAGGGGCTGGTCAGGCACCCCTTCCACCCGGAGCTGGACGGCAAGCTTCACGACATCGATCCGGACATTCCGCTGCCCCAGGAGACCGTGCAGGACGTGGTTTCCCGGGTGGTGGCCGGCGTGCTGAGCCAGGAAAGACCGGTAGTGGTAGCGCATCGTCCGCGCTACACGGACAGAGATCTCATCCGCCCGACCCGGAAGGTGCTCATCCATGCCCGCGGCTGCACCGCGGTCAAGCTGATCCGGATTGCTCAGAAGAACGACATCCAGGTGGTGCTCGTGCAGTCTGACCCGGACATGGAGTCTGTGTCCGTGGACATGCTGCGGAACACCGATCAGCTCGTCTGCATCGGCGGCAATACGCCGGACGAGAGCTACCTGAACGCCATGAGCGTTCTGCGCGTGGCAGAGCTCGAAGGGGTGGATTCGCTGCACCCGGGCATCGGGTTCCTGTCCGAGAACTCCGGTTTCGCCGAGCTGATCCGCAGTCACGGTATCAATTTCATCGGCCCGCGCGTCTCGAGCATGGAGACCATGGGGAACAAGTCCAATGCCATCAATACGGCATTGCGGCTGAACGTTCCGGTGGTCCCCGGCAGCCACGGCATTCTCACGGACGTGGACAGCGCGGCCCGGGTGGCCGAGGACATCGGGTATCCCGTGCTGATCAAGGCCGTGCACGGTGGCGGCGGCAAGGGTATTCAGGTGGTGGAGCAGCCTGACGAGTTCCACGAGCTCTTCCAGCGTGTGACCGTGGAGGCGAGGGCCGCATTCGGTAATGGCGACGTGTACCTCGAGAAGTACGTCACCTCGCTGCGTCATATCGAGGTGCAGCTGCTTCGAGACACGCAGGGAAACACGAAGGTACTCGGGCTGCGGGACTGCAGCGTTCAACGCAACAAGCAGAAGGTATTCGAGGAGTCGGATTCCACCATGCTGCCGGACGATCTCCGGGAAGACGTGTTCCGGCACACGGCGGCCCTTGCCGACGAGGTGGCTTACGTGGGCGCCGGCACGGTGGAATTCATCTACGACGTGGCCAACAACGCGGTCTACTTCATGGAGATGAATACGCGCCTGCAGGTGGAACACCCGGTGACCGAGTGGGTGTCCGGCATAGACATCGTTTCCGAGCAGTTCCGGATTGCATCCGGCGAGTCCATCGCACATCTCGAGCCGCAGAAGAACGGCTATGCCATCGAGGCCCGGGTCAATGCGGAGCGGGTCCAGGCGGATGCGGCGGGCAATCTGAGTTTCCGGCCGCACCCCGGGGAAGTCACCATCTGTGAGTTCCCTGAGGAAGCGGGCGTCGAGGTGATCGCCACTGTCGGTCCGGGTAAGTTCGTATCGCCTTTCTACGACAGCATGGTGGCGCAGGTGATCGTTCACGCGGAAGACCGACCGGCGGCGGTGCTCAAGCTGATGAACTACCTGGACAGAATCGACATCCAGGGGATCAGCACCAACATTCCCCTGCTCAAACGTGTCCTGGCCGATGAGGTCTTCAACAACGGCATCTACGATACGGACTACCTGCCGGACTTCCTGTCCCGCACGGATTCCGCCGCGCTGATTGCGGAAATCGATGCGTCTGCGGGTGAGGTGAGTGGGGGCATCGACAGTGACGCCATCCGGATCGAGGACAGTGACGAGCTCAAGGTGCTCTCACCGGCGACCGCCATCTTCTATACGACGCCCACACCGACGGAACCGGAGTACGTGACGGTGGGAGACCGGATCAAGGTGACGACCACCATCGGGCAGCTCGAGGCGATGAAGATCTTCACGCCGCTGAAGCTCTCCGACTTCAATGCGGAGTCCGAACTCTACGATCCCGAACGGGAGTATGAGGTCACCCGGATCAACATGGCCACCGGCCAGCAGGTGAACGCGGGCGATCTGCTGTTCGTCGTCAAGCCGGTCTGAACGGAGCGCTGCCGGTCACCGGTACCTATCAGCCGGCCCGTTGAGACGAGGGATCCGCTGCAGTAACCGCCGGATCAGCGTCGCCGGGTATGGTTTCCTCCTCCTCACCGGCATCTTCCGGCAGCGACGCATGCAGGACGAGCGCGCCGATCAGCCCGGATGCCACCGAGGCAATCAGGATGCCCACCTTGGCCTGATTGATGAATGCCTCATTGGCGTAAGCCAGTTCACTGATGAAGATGGACATGGTGAATCCAATCCCCGCCAGGCAGCCCGCTCCCAGCAGCATGGGGAGCGTGACCCCGTGGAGTTTGACCTTTGCCAGTCTGATGACCAGAAAGCTGGCGAGCATGATGCCGACGGGTTTCCCCAGGATGAGCCCGACCATCACTCCCAGGCTGACGGGGGTGGGGAATCCATCCATGGTCGAGGCATCGAAAGCGACCCCGGCGCTGAACAGCGCGAACAGGGGCAGGATCACGAACGACTGAAACGGATGCAGCCGGTGCTCCAGCGCGATGGCAGGCGGAATCGCGTCCTCCACGGCCAGTGTCAGACTGGAGAGCTTGTTCCGGCGATGGGCGTCATGAATCAGCGCATCCAGTGAATTGTCACGGCCGTCGATTTCTCCCAGCAGATGGCGCGTGGTCCGGATGAAGCTGCCGGGATCGATGACGGGCCGCACGGGTATGACCATGGCGACCAGCACCCCGGCGATGGTCGCGTGCACACCCGAGCCGAGCACGCCGAGCCAGACGATGAGCGCCAGGGTCGAGTAGACCCAGGTCGCCCGGATTCCCGACCGGTTGAGGACCACCATGAGCACCAGCGGGATGATGGACAGGGCAAGCGTCGATACATCCAGGTCGGGCGTGTAGAAAATGGCGATGGCGGCAACGGCGATCAGGTCATCGGCGATGGCCAGGGCGGTCAGAAAGATCTTCAGACCGAGCGGCACGCGCCTGCCGAACATGGCCAGGACGCCCAGGGCGAAGGCGATGTCCGTCGCCATGGGAATGCCCCAGCCGCTGACCGAACCGGTGCCCAGATTGATCCCCAGGTAGAAGAGCGCCGGCACCAGGGCGCCGCCCACGGCGGCGATGACGGGGAGCATGGCCTTGTCCAGTGAGGACAGCTCTCCCACCACGATCTCCCGTTTGATCTCGAGGCCGACGACGAAGAAAAAGATGGCCATGAGACCATCCTTGATCCAGTGGGACAGGGTGAGCTTGAACTCCGCTTCTCCGAAACGGATGCCCAGGTAGGTGTGTGAGATGTCGTAGTAGGCCTGACCCCAGGGCGAATTCGCCCAGACCAGGGCAATGGCGGTTGTGAAGATGAGCACGAACGCCCCGAAAACCTGTGAGTGCAGGAACCGGTTGAACATGTTCTGGCCGGAAACATGAGTCGCCATGAATCTGAGGTTTCTCCGTGGACAGCGCGAGGACCGGATTCTAGCAATCTCAACCGGTGGCGTACCCCCAGGCGCCTTTCAGAAAGACGACGGCCGCGATCAGCAGAATGACGGCGGAGCTGACGCGCCGGAAGCCATCATCGGAGAAACGTTCGAGCGCCAGGGTGCCGATGCGGGTGCCGGTCACTGCTGTGACAAGGGCCGCAACGTAGACCCATGCATCGACCGAGTCTGTGGTGCCCACAATCAGCCCGTAGTAGATGAGTTTCAGCAGGTGTCCGAAAGTCTGGGTAAACGCCTTCGTGGCGATGATCTGAAAGCGGTTCAGCCGGGAGTTCAGGTAGAAGACGTCGAGCAGGGGTCCGGAGGCACCGGCGAACAGCTGAGCCGCAGTCACTACCAGGCCACAGAGTGCCGCGGTAGGCAGCCGGGTGACGTCGAGACCGCGCAGGTGCGGTACCGCCCGGGCCAGGAACGGCAGAGCGCCGACCACCATCAGAATGAGATCCGCATCGGGAACCAGCGTCAGGGCGCTGAAGCCGATGAGGGTTACCAGGCCGCCTGCAACGTAAGCCGGGAGGATGCGCCACTGAATGTGCGCCCGCAGGAACCAGCTGCGGGATCCGTTGGAGGTCGCCTGGACGGCGCCGTGCAGCATCATGGCGGCACCCACGGACAGGGTCGAGACGAGGACTGCCATCAGGATCATGCCTCCGGCCATCCCGAGGACGCCGGACAGAATGCTGGTGGCGAGCACCGCGCCGATGATGATCAGTTCGAGCATTTTTCTTTCCGCGTGTCTTTCCGCGAGTCTTTCCGCCAGCAGCGGCGGGTCCTTCCGGGCCCGGAGTTTAAGAAATGAAGAAAGCGAATAGTTGGAATATGATCCCTTCTTTGGCGGAATGGATGGGCGGCGTGCTCGAGAATCTGGAAACCCTGGTCACCCTGTCCAAGACGGGCACCATGATGGAGACGGCCACGGTGCTCAAGGTGTCGCAATCCGCCGTCAGCAAACGGATCGCGGCTCTGGAGCGGTACTACGACCGGGCCCTGATCGAACGGCACGGCCGCCGGGTGGTGCTCACCCATCACGGCACCAAGCTGGTGGAGAAGGTGACGCCCCTGATCTCCGAACTTCGGGACGTCTTTCTGACAGACAACGCGCTGCGCAAGGGCAAGATCATTCTCGGGGTTTCGGAGGCCATCCTGTGCAGCTGGGGCCCGCGGCTGTTTGCGGACGTGCGGATTCAGATGCCGGAGGTGGAATTCGAGTTTCACGCTCAGCGCTCGCCCGTGGTGCTGGACAGACTGCGTTCGGGCGAGTACATGGTCGGTATCTGCACGGGCAGCTCGGATGCGGAATCCGATCTGCAGAGCGAGGTCATCCGGCGGGAACCCATGGTGATACTGCCGTCGGGATTGTCGGCGCTTGCCTACGGAGTGGGCGATCCCCTCGACGTGATCACCATCGAGTCCCGTTCCGGGGCCTGGCAGTCCATCGAGGACGACATGCGGCGCCTGAACCTCACCCGAAGCGCCTCGCTGGAGTCGTTTTTCGCCGTGGCACAGATGGCGCTGGCCGGATTCGGGCATGGGCTGGTTCCGGCAGGCGTGGCCCGGACCCTGGGGGTTCAGCCGGAGGACTGGATCGATCTCACCGGTGCCGGTCTCGCCAGACCCGTGCGGTTCGTTGCGCGGAAATCGCTCTTCTCACAGCCGCTGGTTCAGAACTTCTACCTGGCAGTTTCAGAAAGGGCGGCACTGGTCTGAGGTCCGGCGCCGGTGAGCCAGCCATACAGGACCGAAACCCAGTCAGGCTCCGCGTTCAGGCAGGGGATGAGAGTGAAGGATTCTCCGCCCGCGGCCATGAAGGTGTCCCGGCCGGCCATGCCGATCTCTTCCAGGGTCTCCAGGTTGTCGGCGACGAAGGCGGGGCAGGCCACGGCAAGATGGCGAACGCCCTGTTCCGGCAGGCTGCCGAGTACCTGATCGGTGTACGGCGCGAGCCACGGCAGCCGGCCCAGACGGGACTGATAGCTGACCGACCACTGCGCATCGGTCAGGCCGAGAACTGCGGCGAGACGTGCGGAGGTTACCCGTACCTGGTGCCGGTAGCAGGTGGCGTGGGCGACGGACGGCGTTTCGCAGCACTGCTCGCTTGCAAGGCAGTGACTGCCGGTGGGATCGGCCCGTCTGAGGTGCGCCTCCGGCAGCCCGTGATAGGAAAGCAGCAGATGATCCCATCGCACCGGCAGATGCCGGTGGATCACATCCGCCTGGACCGCGAGGTAGTCGGGATCGTCGAAGAAAGGCGGGACGACGTCGAGCGCCACCGTTTCCGGCAGCCGGCGGGCCACGGCTTCGATGGTGGTCTGCCGGGTGGAATCCGCATGCTGAGGGTACAGAGTGAGCAGCTTCAGCCGGCGCACCCCCTGCGCCAGCAGGCGGTCGACGGCTTCATCAATTCCCGGCGCACCGTAGCGCATGGCGAGCTCGCAGGGCGTGCCGCCGAGCCTGCCCGCCAGGGCCTCGTGAAGAGCCTGGCTGAAGTGGAGCAGCGGAGAGCCTGTCTGTGGTCCGGCAGCGTCCCAGATTTTCGCATACGCCTCGGCTGAGCGCCTGGGCCGGAAGGGCAGGATGAACGCCCGGATCAGGATCTGCCGCAACGGAGTGGGAAGATCGATGACGTAGGGGTCGGTGAGAAACTCGCCGAGGTACGCGCGCACGTCCGCTACTCCGGTGGATGCGGGTGTGCCCAGGTTCACGAGCAGATAACCGGTCGTCATGGAGGGCTGGCAGCCTTGGTCTGCGTCAGGGAGATGGGATAGTATCCGCGCTCATTTTCGAAGTCATGCCGTGCCCGGCACAGCGGATATCCCGTGAGCAAGCCCAGGACTCTCATCATCGACTACGATGCCGGAAACCTCCGCAGCGTGCAGCGCGCCTGTGCGGAGGTCGGGCTCGAAGCAGCCATCAGCGCGGATCCGGATGCGGTCCGCCGCGCAGGCCGGGTGATCTTTCCAGGGGTCGGAGCAGCCGGCAGCGCCATGCGCAGTCTCACCCGCAACGGCATGGATCAGGCGCTCAAGGAGGTGATTGCCGACGGCATCCCGGTGCTTGGTATCTGTCTCGGTCTGCAGATTTCCTTCGACCGGTCCGAAGAGGACGATCAGGAAACGCTGGGGCTGCTGCCGGGGACCGTGCGCCGGTTCCGCTTCGATCATCCTGAGCTGAAGATTCCGCACATGGGCTGGAACGAGGTCCGGGTGGTGAAGCCCCATCCTGTTCTGGCGGGCATCGAGGCGGGTGATGAGTTCTATTTCGTGCACGGCTACTACCCGGACCCGGAGGATGAAGCGCTCATATACGCCCGGACCGAGTACGAGACCGAATTCGCCTCGGCCGTCGGCCGGGACAATTACTTCGCGACCCAGTTTCATCCTGAGAAGAGCGGACGGGTGGGTCTCAGGCTGCTGGCGGCATTCGCCGGGTGGGATGGACGATGCTGAGCAAGAGACTGATCGCCTGTCTGGATGTCCGGGACGGCAAGCTCGCGAAGAGCGTGAAGTTCGTGGATACCAGAGACATCGGGGATCCGGTGGAGAAAGCGCGCGAATACTATCTGGACGGGCTCGACGAGCTGGTCTTCTACGACATCACCGCTTCCAGTGACGCCCGGAACATCATGCTGGACGTAGTGGAGGCAGTGGCGGAGCAGGTGTTCATCCCGCTTTCGGTGGGGGGTGGCATCCGCTCGGTGGCGGACGCCACCGACCTGCGCCTGGCGGGTGCCGAGAAGATCAACGTGAACTCGGCGGCTGTGAAGCGCCCGGAGCTCATCAGCGAGTGTGCAGAGGCCGTCGGCGCTCAGAACATCGTTCTGTCCATGGACATCCGCGCCGTGCCGGAGAGTGCGCAGTGCCCGTCCGGGTACGAGATCGTCATCAACGGCGGCCGCACCCCCATGGGTCTCGATGCGCTGGCCTGGGCGCAGAAGGGGGAGGCGCTGGGAGCCGGCGAGCTGGTGGTGAATTCCATCGATGCGGACGGTACCCGGGCGGGCTACGAGCTCAGGCTCACCAGGATGATCGCCGAATCGGTCAGAATTCCCGTGATCGCCTCGGGCGGTGCCGGCCTGCCGGAGCACCTGGAAGCCGTGCTCACCGAAGGTAAGGCGGACGCGGCCCTGGTCGCTTCCATGGTGCACTACGGGGACTACACCTGCAGCGGGTTGAAGACCTACCTGCACGAGCAGGGCGTGAAGATGCGGATGTCCTGGTAAACCAGGGATGTCCTGGTGTCAGGCGGGCGGAAACGCCGGGGAGGAGCAAACGTGAAGGCCATACGGATCGACGATGGCAGGCTTGTCTGGGCGGAGGCGGATCTGCCCGCGGTCGGCATCGGTGACGTCCGCATCCGCGTACACGCCAGTGCCGTCAACCGGGCGGATCTGGTCCAGCGCAGCGGAAGCTACCCGCCGCCACCCGGGGCAAGCCCCATACTCGGGCTCGAATGTGCGGGGGAGGTGCTGGAAACGGGTGAGGGTGTGGGCCGGGTCGCGGTCGGCGACCGGGTCTGTGCGCTGCTCGCCGGCGGCGGCTACGCGGAAGAAGTGGTGGTGCCGGCCGGGCAGGTGCTGCCCGTTCCCGGAAACCTCTCCTTCCAGGAAGCGGCGGCCATTCCGGAGGTCTTTGCCACCGCCTGGCTGAATGTCTTCATGGAGGCCGGCGCCCGCCTCGGGGAAAGGGTGCTCCTGCACGCCGGTGCCAGCGGCGTCGGAACCGCTGCCATTCAGCTCTGCGGGCTCAAGGGAAACCCCTGTTTCGTCACTGCCGGTGCGGCGGAAAAGATCGGGCGCTGTGTCGAGCTGGGTGCCGATGGCGGCTGGAATCGCCACGAAGGGTCTTTCGTGGACGCGGTCAAAGCCTGGGCGCCATCGGGTGCGGACGTCATCCTGGATCCTGTCGGTGCCGGATATCTTGCCGACAACCTTGCGGTGCTGGGTCCGGATGGCCGTCTGGTCGTCATCGGACTGATGGGCGGGGCACAGGCGGAGGTGAACCTGGGAATTCTGATGGTGAAGCGTCAGCGGATCATCGGCTCCACACTGAGAGCCCGGAGCGTCGCCGCCAAGGCAGCCGTCATGGACGAACTCGCTGCCGAGGTCTGGCCGCACTTCGAAAGCGGGCGTATCCGACCCATTGTCGAGACAGTGATCCCCATCGAGGAGGCCGAGCGGGCGCACGATCTGGTGGCGGCGGATCAGACTTTCGGAAAAGTGGTGCTCGCCGTCGGCGCCTAGGGCGCCTCTGGCCACGCAGCGTTGCGCGTACTTGTTCAGAGGCTCCCTAGGTCAGAGTTTCGAGCGCATCCAGCTGCGCTGCCAGCACCTCGAGTGTCGAGCGGGCGTCGCCGGCCTTCTGCCGTTCCTTCTCCACCACTTCGGGTGGTGCCTTTGAGACGAAGCCTTCGTTCCCGAGTTTTTTCTCGATCCGTTCGAGGTCTTTCTCCAGCCGGGAGATTTCCTTGCCGATTCGGCCCCGTTCCGCGGTCACGTCGATGAGACCGGCGAGCGGCACCATGACCCTCAGATCGCCGACCAGGGCAAGCGCGTTCGGCGGGGGGACTTCCCCGGGCTCCAGCCACCGGATTCCGGTCACTTTGGCGAGCCGACCGAGCAGAGACCGGTTGGTTTCCGAAAGCGCCCGATCGGAATCATCGCCGTCCTGAAACAGGACCTCGATCTCCTGGCCGGGTTTGATGCCGGCTTCGCCGCGGATGTTTCTCAGACCCACGATGACGCCCTTCAGCCATTCCACCGCAGCATCGGCTTCGCTGTCGCTGACGTACTCGTCTGCCATCGGAAACGGCTGAAGCATGATGGTTGGGCCCTGCAGTTCCAGGAGCGGTGCAACCTCACGCCATATGGACTCGGTGATGAAAGGCATGATCGGGTGCGCGGCCCGCAGCAGGCATTCCAGGGTGGTGAGCAGGGTGCGCCGGGTGCCCCGCAGCTCCTCCGCGGGGACGGATTCGTCCCATAGAAGCGGCTTGGTGAGTTCCAGGTACCAGTCGCAGTACTGGTGCCAGACGAATTCGTACACCGTGTTCGCGTACATGTCGAACCGGTAGGTCCCGATGGCGCGCTCCGCATCCGCCAGCATGGTCCGGGTTCGTGACTGGATCCAGCGGTCCGCCAGGCTGAACGTGGCAGGACCTGAAAGCTCTGCTTCCCGGCAGTTCATGAGCACGAAGCGGGCAGCGTTCCAGAGCTTGTTGCAGAAATTCCGGTAGCCTTCGATACGGGCCAGATCGAAACGAACGTCGCGCCCGGTGCTGGCGAGCGCGCAGTAGGTGAATCGCAGCGCGTCCGTGCCGTAGGAAGGAATGCCGTCCGGGAAGTCCCGGCGGGTCTGTTTTTCGATACGGGCGGCCATCTGGGGCTGGGTGAGGTTGCTCGTCCGCTTGGCGACCAGCTCCTCAAGACCGATACCGTCGATGAGGTCCAGCGGATCGAGACCGTTACCACGGGTCTTGGACATCTTCTGGCCTTCCGCGTCGCGGACCAGGCCGTGTATGTAGACTTTTTCGAACGGTTTCTGCCCCGTGAACTTGAGCGTCATCATGATCATCCGGGCTACCCAGAAGAAGATGATGTCATGGCCGGTCACCAGGACGTTGGTGGGATGGAACTGGGACAGCTCCTCCGTCTGCTCCGGCCAGCCGAGGGTGCCGAAGGTCCACAGGGCGGAAGAGAACCAGGTTTCCAGCACGTCCGGATCCTGGCGGAGCGGAAGATCTTCGGCCAGGCCGTTCTTCTCCCTCGCTTCCGACTCCGTCCTGCCCACGTAAACATTGCCGGCTTCGTCGTACCACGCCGGGATCTGGTGCCCCCACCACTGCTGCCTCGAGATGCACCAGTCCTGGATGTTCCGCATCCAGGAGAAGTAGACGTTCTCGTACTGCTTCGGAATGAACTCGATGTCGCCATTCTCCACCGCGGCGATGGCGGGATCCGCGAGGGGCTGGATCCTGACGAACCACTGATCGGTCAGCAGCGGCTCGATCACCGCATCGGATCGGTCACCGCGCGGCACCATGAGCTTGTGCGGCTCGACTTTCTCGAGAAGACCGAGGGTGTCGAGATCGGCAACCACCTTCTCCCGTGCGGCGAACCGGTCCAGTCCCTGGTAGGGTTCGGGCGCGTTGTCGTTGATGCTCGCGTCGGGTGCGAGAATGCTGATCAGATCGAGACCGTGCCGGGCTCCCATCTCGTTGTCGTTGAAGTCATGAGCGGGGGTGATCTTCACGCACCCGGTACCGAATTCACGATCCACGTAGTCATCGGCGATGATGGGAATTTCTCTGCCGACCAGAGGCAGGACGACGGTGGCACCGATCAGACTCTGATAGCGCTCGTCTTCTGGGTGAACGGCGACCGCGGTGTCGCCGAGCATGGTCTCCGGGCGGGTGGTCGCCACCACCAGATGATCTTTGCCGTCAGACGTCGTCAGTCCTCCGCCGAGCGGATAGCGGAAGTGCCAGAGCTTGCCGTCTTCCTCCGTGTTTTCCACCTCCAGATCCGAGATGGCGGTGCCCAGCGCCGGATCCCAGTTCACCAGCCGCTGGCCGCGGTAGATGAGGCCCTCCTCATGCAGACGGACGAAGACTTCCAGGACTGCCTTGGAGAATCCTTCATCCAGCGTGAAGCGCTCACGGGACCAGTCCAGAGAAGAGCCCATGCGGCGGAGCTGCTGAGAGATGTTGTCGCCGGATTCCTGCTTCCAGGTCCAGACCTTCTCGACGAACGCCTCCCGGCCGATGTCGATGCGGGAGATGCCTTCGCCGTTCAGCTGCCGTTCGACCAGCATCTGAGTCGAGATCCCGGCGTGGTCGGTGCCCATCTGCCACAGCGTCCGGTCTCCCTTCATCCGGTGGTAGCGGATCAGCGCATCCATGAGCGTGTGCTGGAAGGCGTGGCCCATGTGCAGGCTGCCGGTGACGTTCGGCGGTGGGATGACGATGCAGTACGGCTGGCCGTTCCCGTCCGGCGCGAAGTAGCCGGCGTGCTCCCACTCGTCGTAGAGGGACTGCTCTATGCTGTGTGGATCGAAACTGCTGTCCATGAATTGTCCGTCGTTCCGCCGAAAGGCGATCAGTGTCCGGAGTATCCGTCCGGGTGATTCCTGAGCTCGTCTTCGAGCTCGGCACGGCGCCTCTCGATGAGCGTTCTGATTTTTTCGCTGATGGTGGCTTCCGCGGCTTCGAGCAGCACGGCGTGCAGCTCGTCCATCCGGCTCGTGACCGTCTGCCGCAGCCATTCCGTCAGGGTTTCGTCGATGCGGACCCGCAGCGCTTCGTTCAGCTCGTCCGTATCCTCGGGCGACCAGTCGTTACGGTGTGCCTCGATGGCCCCGCGGGCTTCCGTGAGGATGTCGGAAGCCGAAAGCTTCCACCTGTCTCCGAGCAGAGAATCGAACAGATCCTCGCTCAGAACACGATCGCCCGGTTCCTTCGATCCCTGACCGGCATTCCGGCTGCCGCGCGGGCCGCCGAGCGCGGGGGTTGCCGAGAGGAGGGAAGCGGAATCGTCCAGGGTATACGCGCCGTCGACCATGTCGTCCAGAAGCGGAACCTGGGCCGGATCGGACGCCGTTACGTCGTCCTCCTCGTCCAGCAGTTCCTTGATGGATTCCAGGTCGCCCAGCAGTTCGTCCTGATCATCCTGCGGATCGCTGTCGCGGCTTCGATCTTCAGACTTCTTCATGGTCAGCCTGCACCCGTTTCCCACTCTTTCATCCGGTGATCGTACAGGGGATAGCCCCGGTGACGATAGAAGCGGTAGCGCTCCCGTCCCTGATCGCGGTTTTCTCCGACCACCACTTCCGCGACCCGGTGAAAGCGATTGAAGAACTCCGGAACCCCGGCAGCCAGATTGACCAGCACACCGTCGAAGTGGGGCGGCTCCTGCCAGGTGATCAGCACGTCATTCGCCTGTGCTTCCGGGGTGCCCTGAAGCGCGTGAGGCACGAACCGCCGGTCGGGATAGTCCCAGAGCAGTTCGTCGATCTGCCTGGCGGTCGGCTCGTCCTGCGCGTGCACCACCACCTTCTGACCGTTGGCTGCCAGCGCTTTCGCGGCCAGCCGGCAGGCAAAGCGGTGCTGGGCGGCGAGGTTCACGTCTTCGAGGATGTAGAAATCAATCCGGGTCATTGCGAACGGATGCCGGCCGGACGCGGCTCAGGCCTGCTCGGTAAGGTAGCGGAACAGCATGCCCACCGGCCGTCCGGTTGCGCCGTTCTGCGGTCCCTTCGGAAAGGCGGTGCCCGCGATGTCCAGGTGTGCCCAGGAGAGATCTTCGGCGAAACGGGACAGGAAGCAGGCGGCCGTCACCGAACCGGCTCCACCCGTGCCGATGTTCGCCAGGTCCGCGAACTGGCTCTTCAGTGATGCCTGGTACTCGTCCCACAGGGGCATGCGCCAGCCGCGGTCTCCGCTGTATTCGCCGGCTTCCAGCAGAGCGTTGGCCAGGTCCTCGTCATTGGCATACACGGCGGTTGCGTGGTTGCCCAGCGCGACGATGGCGGCCCCGGTGAGGGTGGCCACGTCGATGACGGCTTTCGGTTTGTAGCGGGTGGCATAGGTGATCGCGTCGCAGAGCACCAGGCGCCCTTCGGCGTCCGTATTCAGAATTTCCACCGTTTTTCCCGAGGAGGTGGTGACGATGTCGCCGGGGCGCGTGGCTCCGCCGCTGGGCATGTTTTCGGCGGCAGCAACGATGGTGATGAGGTTGACGGGCAGTTTCGCGTCGATGGCGGCCCGGGTCGCGCCCATGACGGTGGCTGCACCGCACATGTCCCATTTCATCTCGTGCATGTTGGCGGATGGTTTGATGCTGATGCCGCCGGTGTCGAAGGTGATGCCCTTGCCGATCAGCACCACGGGCGCTTCGTCCGCCTTCCTGGCGCCGTTGTAGCGGATGATGATCATTCTGCCGGGCGTATCGCTCCCCTGGCTGACTGCCATGAAGGCGCCCATGCCGAGCTCGGTCATCTTCTTTTCGTCGAGTGACGTCACGCTCACGTTCTGAAGCCGGGACAGCTTGCGGGCCTCCTTGAGGAGAAAGCCCGGATTGCAGACGTTCGGCGGCTGATTGCCCAGGTCTCTGGCCCAGTCGAGACCCGCCAGCGCGGCCTGACCATGGCGAACGGCCCGGGCAACGTTGGCGCGGCTTCTGCCATCCGCATGAAGGGCGACCGCTTTCAGGGTCGGTGGCGTCACCTCCGACGTCTTGTAGGGATTGAAGCTGTACAGCGTGTCGTTCAGAGCGCCGATGCTGGCCATGGTCTTCCAGTACGGGTCTCTGCCTTTGACGCCGATATCATGAATGGCCCAGAGCGCACTTTTCGCCTTCACGGCGGCAAGCGCCTTGGCGGCAGCGGCGGCAGCTTTTCTGAAGTCGGACTCGGTGAGCGTACCTTTCAGACCACCGACCACCAGCATGCGGCGGATCCGGCCTGACGATCCGAAATTGATCAGCAGTGTCTGGCCACTCTTGTCCTCGAAATCCGTGGTTGCGTTTCTGAAGTGGCTGGCTGCACCCTGCTGGCCCGCCGCCCGTCGGCACTGGCTGAATCCGGCGATCAAACAGTCGGTTCTGGCCTCTGCCAGGGTGCTGGTCGTGGTCGAATACTTCATAATCCCGTCAATGAGCCCTGAGGAATCCCTACTTGGCGCGCAATTCTAGGCGAAAAGCCGCTGCGCGCCTATGCGCGCCCGTGAGATCGGTCTGACGTGGCCGTTGCCGCGCGATACATCAACCGGGAGCTCATCCTGGTGCTGGTGTCGGTCACCGCCGTGCTGCTGACCGTCACCGTCGGCGGGCGTTTCATCAGCTATCTGCAGGATGCAGCGCTCGGCAAGTATGCGGCGGACAGCATCATCAGGATTCTCTATCTCCGCCTGCCCGGCTTTCTGCAGCTGCTGCTGCCGTTCGGCTGGTCGCTCGCGATTCTACTCACGCTGGGTCGGCTGCACGCGGAGAGCGAATTCGTCGTGCTGCGAGGCGGCGGCGTCGGCCCCGGGCGTGTCCTGCGCTGGCTTCTGATGCCTGCGATGGTGGTTGCAGTGCTGGTGGGTTGTTTCAGTCTTCTGCTGGCGCCGGACTTCGACCGGCGGCTCACGGAATTTCTCGCCGAGGAGCAGGAAAACTCCGAGTTCAGCCTGCTTACGCCGGGGATCTTCCACATCTACTTCCGCGGCCAGCGGGTGACCTATGCGGACGCCATCAGCGAGACCGGGGATTCACTCGAAGGCGTCTTTCTGGCTGAGCTGAAAGGGGACTCGGCGCCCATGACGGTGCGGGCGGAAACCGGCGAGCAGCGCGTGGATCCGGTGACCGGAACCCGCTATCTGGTGCTCACCAACGGGCACCGCTACCTGGGCCGCGCCGGCCACCCCGACTATCAGGTCGTCTCCTTCGGCCGTCTGCAGCAGCGGCTCGAGGAGGGCACCCGGACCCGGGAACCGGGGATTGAGACGATTTCCACTGCCGAACTCAGGAACCGGGGCGATGCGGAATCCATGGCGGAGCTGCATTTCAGGCTTGCGCTGCCCCTGGTCGTTCTCATCGGCGGTCTGGTGTCGGTGGGTGTGGCCCGCACCAAACCCCGGGATGGCCGTTTCGCACGGCTGGTGCCCGGGCTCGGTCTCTTCGTCGCATACTACGCGGCCATCATTTTCAACCGGAACGCGATCAGCGATGGTCTGCTGCCGGCCGCATTCGGCATATGGCTGGTCCACGGCGCCTTCCTGGCCATCGGCTGGCTGCTGCTGAGAGCGTCCAACCAGCCGGCGCGGGTCTGAAGCCATGTTGAGAATGGACCGCTACATCGGCACCGCCGTGCTGCTCGCCACGGGCGTCGTCCTGCTGGCCTTCGTCGGTCTCATGAGCCTGTTCGCCATGCTGGAGGAACTGCGGGAAGACGATGCGACCTATCTGGTCAGCGAGATGTTCGTCTACGTGGCACTGACCGTCCCCCGGCGCATCTACGAGGTGCTGCCCTATGTGGTCTTTCTGGGGGCGCTGATCGGCCTCGGCTCGCTCGCTTCCCGCTCGGAGATCGTGATTTTCCGCATGGCCGGGGTATCGCCGGCGCGCATCTATCTGGCGGTCGCCTGGCCGGCCGCCGTGGTGTTCGCTCTGGGGTTCGCGCTCGGGGAGTGGGTGGCGCCGAAAGGCGAGGAACGGGCCGAGATTTTCAAGGCGGAAGCCATGGGTGAGCGTGCGGCCCGCCAGGCGACGAGGGGCTACTGGTACCGGGAAGGGGCCATGAACATGCGAGCCGGTAATCTGGGCGCCCAGGGCGAGCTCATCGACGTGATGCAGTTCTGGTACGACGAGGATCGTCGGCTGGTGCGTACCGTCGCCGCTGCCCGCGCCGAGTACGTGCCAGGGAACGATGCCCACTGGCGCCTGCATGACGTGGTGGAAACCCTGATCGGGGACACGGAGAACGAGGTGAGGGCCGAGCCGGTGTTGCGCTGGGACGGTCAGGTGGATCCGCGGCTGCTGACGATCCGCGTTCTGGTGGAACCGAGAAAGCTCTCGCTGCAGGACCTCTACCGGCAGATCGACTACATGGAACGGGAGTCTCTCTCCACCAGCGTCTATGAGCTCGCTTTCTGGAGCAAGATCCTGCAACCGTTCTCGGTGCTCGGTCTGGCGCTTCTGGCCCTTGGCTTCATCCTCGGTCCTCTCCGCGAAGTCGGGATGGGCGTGCGCCTGTCCGTTGGCGTGTTTGCCGGGCTCGGATTCAAATACCTGCAGGATCTCTTCGCGCCCATGAGCATGGTCTACGATCTGCCGGCGCCGCTGGCGGTGGCGCTGCCCGTACTGGCCTGTGCGCTGATTGGCGCCTGGGGGCTCGCCCGGCTGCGGTGACTACTTCGACCTGGGTGTGAAGAGCACGCGGGTGTCCGAGATCAGATCGGGCCACGCCCGCTTCTGTGCATCCACCAGGATCCACAGGTAGCCGAGCCCGAGCAGCGCGAAGCCGAGCATGGCGCCGAAGTAACGCAGCAGAGCCTGGCTGAACGTCATCTGATAGCCACTGCCGGTGGTGATGGACAGCCGCCACGCCAGCATCCCCAGGGTCTGGCCGCGGAATATCCAGAAATAGGCAAAGAACGCGAAGGACTCCAGGAAGAGCAGGCCGAGCACGTTGTGCCCGGCCACCGGCGTGTTGGTCATCACCACCATCAGGGTGATGGTGGTGATGAGGATGGCCGCCACCAGCAGAGCGTCGTAGACCATGGCGGCCAGACGCCTGAACAGACCGGCGGGAATCGGCATTTCCGTGGTCCGGCTGGAGTCGGACGGTGTGGCTGCCCGACTCAGAAGCTGGCGACCTTGTCAGCGAGCCGAACCGGTCTGCCGCAGAATTCCTCGGCCGTCATTGCGGCGAGGACGTCCGGATCTTCGGTCGTCGCCAGCGTGCGCACACCGGTATCCGTGAGCGCGCTCACGTAGCCGATCTTCGGGGCCTCGCCGGCGTACATGACCGTGTAGGCCTCTACGGTGGCCGGTCCGTTGTGAGTTTCCACCGCCTCACGCAGCGGTATCCGGTCCACTTCCGCCTGCACGTCCAGATGCTGATACGGCGTGGACGGTGGGGTGGCGGAATAGATGCCGAAGGCGTGCTTGGTCAGATAGCCGCCGTTGGCGGTGATCAGACCCCGGGCATCGGTGTTTTCTCTGAGCAGCTCGGCCATGCGGGCGATGGAATGCATGACATAGTTGTTCAGAGGCCCGCCGGCGAAAGTCAGACCGCCGGTGACGGTCAGCGGCCGGGTCTGGTCCAGGCCGATTTCCCTGGCGCCCACCTGCACGGCAACCGGGAAGCAGCTGTAGACGTCCACGAAGTCCACTTCCTCTGCATTCATGCCCGCCAGTTCCAGGGCCCGACGCCCGCCGATCCGGATGGCCGGTGACTCGTAGAAGGTGTCCCGGTTCACCGTCTGATAGGCATCGTGGGCATCGGTTCCGGTCCAGGGGTACACCCACTTGTCCTGCGGGATCCCGAGAGCCCGGGCCCGGCTCTCCGAGCACAGAATCAGAGCGGCACCCTGATCCACGTTGTTGTTGGAGTTCATCAGCTTCGGGTACGGAAAGGAGACCGGCCGGTTGCTGCTCGAAATCGTGCGGATCTCTTCAGCGGTTTTCTCATCCTTCAGCCAGGCATGGGGGTTTCCGGCGGCCACCCGGGAGAATCCGGCCCAGAGCTCGGAGACCCGGCGGATGTGATCGTCGAGCGTCTCGCCGAGATGGTGACGCAGTGCGTTCTCGAACATGGGGTAGACCTGAATCGGCTGCACGAGACCGATGGCGCGCTCGATGTCGGCCATCATGGGCACGTCTTCTCCGATCATGGCATCCGGAGTTCCTTCCGCCTGCTGCCAGGCCAGGTCTTCCCGCAGATTGAGGCCGGCACGCCGGGCTTTGGCCTGGGTGCTGCCGCATTCGGCGCCGGTGATGATGATCACTTCCTGGCGCCCGGACTGGATGTCCAGAGCGGCCTGGTTGAGCGTGGTCTGCACGAAGTTGCCGCCGAACTGGGACATCCGGGTTTCCGCGGCAGGGTTGCCGATGGTCTCGGCGATCACTCTGCCCGGGTTCCTGTAGGGCCATATGCCGCGGACCACCCGGATGCTGCCGGCTTCGGTGAGCAGGGCCGGGGCGTTGGCGTCTTCGGCGGCGGCGCGAACCGCCTCGATCATCAGAGCCAGCGGCTCCTTCGATTTCAGTGGATCCTGCGGGCGCTGCTCATTCTGGGCGATGCCCACCAGTACGGGTGTCTCACTCATGCTCGTCTTCTTGGCTGATTCAAAAAAAATGGTAGCTGGGGCGGGAATCGAACCCGCACTTGGTTGCCCAAACTGGAGTTTGAGTCCAGCGCGTCTACCAGTTTCGCCACCCAGCCAGCGGGAGGGTTCTATCACATCTGCCGGATTGGCTGCCAGCGGGACCGGGGCGACGATGTTTTGGCCCGGCTCCGGACTTGCTCTACAATCGGCGCCCCTTCGAATTCTGGAACGGCCGGGGCAACCCCGGATGGCCGGTAAAGCCATGCCAAGAGAACACCCTGATACAGGCCTTGAGGAGCGCGCGGCAGCCGTCCCTGCGTATGTCCGGGACGATTTCCGTTACGATCTTCCGGATGCCCAGATTGCCCAGTTTCCCACCACAGAGCGTGATGAGAGCCGGCTGCTGGCGCTGGACGGGCCTCTCCCTCGCGATCTCACCTTCACAGAGCTGCCCACGCTGCTGAAGCCCGGTGATCTGCTGGTGGTCAACGATACCCGGGTCCTGAAAGCCCGGCTCGAGGCCGTCAAGGACAGCGGCGGCCGTGCGGAGGTGCTGCTCGAACGGATTCTCGACGAGCATACGGCACTCTGCCAGGTGCGGGTGAGCAAACCTCTGCAGCCAGGCCGTTCGCTGCACATCGGCGCCCATCGCCTCACCGCACTCGGTCGGGAAGGCCAGTTCTACCGGCTCGGATTCGATGTGCCCGTGCTCGACGTGCTCGACCGGCATGGCGCCATCCCTCTGCCGCCGTATATCGGCCGGAACACGACGGCGGAGGACGAGGCACGTTATCAGACGCTCTGGAGCCGGGTGCCGGGTGCGGTGGCGGCACCGACGGCGGGGCTGCACTTCACCGAGACGCTGCTGGCCGCGCTCACGGCCGGCGGTGTGGGGCGTGCCACGGTGACCCTGCACGTGGGCGCGGGCACTTTCCAGCCGGTCCGGGTTCAGGCGCTGGACGAGCACCGCATGCACACGGAGTACTACGAGATTTCCGGAGAAACCGTGGACCTCATCCGGAAAACGCGCGCTGCGGGCGGGAGAGTCGTGGCGGTGGGAACCACCGTCGTCCGGGCGCTGGAGTCCCGGGCGGCCGGCGGTGCGGAGCTGACCGCAGGAGCAGGGGAAACGTCCCTGTTCATCACGCCCGGCTACCGCTTCAGGGTGGTGGACGCACTGGTGACCAACTTCCATCTTCCTGAATCCACGCTTCTGATGCTGGTGACGGCATTCGGCGGTTATGAGCGCGTGATGAACGCATACCGGCATGCGGTTGACACCGGCTACCGGTTCTTCAGCTACGGAGACGCCATGTTGCTGACGGCGGCTGAACCGGGTGATCTGTCATGAGCTTCGAACTGCTCGGCACCGACGGCGGGGCCCGCCGCGGACGTCTGACCACGGCCCACGGGGCGGTGGAAACCCCCGTTTTCATGCCCTGCGGTACCTATGGCACGGTCAAGGCCATGACCCCGGAGCGCCTCGAGAAGGTGGGCACACAGATGCTGCTCGGCAACACCTTTCATCTGATGCTCCGGCCGGGTGATGCTGCCGTGCGTGATCTCGGTGGTCTGCACCAGTTCATGCGTTGGCCCGGGCCCATACTCACCGACAGCGGCGGCTTCCAGGTCTTCAGCCTCGGCGAGCTGAGAAAGATCAGCGAGGAAGGGGTGGTTTTCCGCTCACCCATCAACGGCGACCGGGTCACGCTCACGCCGGAGTCCAGCATGCAGGTGCAGCAGAATCTGGGTTCCGACGTGGTGATGGTATTCGACGAGTGCACGCCGTATCCGGCAACGGTCGAACAGGCCAGGATGTCCATGGAACTGTCTCTGCGCTGGGCGGCACGGTCGCGGAGCGCGTTCGACGAGGGCGTGGCGCTGGATCATCGCAGCGGCCGCGCCCTGCTGTTCGGCATCGTCCAGGGCGGCATGTATGAGGACCTGCGCCGCCGGAGTCTGGCGGGTCTCACGGAAATCGGATTCGATGGCTATGCGGTGGGTGGCCTGTCTGTGGGAGAACCCAAGGCGGAGATGGACCGGGTGCTGGTGGATCTGCTGCCGCACATGCCGGTCGGGAAGGCCCGTTATCTGATGGGCGTGGGCACGCCCGAAGATCTGCTGCGTGGTGTGGAACTGGGTGTGGACATGTTCGATTGTGTCATGCCCACCCGGAACGCGAGAAACGGGCACGCTTTCACGTCCACCGGCGTGGTCCGGATCCGGAATGCGGTCCACAAGCACGATCCCGGGCCCCTGGACGCAGCCTGCACCTGTTATACCTGCGTCAATTTCTCCCGTGCCTACCTGCATCACCTGGAACGCTGCGGCGAGATGCTCGGCGCAATTCTCATGACGGAGCACAATCTTCACTACTATCACGGGTTGATGGCTCGTTTGCGCGCCTCCATTGAAACGGGTACATTTCGCACCCTCATCGAGACCCTCAGAAACGACTGGAACTCCCCCTGAATGAACCTTTTCGAGACCACAGCCATGGCGGCTGAAGCCGGCGCACCGCCTGCCGATGCCGGGCTGATCAACCTGCTGTTTCTCGGCGGCTTCGTCCTGATCTTCTACTTTCTGCTCTGGCGACCGCAGAGCAAGCGCCGCAAGGAGCATCAGGCACTCATGTCCGGCCTGGAGAAGGGCGACGAGGTGGTGACCGCCGGCGGGATCGTCGGTCAGGTCAACAAGGTGGAAGACGATTTCGTCAAGATTCAGGTTGCCGACAACATGGAACTCCGGGTTCAGAAGTCCGCCATCGGCGCGACGCTGCCGAAAGGCACGCTGAAGTCCCTGGACGATTCCTGATCCCGTCATGGCGACCGGTCGTGGGGTCTCAACCGGGGGCGCTGGGATTCTTGGCACGTCCCGGCAGTCCAGCCGTCCGCCGAATACCTCTTCCGTCTGGCGCTATCTGTTCGTCGGACTGATTGCCGCGCTCGGCGCGATCTACGCGGCACCCAATATCTTTCAGCCGGACAGTGCGCTGCAGATCAAGCTGGTGACCAACATCGGCTCGGACGATCGGGGGCTGAGCGGAATCAATCAGTCGCTCATCGACCGGGCGACTTCGCTGCTGCGCGCAGAGGGCATCCAGGTGATCGGTGCGGAGCTCGACGGTGACAGTGCCATCATCCGGTTGACGGGCGACGACGCGCAGCTGCGCGGCCAGGCTATCCTGCGGGAAGCGCTGAACAGCGTGGATGATGCGCGCTACGTGGTCGCGCTGACCCGGGCCTCCACCACACCCGCCTGGCTGCAGGACCTCGGGGCCGAACCCATGCCGCTCGGGCTCGATCTGTCCGGCGGCGTGCACTTCCTGCTCCAGGTGGACATGGACAAGTTCCTCGGTGACAGGATGGTGTCGAATCAGGAAGCGATCCGGGACCTGCTGGTGGAGGAACGGATCCGCTATGCATCGAGCGACTGGCTGGACGGTGCCGTGCTCAGAATTCCGTTCCAGAACGAATCCGGCCGCGAGACCGCCGCAGGCCTCATCTCCGAGCAGTTCGACGAATTTCAGATCAGCGAGCGGGACGTGGGCGGTAAGCCCGGTCTGGTGCTGACGGTGACGGAGGAGAAGATCCGCGAACTGGAAGACCTGGCCATTCAGCAGAATCTTCAGAGCCTGAGAAACCGGGTGAACGAGCTGGGTGTCTCCGAGCCGCTCGTGCAGCGCCTGGGCAGGTCCAGGATCGTCCTCGATCTCCCCGGGATCCAGGACAGCGCCCGGGCCAAGGAGATCATCAACAAGTTCGCCAACCTGGAATTCCGCCTCGTGGCGGGCCCGAATGCCCGCCCGTCTCAGACCGAGCGCTACAACTACGAAGGTGCGCCCGTCATTCTGGATAAAGCCAACATCGTCACGGGCAACCAGGTAACCAATGCGGTGCAGGAATACGATCCGGAGTCCGGGCAGCCGCAGGTGAGCATCAACCTGGACAACGACGGTGGCCGGGCCATGAATGAGGCCACCAAGGACAACGTGGGCAACTCCATGGCCATCATCTTCAAGGAACTGAAGGTGCAGATGCGCGAGGAGGAGGTGGACGGGGAGCCGGTGCTGGTGCCCTACACCACGGAGGAGAAACGGGTCATCAATGTGGCCACCATTCAGTCCGCGCTGGGATTCCGCTTCCGCATCACCGGTCTGGCGCTGCAGGAGGCGCGGGATCTGGCGCTGCTTCTGCGCGCCGGCGCGCTGGCCGCACCCATGTACATCGTGGAGGAACGGACGGTCGGTGCCAGCCTGGGTGAAGACAACATCGAGGCCGGCAAGAATTCGATGATCATCGGCTTCGTCCTCGTCATGATCTTCATGCTCTTCTACTACCGTCTCTTCGGTCTGGCAGCCAACATAGCGCTGATCGTCAATCTGGTGCTCTTGCTGGCGATCATGTCCGTCCTCGGGGCCACGCTGACCCTGCCGGGTATCGCCGGCATCGTCCTGACCGTGGGCATGGCGGTGGATGCCAACGTGCTGATTTTCTCCCGGATCCGGGAAGAGCTTAAGGAACGTTCTCCGCAGGCGGCCATTCAGGCCGGCTTCGACCGGGCCCTGCTGACCATCCTGGACGCCAACATCACCACCTTTTTCGTGGCCATCATTCTGCTGTCCATCGGCAGCGGCCCGGTCAAAGGCTTTGCGGTCACGCTGGCCATCGGCATCGTCACCTCGATGTTCACCGCCATCGTCGGTACCCGGTCGCTGGTCAATCTCATGTACGGCGGCAGGACGCTCAAGAGTCTGAAGATATGAATCTGCCCTTCATCGACTTCATGGCGTACCGGCGGATCGCCGGCGGTCTGTCCCTCGCTGCCGTGATTCTGTCCGCGGTCGCTCTCGGCACGGTCGGACTGAACCCGGGCCTCGACTTCACCGGCGGCACGCTGGTGGAGGTGGTCTTCGAGGAGCCGGTGGACCCGGAGGAGATCCGCCGAGTCCTGGATGCTGCCGGATACGAGAACGGAACGGTGCAGTTCTTCGGCACGGAACAGGATCTGCTCATCCGCATGCCGCCTCAGACGGGCGTGGATCAGGCGAACATGGGTGACAACATCATCGCCACGCTCAGAGAGCTGTTTCCCTCCGTGGAGATGCGGCAATCGAACTTCGTCGGCCCGGCAGTGGGCGAAGAGCTCACGGAAGACGCCGGCCTTGCGCTCCTGGCGGCGCTGGTGATGATCATGCTCTACATCCTGTTCCGCTTTACCAAGCAGTTCTCGGTCGGCGCCGTCGCAGCGCTGGTGCACGACGTGTTCATCACTCTCGGGATCTTCGCCGTGATGCAGTGGACGTTCGATCTCTCCGTGCTGGCGGCCATTCTTGCGGTGATCGGCTACTCGCTGAACGACACCATCGTCGTCTCCGACAGGATCCGGGAGAACTTCCGCAAGATCCGCAGAGGCGAACCCGTGGACATCATCAACCAGTCACTCAATCAGACGCTGGGCAGGACGCTGGTGACGTCGTTGACCACCCTGTTCGTGCTGCTCGCGCTCCTGATCGCGGGCGGGGAAGGCATCCGGGGTTTCTCGGCGGCACTCACCATCGGTGTGGTCGTAGGTACCTACTCGTCGATCTTCGTCGCCGCGAACATTCTGCTGGTGCTCAACCTCCAGCGGGAAGATCTGCTGGTGCCGGAGAAGGAAACGCGTGAAGAGGGCGCGCCTTAGCTGCCGGCGCTGGCCCGGATGGCCTGGATCATCAGCTTGAAGAGTTTCGGATTGGCGGCAACCACGTCGCCGCTGTCCATGAACCGGTCTCCGCCGGTCAGGTCGCCGACGAATCCACCCGCTTCACGCACCAGCAGCACGCCGGCCGCGATGTCCCAGGGTTTCAACCCGAACTCCCAGAACCCGTCCGTCCGGCCGGATGCCACGTAGGCCAGATCGAGTGCGGCTGAGCCCAGGCGCCGGACGGCCCGGCACCGGGCAGTGAAATGCTTGAGCTGCGCCATGTACCGGTCCAGGTCGGATTCCACGGAACCCGGCGGTATGCCGGTGCCGAGGAGGGCATCCTCGAGATGAGTCACCGGATTGACGCGGATGCGCTTGCCGTTGAGCTGGGCGCCGTGCCCCCGGGAGGCGACGAACTCGTCGTTCTTGAGCGGATCGTAGATCACCCCGTGCTCGATGTGGCGTCCCCGCATCACCGCCACGGAGATGGCGTAGTGTGGAATTCCCTGCAGATAGTTGGTGGTGCCATCCAGCGGATCGATGATCCAGGTGTACTCGCTGCCTCCCGACGCCGCGATCGCGTTGCCGTGCTCTTCGCCGGTGATCGCGTGGTCCGGATAGGCCTTGTGCAGCGCTTCGATGAGCACGGCTTCCGTGTCCCGGTCCACCTGGGAGACGAAATCGTTGCGTGCTTTCTTTTCCACCGCCAGCGCTTCGAGGTTGTCCAGAGCCCGCAGCATGATGGTGCTCGCGGTCCTGGCGGCGCGCAGTGCCGTGTTGGCCATTGGTTGCATCTGGGACCCGCCTTACAATCGCGGCGGTATCCTAAACGAAAACGCGGCTGAAAACGCGTCCGCGCGGAGTTTCCCATTGCCTTCTGACCATCAGTCTTCTGAGAATGAGCTTTCGAACATCCGGGTCGTCCTCGTGGAGCCGAGCCATCCCGGCAACATCGGTGGTGCAGCCCGGGCCATGAAGACCATGGGGCTGTCGGATCTCGCGCTGGTGAACCCCGGCAGGTTTCCGGATCCGCAGGCCGAATGGCGGGCGGCGGGCGCCCAGGACGTGCTGGAAGCCGTTCAGGTGTTCGAGTCCGTGGAGGCCGCCATTGCCGATGCTCAGTGGGTGGTGGGTACCAGCACCCGGGTACGCCGGATACCCTGGCCTCTCATGAAGGCGGAAGAGGCGGTGGCAGGCATGATCGAGCGGCTGGACGGACATCGGATCGCCGTTCTGTTCGGCCGGGAAACCAGCGGTCTGACCAACGAGGAGCTGCAGAAGTGTCATACCCATCTGGTGATTCCGGCCAATCCGGATTACTCCTCGCTGAACCTCGCCATGGCGGTGCAGGTGGTCTGTTATGAGATTTACCGGCAGATCGACGCCCGTCAGCCCGGCACCGGCAGTATCGATACGGACCAGTGGGACCGCTCGCCAGCCACGTCTGCCCAGCTCGAAGGGCTGATCGGGCACTTCGAGACGGTGCTGGTGGACGCGGGTTTTCTGGACCCGGAAAATCCCGGTCAGACCATGACGCGGCTGCGGCGGTTGCTCACCCGCGTCACACCCGACGAGACGGAGGTTCAGATGCTGCGAGGCATCCTCAGGGAGCTCGGCCGCACGGGCTCTGCGGGATAGTAGACCAGTTTACTCGGGTATTGCATACTCCGCCGATGCGTCTCACCACCAAAGGCCGCTACGCGGTCACCGCCATGCTCGATATCGCGCTGCATCGACAGCGCGGGCCCATCAGCGTGGTGGACATCGCACAGAGGCAGGGTATCTCCGCCGCCTATCTGGAGCAGCTGCTGGCGAAGCTGAAAAAAGCGGGCCTGCTGCTGTCCGTTCGAGGTCCCGGCGGCGGCTATCAGGTGGAAGGGCCGCTCGAATCGATCAGTGTCTCCAGCATCATCACCGCCGTCGGTGACGGGGTGGACGCCACCCGCTGTCATGGCAGCGGCGACTGCCAGGATGGCCACCAGTGTCTCACGCATGATCTCTGGGCAGAGCTGTCGGGAGAGATCGATGGTTTCCTCACCCGCATTTCGCTGGCGGATCTGGTCGGTCGTCAGGACGTGAGAAACGTAGCCGATCGCCAGGACCGGCAGCTCATTCATACCAGACATCTCTAGGGAGATTCTGAACCAGTGACCGTGTCGGAAGTACAGACCGAATCTGCACCGTCTTCCCGGAGAACGCATGAACGCAAGGCGGTTTATCTGGATTATGCCGCCACCACGCCGGTGGACCCGCGGGTTGCTCAGAAGATGAGCGCGTGCCTGCTCGTGGAAGGCAACTTCGGCAACCCGGCCTCGCGCTCCCACGTTTTCGGTTGGGAGGCGGAAGAGGCCGTCGAGCGCGCGCGAACGCAGGTGGCCGCCGTGATCCAGGCGGATCCCCGGGAGATCGTGTTCACCTCCGGTGCCACGGAGTCCGACAACCTGGCTCTGAAGGGCGTCGCCGATGGCGCGGACCGGCGCCACATCATCACGAGCTCGGTGGAGCACAAGGCGATTCTCGACACCTGCGAATACCTTGCCGGAAAGGGATTCCGGATCACCTATCTCGATCCGCATCCGGACGGCGTGGTACGGCCGGAACAGGTGGCGGAAGCGCTCACGGCGGATACCCTGATCGTCTCCATCATGCACGCCAACAACGAGACGGGCGTCATCAACGACGTGGCGACCATCGGCAGCATCTGCCGGGAGGCCGGCGTGCTCATGCACACGGACGCGGCACAGAGCTTCGGCAAGCTGCCGCTGGACGTTCGCACCATGCCCATCGACCTCATCTCCATCTCCGGGCACAAGATCTACGGCCCCAAGGGTATCGGCGCCCTCTACGTGCGGCGGGAGCCACCCGTGCACCTCACGCCGCTCATTCACGGCGGCGGTCACGAACGGGGTATGCGATCGGGAACCCTGGCGACGCATCAGATCGTCGGTCTCGGCGAGGCCGCCGCGATCATGATGCGCGAGCGGGAACGTGAGCACGCCAGGCTGCTCGGTCTGCGCCAGCGTCTGTGGAGCCATCTGAAACAGATTCCGGGGGCGGTGCTCAACGGCAGTGAAGACGAAAGGCTGCCGGGTCTGATCAACGTCGGGTTCGAAGGCGTGGATGGGGAGACGCTGCTCATGGCCCTGGATGACGTGGCCGTATCCAGCGGTTCGGCCTGCACGTCTGCCAGCGTGGAGCCGAGCTACGTGCTGCGGGCACTGGGCGTGGACGACGCCCTGGCCCATGCGTCACTGCGATTCACCGTCGGGCGCTTCACCACCGAGGACGAGGTGGACTACGCAGGCCGGCGGGTGTCGGAGGTGGTGACCCGGCTGCGCTCCGTGGGCTAGTCGAAAGTCGTCAGATGCGTATAATACGCGCCCGCTGACAGGCGTGTTTTCCAGACTTTTCAATAACATACGCCGATTAAGGTCGACCTGATATCGGCGGCAGTCCCGGCCTTGGAATCCGGACGGTTAAGGAAAGTTAACTGGCCGTCGTCCGGAAGATCTGGAGAATGACCGGGCGTCGTCCCCGCATCGACCCAGGTCACACACATACACTCACTATCTGATCGGAGAACTTCATGGGGGTTGAGCGTACGCTATCCATCGTCAAACCCGACGCTGTAGCCAGGAACATCATCGGCGAGATCTATTCGCGCTTTGAAAAGAATGGACTGACCATCGTCGCCGCGAAAATGATGCACCTGACCGAAGAACAGGCCAAAGGCTTCTATGCCGAGCATGACGGCAAGCCGTTCTACGGCGATCTGGTTGCCTACATGACCTCCGGTCCGGTGGTGGTCCAGGTGCTCGAAGGTGAGAATGCCATCGCCAAGAACCGGGAGCTCATGGGCGCAACCAACCCCGCGGACGCAGCGCCCGGCACCATCCGTGCCGACTTCGCGGAGTCGGTGGAGGCCAACGCCGTGCACGGTTCCGACTCCCCGGCATCCGCTGAGCGGGAAATCGGCTATTTTTTCGAGACCGGAGAAATCTGCCCCCGGGGCTGATCAGCATGGCCGACGCCAGGACCAATCTGTTCGATCTGCCGAGGACCGGTATGGAGGCGTTCACCCGCGCGGTGGACGACAAGCCCTACCGGACTCATCAGATCATGAAGTGGGCCTACCACCAGCGGCAGCTGGACTTCGACGGCATGACCAATCTGTCCAAGGCCTTCCGGGCCTGGCTCGGTGAGCATTCGGAATTCAGACTGCCGGAAGTGGTGGCCCGCTACGATTCCGTGGACGGCACCGTGAAATGGGTGGTCCGGGTCGGCAATGGGAACTGCGTGGAAACCGTTCTGATCCCGGATCGCGGGCGGAACACGCTCTGCGTTTCGTCTCAGGTCGGCTGCATGCTCGACTGCACCTTCTGCTCCACGGGAAAGCAGGGCTTCAACGGCAACCTCACCACGGGCGAAATCGTCGGTCAGGTCTGGCTGGCGAATCAGATGCTGGCGGAGCGAGACGAGACGGTCAGTAATGTGGTTCTGATGGGCATGGGCGAGCCGCTGCTGAATTTCGACGCGGTCCTGGCCGCCACCGAGCTGATGATGGACGATCTCGCGTTCGGGATATCCAAGCGCCGGGTGACCATCAGCACCGCCGGGGTCGTTCCCGCCATCTATGAGCTCGCCAAGGTCACCGACGTGTCACTCGCCATCTCTCTGCACGCGCCGACCAACGAGCTCCGGGACCGGCTGGTGCCGCTGAACCGGAAATATCCCATCGAAGCGCTGCTGGACGCCTGCCGTCACTATGTCGGAGGGCTGGGCGAGCGCCGGTCGCTGACAATGGAATACACGCTGATGAAAGGTGTGAACGATGATCTTTCTCACGCCAGAGCGCTGGCCGCGCTGCTGGCCGACGTGCGCTGCAAGATCAATCTGATACCCTTCAATCCTTTTCCGGCATCCGGGTTCGAAAGACCCGAACCGGATTCGGTCAGGCGGTTCCAGACCTATCTGATGAATCAGGGCTACGCGACCATGCTGCGCACGACGCGCGGCGAAGACATCGCGGCAGCCTGTGGCCAGCTCGTGGGCGAAGTTCAGGACCGTACCCGCAGACAGGCCCGGTATCTGGCCAGGGTCCGGGCGGACGAGGGCGAGACGAGAACAACCACCGAGGAGATGGTATGAACGGTAGCTGGCGATCGAGGCTTCTGACCGGAATCCTCGCAGTGGTCTGTATCAGTGGTTGTGTGACGGAAAGCACCGGCGGTCTGCCGGATCCCGCACCGCCTGAGAGCCGGGTGCAGGCCCAGCTGGATCTGGCTCGCGGCTATCTGGAGCAGGGCAACATGGATCGGGCCCGTACCTCACTGAACAAGGCGCTCGAGATCGACGCCCGCTCGGTGGAGGCATATGTGCTGCTCGGCGTGCTGAACGCGGCGGAGCGGGACTGGGGCGTGGCTGAGAAACACTTCAAGACGGCGCTCTCGATCAGCCCGAGGGACTCCATGGCGCTGAACAACTACGGTTCGTTCCTCTATTCCCGTGGGCGCTACGATGAAGCCGTCCGCTATCTGCGCTTGCTGGTTCAGGATACGGACTACCGGGCACGCAGCCAGGCCTACGAGAATCTGGGTCTGGCTGAGCTCAAGGTGAACGACCGGGACGCGGCCCGTGAATCCTTCGGCCGCGCCCTGCAGCTGAGTTTTTCGCAGCCGCAGTCGAATCTGGAGCTGGCTTCGCTCGCATACGAGGACGGTCAGATCGAGCGGGCGGCCGGCTACTATGACGCTTTCCGGTCTCTGGCACCGCAGAGTGCCCGATCCCTTTGCCTCGGCATGAAGATCTCCCAGCGGCAGGGCGACTCGGACCGGATGGCCAGCTATGCCCTGGCGCTGAACAACCTGTTTCCGGATTCGCCGGAGGCCAGCGAATGTATCGTTCCCCGCTGAAGCCGGGAGCCTGACCGGTGGCGGAAACCTCCGAGGGCCCCGGTTCCGAGCTGCGCACCGCCCGTGAGTCCATGGGCGTGAACATCCGGGAGGTGGCGGATGCGATGAATCTGCCCACCCACGTGATCGAGGCGCTGGAGACCGACGACTACGATCGGCTGCCCCCGTCCGTCTTCACACGCGGCTACCTGCGTTCCTACGCCCGGCTTCTCGAGGTTCCACCGGAGCCGCTGCTTGCCCGGTATCCGGAGGTCACTGAGGAGATGGACGCGGTGACCGGAGAACTGCCGAGCGTTTCGATACCGGCCCGTCCTTCTCTGCCCATGCTGCTGGGTGCCGGCGCAGCGGTGATCCTCATCGTCCTCTTCCTCGTCTGGTGGTTCGCGGATGATGACGAGGCGGTGCCGACGTCCGCCCCGGTGGTGGATCCGGCGGAAACCCGCAACCTGCCGCCGGCAACCCGGCCTGACCCGGCCGCGGCCGGGGAAGGTATCGCGGAAGCTGCAGAATCGGAGGCCATCACGGAACCGGAGGAAACCGAAGCGGACGTGGTTCAGGCTTCCGAGGCGGTGGAAACCGAAGCACGGGAAACCCCCGTCCTCTCTGCCCCGGAAACGGTGTCTGAGCCGGTCGCCGCCCCCGAGCGGGTGGAGCAGATGCCGGTGCGGATAGAGCCGGAAACGGCTCCTGTGGAAACGGTTCCGGTGGAGACGGCGGAACCGGCCGTCGTCCGGACTGCGGTGCCCGGCCGTCAGGAGCGGCGTATCACCGAGTTCGGCGACGATGTGGCGATCTTCGAGTTCAGCGAGGACTGCTGGGTGGAAGTGAAGTCCCTGGACGGTGAGAACCTGTACAGCGATCTGAACCGGGCAGGCCGGACGCTCGTGCTCACCGGCCGGGCGCCGTTCCGGGTTCTGCTCGGCTACGCACCCGGCGTGAGCCTGCGCTTCAACGACGAGCCGGTGCCGCTCGAGCGCTATTCCCGCAACAACGTAGCGAATCTCGTGCTGGGGGAGCGGTAATGGTGCAGGCCATCCGGGGAATGCGCGACGTACTGCCGGAAGAAGGGCGGCGCTGGCGGACGGTGGAGCACATTCTGGAATCCGTCCTTCACGCCTATGCTTATGAAGAGGTTCATCTGCCGCTGCTGGAATTCACGGAGCTTTTCAGCCGCGGCGTCGGCGAGGCGACGGACATCGTCGAGAAGGAAATGTACTCGCTGGCGGACCGGGATGGAGACAGCCTGACCCTGCGGCCGGAAGGCACCGCCGGCTGCGTACGCGTGCTGCAGCAGCACGGGCTGCTGTTCAACCAGACGCAGCGTGTGTTCTACCGCGGCCCCATGTTCCGCTACGAGCGTCCTCAGAAGGGACGCTATCGGCAGTTCTATCAGATGGGTGCCGAGGCGTTCGGCATGGCCGGCCCGGATGTGGACGCGGAGCTCCTGGCGATGACGGCCGCGTTCTGGGGTGCCCTGGGAATCGAATCCAGCGTCCGGCTGGAAATCAACACGCTCGGTTCCTCTGAAAGCCGGGCCAGCTACCGGGAGGCGCTGGTCGCCTATCTGTCCCGGTATGAATCCGAGCTGGACGAGGACAGTCAGCGCCGGCTCGTAACGAATCCCCTCAGAATTCTGGATTCCAAGGTGGAGAGAACCCGCGAGCTGCTCTCCGGGGCCCCCGTACTCGGCGATTTCATGGATGCGCAGGGGAGCACGCACTTCGAAGGGCTCTGCGGCATGCTCGAAACACTGGGCATCGATTACGAGGTGAATCCTCAGCTCGTCCGGGGGCTGGATTACTACAACCTCACGGTGTTCGAGTGGATCACCTCGGAACTCGGTGCTCAGGGAACCATCTGCGGTGGCGGCCGATACGATGGACTGGTGGAGCAGCTGGGCGGCAGACCGACACCGGGTGCGGGTTTCGCGCTCGGTCTCGAAAGGGTGCTGCTGCTGTACGAGCAGCGGAATCTGCCCACACGGCCGGCCGCCGACGTCTATGTTGCAGTCATGTCACCGGCCGAGCAGGTCTACGCGCTGAAGGCGGCCGATCGCTTGCGCCTGTCGGTGCCAGAACTCAGAATTCGCGTCCACGCGGGCGGCGGCAAGCTCAAGAACCAGCTCAGGAAAGCGGACCAGTGCGGTGCGTCGTGGGCCGCCATCATCGGCGCGGACGAAGCAGCGGCCGGAGCCATAACCCTCAAGCAGCTGAAAACCGGAGAGCAGGCAACGCTCCCCATCGACGAAGCCGCCGGGCGGCTGCGTCCATCAGCCGAAAACGCACACTGACAGGAGGTACGGGTGTCAGACTATCTGACCGATGAAGAGCAGCTCGACAAGCTGAGAAAATGGTGGGAAGACAACGGCCTGGCGATGGTGGGCGCCGTCGTCGTTGCCGTGGCAGGCGTCATCGGCTGGAACTGGTACGGCACGGAGCGGTCGGAAACCATCGCCGCCACGTCCGATCTCTACGTGGACTATCTGGAAGCGGAAGGGGCGGAGCGCGAGACCATTGAAGCCACCCTGGCCGCCGAGTATCCGGATTCCGTATACCGGGTCTTCGTGCTGCTCAGAAACGCCAAGGCCGAAGCGGACGCAGAAAATCCGGAGGCCGCACTCGGAATTCTGAACGAGGCACTGCCGCTGGTGGATGAGGAAACGCTGGCCGATGTGATCCGGATCCGGATCGCCCGGCTTCAGCAGGAGCTGGATCAGTCCGAAGCCGCGCTCGGCACGCTGGGTGGCGTTCGGAGCCTGGGGCTGCGATCTCAGGTTCAGGAGCTCAAGGGGGACATCCACATGGCCAGGGGCGAACGGGCGCTGGCGCATGAAGCCTACAGCGCAGCGCTTGCGGAGGCGGAGGACGAGGCCGGCCGGCCGCTTCTGCGGCTGAAGGTGGCAGACACGGCTGACGCCGGATGAGGCGCAGTCTCGCTCTGGCGGGCGCCTGTCTGTTTCTCTTCTCCGGCTGCAGCTGGTTCTCCTGGCTGCCCTGGGTGGATGGTGACAAGAAGAAAGACACGGAAGATCTGAAGCCCGCCAAGCTCACCAAGTACGAGCCCGAGATCCGGGTGGAACGCCGCTGGAAGGCGAGCGTCGGCAAAGGACTCGGCAAGAAGTACCTGCGCATGCGTCCTGCCATCATTGCCGATCAGGTTTTCGCTGCCGACGGTTACGGGCGGCTGGAGGCTTTCGATCGATTCACGGGGCGGCGCAACTGGCGCGTGCAGCTCCCGGCTGAGTCGGGTGGCCTGTTCGGCGCTCTGGATGTGCTCGACCGTACGGACCCGAGTTTCGTCAGCGGCGGCGTTGGCTCCGGCGGCGGCAAGGTCTTCATCGGCACGACCAATGGCGAGCTGATCGCCTTCGCTGCCGTTGATGGCAGTGAAGCCTGGCGTCAGAGCGTGGACGGCGAAGTGGTCAGTCCCGCGGTCACGGGCGAGGGGCAGGTTTTCGTTCAGACCATCGACGGCAGCCTGATGGCCCTGGAGCTCGCGTCCGGGGACGTGCGCTGGGAAATCGACAACCAGGTGCCCATCCTCACGCTGCGCGGCACTGCCACGCCCGTTTACGACGGCGGGGTCGTCTACGCGGGTTTCGCCAGCGGCGCCGTCGTGGCCGTCAAGGCGGAGAACGGAGAGCCCGTATGGGATCATCTGGTGGCACTGCCGGAAGGGCGCTCTGAGCTCGACCGGATGGTGGACGTGGACTCGACCCCTCTTGTGGAAGGTCCCATGGTGTACGCGGTTTCCTATCAGGGCAATCTGCGCGGTGTCCGTCGTCAGGATGGTAATCCGCTCTGGGAGCTTCCCCTGTCCAGCTTTCTCGATCTGGACTCCGGCTACGGCCACATCTACGTGGTGGACGAGAACGATTCGATCATCGCCATCGACAGCCGGACGGCCGAGGAAGCCTGGCGCCAGAGCGCGCTGGCGCGGCGTGGTCTTTCGAGCCCGGTCGCCTTCAGCAATTATCTGGCGGTGACGGATTCGGACGGCTACATACACATTCTCGCCCAGAGCGACGGACGGCTGCTTGGACGCCGGAAGCTGGATGGCAAAGGTGTTCGGTCGCGCATGGCCTATGCCGACGGCATCCTCTATGCCCTCGGAAACTCCGGTAGCCTCCAGGCGCTGGAAATCACCGTTCGCTGACCATGAGCAGCAAGCCGGCACTGGCGCTGGTGGGCCGCCCGAACGTGGGCAAGTCGACGCTGTTCAACCGTCTCACCCGCCGGCGTGATGCGCTGGTTGCCGACGTACCCGGTCTGACCCGGGACCGCCGGTACGGCCGGGCTGAGATAGACGGCCTGGACTTCACCCTGATCGACACGGGCGGACTGCTCGGGGATCCCGGCGGCATTACCCCGGCGCTGGAAGCCCAGGCTGCACAGGCCCTGGAGGAAGCGGACGGCGTCCTGTTTCTGGTGGACGCGCGGGACGGGCTGACCTCAGCGGACGAGGAAATCGCCGGCCGGCTCCGCCGTCTGGGAAAACCCTGTCTTCTGGTGGTGAACAAGATGGACGGTGCCAACGAGGGGGAAGCGCTGGCCGAGTTCGCCGCGCTGGGCTTCGAGGGCACGGTGTTCGTCTCCGCGGCTCATGGTCGCGGGATGTCCGAACTCAGAAGCTGGCTGGTGGAACAGGGATTCGAAGCAGATCCGGGAGAGGCGGACGATGCGTCGGACGAGGAGAACGATGACGGCATACGGGTCGCCATCATCGGCCGCCCGAACGTGGGTAAGTCCACGCTCACGAACCGTCTTCTGGGCGAAGAGCGGCAGGTGGTGTTCGATGCGCCGGGGACCACGCGCGATGCCATCGCCATACCCTTCGAACGGGATGGCGAGAGCTATGTCCTGATCGACACGGCGGGCGTGCGTCGCAAGGGCCGAGTGGAAGGGGTGGCCGAGAAGTTCTCGGTGGTGAAATCGCTGCAGGCGATGGAGGACGCTCACGTGGTCATCCTCGTCATGGACGGCAGCGAAGGCCTGGTGGATCAGGATCTGCAGCTGCTGCGACTGGCCTCTGAAAGCGGCTGCGGCGTTCTGATCGCGGTCAACAAATGGGATGGTCTGAGTCGCGACGCGAAGGCCCGGGTGAACACCGACCTGGATCGGAAGCTCGGCTTCGCGCCCTGGATTCCGGTGACGCACATCTCCGCCCTGCATGGCAGCGGCGTAGGCGGTCTGCTCGACTCCGCCAGGGAGATCTTCGAGGCAGGCGCCTTCGACGTGGGTACCACCCGTCTCACCCGGCTGCTGACCGATCTGGTGACCGCACATGCGCCGCCCTCCGTCCGCGGCCGGCAGATCAAGCTGAGGTTCGCCCACAAGGCGGGCGAACACCCGCCACGGATCGCCATTCATGGCAATCAGACGGCCGCGCTCACGGCCAGCTACATCCGCTATCTCGAGAACGGCTTCCGTGAGGCCCTGCACCTGATCGGCACACCGGTCGTTCTCGAGTTCAGAACTTCGGACAACCCGTATGCCGGCAGGAAAAACGAGCTTACCCGGCGCCAGCAGCAGCGCCGTAAGCGCGTGATCCGCCACAGGCGGAAGTAGATCAGCGTCCGGAATGCCGGAGCGCGCTGGCTCAGGGGTCTGCGGGCTGGTCGCTGAACAGCTGCATCACCTGCACCGGGTCCACCCGGTTGCCGTTCATGCTGACCGACCAGTGCAGATGCGGCCCGGTGACCCGCCCCGTGGCGCCGACCTGTCCAAGCAGCTCTCCACGCTCGACCGTCTGGCCCTCCGCGACGTCGATCCGGCTGAGGTGGCACATCATGCTGATGAGCCCATGACCGTGATCGACGAATACCGTGTTGCCGTTGAAGTAGAAATCGCCGGTGAGGGTCACCACACCGGCAGCAGGGGCCAGAATCGGTGTGCCGGTATCGGCGGCGATGTCCAGACCGCTGTGCGGAGAACGGGGTTCGCCATTGAGAATCCGGCGGCGTCCGAAGGAGCTGGACAGCGGACCGGCCACCGGCTGGACGAAAGGCTGCGGTGATCCCACCGGTTCGCTGAAACGAACGTACTGGGCCCGCATGCGCGCGCTTTCCTCCCGGATCCGGGCCAGATCCTCGGCCAGCGGGTTGACCATCCGTGGATTCTCGATGGTCAGGCGTTGCTCCGTGTACTGCTTCGGGGCCACGGTGAAGGAGCGCCAGTCCGCCGTGCCGTCCGAGTATCTGAGCTGAAGCTTGTGTGTGCCTGGCTCGGCATTGAGGTGAATGCCGACGATGGCCACCTGCCGGTGGACGAGCACGGGCTGATCCCGGTAGCGGACGGCGACCACATCGTCGGCCAGCGGGTGCAGGTACAGACCGCCGGGCACGCTCTCGGCGGCCTCGAGCGCGTCCGGCGTGAACAATGCTCCGAGCAGGAGCAGGGTGCCTGCCAGGAATGCGCCCGGACGCCGCCGGGCTGGAAGGGTTGGTCGTGTATTGCTCATTGATCCGCGTCCAGTACCGGGTTTCCGAGGGGGGGTTCGTCGAGGATATCCGTCACGGTCAGATTCAGGCTGCCATCCGCGAGCAGGGCTCGAATGGGGTCGCCCGAGCGGGCCTGGGAGATGCTCGTGATGGTGCGTGCCGGTGCTTCACCCGGTATGCCGTCTGCATGAACGAGCACCGAATAGCCGCGGCTCAGGGTACTCAAGGGACTCACGGCGGTGAGCGCCCGGGCACCGGCGGCCAGGGCGTTCCGGCGGTCGGTTACGGACCGGCCGACGAGTGCCTTCAGACGATCGCCCAGTCCGCCGACACGGCGGCCGTGTTCGGCGATCTGCCTGGCCGGTGCCAGCAGGCCGAGCGCCCGGGCGGCGGATTCGGTCCGGGCTGCGCGTTGGCGGTTCCCGGCGGCGAGCGCGCGCCCCAGCCGTGTTTCGAGCTCATCCACCTGCATCATCCGCTGTGCGATGCGGCTGGCCGGATCCAGCAGCCGGGCGTCCAGGCCCCCGAGCGCCTGCCGCTGGAATCGCAGTGTGTGGGTGATAGCGCGGCTCAGGCGGTCGAAGCGGCCGCCCACGACGCTCAGCAGGTCGGCGCGGGTCGGCGTGATCATTTCCGCAGCAGCAGACGGCGTCGGTGCCCGGACGTCGGCCACGAAATCGGTGATGGCGAAGTCGGTCTGGTGGCCGATGGCGGAGACGACCGGATGCGGACAGGCGATGACGGCCCTGGCCACGCTCTCCAGGTTGAAGCTCCAGAGATCCTCCAGAGACCCGCCGCCGCGGGTGAGCAGCACCAGATCCGTGTTCAGCGTGCCGGCCCGTTCCAGGGCGCTGATCAGCTGACGTTCGGCGCCGTCTCCCTGAACCGCGCTCGGGATCAGGGTGATGGCGAGCCCGGGGAAGCGGCGTTCGATCACATGCAGCACGTCTCTGAGTGCGGCCCCCGAGCTGCTGGAGATGATCGTCAGATGGCGCGGGTGCTCGGGCAGCGGGCGCTTGCGCGCCTCGTCGAACAGACCCTCACCGGCGAGCTTCTCCTTCAGAGCCTCGAAGGCGGCCCGCAACGCGCCTTCGCCGGCCGGCTCGAGGTGGTCGACGATGAGCTGAAAGTCTCCGCGGGGCTCATACAGGCTGACCCGGCCGGTGAGGCGTACCTGCAGGCCGTCCTGCACGTTCAGCTTCACCAGGCGGTTGCGGCCGGCGAACATGGCGCAGCGGATCTGCGCACCCTGGTCCTTCAGCGTGAAATACCAGTGGCCGGAGCCGGGCCGCCGGAAGTTCGACAGCTCGCCTTCCACACTCACCTCGCCGAGGTGCTCCTCGATGAGCAGTCTTGCCCGACGGGCCAGCTGGCTGACGCTCAGCACGCTCTGGCTGGATTCGAAACGGGGCGGGCGGGCTGACATGCGCAGCAGTGTACCCGAGATGACGCCGGATCTGACCGCAGCGGAGGATCTGAAGCGCCAAGGTTTGCAAGAAGCGGGGGGTGATCGGTAGAATGCCGGTTTTGCGGAGTCCCAAATGTTGCGTATCGCAGATGACGCGCTCACTTTCGACGACGTTCTCCTTCTCCCCGCCTATTCCAACGTTCTGCCCTCGGAGGTTTCCCTCGAAACCCGGCTGACCAAAGACATACGCCTGAACATCCCCGTCATGTCCTCGGCCATGGATACGGTGACGGAAGCGCGCCTGGCCATCGCGCTGGCTCAGGAAGGCGGCATCGGGATCGTCCACAAGAACATGTCCATCGAGGCTCAGGCCAGGGAAGTCCGGGCCGTGAAGAAGCACGAGAGCGGCATCATCCGCGACCCCATCACCATCCGTCCGGACGAGACGGTGGCCAAGCTCATCGAGCGCTCCATCGGCCTGGCCGAGGAGACCACCAAAAAGGCCGGCATCAGCCCTGACCTGTTGCACGGGGTGGTTCTCGTCGGTGGCCAGACCCGGATGCCCGCGGTCCGGCGCCGGCTGG
>JAUIAV010000008.1 GCA_030425195.1 Gammaproteobacteria bacterium | reverse complement strand
GAGCTCCACAGCGAGCGCGTCGATGGCCGTCTGCTCACCGGCCAGGAAATCCCAGCCATTCAGGTTCACGCTCTGTTGCGCGGCAAAAACCCGCATGGCGTCCGGGGTGTCATTGGGCGCATCAAACCCGAGGGTCACCACATTGAAACTGTCATCGCCGAGCACGTCCCGCGCTTTGCGAACCACCTTCGCCAGATGCTGAGTGGTGGCCGGGCAGATGTGATAACAGCTCGTGAATATGAGGCTGATCACCAGCGGTTTCCCGGCATACTGATCGAGTGAAACCGTCTGTCCATGTGTGTTCCGGAAACGGTAGGCGCCGAGGGTTCTGCCGATGGCCGCCTGGCTGATCGCCAGCGCCTCGCTGCGTTCGAATCCGGATTCCTCCGCCACCACACTGCCGGGCAGCAGGCCCAGAACCACCGTCAGCACTGTAAGAACCACGGTTTTCATCTCAGAAGACCGGCCAGTGGAAATGCGGATCGAGAATGGCCGTCACCATCAGCAGCAGGAGTTGCACCAGGGAAGCCAGGAAACACCGGATGGCCTGAAGCTTCTCCGGACGCTGGTCGAGACGAAGGCTGCGGTAAACGAAGTACCCGCCGCCCGCCGCGGCGCCCATCAGGTACAGCCATCCCATGCCGAACAGCACCGGCAGCAGCGAAACCGCCACCAGAAGCAGCGTGTTCTGCAGGATGATCCGCGCCGCCTGAGCATCACCGGTCACCACCGGCAGCATGGGCACTCCGGCAGCCGCGTATTCCTCCTTCTGTGCGATCGCCAGCGCCCAGAAGTGCGGCGGCGTCCACAGGAAGAGAACGATGGCCAGCAGCACCGAGGCCGCACTGAGCGAGGGATCCGCCGCGGAGGCGCCAACCAGAACGGCAAAGCTTCCGGACGCACCGCCGATGACGATGTTCAGCGGCGTGCGGCGCTTCAGCCAGAGGGTGTACACCACACCATAGAAGAAGGCGCCGAGAAACAGATGCACGGCCACGGCCGCATTGAACCACCAGGCGGCGGCGAGCACCGAGGTGAGCAGCAGACCTCCGATGAGCCACAACCACCAGTCCTCTCTGCGCACCGCACCCGTGACGAACGGCCGGGAGGCCGTCCGCTTCATGAGGCCGTCCAGGTCCCATTCCATGAACTGATTGAACGCACCGGCCGCGCCGGATGCCCCCAGGGTCACCAGGGCGAGCAGGGCAAGCTCTACCAGCGAAAGTTCGACGCCAGGCGTGACGGCGTAGCCGGCCAGGGCCGTGACCGCCATGAAGAGCCCGATGCGCAGCTTGAAGATGTCGACAATCTGAGCGATCACGGAAAGCTCCGTCAGGAAGTGGCACATGGCGGGAGGCGATCGTCCGGCCGGATGACCGCCTCCGCGTCCTGCCGGCGTATCAGCTGATACCCCAGGTCTCGGCCAGGTACTTCCAGTTGATGAAGTAGTACAGCGCGAAGGCAGCGAAGAAGACGAACACCATCACCAGCGTTCCGGGAATCGTGATACTGCCGGAGCCGATCCCCGCATAGGATGCTTCCGCGGGTGGCGTGGCGATCATCTCTCTTCCAACCTTCTCTTCTTCGTCGAGCTTCCGGCCGAAAAGCAGGGAGCCGACTACGATCAGGATGAACGCCGCGCCGCCCAGACAGGCGAGAACGACAGACATGCCGTTCAGACTCATCATCGTCAGCGCGGCTGCGGAGAACTCGTAGCCGCCGCCGGGCGCACTCGAGAACAGAATGTCCCAATGCCGGCGTGGCACTCCCAGCGTCCCGGCACCCATCAGAAACAGCGCGACCCCCGTCATACCGAGCCCGAACAGATAAGGCTGCCAGCTCGCCAGCCTGGGCAGAATCAGCTCCCGCCGGAACAGAATGGGCACGAGCCAGTAGGTGAGCGCCATGAATGCCAGCGTGGACCCCACCACCACGGTGCCGTGGAAGTGGCCGGGCACATAGAGCGTGTTGTGCACGATCAGGTTTATCTGCTCAGCACCCATCACCACGCCGGTAATACCGCCCAGCACGCCGAAGCCGACCAGCGAGAGGAACATGCCGGAGAACACCGGATTTCCCCAGGGCGCTTTTCTCAGCCATTCGAAGAGGCCCGAGTTGAATCCCTTGGCCCGCTGTGCGGCTTCTATCGAACCGGGCACCGTCAGACCATGAACCATGCTGGCCATCACCGCGAGATACATGGCGTAACTCGTATTGAAGATCTTCCATTCAGAGCTCAGGCCGGGATCGACGAGCAGGTGGTGCGCGCTGGCGATCTGCAGGACGGCGATGTACATGAGGAACGCGAAACGGCTGACCTTCTCGGACAGCGGCTTGGCGCCGAATACGATCGCCGCGATGGCATACCAGACGGCAACATGCGCGGCCACATTGATCTGTTGAGAGGAATGTCCGAACGCCCACCAGATGAGCCGGTAAACGCCGGCGTCGATGTGGCTCACGAATCCCAGATTCCAGAGCAGAGTCGGAATCAGGATGACTGCACCGGACGCGATGGTGAAGATGGCGATAATCGCCGCCGTCAGAGCACCGAAGGTGACCAGAGGCAGCGACCCTTCATAGGTCCGTTCCGATTTGGCGATCACCAGGGTGGCGAGAAAGATGAAGCAGTTGATGAGGGCACCGACGGCAAACAGGATCAGGCCGACGTAGAACCAGGTGTCGGCCGGGATCGGCACGTAGGACGTCATCATGACGCTCGAGTTGCCTTTCCACAGAACGGCGTAGTTGTTGAGCAGTGCGCCGATCACCATCAGCCCCCAGGATGCCCAGCCGAGCCTCGGCGTTGCGATCCGGCAGCCGAGCAGCGTGGAGGAGCAGAACTGCAGCACCGCCATCTCGAAGAAGATCATCCAGAAGATCAGCACGTTGATGCCGTGCGCCGTGAGCACCTGATAAAACGCGTCCGCTTCGAGCAGGTGCACTTCAGGCCAGCGGGTGAGGCCCACGAGCAGGCCGAGCACACCACCCACCAGGAGAAAAACCACTGCTGCGACGGCATTGGCCTTGATCAGCGCCTCTGCAGGTCTGTGGAACTTGAGCCCCGTGTCGGGGCAGGTCCGGAAATCGCTTGCTGTTGCGCTACTCACCGCTGGCACCTCCCTCCACCACGTGTATCGTCCCCAGCATGTTGTGGTGTCCGATACCGCAGTATTCGTTGCAGACGATCGTGTGTTCGCCCGTCCTGTTCGGAGTGACCGTCATCACCATGTCGTATCCCGGCAGGACCTGCACGTTGATGTTGGCCGGCTGAAGGGAAAAGCCGTGCTGCCAGTCCGTCGAACTGATATGCAGGCGGTAACTCTGCCCCTTCTCCAGCTCATAGGCCGGCCACCAGTCCCAGAGACGGCCGATGAGATAGATGTCCGCTCCGGCCGGCGGCTTTACGACCGGCTTGTTGAAGGGTCCTTCCGTCCGCACGGTGTACTCTTCCACCACCGCCATGGTCTTCGCCTGGAAGGCCTCGGCCGTGGTTTTGTACGCTTCGCTGGAAAGGTTCTGCTCCCCGTAGATGTGCCAGAACGGCATCATCAGGGTGAGGATGATGCCCCAGACAACCACCACGGCTATCCAGATCAGCTCCCCTTTTTCTATGGGTTCTTTCCACCAGATTTTCTTGCTCGGTGGTGCCAGACTCGTCATCTTCCGCTACCCCCGGTCAGTCAATCTGCGATAGGAATCGATATCAGTTCCATGATGCCCCAGATGATGTACGTCATCGTGGGTATCAGGATGCCAATGAAGAGAAGAATGAAAGGATTGTCCAGGATGCGCTGCATTACCGGCACATCCCTATCGTCGTCGCCCTGATCAGCCATGAGATCCGCCCCTGTTCTTGTTCTCGACGCCCGGCGCCTCCTTGAGACCCGCGCCGGGCAGACATGGCCAGCGGTACTGCTTTTACTGGTGCTGGCGACTATCGCTCCGATCGACCACCCTGAAAATAAGGGAAATCACGGAGTCGGCGTCGCCACACCCTGATGCACGCCTACAGGTTGTAGTAGAGCTGCACCCAGAACTTGGTGACGTCCTCATAGCCGAACACCGCCCCCTCACTGTCGGCGTCGAACACCGCCAGGAACAGATCTCCCCTGAAACGCCTGGTGAACTTGTATCCGGCACGGAAGTCGAGCTCGTTCCCGAACTTGGCGCTGCCCGAATCCGCCTCGAAGGTGTGGAAGCGGGCGTCGAAGATCATGTCACCGGGCGTTGCCTTGAAGGTGAGATAGAAATCCGAAAGGCCACGGGTGGGCGTTGCGAGGAACTGATCGGCCCAGCCGTTGAACTTGTGCAGCGTCGCCAGTGGTGTTCTGAAGGCCGCGTAACCGTCGCTGCCATTGTCACCGCCGAGCAGTTCCCATCCGAGACCGAAGTCAAAAAAGCCGGTGACGGCGGCGGCTGCCAGGTGAAAGTAATCGGCAGAATAATCCACCGGATTGTTTCCGGCATCGCTCTGGCGCGCGTATTCCGCTTCGTAGCGGAGCGACCAGTCATCGTTGATCGCGGGGGCTCCGGCCAGCCGAGCACCGATGGTGCCGGTGGAAAACGCCGCTGCGTCATCGTCATCAATGAGGTAGTAATAGCCGCGGACCTTGCCGATGGGCGTACCGATCCCGCCATTCAGGAAGATCGTGCCATCCTGACGGTGCTTGCCGTCGGATGAGTCCGGTCCGAAAATCCTGCGTACCCACTGCACGTAGGTCGCGGAAAAGTCCGCATTGTCGCTGGCCCATCCGACGGTCCCGGCATCGAACACCTGCTCCGTCTGCCGCCAGCCGACGGAGCCGACGAAGCGCTGATTGTCCAGGTTGATCCGCTGCCGGCCGACCTTGAATCCCCAGTCGTCGATACCCGTGTAGTTCACGTACGCCTGGTTGAGCCGCGTGCCTTTTGGATCCGGGACCACCGGATATTCCGTCCGGTCCGGCGTCGTGCCGCCCCCGGCGTTGAAGTCGTTCGAGAGGATGTGGCGGACGTCATTCACTTCGATGTTGAAGTCCAGGCCGTTCCAGTTGCCGGACTGGAAGCCCAGCCGGGTCCGCAGCGTCGAGGCATTGGCGTCCTCTGGAAAACGGTCGTCCTCCACGAACTCGTACCGGTAGCGGAAGTCCAGCATGACCTTGCCTTCGTCGAGCAGCACGTCCAGGGAATCACTCTCTTCGGCCGCCTGCACGGGCACCGCCCACACCATAGATAGCAGTATAGCCGCCGAAGCGACGACCAGGATGTTTTTCGTATTCATTCTCTCTATCCCACTAAACCGAAGGCGCTCATCGCCTTCTGACCCACATGAGAGAATAGGCCGGACACGAAATGGCTCGAACCGTGAGTTTCAGCTAGCGCTGTAAGGGATTGTCCGGAGTGAGGTAAGGTTGTGGTTCCGGGAGACTTGGCATCCGGGTTAAAAGAACAAGAGCACCCCGCATGAGACTACCCAGTTACACCACGCCGTTCGCCGCCGTGGTCTGCCTTCAGCTCGCTGCTGCCGGCGTCGTCTGTGCGGAGGTTTCCGATGCTTCCATCGGTGTGATCGACGAGATCCTGGTGGTCGGCGCACGCATGCCCCGTCCTGCCGACAACGTGGTCGGCAAGGTGGACGTCATCACTCATGCCGATCTGATGGACGAGATGGCGGCCAGTCTCTCCGACATCACCCGCTACACCCCCGGAATCAGCGTGACCACGGCCGACAGCCGTTTCGGCGAGACGGAGATCACCATTCGGGGCCTCTCCGGAAACCGGGTCGCCAGTCTGATCGACGGCGTGCCCATACCGGATCAGTTCGACGTCGGCTCATTTTCCAATGCGGGCCAGGACTTCCTGGTGGCGGACGCCATCTCCCGCGTGGAGATTCTGCGCGGCCCCGCTTCCACCCTGTTCGGCAATGATGCGCTGGGTGGCGTTTTCGCCATCGTCACCCGCGACCCGCAGGAATACCTGAACGGGCGCAACGCCCATGTCGGCGGTAGCGCCACCTGGTCCGGCCGGGATGACTCCACCACCCTGAACGGCTCTTTCGCGGCCGGCGGCAGAATCGGAACCGGCACCGCCGATGGCGTAGTGCACGTCTCCAGGAAAGACGGTCACGAGATCGACCGATCGGCCGTGGACGAGCCGGACCAGCAGGACCGGACGCGGAAATCAGTGTTTCTCAAGAGCGGCTACACACGGGAGAACGGCCACCGGATCCGTCTGGAGGGATCGGTTTTCGATGAGAACGTGCAGACGGACATGGTCAGCGTGCTCGGCACGGGCCGCCAGTTCCGCAACACCACCGGCCTCACCGGCGACGACGAGCGCCGCCGCTACGCCGTCACGCTGGGTTACGACTTCGACGTCGCCTCCCCCTGGCTCGATGGCGGCAGGCTGAACCTTTACTGGCAGGATGTCAGTGTGGAACAGAATACGGTAGACCTGCGCGAACCCATCGCCACGCTGAACGAGCGCCAGTTCCGGTACGACACCCGGACCATCGGGGCGATGATCGATCTGGAGTCCGGCTTCACAACGCGCCGTGCCGAGCACCGGATCGCCTGGGGCGGTTCTTTCGAGACCAGCGATGTGGAGGAGATCCGGGACGGACGCAGCACGGATCTGAGCACGGGAATCAGCAGCAACTGGCTGCTTGGAGAGGCCATGCCCGTACGCGACTTCCCCAACTCCACCGTGGAGGAGTTCGCCGTCTATGTGCATGACGAGATCTCTTTCGGGCGCCTCACCCTGATTCCCGGCCTGCGCTACCAGAGCTACGACCTGGATGCTCAGGTGGACGCTGTCTTCAGCGAAGACAATCCGGGAACCGTGGTGGTGGACAAGAACGAGTCCTCCCTGGCGCCAAAATTCGGTGCTTTGTGGCGTTTCAACAGCGCATCCGAAGCCTACTTCCAGTACGCGCACGGCTTCCGGGCGCCGCCTTTCGAAGATCTGAACATCGGCTTCAATCTGCCGCTGTTCGGCTACCGGGCCATTCCCAATCCGGATCTGGAGCCTGAAACCTCGGACGGCATCGAGATCGGCTACCGCTACCGCGGCAGCCGCATGCAATGGTCACTGGCCGCTTTCGGCGCCGACTACGACGACCTGATCGAAACCAAGGTGAATCTGGGTCTGGACGAGTCCGGCACCCTGATCTTCCAGTCCCGCAATATCGACCACGCCCGGGTCTACGGCGCCGAGTTCACATTCGGCTATTCCTTCGACGAGTGGGTACCCGGCCTCACGCTGGACGCCGCCGGCAGCATTACCCGCGGCGACAACCGGACCACGGACGAACCGCTCAATACCGTGGACCCGGCAGAGCTGATCACCGCGCTGACCTGGGCCCCGGGTGACCGCTGGCGACTCGGCATGATCATCACCGCGGTGGCCGCCAAGGACCGGGTGGACGAAAGTGTCCCCGGCCAGGTCACCACCGACGGCTACGCCATTCTCGATCTGACAGCCAGCTGGCAGATCTCGACGAACATCCGCCTCGATGCAGGCCTCTTCAATGCCTTCGACAAGACGTACTGGCAGTGGAGTTCGGTCCGCAACCGGACGGAAAACGACCCCATGTTCAACTACCTCTCCGCACCCGGACGCTACGGCAGCGTGGCCCTGCGCGTGGATCTGTAGGCGGACGGGGGGTCGTATCAACGGCAAACAACCGGAAACAGGGGAATCGACATGAAATTGCCATCACACGGGTCCGATCGTACGAGGCGCTGGCTCACAGCCGCGTTCTCCGGCGTCGCGGCCCTCATCGGCTCTTCGAGCCTCTTTGCTGCAGCCGAGGTGCATGCGGCGGAAGTGGCTCAGGGCGATACCGGCAAGGCAGGCTACGAAGCCTACTGCCAGGCCTGCCACCAGCCTAACGGCCAGGGTATGGCAGGTGTTTTTCCGCCGCTCGCCGGCTCCGACTATCTCGAGGATCATCCCGAACGCGCCGTTCAGGCAGTGCTGCAGGGAGTTTCCGGCGAGATCGAGGTGAATGGCGTCACGTACAACTCGGTCATGCCACACCTTGCCTACCTGTCTGACGACAACATCGCGGCCATCGTGACCTACGTGCTGAACGCCTGGGGGAATGACGGCGGCGAGGTGACCACCGCGGAAGTCGCCAGAATGCGTGCGGACGTCGCTGGCACGGGGGTGGAAGGCGGTCCTCACCCCGGAGAAAGCCCCGAAACTGAGATGGCCTACGCCGGGGCGCCTTCGCCGATTGGCGGTGAAGCCCTGGACCTCATGGTGTCCACCGAAGGCCCGCCCATGACCAAGGACGAGTTCGCTCACGCCACCCAGCTCTACTTCGAGCGTTGTGCGGGCTGCCACGGCGTGCTGCGCAAGGGCGCCACCGGCAAACCGCTGACCACGGACATCACCCGCGAGAAAGGCACCCAGTACCTTGAAACCATGATCAATTATGGTTCTCCCGCGGGGATGCCGAACTGGGGGACCTCCGGTGAGTTCACGAAAGAGGACATCTCCGAGCTGGCCCGCTTCCTTCAGCATCCGCCCCCCACGCCGCCGGAATTCGGTCTGCCCGAGATCACCAGGACCTGGAATCTGATCGTGCCGGAATCTCAGCGTCCGAAGCGACCTCAGCACCGCTACGACGTGGAGGACATGTTCGCGGTCACGCTTCGCGATTCCGGCGAAGTGGCCATCATCGACGGCAAGAGCAAGGACATCATCTCGATCATCGAGACCGGATACGCGGTGCACATCTCCCGGCCATCCGCTTCCGGGCGCTACATGTACACCATCGGCCGCGACGCCAAGGTGGACATGATCGATCTGTACATGGACCCGCCGCAGAAGGTGGCGGAGATCCGCGTTGGCCTCGAAGCCCGTTCCGTGGAGACCTCGAAGCACAAGGACTACGAGGACAAGTACGCGGTTGCCGGTTCCTACTGGCCGCCTCAGTACGTGATCATGGATGGCGGCACCCTGGAGCCGCTGAAGGTGGTCTCCACCCGCGGCATGACGGTGGATACTCAGGAATACCACCCCGAACCGCGCGTGGCGGCCATCGTGGCATCCCACGAGCATCCCGAGTTCATCATCAACGTCAAGGAAACCGGGCTCATCAAGCTGGTGAACTACGAGGACATCGACAACCTGTCCGAGACCACCATCAACGCTGCCCGGTTCCTGCACGACGGCGGCTGGGACCGGAGCAAGCGGTATTTCCTGACCGCGGCCAACCAGTCCGACAAGATCGCGGTGGTGGACTCCAAGGATCGGACGCTTGCCGCGCTGATCGACGTGGAGAAGATTCCGCACCCGGGTCGGGGCGCCAACCTGACGGATCCGGAGTACGGACCCGTGTGGGTCACCAGCGCCCTGGGTAACGCGAACATCACCGTCATCGCCACGGATCCCGATAAGCACCCGGACAACGCCTGGAACGTCGTTCGTGTGCTTCAGGGTCAGGGCGGCGGCTCCCTGTTCGTGAAGAGCCATCCGAAGTCGAAGAACTTGTGGGTGGATTCTCCGCTCAATCCCGACGCGGCCATCAGTCAGTCGGTGGCGGTGTTCAACGTGAACGACCTGGATGCCGGCTACGAGGTGCTGCCCATCGCGGAATGGGCCGATCTGGGACCGGGACCGAAACGGGTGGTGCAGCCGGAGTTCAACAAGGCCGGCGACGAAGTCTGGTTCTCCGTCTGGAGCGGCATGGACGAGGAGTCCGCCATCGTGGTGGTGGACGACAGGACCCGCAAGCTCAAGGCCGTGATCAAGGACAAGCGTCTGGTCACCCCGACCGGCAAGTTCAACGTGTACAACACGCTGACTGACACCTACTGACCCAAACGATCCTTTTCGACGCCGCCCCCCGGGGCGGCGTTTTTTTTACACTTTCAGCAACCTCTCGAGGTGGCGGCCGCACCACCGGAATCGTAGGATGCCGCAGGACGCAGCACTCCCTGAGGAAAGGAATTTGCAGCTCTTTGGATCTCTCTACGAGAAGGTGATCACCTGGTCCCGGCATCCGCATGCCGAGCGCTATCTGGGTGGCATGAGCTTCGCTGAGTCCTCCTTCTTTCCCGTCCCGCCGGATGTGATGCTCATCCCCATGTGCGTTGCAGACCGGCAGAAGGCGTGGCGCTATGCTCTGATCACCACGGTGATGTCCCTGCTCGGCGGCATCGCCGGATATGCCATCGGCTACTTCCTGTTCGAGGCCGTGGCACCGCTGCTGAAGGATCTCGGCTACTGGGACGCCTATCAGCGGGGTAAGGAGTGGTTCGACAGATGGGGCGTCTGGGCCGTGCTGATCGCCGGCTTCTCCCCCGTGCCCTATAAGATCTTCACCGTCGCGGCCGGTGTCGCCATGCTGAATCTGCCTGCCTTCATCCTTGCCTCGTTCATCGGCCGCGGTGCCCGATTCTTTCTGGTGGCGGGCCTGATCGTCGCCGGCGGCGAGCGGATGGAGACCATGATCCGGCGTTACGTGGAGGCCCTCGGCTGGGCGGTGGTGGCGGTGGCCGGTCTGATCGGCGCCTACTTCGCCCTCAGCGGCTGACCGGAGTCAGGAAGCACAGCATGGACATCCGAATCACAGAGTTCGCGGATCGCTACACGGCCGCCTGGTGCAGCGGTGACCCTGAGGCCGTTTCAGCACACTGCGCGACGAATGGCATCCTCACCATCAACGACGGTGAGCCAAGTTCCGGCCGGGCAGCCATCACCGAAGTGGCTGCAGCGTTCATGAGGACGTTTCCCGACATGCGCCTGGAACTGGTGAACCTCCATGACGAAGGTGATCGGGTGGTCTATCACTGGCGGCTCACCGGAACCAATTCCGGGCTGGAAGGCGTCGCTGGAAACGTCGTCGTCATCGAAGGCCGTGAACGCTGGCAGTTCAGTCCGGATGGTCTGATCCAGGACTCCCAGGGTTCGTTCGACGCATCGGACTACGCCCGTCAGCTGGGCACCAGCTGACCGTCGATCGCCGTTCTCCAGGCCTCCAGAAATCTCTTCACCGACTCATGGCGGTCATCCGGATCCGGTGCACAGGCTTTCTCCAGCACACCGTAGAGTCTTTCGCCGCCCCGGAATCCCTCCTCACCTGCATCCGCATCACCCAGAAATGTCCTGCCTGCGCGACCCAGATTGAAGACCGTCGTCCGTTCATCGATCACGGCCCCGTGCTCGAACTCCTCCGGCGCCATGAACCGGCTCGATCCGAACAGGCGCCCCATCCGGTTCGTGAAAGGGCCCAAGTGATAGTGATCGAGATCCACGACCTGCAGGCGCTTTGCCGCAAAGTCGTAGATCAGGCACCCGTCATAGAAATCTGCCGCCACGTAACCGGCCCCGGCCAGCAACCCATGCAGGTCGTAAACGACATCGAGCGCCGCGACGATGTCGGTGACCGGCAGCGCCCGGAAGCGGTCGTGCGCGGACGCCGGATCCCCGGGGTTCCGGCGCAGCAGTTCGCCTTCAACCCAGTCGTATACGAGCACGGGTCCGACCGGACTTTCCAGGACGTTCTTCAGCACCGGCATGGCCGGATGCGGGCATCGTTCGGCCAGCGCTGCGGCGTTGCGCAGCAGTACGGTCCGCTCTTCGAAGGGGAGCAGCACGGCTGCATCCGGATCCGTCGTCTTCACGAAGAAACGACCCGCCGGGGTCTGCACGCCAAAGGAGAGGTTGCCCGAATCCTGGGCCGGCGGGCCGAAGGTCGCGAAGATACGGCCGGTTGAGTCCAGAAAGTCCCCTGGCAGTTCGGCGATCCGGCGCTTCGAAAGCAGCGGCGAAGACATCCGTGGATGGTCGCCCAATCCGGTGAAGGACACCAGTCACCCGGCCGAAATCTGATGTCATGGACCCATCGATCCCCTAAGATCTTCGTGCCGGAAATCGCCGGGGAGGCGGAGGATGGAAGCACGCGGAGCCCATGGAGCTCTGAATTGCAATCGGATCACCCGGCTTCTCCCATGGATCGGATAGCGCGGGAGGAAGGCCGGGCACTGTTCGGAGCGGATCCAGATGCCTACGACAGAGGCCGCCCGCCATACCCGGACTGGATCTTCGAGTCGCTGAAGGGTTCCACAGCCCTGTTCGAAGGCGCGCGCACCCTGGAAATCGGGCCCGGGACCGGACTGGCCACCCGGCAGCTGTTGAAGCATGGCAGCAGGCCGCTGACGGTCGTCGAGCCGGACCACCGACTCGCTGCCGTTCTCAAGGACAACGTGCTCCGCGGCCGCGACCACTGCTCTCTCATACCGATGAGCTTTGAACAGGCCGAGCTGCCCGCCGGGCATTTCGACCTCGCCGTTGCTGCCACCGCCTTTCACTGGGTCGAACCGCGATCCGGATTCACGAAGCTCAGGACGGTTCTGAATCCAGGCGGCACCGCCGCCCTGTTCTGGAATCTGTTTCAGGACCCGGACAAGCCGGATCCGTTTCACGAAGCGACGAAGTCGCTGCTCGCACCCCTGGCTGTGTCCCCTTCAGGTGCGCCGGACACCCTGCCCTGGGCGCTGGAGAGAACGGCCAGAGAAAGCGAAGCTCGTGCGGCTGGTTTCGATGAGATCACCTACGATGAATCCCGGTGGTCCTGCGAGATCGATACGGAACAGGTGGGACTGCTGTACGCGAATTTCTCCGCCGTTCAGCGTCTGCCGGCAGACGAGCGCGACCGCCTGCTGGAAGCGCTCATGGAGATCGCAGAAACCCGATTCGCCGGGCGCGTGCGCCGGAACATGACGTCCTGCCTGTACCAGCTGAGGTGCTGACCGCCTTTTCCACGGGAGTTCAACTGTCCGTGCCGGAAATGTGACCGGCATCACGGAATCCACGCGGGCCGGTTCATAAGATTTCTGCCAATCAGTGCATGCCTGTCCGACAAGGACCGGTGACCCGGAAACCGCAGGGGAGAATCATGATGACCCGCAACCTGAATCGACTGGAAGGACGCCTGTTCACGGAGGGAGGCACCCTGTTCATGGTGGTCAACGCCGATGAAGCCAACAACACCGCCCAGGTCAGCTACCGCGTGAACGAACAGACCCAGGTGCTCGATCTGCCCTTCTCCGAGGCGGCTGCCAGAGTCGCCGGCGGTGCGAATCTGATGCTCGACAACCTGAACTCCCCTTCGTCCGCGAGACGCATCCTGGAGATGAAGGACGGCTGGTATTTCGCGTCCCGGGAAGGCGAAATCGGTCCCTACGATTCCCGGGAGGAAGCCGGCCAGCAGCTGGGACGTTACATCCTCTCCATGCAGGAGATCGGTAAGACGTCCCGGGAGGAAGACGACCAGCGCGAAGCGAAGCAGGCCGCCTGCCACTGATCCGGCCGATCTGTCAGCCGGAAGCGGCAGCCTCGATTCTGTCCAGGATGGGCAGGAGATAGCCGATGAACGCTTCCGGATTCTCCGACATGGGGAAATGACCCACCCCTTTCATCTCCACCCAGGTGGATCCTGCAATGGCCGCGTGGGCTTCCCGACCCAGCTCCGAAGTGCCGCTCCAGTCGTACTCGCCGGAGAGGATATGCACGCCGACGTGGCTCGTATCGATCCCGCCCGCCGTATTCCTGAGATCGAAGTCGTGGAGATAGTAGTGCAGGTCGCCAAGGAAGACGGGCGGCCAGCCGCTGGCGTAGACGAAGCTGGTTTCCTTCCGGTAGGGCTTCGGTGAAGTGGGCGACATGAGCCCTTCCATCAGCCGTGCCTTGTACTCGTTGCTCACCTGCGGATGCCAGAGCTCCTGCAGCCCGTCCTGACTGCCTTCGATCTTCAGCGCCCCTTCCACCGAGATCACCGAACGGAACCGGTCCGGATGACGATAAGCAAGATCGAGCGCCATGAGCCCACCCACCGAGCAGCCCATGAACACGGGACGCTCCAGATCCAGCGCCTCGGACAGCGCCAGCGGAACACTGCGGAGGAAATCGCCCCGCAGATCATATTTTTCAGCCCACCAGTCCTTCGTCACCGGCGGCACGGACTTGCCGTGAAACGGCAGGTCGTAGGCAATCAGCCTGAACCGGTCCGTGATCTCAGAGGCTTCGAACAGGTGCCGCCACTGACTGCCGTGGCATCCGGCCGTATGCTGCATCAGCAGCGGGATCCCGGATCCGGCTTCTTCGAAGTACAGGCGGTGGTCGTGGCCGTCCAGCTCCAGATGAACGTACCGCCCCGCCGGCGCATCGAAGCTGCCCGGCGCCTTTACCCCGTGCCGTGCAGCCTTTCCGGCGGATGCTTCCCGGAGCAGCTCGAGCGCCCGCATGGCGGCGCCGTAGTACTGGGCGTACACCAGATCGCTCCCGCCGCGCTGCAGGCCCGAACCGGTGGAAATATTGGCCATCACATCATTGTGGAACCGGGGCGGGACCGCTTCGAAGAATCTGCTCCAGGCCGCTTCCGGGCCACTGAACTCAATCACCCCGCGCTCTGCCGGACCGGCAGAGACGACGCCGTCGTCAAGTCTGAGTCTGAGCTCGACTGATCCCGCGATCAGACTCAGCCCGCCGGTCCAGTGACGGGCGGCCAGTCCGAACTCGCCGTCGGCGGCACAGCGATCCGCCCAGGCCTGTTGTGTGGGCAGGGTCAGTGCCATTGCGTCACCTCCTTTTCGGTTGTCTGTCAGTTACCCGTCCGGCCCCGGTATCGCACCTCAGCCGAATCCGGCGAACAGCCGCTCGTGCTCTTCCAGAATCCGGTCGGTTTCGTCGGGCTCCGGCTGGGTGGACCAGTCGTTCAGCTTGAACGTGCCGCCCAGCAGCAGCACGTCCGAGCGTGGAAACATGTAGAGCTGACCGCGGCCGCCGCCGAGCGTCATATAGTCCACGGCCGGGTCCGGTGGCAGAAACAGCAGCTGGCCCTTGGCCGGGACCAGTTCCTGATCGTCGAAGAGTGCGGCAGCTCCCAGGCCGGTGCAGTTGAAGATCACAGGCTCCGGCAGGCCGAGCACGTCACCCGCGGATGTGAAATCGCGAATGCGTATCCGCCCGCCGGCCAGCTGAAAATCCCGCACGAGTGCCCGGAGCAGCGTGCCGGGGTCGATCTGCATGGTCACGTTGCGGTGAGCATGCCAGTCACCGAAAGGATGCTCACCCGGCGCCAGGTCGGCCGTGTGGGGAAAGAGATCGTCCCACTGGCCGGGTTCGTCCATCGGCTCCGGTGCAGTACGACTGAGCGAGTACTGCTCCAGCCAGCGGATACCGTAGTCCGCACCGGTCAGGTTCGTGTAGGCGTGGTGCGAGATCCTCGCTGCCCAATCGAGCCGGGTCTTGAAGGCTTCGCTGGAGACATCCGGGTCATGCACGCTGAAGGGCCCCCACTCACCGCCCGCCACGTTGGAAGTGGTATGTCGGGCAACGCTGCGGGTATGAATGGTCACCTGCCAGCCCGCATCCTGCAGAAGCCGGGCACTGGTCAGGCCCATCACGCCACTGCCCACGACGGCCGCCTCTCCGGGGAGCCGGTTTCCGAGCGCCTGGACCGCCAGCGCGGACGAGCCCCAGGCCAGACTGATGCCGCCGCCCCCATGACCGTAGTTGTGAATCAGCAGCTTGTCATCGACCCGTTCGGCACGGACCACGAATCCGGAAGGCCGGAACGGCCGGTGGCCCACCACTTCCCGGATCACGTTGCCCGGTGCGATCCTGGGGGCTGCCCAGGGTTTTCTGGAATAGCCGCGTCCGGGAAGATCCCGCCCGCCGCAACCGGCAAGGACTGCAGCACCCGTGCCCAGCATCAGACGCCTGCGGGTGAACGTGTTCATCGCGGGCTCCGCGGGAACGTCTGGCAGGATCCTGTTCCTCTCACTAAGCTCGGTCCCTTCGTTCAGGAGTCATGATCATGCAACAGAGGCGCACCTGCTGCCACGCCAGCACCGTGGGCTTGACCACCGTGCTGCTGCTCGCCGCGCACCCGGCGGAGGCGGCAGAGTTCGTCGCGCCCTATGTGAGCACGGTGGAAGAAGACGTGGCGCTCATGCTCGACCTGGCCGGCGTGGGCCCGGACGACTACCTGATAGACCTGGGTGCCGGGGACGGGCGCATCGTCATCGGCGCTGCCGAGCGGGGTGCCCGTGGCCACGGGGTGGAACTCGATCCGGATCTGGTGACCCTTGCCAGAGGCCGGGCCGAAGAGGCCGGAGTCGCCGACCGGGTGAGGTTTCTCGAAGGAGACATCTTCGATGCGGACCTCGGTCAGGCAACCGTGGTTACCGCCTACCTGTTTCCGGAGGCCAACCTGCGCCTGCGCCCGAAGCTGCTCGCCGAGCTCGCGCCCGGCACCCGGGTGGTCTCGAACGCTTTCGACATGGGAGACTGGGTTCCCGACGGCCGCGTCTACGGACGCACGAGCGGCGGTGCCATGCTCTGGATCATTCCCGCACGGGTGGCGGGTGACTGGGCCTTCGAACTGAGCGGCCGGCATTTCCGCATGTCCATCGAGCAGCGGTATCAGATGCCGATGGTCCGGCTCACGGAAGGCACGGCCACCGCCCGGGTGCTGGACGCCACTCTCTCGGGGCGGAAGTTTTCTCTGATGGCGACGATGAACGGCCAGCGGCTGGCCTTCAACGGAATCGCCGGCGATGACAGCATCGCCGGGTTCGCGCTGCTGGAGTCGGAGGATGATTTCGACAGCCGGAAATGGGTGGCCCGGCGTGCCGGGCCCAACAACCTCAATCCCTGATCGTGACCGGCAGCTCGCGGATGCCGTGAATGAAGCTGGACGCCAGCCCGACGGGCTCACCGGTGACCTCCACCTTCGGGAACCGCTTCATGATCTCTTCCCAGATCACCTCGAGCTGCATTTCGGCCAGACGGTTACCCACGCAGCGATGAATGCCGAATCCGAAGGCCGTATGCCCCCGTGGGTTCTCCCGGTCGATGATGAATTCGTCCGGCTTCTCCATGGCGTCCGCATCCCGGTTGCCTGAGATGTACCACATGCAGACCCGGTCGTTTTTCCGGATCTGCTTACCGCCGAGCTCCGTATCTTCCAGCGCCGTTCTCGCCATGTGCGCGACGGGCGACTGCCAGCGGATGATCTCCGGCACCATCTTCGGAATGAGCCCGGGATTCTGCAGCAGTTTCTCGTACTGGGCCGGATTCTGATTGAGCGCCAGCACGCCGCCGGAAATGGAATTCCGGGTGGTGTCGTTGCCGCCGACGATCAGGAGCATCACGTTGCCGAGCAGCTCCTGCGGATCCATGTTGCTGGTGGCGGGATCATGTGCAAGCAGCGAGATCAGATCGAACTTGGGTGGCTCCTTCTTCCTCGCCTCGTAGTATTCCTGGAAGTAGGCCAGGCATTCGAAGAGCTTCTGGAATCCTTCCTCCGGGTTCTCGAACTCTTCCGGGTCCCCCAGATTCTGAATCGTATCGGACCAGTCGATGAGCCGGAGCCGGTCCTCCTGAGGCACGTCGAACAGGGTGGCCAGCATCTGACCGGTGAGCTCCACGGACACGTGCCGCACCCAGTTGAACTCCTCGTTCCTGGGCAGGTTATCCAGGATATTGCCGGCCCGTTCGCGGATCAGCGGTTTCAGATCGGCAAGATTCCGCGGGGTGAACATGGGTGCGATCACCTTCCGCTGATCGTCATGCTTCGGCGGGTCTTCCTGAATGAACATGGGCAGCGAGTACTGATCCTCCCGGTCGGGTACTCCGCCCAGCGCAATGCCGCCCTTCTGCTGCTGTGAGGAGAAGATCTCGTGGTGGGAGTCCACGTACTTGATATCCTCGAGCTTCGTCACGGACCAGTAGGGCCCGAACATGCTCTCCTCGTGGTAGTGCACCGGGTCCTCTTCGCGCAGCCGTCTGAGATGGTCCCAGTGGGTGCCATGCAGAAAGAGAGCCGGGTGGGAGGGATCCACCTCGTCCAGTGGGATGCCGTAAGGGTCGTAGTGCGGGTCTATGGCGAAGGCTTCGGCCACCTCCCGGTTCGAAACGGTCATGTCGCCGCTTCTCGACCGCTGGATGAGCGAACGCCGTTCTTCGTCGCTGCTGCGGATGTATTTGTGTCCCATGATCTCTTCTCCAGAATGCCTCCCCCCGAGGTTCTTATAGCAGTTCTCCCGTCAGTTCAATGAGGCATCTGTACTATCTGCGGCCTGTGCCGGCTGCGGCCTGTGCTAGAGTGCCGTTCGGGATGAGGGAGAGCCCATGAGCGAGGTGAGAGCGTCGAGCGCTGACGACTCCGGTTTCTGGAAGACGCGCTACACCGTGATCGGCATGTGCTTTGCCGCCACGTTCATCTGCTACATAGACCGGGTGAACATCTCGGTGGCCATCATCCCGATGGCGAACGACCTGGGGTGGGACGTGGCAACCCAGGGTGCCATTCTCTCTTCCTTCTACATCGGCTATCTGCTGATGCAGATCGGCGGCGGACGGCTGGCCGACCGGTTCGGTGGCAAGCTGATTCTCGGGCTGGGTGTGCTGATCTGGTCGCTGTTCACCATCATCACGCCCGCGGCTGCCTTCATGGGCCTGTTTGCCCTCTATGCCGCCCGGATCGGCATGGGTCTCGGCGAGGCCGTCACCTTTCCTTCCGTCTACAGCCTGGTGACACGCTGGTTCCCCCACGAGGAGAAGGTGAAGGCCGTCGCCTTCAACGCCAGCGGCATTCCCATCGGCACCGTGTTCGCGCTCGTCGTGACACCGGTCATCGTCCTGTACCTGGGCTGGGAGTGGGCCTTTTACCTGTTCGGGGCGGTCGGCGTGCTCTGGTATCTGGCCTGGAACCGCATGGTGAGCACGGACCCGGGCAGTCATCCGGGGATCTCTGAAGCGGAGCGGGCTTTCCTCGCGGAACGGGCCCAGGCGTCAGGCGCGGTGAACGACGCACCTCCCATATCCGAGTTTCTGAAGAACAAGGCCGTGTGGGCCATCATCGTCGCCCACTTCTGCAACAACTGGACCCTCTACGTGGTCCTCTCCTGGCTGCCCAAGTATGTGAACGAAGGCCTGGGCGTGGCATTCGCTGCCGTGGGCATCGTTTCCATGCTGCCTCACATCACGTCTTTCATCTGCCTGAACGTGGCCGGGAACATTGCCGACCGCATGATCCAGCGGGGCATGGACGTCACCTTCGTACGCAAGCTGCTGCAGACCATCGCCTTCGGCGGGCTCGCCGTCTGCCTGTTTCTGATCCCCACTGTCGAAAGCAGCTGGGCCGCCATCGGCATTCTCTGCCTGGGCAAGGTGTTTTCCGCCGCCGGCGTGGGCGGTTTCAATGTGAATCACATGGACATCGGACCCAAGTACGCGGGCTCTCTGATGGGCATCACCAACACCGCCGGCACCATTCCCGGCATCGTCGGCGTGTATGTCTCCGGTCTGATCCTGGAGATCACCGGTTCCTGGGCCCTGGTGTTCCAGGTCACCGCCGCCGTCACCGCCTTCGGCATGGTGTTCTATCTCCTGTTCGCGAGCGGCGAGAAGCAGTTCGACTGACTGCCGGATGAAACGGAAGAAGGCCCCGGATGGGGCCTTCGGGCTCGCTGCCGGACAGACCGGCAGGAGTGGAACCGTCAGTCGTTGCCGAGCAGCTGCTCGTATCTGCCGAGCCGGAGGAATATCGTCTCACCCGGCGCGTCGTCCACGCCGTCATTGTCGGTGACCGCATAGACCCGGCCATGGGCGCTCACGGCGAAGCCTTCGAGCTTCTCCGAGGTGAAGATGCTCGTTCGCGACAGACGCGGCAGCAGATCGACCAGCAATTGCTTCTCGATGGTGGCGAGACCGTCCCCGTCGTCCAGCGTGCGGAAATCGGCGCCGGCAAGATCCACCCGGAAGACGGCCTTGAGCTCTGCGATGGGGCCGGTGGTCGGTCCCCAGCCTTTGTCGCGCTCGATCACGGCGAAAGTATCGTCGGGCAGCACGGTGAGCTCGGACAGGCCGATCCAGCCGCCGTCACCTTCGGACTGCAGCGGGTAGTAGACGAATGTCCAGTCGCCGGTAGACGTATCCAGGCGGCCGATCCTGGTATGCAGGCCGTTGACGTCACCCGTGTCCAGCCAGGCACGCTGGATGGCCACGTAGACCACTTCCTCTCCGGACCCACCGGTCACGGCGATGCCTTCGATACCGTTGCTGCGGGCGTTGTTCTCAAGTTCGGAAGGCAGGAAGTACTCGGCCTGTACCTCACCCAGACCATTCACTTTCAGGATGGCGTTCGGCCGCGAGCCGGCATTGCCTTCGCTGCCGAGCCAGAAATCGCCATCCGGGCCCACGGCAATGCCTTCCAGGTCCAGATCCACCGAGGCGCCGGTGACCTGCACGCGATCGACGATCATGGCCGGTCTCTGAGAGACATCCACGGTGTAGACGAAGCCTTCGGCGAGAAACGAGTCGCTGACCGCGTAGAGCGTCTGTGCATCCCAGCGATCGCCGGCCAGACCGGACAGAGCCACCCAGCCGATGGGCAGGCCATCAGCATCCGGCCCGGACGCGATCTGCGGGTAGCGGGACTGGCTGCCGCTGTATCTGTAGAGGTTGATCATGGTCGGAATACCATCACCGGCCACCTCGCTCTCGGTGGAAACCGCCAGCAGATTGCGGTGAGGAATGGCCTTCACGCCTTCCGGCCCGATCCCCGTCGGCAGCACCTGCAGCAGACGCGGATCGCCCCTGCTCACGTCGTACACGCCCACGGCATTGGACCGCTCGGAACCCACGAACAGCAGGTTCCGCCCCCGGAACCTGCCGGTCTCCACGGCTTCCGGCTCCACACCTTTGTTCTCGGAACGGCCCTCATTGTAGTGACCGGCGGAAACCAGCAGGTGCTCGAAGGACTCGGCAGATTCGTAGGCGACGTTGCCTTCGACGTCGAATACGGTGAAGCCCCGGCTGCCGCCTTCTTCACCGTTGCCGTCCTCGTAGTCACCTTCGTTGGCCGTTGAGAAACGATCGCCGTCGATCCAGGCCACCGCATCCGGCTCACGCCGCTTGGTGATGTCCGAATCGAGGATGATCAGATCGTCCTCCACCGTATCCACGTTGCCGAGGTCTGCGGAGCCTGCGGAAAATTCACTGACCACTTCGCCTTTGACGATGTCGATCACGGCCAGGTGGTTGTTCTCCTGAAAGCTCACGACGGCCAGATTCCTGGCGTTGATGTCCACGAACTCCGGCTCCAGGTCGCTGCCGGCAAAGGCGGCGGCAGCGATCGGGGCAAGATCCACGTCCCGGATCGTCCAGGAACGGACACCGCCCTTGAGGTCGACGATCTTCACCGCGCCCGTGGGATTGCCGAGGTGATCCTGAGGCATGCCACCGATGACACCGCCGCCACCTTCACAGGCATCTTCCGCAGCGTCATCGTCTTCCGGCACCGGCAGCCCATCGGCCGAGCCGCCGACGCAGACCTCCTCGTCACGCTCGTTTTCTATGACGACGACGGCCCGCTTGCGGTCCGGCGCCAGCGCCACGGAATCCGGCTGCCCGCCCAGATCGAAGCTGCCCACTACCTCCCGCCTGTTGCGGTGGATGACCAGCAGTTTCCCCGACGGATCGGTAAACGACTCGGAGGTGTTCACACCGACCAGCACCAGCGGATCCAGGATGACGAGACTGGTGGGCTCGCCGTCCACACTCATGGTCCCTTCGCCCACCGGACGTCTGGGATTGCGGATATCGACGAATCCGATCTCGCCGTTCTCCGCATCGGTGTAGATCAGCTGCTTACCATTCCTCGTGACATCGGTGATCTCGGCGACCCCCGACCCGTTACCTTCCATCACGTCGAAGGTGCCGACCCAGCGGAACCGCTGATCCGCATACTTGTGCCCGTGGCCGTTTCCTCCAGCCACGGCGCCAGCGGCGCCCAATGCTGTGGCCAGTGCGGCCACGGTAGTGATGAGACGGCGCCTGGCCTGCACCCGGCGGGTAGTGTGATCCATGAAACGTTTCCCTGGTTGGTTCAAAAACCGGGGCAGTGTCACACCGCAAGATGACAGGGCAGTTAAAAAACTGGACTAACCACACCGCCCAGTGCCCGACGCCTCGGCAGCCGATTCACGCGGAGATCATCCCGTCCGGCTATCATGCGTCATACACCTGGCAGGAGAACGACCTATGCCCCGACCCGTCGCCCTCATCACCGGCGCTTCCGCCGGCATCGGCGTCGAGCTCGCCCGGATTTTCGCTGCCCATGGCTACGATCTGATCCTCGCAGCCAGACGCGAGGACCGCCTTCAGGCCCTGGCTGCAGAGCTCGATACCACGGTCCTTTGCGTGCCCGTGGATCTGGCAAAAGCCAAGGGTCCGCAGAAGCTCATGGACGCGGTGGCCGAGCACAAAATCCGGATCGATGTGCTGGTCAACAACGCCGGCGTCATCAGCACGGAGCTCATGCTGGAGGCAAAGGGCTATGCCCTCACCAACCTGGTCAATCTGAACTGCCGCTCACTCATGGAGCTCACTCACCACTTCGGCAGAAAGATGGTCGACCGGGGCTATGGACGCATCCTGAACGTCGCCTCGGTGGCCTCCTTCCAGCCGGTTCCGGGCATGGCGGTCTATGCCGCCAGCAAAGCCTTCGTGCTGTCCCTGACCGAGAGTCTCTCCGAGGAGCTGCGAGGCACCGGCGTCACCGTGACCGCTCTGTGCCCCGGGCCCACCCGCACCGAGATGGCGGATGCGTTCGCCGACCTGGAGATGGCGGAGTGGTTCCTGGCGGATCCGAAGAGCGTGGCGAGAGAAGGATTCGATGCGCTCCGCTCCGGACAGGTGATCCGCGTGCCGGGTCTCGCGAATCAGGCCATGGTGAACTGGGCCAACTACCAGCCCCGCTGGCTGCTCCGGACTCTGGGCGGCCTCGCCTCGAGGAGCGCGGCCCTTTTCCGCCAGCGGGAGTAGTCAACCGCGATCACGCGGCTAATAATGGTGCGGCACCAGGGGAATCAGGGACACTTAATGTCAGCACGGAATCTCATCGCCGCCCTGCAGGCGGTTGCCTGCTCGCTCGCCGCTCTCTTGACTGCCGCAATCGCAACACCTGCGCTGGCGGCGGACAAGCCGAACATCCTAGTGATCTGGGGTGACGACATCGGCCAGAGTAACATCAGCGCCTACACCTTCGGGGTGGTGGGTTATCGCACACCGAACATCGACCGGGTGGCCCGGGAGGGCATGATGTTCACCGACTACTACGGCGAGCAGTCCTGCACCGCCGGCCGCTCCTCCTACATCACCGGTCAGAGCGTCTACCGTACCGGACTGTCCAAGGTCGGCGTCCCCGGAGCAGACCTCGGGATCTCGGAGAAGGATCCCACCATTGCCGGTCTGCTGAAGGAATACGGCTACGTCACCGGGCAGTTCGGCAAGAACCACCTGGGTGACAAGGACGAGTTCCTGCCGACCAACCACGGTTTCGACGAGTTCTACGGCAACCTCTACCACCTGAACGCGGAAGAGGAGCCCGAGAACGAGGACTATCCTCAGGATCCGGCCTTCCGGGAGCGCTTCGGACCGCGCGGCGTCATCAGATCTTCCGCCGATGGCGAGATCCAGGATACGGGGCCGCTGACCCGGAAACGCATGGAGACGGTGGATGACGAAACCGTGGCTGCCGCCATCGACTTCATCAAGCGCGCGCACACCCAGGGCAAGCCTTTTTATGTCTGGTGGAACGGCACCCGCATGCATTTCCGCACTCACGTGAAGGACAGCCTCCGGGGCATCTCCGGCCAGGACGAGTACGCGGACGGCATGGTGGAGCACGACATGCACGTGGGCCAGCTGCTCGACCTGCTGGACGAGCTCGGCATCGCCGACGACACCATCGTGCACTACTCCACGGACAATGGACCGCACATGAACACCTGGCCGGACGCAGCCATGACGCCGTTCCAGTCCGAGAAGAACACCAACTGGGAAGGTGGCTGGCGGGTGCCCTCCATGGTGCGCTGGCCCGGGAAGATCGAGGCCGGTTCCATCTCCAACGAGATCGTCCATCACATGGACTGGCTGCCGACCTATCTGGCCGTCGCCGGTGCGCCGGACATCAAGGAGAGACTGAAGGAAGGCGGCGTGCGCGCCATCGGCCGGAGCTACCGGGTGCACCTGGACGGCTACAATCTGCTGCCGCTGCTCACCGGCGAGACGGACGAGGGGCCGCGGGACGAGGTCTTCTATTTCTCCGACGACGGCGATCTCACCGCGCTCAGAAAAGGCGACTGGAAGATGATCTTCATGGAGCAGAAAGCCCGCGGCACCATGCGCGCCTGGATCGAGCCGTTCACACCGCTCAGAGTGCCGCTGCTGTTCAATCTGCGCCGGGATCCCTACGAACGGGCCTACTTTACCTCCAACACCTACTACGACTGGTTTCTGGACCGGGTGTTTCTCCTGTTCGGCGGCCAGGCGGAAGTGGCCGGGTTCCTGCAGACCTTCCAGGCATTCCCGCCACGGCAGAAAGCGGCCAGCTTCACCATCGATCAGGTGATGGAGCAGATGGAGCGGGCCATGATGGAAGCGCAGCAGCGACGCTGAGGCGCGCGCATCCCGGTCAGCCTTCCAGGCTGACGCCAGGTCAGCCTTCCAGGCTGACGCCAGGTCAGCCTTCCAGGCTGACCTGGACCGGTATTCCCGTCATGTGTGCCTGGTTCGACAGGGGCTCGTAGCTGCCCGGCCCTGAGGGCAGCAGCACGTTGCAGTTCACGCCGGGCGCGGCATTCGCCACGTTCATGCCCGCACTCTGCGCCTGCCCCCAGCCGTGGCTCATGGCCACCACCCCCGGCATCAGATCGTCCGTCAGCTTGACCGGTGCCGCAATTGCGCCCTGATCGTTCTCGATGCGCACGGTCGCACCTTCCCGGATCTGGCGGACTTCCGCATCCTCGGGATGCATGTAGAGGTAGTTCCTGTCCCGGTCTTTCGTTTTGAGCTTCGCCACGTTGGCGTACCAGGAATTGAACATGTACGCATCGCGTTTGGTGATGAGCTTCAGATCCGTGGCGCCCCGGGAGGCCTCTTCCTCGAAGAGCCCGGCCATGCGGTCCATGGCCTGGGCAAAGCTTTCGGGGCAGCAGTCCACCATCTGGGTATCCCGCTGCAGGTAGCGGTCATAGAAGTCTTCCGGGTCCGAGCGCTCGAAGGCGATGATTCCGCGTGCCCGGAGCTCCGCCATGTCGTGGCCACGGGATCTGAGCATGGCATTCACCCGGCCCCACATGTCCGGCAGCTCGCCTTCCGGCACACCGTCGAGGGCCGAATCGAATCCCATGGCCTGGCACAGCCGCTCGTAGATCCACCAGTCCGGTTTCCTGTCGTGGGCAGGCGGCACCACAGCCTCGGTGAACTGAACCGAGGGCTCGAACTGCAGACCGATCCCCGCGAAGTTGATGTCCTCCCGCTCGAAGGCGCCGGCGGCAGGAAGCAGATAATCCGCATACTCCCCGGTGGCGTTGCGATAGATGTCCACGCAAACGAGCAGTTCCAGAGATTCCATGGCCTTGCGCAGATGGGCCTCACCACCGATCGAGAGCACCGGATTACCGGAACTGACGAACAGCGCCCGTATGGGCGGATCCAGCTCCGTGACGTAGCTTGCGAGCAGGTTTCCCGGCAGGCTGATGCCCACACCGCCCGGTTTGCGGACCTCTCCGAAGGGTGTGTCGAGCATGCCTTCCGGAGCTGCCCGGCCGGCCGCCGTGCTGCGCTCGTAGAATCCCAGCGAGTAGAAGTTGCCGCCCCGCCGCCCCAGGTTGCCGGTGACGAACACGAGCATCTGCAGCAGCCAGTAGGCGAGCGTTCCCTGCCGCCCCATGTTCACACCGGTGGACATGTGCGCACACGCGGTCGGTGCGGTGGCAAACGCCCGGGCCAGCTCACGGATCTCAGCCGCCGGAATGCCGGTCACGGCCGCCACCCGCTCGGGCGGGTAGTCGGCCACGAAACGCCTGAGCTCATCGATGCGCTCACCCCGGACCTGCACGGACTCGTGAAAGCCCACGGTGCGGTCGATCTCGTGAATCAGCGCCGCAAACAGGTAAACGTCCGTGTCCGGCCGGATTTTCAGCAGTTCACCCGCAATGGATGCGGATTCGATCCGGCGGGGATTCACGTAGAGGACTCTGGCACCGCGCTCCACGGCCGCCTTCAGGTGCGCCATGGGATTCGGAATGGATACGAAGGACATGTGGCTGACCGCCGGATTCTCGCCGACGATCAGGATGAAATCCGAATGATCGATATCCGGCAGCGGATGCAGCGTACGGGTGCCGAACACGGCCTCGCTGGCGGCGAACTTGTTCGCGCAGTCCTGAGTGCCGGAACTGAAGAAGTAGCGGGCACCCAGCTGGCGCATGAAGCTCCCGTAGGACGGGCCGAACAGCGTGTTGAACGCGTTCGGATTGCCGGTGTAGCTGCCGATGGCTTCTGCTCCGTGGCTCGACCTGATCTCAGCGAGGCGCCCGGCGATCTCGGTGACGGCCTGATCCCAGCCGATGGGCTCGAACCGGCCGGGGCCCACTTTTTTGAGCGGCGTGTCGAGCCTGTCCGGATCGTTGTGGACGTCGGCACCGTAGATGCCTTTGTTGCAGACGAAACCGCGGGACACCGGATGGTCGCGGTCGGCCTCGAGCCTGATCAGCTCACCCTTCTCCACGGTGGCGATCATTCCGCAGGCGGGTTCACAGACCCGGCAGAACGTGCGCCTGGTAACCCTGGATCCGGTGCTGGCACCGGCTGCTGAACCGCTGGACGACACCCTGATCTCCTCCTCCCAGTTTCACGGCAATCATACCGGGATTCCGGGCCGAATCGCCCGACTTCTCATGACGCCTGGGTTCGTAGTAGTCTCCGCGATGGAAGGACTCCAAAGACCCTGACAATAATGTTGACAGAAAACAGGGCGTACTACAGGACACAGGACTGGTTCCTGATCGCCTGTGATGGCGATCTGGTGCTCAAGCTCGCACAAGGTCTGATGATCGGCGAAGACGAGCGGGGCCAGACCGTGCTGAGCCCGGCACGGGAGGACGCGCTTCTGCGCATCAGCAGCGATCATGGCTGCCTGACTCTTCAGGCACTGGCCATGGACTGGACGTTTTCCGAGAACGGCGGATTGAGCGTCCAGCACCTGACCTTTGTGGAAGGTGTGACGCTGAGGCTGACCTTTCCCAAGTCTACGCTGCTCATCACCCCGGACTTTCAGGCCGGTATGCAGGCGCAGGTGGATAGAGAAATCTTTCTCACCCCGACCCGCACACCCGCGCTGACCCTGACCCGGGTCGGCGAGCCCGTGGTGCTCATGGAACCGCTGCCTGCGCCTGAGGCCCTGGCCGACGACACGGGAACGCTTCCACGGCGGAACGTTCAAATCGAGGAGGAACTCCTGGAGGAAGCGGCTGCCCAGGCCAGAGCGGCGGAAGCTCTGACCCGCTGGGCGCACGAGATTCCGGACGAACAGCTGGAAGAACACACAGCCCCACCCCCGCTGCCGTTCATCCGACCCGAGACGCCGAAGGCAGAATCCGGGGCTGCGCAGGCGCTGCGGAAAAGAGAGGCCTCGAGAAGCGGATCGGCCGAAGAAGCGTCGCTACAAACCGGCAGCCAGGAGGGAGACGCCGAACTCTCTCCCGCCAGGGCAACCCCGGGGTCCGCAACGGTGACCGCCCTGCCCGGGCCGGAACCCGCACAGCGGAATCACCTGTCCCTGGCGAGCCTCATCGCGGCCGCCGCCCTGCTCGCACCGATGTGCCTGTTTCTCGCGGACCCCCGCGGACTGGGTGTGGACTTCCCGCTCAGCAACTATCGGTCTCCGGATGAGCAGGTTCAGACGCCGGTCGCGTTGGAACCGGTGCCTGTGACCGGGGCCGAGCCGATGGCCGGGAGCCCGCAGACACCCGATCTGCAGCCACTGGCCATCGAGATCCCGCAAACCGCGCCGGTAGACCCCTCGCCCCGGAACGAGGCGGACGCGTTACTGATCGCTTCTCTGCTGGCAGAAGCCAGAGCCTACTATGACGCGGGCAGCATCGTGACGCCGGCACACGCCAACGCGGTGAACAACCTCACTCAGGTGCTCAACATGGATCCCTCGAATGAGGAAGGCCTGAAGCTCATGTACATGAGCGCCGTGGCGCTCATCGAGGAAGCGGAAGCCGCCCATGCCGCCGGAAACGAGTTCCTGGCACGGAATCTGGTAGAAGAAGTACTCGGGTTTCATCCCGAGTTCGACGACGCCCGGGCCCTGCTCGACAGCTGGACCCGGGTGCCGGAAGGCTGAAGGATCAGCCGCCGAAGGAGAACCGCACGTCGAACAGCGCAGCCGTGACGTCATCTCCGAACTCGGCGCCGAGACCCAGCGACAGCAGATCATTGAGGTGCCAGCGCACGTTGGCATTCACGCTCTGATCGTCGGTATCGAAGATGTCCAGGTGGGTGATACCACCGCCGAGTTCCCAGGCAGGGTTGATCAGCCAGCGGACACCGACACCGATCGAATACCCGGTGTCGTCATCCGAGAATGCCGAGGCATCGTAATCCACCCACACGAGGGAGACGGGGACGACGAGATCCAGGTTGCTGGTGAGCGCGAAGTGCGGGGTGAGCCCGACCGACAGTTCCGTCGTGTCGATGTCGCCCAGCGCGTCGATCTCACCCATCCCGATGGAGGCCGTCATCGCGATGTTCCGGTGGAAGCCCCAGGAACCGTCCGCGGCGGCACCCCAGAAATCCACGTCGTCACCGGCAGTGTCGATTTCACCGAAGTTGAGTCCGAGATTCAGATAGTCGTAGCGGATCTCTGCCGGTGGTTCGGCTGCAAACGCAGGTGCCGAAGCAAATGCCAGCGGCAGCAATGCGCGTGACAGGGTTCTGATTGGTTTCATCTATTCTCTCCTAGATACCTTGTTTTGGTATGACCCGATGGGTTCTCAAGTGATACCCACGAAACGTGGGTGGGGGGTAACGCAGCGACTACTGCAGATGCCCCGGATGGGGCACTTCGCCTACGTTCGCATTTACGACCGCGATGACTCAAGTGGGTTCAGACCGGAGTGTGATCTCATTCATCAGGTCATTCGAGTGTTTTGTCAAGAAAGGTGGCTACATCGGTCGCCAGAGTGTCCTGATAAGCCGCCCGATCGAAGCCTTCCGGATCGTTTCCCGGCGGAAAGTCGGGGCCGCGCATGACTTCCGGAAACGGGCTCATGAAGGAATAGTGCCCGGCGTTGTGCACCACCCGATGGTCGAGCGTCGTTGCGTCCGGCACGCCGTTTCTGACCACCTCCGCATGAAACGGCGGGGTATGCTCGTCCAGTTCGCCGGTCAGCATGAGAATGGGCACCCGCACGTCCGCGAGCGCATCCGGACCGGCGAACCAGACGGTCGCCGGGGCCAGCAGCACCAGCGCCCGCACCCGCCCATCTCCATCCACCGGGACACGCTGACCATCCCGGGTGAAAGGCCGGCCACCGGCCATGGCGAGCGCGGTATAGCCGCCCATGGAATGACCGACGATGGCAGCCCGTTCCCCGTCCACGACGGGCGAGAGCACAGGGTCCTCGAGCAGTCTGTTCAGCGCGAGGGTGAGGTGACGGGGCCGGTTGGAAAGATTGAGCGGTGACTCCGCAAGCTCGTTGTTACTGCGGTTGTTTCCCGGGTGTTCGGGCATCAGCACCACGTAACCCGCCTGCACAAGCCGACGGGCCAGATCCAGATAACCCAGATGCGTACCACCGGATCCGTGCGAAATGATGACGACGGGGGCGCTTCCGGCCCGCGGTGCCGCATTGGCGGCCATATCGAGATTGAAAGGACCGAAGGTCAGGCGCTCCGCCGGTACCGACGTCGGGTACATGATCACCATGGGAAACAGACGCCCGTCGTCATCCGCCACCCTGACGTGCTTACCGCCTACGTGGCACCCCGGAACGGCTCCGCGCCGCTCTTCCCTGCGTTTCAAAATCCCGCTTCCCTGCGTGGCTCGATGGCGCAGAAACCATACGGCCATCGGCGTTAAAAAGACAGTGTCAGTCTTGCTCAGGGGGCCAGGGAAAATCCTCCGGGGCGTTCAATGATGTGCGCACGAAATCGTTCCAGGCATCTACCGCGGCAAACGCGGCCCGCTGATGCGCATCCGATGCCGCCTGGTGACGATCGGCCGCCTCCGTGATACAGCGCTGGAAGGTGTCGATACCGGCAAGGAACTCCGCCCAGAGCGCGTCGTTCTGATCATCCTGAGGGCGGACGGGCGCGACACAGTCATGGGTCATGGGCTCATGGGCCGACATCGGCGCGGCCATCACCAGCGCCGCTACGACCAGAGAGATTCTGCACAGATATCGGGACATGGGTCACGCCAGGGAAGAGTACTGATCGCCTCATTCTCCCGGACTCCGTCGGTCAGTGCTGCGTACCAGTGCACACAAGCAGGCCGCAGACTGCCTAGCCGCGATTTCCCGACAGCATCAGCCCGGTGGCCGGCAGTCCGAGCAGCACACGCCCCGCATCATCAATCTGATGACTGGCCACGGTGACATGCTGGCGTACGACCCGGATGTCCCGGGCGATCCGCTCCAGAGGATGCGCCTGCTGGTTTGCCGTGGTCCCTGCGGCGTCACAGAGGCGGTCCACCGCTTCCACGCAGCCGCGCACGGCATCCGAGCAGGCAAGCTGGAAAATGGCCCGGTCGCGCGTGCTGATGTGTGCTCTGGTGAGCACCTTCTCCCACATCCCGTCGAGCAGCTCCCGCACCAGCGCCGCCCCGGCACGCACACGCACTTCCGCCTCCGCAACCGCCCGCTGGGAAGCCGGTCGATCCCGGAGACTCCGGCTGGTGAAACGCGGCACCTTTCCTTCGGCCAGATCCACGAACGCGTCGATACCTGCCCTGGCAATTCCAAGTGCCACCGCGACCTTGTTGAAGGCCAGCCGGGACCCGAGCGGAAACCGGAGCTGGTTGGAGGCTTCCTCGGCGCCGCCCAGCGGGGCGACGATCTGTGAAGCCGGAATCCACACGCCATCCACCCGGACGTCGTGCGAGCCGGAGCCCCGGAGCCCGCCCACGTGCCAGGTGTCCTCGATCCGGAAGTCCGGCAGCGGAACCATGGCATAGAGGTTCGGACTGACAGGCTCGTCATCCTCGTAGAGCCGGACCGTGGCGCCGAACACCGAGGCGTTGTGACAGCCGGAAACGAACTGCCAGCAACCGGTCACCCGGTAACCGTCTCCTTCCCGGTCCGCCCTGCCGACCGCAGCAGTGGAGCTCGCCAGCACCACACGTGGATCTTCGATCAGCGCCCGGCATTCGATGCAGCCGGGTGCGAGCAGGGCAAAGGTTTCGATACCGATCATCAGATTCCAGCCCGCGCTGCCGTCGAACCGGGAAACCGCTTCGATGACAGCCATCTGGGTGGCCGGATCCGCGTCGAACCCGGACAGCGACTCTGGAGCCGCGATACGGTAGAGACCGCTGGCCGCGAAGGCTTCCGCCACCGGTTCCGGCAGACGGCGGATCCTCTCCGCCTCGTCCGCCTGGCCTCGAACGAGAGTCTCCAGCGCCATCGCGCGTTCCAGTGCGTCAGTCACATTCGCCCCCCGGCCCTCAGTCACACCGGATTTGACCGCTCGCCGGTCCCGTTGTCCAGGCGATCAGCCGCGGCCCATTGCGCCGGTCATGTACGCGGAGAGGCTGGCGGCCCGCTCCCGATACGCCTCGTCCGCTGCGAGACGCTCGAGCGCAGCCTCGGCTGCCCGGAGATCTCCGAGATTGATCTGGATGACCGCCAGCAGGTAGTACAGCCGGCCGGGTGCCTCGTCTCCATAAGCGTCAACCGAGATCTCCAGAGCCCGCCTTGCCGCCTCGTAATCCTCCCGCTGTGCATGCAGCTGACCGATCACCATCGCCGCTTCACCCTGATCGGCAATCGCCTGTGCCTTCTCGAACGCGGCGATGGCCCGATCCGTTTCCCGCGCCAGCATCCAGAGTTCGCCGAGCAGCATCAGATCGTCGAACCCGGCGACTTCGTCGCGTGCGGTGAGGGCTCCGGCGAGGATGTCGGCGCCGTCTGCCGGCATGCCGATGTGAGCGAACAGTCTGGCCAGGCGTTTCTGATCCGCAAAGCGCATCGGCTCGACGATCCGGGCAATCGCCAGACCCGCGGTGCCCTCCGGCATCCGGTCCATGAGCATGAGCAGACCGCCGAGCTGTTCCCACCAGCGCGCACGCCCCGGATCGCGGGCGATGAGTGTCGAGAGGAGCGCCACGGCATCCTCCGGCCGGCCGGCCTGGGAATAGGCGAAAGCCAGCAGCTCGATCCAGGGATCCCGCGTGGGATAGTCAGACCCCACGGCGCGTTCCAGCGCCGTGATCGCCTCTTCGTATCGCTCCAGACGGATGCACGCGTACCCCATGAGGAAAAGACCATGGGGATGCGGGGACTCCGAGTACCGGGACCAGTACTCGAGCTGAGTCAGCGCGCCCGCATAGTCCTCCACGGACAGCAGCGTCGTGGCATACAGGTTTCTCAACCGGGGCGCGAACTCAGGCGCCCGGTTCTCCAGTACCTCTGCCATCTCCGTGCGGGCCACATCCAGGTGGTTCTGTTGAATGAGCAGCGCCGCCCGCTCGGTGATCACGAACGCCAGGTCCTTGTCCGATCGGGCGCGGGCGGCCAGCCTGGCGAGATCTGCCAGCGCTTCCTGCGGGTCATTCTCCGATCTTTCGAGGATGGTCAGCACCCGGCTGGCAAGCTCGGGATTGACGCTTTCTGCGCCCTGCACGGGAGAGCACAGCGACAGCCCACCCGCCCACAGCGCAAGCAGCAGAGCCGGGACCCGGCACCGCAGCCCGCTCATTCCGGAATCTCGAAGTCGACGTGCAGAAAGACACGCACCGGTTTCGGTTCTCCGTTCTCCATCACCGGCTGGAACCGCCATCGGGCCACGGCGGCAAGGGCCGAGTCCTCGAACGCGCCTTTCGGCCTGGAGTCGGTCACCACCGGATCCACCACCATCCCCTGCTCCGTCACGATGAACGTGAGTTCCACCCAGCCTTCCAGCCCTCGCTGCTGGGCCCAGGGGGGGTACTGGGGCGGAAACTTGGCCAGCGCCGTCAGATCGCTCGCCATGACCATCCGCATCCCTTCACCGCTGCCCTGAACGATGCGCTGACCGAGACCTACGCCGCCGCCCTCGCCCAGCAGACTGGAGACGTTGTAAGCCTGGAAGTCCGCGGGGAGTTCGGATCTGCTGGTCATGTCGTCCACTTCCGCCCTGGGCTTCTTCACGTCACGCGGTTTCGGCGGTGGTTTCCGGCGCCGGTCCTTCGTGCGGGTTTCGTCTTCCACAGGCGATCGGACAAATTCGATGGTCTGGGCATCGAACAGATCGAGCACGCGGACCCGGTCCCGGGACACCATGCCTTCCATCAGCAGATACAGGCAGAGGTTGACCACCAGCGCGCCGGCAACGATGGCCAGCCACCTCACTGGTCCTGCTGCTCCGGTTCCGCCGCTGCCAGCGCCACCTTGGCCGCACCCGCCAGGCGGGCCTGATCGATCACCTCGACCACCACGCCCGTGCGTGCATCTTCGTCCGAGAGCACGACCACCGAGGCATCCGGAGACTCCACCAGCATCTGCTCCACCACGCCGCGAAGCCGGCGCACGTCCACCTTCTTCTTATCGATCCAGACCTCACCGCTCGCGGTGACGGCGATCAGGATGGTGCTGGCCTGCTGAACTGTTGCCGTTTTCGCAACAGGCTGCTCCACGTCCACACCCGGAAACTTCACGAAGGTGGAGTTGACGGCGAAGAAGATCAGCAGGATGAAGACCATGTCGATGAGCGGCGTCAGATTGATCGCCGCCGCGCCTCCCTCTTCCCGCGTATGCAGACGCATCATGATCCGTCGGCCTCCCCGGGACGGGTGACGAGATGCTCTCTCAGCCGCTCTGTCTCCCGCTCTATCCGGCTCGTCAGATCGCCGGCGAAGTACATGCCGGCCAGTGCCGTCATCAGTCCCGCCATGGTCGTGATCAGCGCCTGGGAGATCCCTTCGGCCATGCCGCGCACATTGCCGGAACCGAACACCGTCATCACCTCGAAGGTCTGGATCATGCCGCCGACGGTGCCCAGCAGTCCGAGCAGCGGCAGCACGGCGGTGATCACCTGGATGGTGATCAGCCAGCTGCCCAGCCGGCCGTGAAACGACGCCGTCAGCGCCGCCCGCAGGCGACGGTTGACCTGGGGCGAGCTGCCCGCCGACATCCGCCACGCGTCCACGGCATCCCGGACCAGATCACCCCGGCGTCGGAAGAGGAACAGATAGCGGTCGAGAATGAGCACCCACATGAGCACGCTCAGCAGCAGGATGGCCACCATCACCCAGCCGCCGGCCAGCAGGAGGCTGCTGGACTGCAACCAGTCCGCGAACACGTCAGTCCCTTCCCGCCGCCGGACGCTCGAGACCGGCCCGGCTTCTGGCAAAGACGTCGGCGGCCATCTCGTCGAGCTCCGTGATCAGCGTATTCGCCCGACTCTGGGCGAAGCTGTGGATCAGCAGCAGCGGAATCGCCACCGCCAGACCGAGCTGGGTGGTGATCAGTGCCTGGGAAATACCTCCCGACATCAGACGCGGGTCGCCGGCTCCGAACAGCGTGATCACCTGAAACGTTTCGATCATGCCGGTCACCGTGCCGAGCAGACCCAGCAGCGGGCTCACGGCGGCGAAGATGGCGAGCACGGGCAGGCCCCGGTTCAGCCGCTGCGAGGCGATGGTGACGATCTCGTCCATCTTCGCGGACAGGGCATCCGCATCGGCAAGAAAGTCGGGATCCCGGGCAACCGCTCTCAGCTGGGCGATGGGGTGATCACCATCCGTCCCGGACGTGCCCTGCCGGACGCGCTGGCTCCGGCGGCTGGCGATCATCACCTGAATGAGACGCTCCAGTCCCAGCACCGCCCCGATCAGGCCCAGTGCAATGATCAGGTAGCCGATGAGCCCACCCTGAGCGAGCCGTTCCTCGAGCCCGGGGGTCTGCACGACCAGGGACAGAATCGCACCTCTGGACGGATCCAGCGCGACCATGGCGAGCGGTTCCTGTGCGGCTTCGAAAGCCAGCACGTCCCCGCGGCTGGTGCCGGCCGGCTGCCTCGCCAGTGCCAGGAGGCGGCCGCTGTCGGGGAGAAAGCGCAGATAATCTCCTTCCGCGAGTGCGGTAAACGTACCGATGCGGGTAACCCGGCGGACGATTTCCTCGCCGCTGGCAACGATCACGGGCGCTTCGAAGCGGGAAACCCGCCCGCTCTGGTGCATCTCGTCCAGCAGCGTCAGCCACAGGGCCCTGAGATCCGCCGCACTCGGCAGCGCGTCCGGACTGGCCAGACGGTCGAGCAGCTCGCTGCGGTCTCCGAGCTCGGCGGACACCATGGAATTCTGCAGCGACGCCCCCGCGTCCGCCGCCACCTGATTGACCGCGGTAAACACGTCCTTCAGGTCTCCCGATCGCTCATCCAGCAGAGTCTCCAGGTCCGCAAGCTCAATCTCGCCGACTTCGAATGCATCCCTGAGCTCGTCCGCCAGGGCCTCCTGCTCCCGGCGCTGCCGTTCGATCCCGGCCAGCAGCGTCGCACGCTCGTCCCGGGCCTCGAGGAAACGTCGCTCTCTCTCTTCCAGCGCCCGGCGCCGCTCACCGCTGCCTTCCTTCACACGCTGCACCAGCTCGGAAAGGGACAGGGCGGCAGCGTCCGCATCACTCTCCGCTTCGGCGGCCAGGGCATGGGTGGATTCCAGCAGCAGCAGCGGTAGCAGCAGCATCAGGCGCAAAGCGTTCAAGGGGACTCCCCCGTCCACAGCGGCAGCGGGACCAGATTCGGCGGCGCCTGCCGTCTTGCAACGCGAACGGCGAAATCGAGCGCATCGAGCTGACTGTCCGAGAGCGGCGCCCAGTCACCGTCGGCGGGATTCCAGATCCCGCCCGTCTCTCTGTCGAGGCTGAGATAGTATAGGCCGACGCGGCCGACCCGGAGATAGTCGACGGTCAGCTCGCGATCCCCCAGCATCAGCGGACCCTCGTAAGCCTCTATGGTCTGCCCGTATTCGGCTTCGATCTGGTAGGCCTCGATGACCCGGCGGTAGCGCTCGGCGATTTCCACGTCCGAACGGGTCAGGTTCCGTTTGAGCGCCTCGAGCCTGGCCAGCCGCTCGTCGGTGAGCATGGGCTGATCCAGTTCCATGAACCGCTCCAGCACCTCGACCATCTCCACCATGAGAGGAACCACGCTGCGCCTGACCACCTCCACCTCCTCCAGCTCCGCATCGAGCCGGGCCTTCTCCGCCGCCTGACTGGCGAGCAGCTGACGCATGTTGGCGTTGTAGGTCTTCAGATCCTCGAAGCGGGCGAGCTCGCTGTTGTAGCGGCTGATCAGGGTGAGGGTTTCGTCATCCAGCGCGTCGAGCCGAGCCTGGCTCTCGATGGCGTCGGTCTGATAGGCGGTCTGCGTATCGAGCACTTCATCGACGCCGGCCGTCTCCTGGGCGGAGACGGCGGTCGCGAACGTCAGCAGACAGAGCGCACCGAATACGCCCGGTACGCGCAGAGGTATTCCCATGCGTATTTTCTGCATGAACGGCCACCTTCCCCAATGGAGCATCCCTGCAGCGTAGCGGGTTGGTGGGAGGAGGTCATCCGGAGATACCCGTAAAGCGCCAGGCGGATCCGGGCCCGGTGTTCTACCGGTCACTCGTCCGGAGCACGACGCTCACGGCCGCACCTCGTAGTACAGATTGCTGGGATCTTCAAAATCGTGCATCTGAAACCGCGAAAAACCCGCTTCCCGGGTCATCCGCTCGGCGACTTCGGGGTTGAACCCGAGAGTCCCTAGCCCCGCCCCATCCGGCTCGGACAGCGCCGAAGACATGCAGGCGGACACCGAGAATCCGTAGAACATGGCCAGCAGCGGGTTCTTCATGTTGTCCCTGAACTCGGGCTGGCTGCGGATGTCCTTGATCAGCCAGGTGCCGTCCGGCTTCATGGCGCGGCGGATCGAGGCGATCACCTCGCCGGGCCGGGTCATGTCGTGGATGCAGTCGAAGGTGATCAGAAAGTCATAGGTGGCCGCGCGCGGCAGGCTTTCGCCGCCGGCGACATAGAGATGCACGTTGTCCAGCCCGAGCTGCTCCACTTTCTCGTGGCAGCGGTCGACGGCATGCTGGCTCGGATCGTAGCCGTGAAATTCCGAATTGGGGAACGCCTCGGCCATGGCGATCAGGGCCACGCCGCCCCCGCATCCCACGTCTGCGGCCACCGCACCCTTCTCGAGCTTCTGAATGACGCCATCCAGCGCCGGAATGATGTTGGGAACCAGCTCGCGGCGCGTCCAGGGACCGAGCATGCGTTCGGTCCGATGGGCCGCATTGGGTCCGAGGTCCTGATAGGAGAGCCCGATCCCGGTCCGGAACGCCTCGATGAGCTTGTCCACGGTCTCCGGCGGAGTCTGACCTGAGAAGGCACCGGCTGCGAAGGCCAGACTGCCTTCTTCGTTCGCAAGCACTTCCGCCCCTTCTGCGGGCAGCTCGAAACGATCACCGTCGTGATAGTTCAGCAGCCGGGCGGCGGCCTGACCGCGCAGCCACTCGAGCAGCCAGCGCTCCTTGAGACCCGTCTTCTGCGCCAGCTCCGCCGCGCTGACGGGACCGGCCCCGTCCAGCGCTTTGTACAGTCCGAGACGGTCGCCGATATGAATCATGAGCGAGACCATCTCACCCATCTTGAAATTCCAGACCGAGAACGAATAGCGCTTGAGCGCATCCGGGTCGATGGCAGTCGTGTTCATCAGGCTCCCCTGTTTCCGATATCCCTTGCCGGTCAACTTAGCCCGTTCACCCGCTGCCGTTCAATACGCCCCAATCGAAAACCAGGTGCCGTATCATCAGGGTTGCCTGTGGTGAGGGGATACTATCCGGATGACGTTGATCACCTGGTCGTGGATCTTTCTGGTCGTCTACATCGGTCTGATGGTGGGCATCGGGCTCTACGCGCAGCGGCGTGTGAAGCACGCGGACGACTTCGCCACCGCCCGTAACTCCTACGGTCCGGTCTTTCTTGCGTTCGCCTTTGCCGCCTCCACGGCCAGCGGCGCGACCTTCCTCGGCAGTCCGGCCCTGTCCTACGAATGGGGCCTCGCCTCCACCTGGGGTCACGTGCTCTATCCGATCGGGCTGTACTTCGGCGTGCTGATCAGCATGCGGCTGGTGGCCACGGCCGGGAACCGGTTCGGCAACCGGTCCATTCCCGAGTACCTGGGCGACCGCTACCAGTCCGAAGGCATCCGGGTGCTGGTATCCCTGATGTCGCTGATCCTGTTCTTCTACCTGGCCGGACAGCTGGTGTCCGGGCTGGTGATGTTCGAGATCATGCTCGGTCTGCCGCCGCACTGGGCGCTGATCATCACCACTGTGGTCCTGCTTTTCTACGTGGTGCTCGGCGGGGCTCACGCCGACATCCTCACGGACGGCATTCAGGGCGCCATGATGCTGCTGCTTGCGGTGGTGGTGATCGTGCTGGTCGCGCTCGGTTTCGGCGTGGAAGGGGGCTTTGCAGGGGTGGTGGACAGCCTCGGTGCTCAGGATGAAAACCTGGTGGCCACCCTGAATCCGGCTACGCCGCTGTATCACTCCTGGTGGTCCATCCTGGCGATCCTGCTCGCCCACATGCCGCTCGGCCTGCTCCCGCATCTGGGCAACAAGCTCTGGGCGCTGAAAGACGACGGCGGGCAGATGAAGTTCGTCCGGCTGGCTTTCCTGTTCGGCCTGACCATGGGACTGCTCGGCGTGGGCGGCCTGCTCGCCCGGGCCCTGCTCGGCGACGCCCTCTATCAGGAAGGCATGAATCCCAATGCGGCGCTGCCCATGCTCTTCATCGAGCTGTTCCCACCCTGGCTGGCGGCCCTGGTGGGCGTGGGCGTGCTCTCCGCGATCATGAGCACGGCGGACGGGCTGGTGGTCTCCTCATCGCAGATCATCGCCAACGACCTCTACCGCCGCACGCTGGTGCCCCGGCTGAAGCTGACCATCAGTCACGACGCGCTGGATGCGAGCGTGCTCGCCATCAGCCGGATATCCACGGTGGTCGTGCTGCTGCTGTGCATGGGCATGGCCTGGGCACTCATCGACACCAACATCGCCATGATCGTCTGGATCGGCAACGGCGGCATGATGGCGGCCTTCGCGGGTCCGCTGGTGGTGGGTGCCCTGTGGCGCGGCGTCACCCGGCACGGGGCGTATGCCGGACTGCTTGCCGGTTTCCTCACTTTCATCGTGCTGCACACCCGGCTCCTGGACCCTGCCTGGTTCGACCCGGGCGCGATTCACGGCATCGTCAGCTGGCTGTATCAGGAAGGGCCGAACCCTTACTCCTGTGCGGCCATGGGAGAGATCGTCTCGGTGCTGGTGACCTTCACCGTATCCCGTCTGACCCGGCCGCTGCCCAAAACCCATCTGGAGGGTCTGTTCGGCGCCGGGAAGCGGAACCCGGCGCCCGCGGACTGATTCCCCCGCCGGCATCAGCCATCGGCCGCTTTCTGCCGTTCGCTCAGCAGCGGATGCATGAAGCCGGCGCCAGCGGGCCAGACTCCGGCCTCGCAGACCGCGGCCCTCGCCACATGCCGGCCGTGCTCCGGGAGTGCCAGCCAGCGCTCGTACGGCATGGACCGGCGCACCTGTGGCTCGTTCCAGACCGGCGTGTACTCGATGTTCGGCATGGCCCGGACCTCCCGGCTGAGATTCGGGGTGGCGCCATGCCAGGCTCTGGTGTCGCGGAAAACGCCGGCGCCCGCCAGGGCCCCCACCAGCGTGGACGTCTTCATCCAGTCCGGCTCGTATCCGGGAGAGGGTGGCCGCTGCACGCTGGCGTGGGTGCCGGCGATCTGCCGGATGGGACCGTTCTCCCAGGTCAGATCGCTCATCAGGAAATTGATGGTGATCTGCGGCGGTGTCCGCTCGAGAATGAGCCGGGCGGTGGGCACGTCCAGGTCTTCCGGCCGGTCGGGCACGTCCATGCCCAGCTGCCGTGCCTGGGCCAGCCGTCCGGGCCCGATCTCCTGGCTGTCCACGAGATCCGAATGCAGATGCTGGTACTCCACGGCACCGGGCAGACAGAGATCGCCGCCAGCACCCCAGAGGAGATAGTCCCTGGAGCCGAAAACGGCTTCGAGAATCGGCGTCGTCGTCGGCAGATCCACCATGTCGGCCCACTCGGGCTCGTGGAGCAGATGGCGGGAAGCGGAGCAGGTCCCGAAGCTGTAGCGGTGCGGCAACCGCTGTGTTTCCGTGACGTAGGCCCGGCCGTCCCGGCCGGGAATCTCGAGGATCTGCCGGAGCACCCGGGCACAGCCGGCCCGCCAGCGCTCCAGCTGATCCGGATTCAGCAGATCCCGGACCACCACGAACCCATCCCGGCGGAGAATTCTCGCGATCCGGGTCACTTCATCCGGCGCGCAGATTTCCAGGCCATCGATGCCGTTGTGCGCCTTCAGGTGAGCACGCAGTGCCACCACCGCCGGATCGTCATAACGCCTGCAGGCCGGCGCCGAGGGATCAGGCACCCCGAAACCGGGCGCCATGGGTGACGGTTTGCCGTTGGCATCCACCGTCTCGTTCGGCGGCGTCCGTTCGTCCCAGCCGAGATCCGATTCGCCGACCACACTGACCCGCATCGCTTCTCCCCCTCCTGCGCAGACACTGTCGAGTGTGGCATGCTTTCCAGCCTGCTTGCAGCACCTCAAACGACCACGGGAAACGATCATGCTCGAGTCCGTTCAGCTCGGCCGGAACGCCGGCCTCAGAGTCTCCAGGCTGTGTCTCGGCACCATGAATTTCGGGGTGCCGGGCCGGGGCCATCAGGGCGACTGGACCCTGGGTCTCGACGAAGCCCGGCCCATCTTCAAGGCCGCCCTGGACCAGGGCCTCTACTACTTCGACTGCGCGGACATCTACGGCATCGGCGCCAGTGAAGAAGTGGTAGGCGCACTCCTGAACGAACTGCTGCCGCGGGATGAATACGTGCTCGCCACCAAGGTTTCCATGCCCATGGGCCGGGGCGCCAATCAGGGCGGTCTCTCGCGCAAGCACGTCATGGAGGGCGTGGATGCCTGTCTCAAACGCCTCGGCCACGACTACATCGACCACCTGGTCATTCACCGGCATCCGCACGGTGTTCCGGGCCAGGCCCAGCCCCCCATCGAGGAAACCCTGGAAGCCCTGCACGACGTGGTTAAAGCCGGCAAGGCGCTCTATCTCGGTGCTTCATCCATGTTCGCCTGGCAGTTCGCCGAACTGCAGCTGACTGCCGAGATGAACGGCTGGACCCGGTTCGTTTCCATGCAGAATCACTACAACCTGGTTTACCGTGAGGAAGAACGGGAAATGAACCCGTACTGCGCGAAGACGGGTGTAGCGCTCACCCCCTGGTCTCCACTTGCCCGCGGCATTCTCGCCGGTTCGTTCAAAGGCAGTTTCGACGCCGGCTCCACTGACCGTTCGAAAGGCCAGGACCGGGCCCGCACCGAGAGCCTTTACCGGGGTGAGCACACGTTCACCGTGGCCGAGCGGGTGGTGGAGGTGGCGGAGAAGCTCGGCGTCAAACCCGCTCAGGTTTCCGTTGCCTGGCTGCTCAGCAAACCGGAAGTCACCAGTCCCATCGTCGGAGTATCACGGGTGGAGCAGCTCGAGCAGCTGGTCGCCGCCAGTCAGCTCATCCTGGATCCGGCGGACGTGGCCTACCTGGAGGAACCCTACCGGCCGGTGGAGAACCTGCTGACTCTGGGCAGTTCCTAACCCGTCCAACGGGAAAACGTCAGCGCAGCCGCCGCAGCCAGCTTGTGCCGCGCCTGCCACGGCGCACCCAGAGGACGACCGAGCGCTTTGAGCGCTGCGTCCACGTCCACTTCCCCAAGCACCTGCCCGGCCGCCTCGAAGACCTGCGTCCTGTCATACCAGGCGACCGGCCAGCCCAGGACCCCGGCAGCCCCGGCCAGTGCCTGCCGGTACATGATGGAATCCGCCATGGTCTCGGCCCGGTGGTCCCGTATCCTTGCCTCGATGGTCTCCGGAAGCTGTGGGCAGATACGGATGGAGATTCCACGGACGGGCACGTCCAGGTCATCGGACAGCGCACGGAGGACGTTGAGCGCACCGGCTTCTGCCGCTGCCTGCACGGTCCGCACGAGCTCGATGGCCTCCGGCAGCGAGATGTCCCGGGACCAGGCGCTGTCCCTGTAGCGACCGAGCGCCCAGGCACCCTCATGATGGTACGGGTGTGTCGGCAGATCGGACGTCAGATCCACCGACCGCCGATCCACAACCGCCTTCGCGCTGGAGACCGTCACCAGCACGGCACTGTTCCCGTGTTCGGCTACCCCCACCACCACCGCGCTCGTCCCGCTGTTCCTGCCCGGCATCTTCGCCCCTCCCTCACGCGGAGCTTACGCCGGAGGGCGCCCGTAATCAGCCACCGCTGAATGTTTTGCGCGCGCCGTCCTTCTCTGCTATCAAAAAGACGCGGTTCATGGGGAGAGGAATGAGCGAGCAGGAGCGGAAGAAAACGCCCGCGCTGGGCGGCTGGTACGCACACTACGTGCTGGCCGTGCTGGTGATCGTCTACGTCTTCAACTTCATCGATCGGAACATCCTGTCCATCCTGGCCGAGGACATCAAAGCCGATCTCGGCATTACGGATGCCCAGATGGGGTTTCTCTACGGCACGGTGTTCGCCGTTTTCTATGCCGTCTTCGGTATTCCGCTCGCCCGCTTCGCCGACGTCTGGGTCCGGCGCAGCCTGATATCGCTGGGGCTCCTCTTCTGGTCGGCCATGACCGCGCTCTCGGGATTCGCCCGGTCATTCCCGGTTCTGGCGGCATTCCGGATCGGCGTCGGCATCGGCGAGGCCAGCGCCTCACCGGCCGCCTACTCCATGCTGGCCGACTATTACCCCGCCCGCCTGCGCTCCACGGTCATCGGCATCTACTCCTCCGGCGTCTACATCGGTGGGGGCATCGGTCTGTTTCTCGGCGGCCTCATCCTGGACACCTGGGCAAACGCCTATCCGGTGGTGGAGCAGGCGCCGTTCGGCCTCAAAGGCTGGCACGTGGCATTCATGGCGGTGGGCATCCCCGGCATTCTCATGGCTGCCTGGGTCCGCACCCTCCGGGAACCGCAGCGAGGCATCAGCGAAGGTCTTGTCACCCGCGACCACCCGGCACCCTGGTCCGTGCTCAGAAGCGAGATGCTCGCGGTACTGCCGCTGCTGAATCTGCCCGGCCTGAAACGGGACGGTGCCTCACTCGGCAGGAACGCGCTCGCCGCCATCATCATCTTCCTGGTCGCCACCGGTCTGGTACTGCTCACCGGCAACGTACCCCAGTGGGTGGCCATCGGAATCGGTGTCTACGTGGTGTTTTCCTGGGCCCAGTCTCTGGCCGCCAGGGATCCGGCCACCTTCGCGATGATCTTCAGATCCAAGGCGATGATCTTCACCATGCTCGCCTTCCCCACCATCTCCTTCGTGACCTACGGGGTCGGATTCTGGACCGCCCCGCTGCTGCTCCGGCTGCACGAGACCAGCGCCACCGAAGTGGGCGTCTACATCGGTCTCGGCAGCGCCATCGGCGGCTGGCTGGGTGTCACCCTGGGCGGCTGGCTCGGTGACGTCATGAAGCGGAAACATCCGGCGGGCCGGCTGATCGTCGGCTACCTGGCCGTATTCGGCACCGTGCCGCTGGTGCTGGTGATGGTCTATACGGAGAGCCTCATGATGGCCTTCGCCATGAATCTGGCCCATCACCTGTTCAGCGCCGCCTGGCCGGGAATCCCTCCGAGCACGGCCGCTGATCTGGTGCTGCCGCGCATGCGGGCGGTGGCCGGTGCTTACTATATCCTGGTCAACACCTTCATCGGTCTGGCGCTCGGGCCCTATTTCATGGGTCAGCTGTCCGACGGGTTCCGGGCCGCAGGCATGGATGATGCCGCCGCGCTGCAGACGGCCATCGCCGCGGCCATGGGCATCTTCGTCATCACTCTGGTGCTGCTCACCCTGGCCTGGCGGCATCTGCCGAAGGACGAGGCCAGCCGGCTGCAGCGCGCCCGGGCGCTCGGTGAGGACATCACCGAGACCTGAGGCCGCAGCGTCAGAACGGGAACTCGGTACCGAAGGTCCAGCCCCGGAGGTTGCCCCCCTGCTTGTAGCCCACGCGCACGCGTTTCACGTTGATGCCGAGCACTTTGCGGACCTCCGGCACGCCCAGACTGACGCCGAACTCATGGACGTTGAGCGCCCGGTTCTGCCAGTCGTCCGCGTCGCCCGCCCGCCACTCGGGCAGGTAACGCTGATAGATGTAATAGATACCGGCATTGAGCCGCTGCTCGAACAGATCCCAGGGCAGATTGCGGCGAACGTCCACACCCAGGTCGATGATGCCGAAGGCGTTGGTGTCGTCCGAATGCAGCTGATATTCCCCGGCCCAGCGCAGCGCGCCGCCGAGCCGCAACTGCCAGTTGTCACCGAACCTGAACGGAAACAGGTTCCGGACGCCGAGCTGCGTGAGAAAGAAAGTCTCTTCCTGATTGAAGTCCCGGCCACCGCCGATCTCGGCGAAAGGCTTCAGATACCAGTGGTCGTTGATCGGATAGGTGAACTCCACGCCCGGCATCACCGACAGTGTCACCAGCCGGTTCGGGAGCAGGGCTTCGATGAAATCGGAGTCCACGCCGCTCAGATCGTCGTACCCGAGCACCGTGGGCGCGAGCCAGCGCCGTCCTGGAGACCCGTCGGAAACGGGCCGCTCGTTCCAGGCAAACGGCAGCTTCAGCATGGTTACCCGCCGTCCGCGAAGGCTGTAGGTGCCGGTCCCGAGCACCGCGGCATGGATGTAGCTGACGTTGATCAGATCCTCCGGGTCGTATCGGGTGGCACTCATGAGGCCGGGTGCTACGCCGAGGGCGCCGAAACCGAAGCATCCGAGCCAAAACCATCGAACCCTGCGGCGAATCTGAGTTAGCATCGCTTCATTATCTCTCAGCAAGGAAGAGTCTTGAAAAGACAGTGGATGTTTCTGGCCGTGCTGGCTCTGATCGGCGTGCCGGGCTGCACGACCACGGGGATCCGTCTTCCGGCCATCACCGATGCACCCACGGGACAGCATGATCCGGGCCGCATCGTCTGGCGCGACCTCATTACCGACGACCCGGCGCAGTCCCGCCGTTTCTATGAAGAGCTTTTCGGCTGGGAGTTCGAGAGCGTAGGCACGCTCTTCAGTCTCGGCGGTGACGACGCGTACAGCCTGATCCGGCACAACGGCCGTCTGATCGGCGGGATGGTGAACGAAGCGAGCCTCAACAACAACGCCGAGAACGTCTCCCAGTGGGTCGTCCTCATGTCGGTCGCAGACGTGGACGCAGCCGCCGACCACTTCCGGGGCCATGGCGGCGAAGTGCTCGCACCGCCGACGGACGTGGCTGACAGGGGCCGGATGGCCGTCGTAGTGGATCCTCAGGGCGCGCTGCTGGCGCTGGTGCAGACCGCGGACGGCGACCCGGAGATTCACGAGCCGGACTACGGAGACTTCCTCTGGGATGAACTCTGGACGACGGACCTGACCGCGGCGACGGAGTTCTACACGGGCCTGACCGGACTGGCGAAGAGCGATAGAGCCGTGGACGGCGGCCGTTCCTATCGGACTCTGAACCGGGACGGAAATCCTGCGCTTGGGGCGATGACCCATCCCATTGAGGGCAGACGCCCGGTCTGGGTCACCTACATCCGGGTGGCGGACCCGGCCGCCATCACCGCGAAAGTGGCCGGACTCGGCGGCAAGGTCTATCTGGAAGCACAACAGAGGCCGCTCGGTGGTCAGGTCGCCCTGATCGCCGACCCCTCGGGTGCCGGCATTGCCCTGCAGACCTGGCCACTCGAAACCACTGCGGATTGAGGAGACGACCATGCGAAGACGCCCCATGAGACCCTTCAGACTTCTGATCCTCGGCATGCTCTGCCTGGGACTGTCCGGCTGCGACGATCCCCAGATCTACGGCAGCGTCGGTTTCTCCTCCTACAGCGGCGGCGGTTACTACGGCGGCGGCGGTGTGGGAACGAGCTTCAGCATCGGCGGCAGAATCCACTGATCCAGGTGTCCATGCGCCATTCCGTCGGCCTCCTGAACCGGCGCGTCGTAGCCCTTCTCACCGGCCTCGCGATGGCTGCCTGCGCCGACGGCGCTGCGGTGGATCCGGGAGATCGCACCTTCTCGCTCAGCTACCGGGCCACCCTGCAGCCGGAAACCGGCATGGCCGCGGCGGAGATACTCCTGAGCCAGCGCCAGTCCGTTCTGCTGGCGCTGGACTTCAATGCACCCGCCAGCAGGTTCACGGCGTTCGAAGGCGATGGCAAGCTGGAGGTTTCCGAAGAACGGGTGCTCTGGACCCCGCCGGCCGAAGGCGGCAGCCTCCGCTATCGGGTCCCCATCGACCACCTGCGCGGCGATGCGCACGACGCCCGCATGACGGATGACTGGGCCGTTTTCCGTCTCGACGACCTCTTTCCCGCGGCCCGCACCCGGGCTCTGAAGGACAGCGAAGCCAGCGCCACCCTCCGTCTGCGCGGTCCTGCCGGCTGGCGATTCGAAACCCCCTACGGACCCTCGAGCGAGCCGGTGCATACCCTGAACCGGGACAGGCTGTTTCCCCGGCCCGTCGGCTGGGCGGTGGCGGGACAGATCGGCGTTCGCCGGGAACTGATCGCGGAACGCGAGGTGGCGGTCGCGGCACCGGTAGGCCAGGGCTTCCGGCGTCTGGACATCCTGGCATTTCTGCACTGGACGCTGCCCGATCTCGTCGATGTTTTTCCCTGCTTTTCGGAGCGGCTCCTCGTCGTCGGCGGGGGCAGAGACATGTGGCGTGGCGGGCTTTCGGGGCCCGCTTCTCTGTATCTCCATCCGGACCGGCCGCTGATCAGCGAGAACGGCACCAGTACCCTGCTGCACGAGCTGGTGCACCTTGCGGTCAGGGACGTCTCCGGCAAACCGGACGACTGGCTCGTGGAAGGTCTCGCCGAATACTACTCGCTGGAGATTCTGCGCCGCACCGGCGGCATCAGCGAGAGCCGCTTCGAAGCCGCGCTGGACAGCCTGGAGGAATGGGCAGACCGGGAAGGCGGCCGCCTCACGAGCCCCTCCAAAGGGGCGGACACCGCTTTCGCCGTTCTCATGCTGCACGAGCTGGCCGGCACCCTGGCACGGCACGATACGACCCTGGACCTGCTCGTGCACGAACTGCTCGGTCACGGGCTCAACGCCCAGGCGCTCGAAACGGGGCTCGCCAGTCTCGGGGTGGACGTGGCGCTGCCGTTACCCGTTGCGCGGGAGGCCGCCGAATGAGGACGACCGCACATCTGCTTCTTCCCGTGCTCCTGCTCCTTACCAGCACACCCGCAACAGCCGCGGAGGCGGATGTGGTCTACGTCACCGACGAGCTCCGCCTCGGCCTCTACCGGACGGAGGAAACCAGCGGCAGAACGGTAAAGACCCTCATCAGCGGCGCCCGCCTGACCGTCCTCGAGCGCGCCCTGATGTCCATCCGCGTTCGGACGGAGGACGGTGACGAAGGCTGGGTGAAGACCGCCTATATCGTGGAGACGGAACCGGCCCGGTCCAGGCTGGGCCGGCTGGAGGCGGCGGTGGAGACGGCCGGGGCGCGGCTCGAGGAGGCGGAGCAAGCGCTGGAAGCCAGTCGGAGCGAGGCGAACGAGCTGGCCAGCCAGCTGGCAGTGGCGGAACAGAACATCACCAACCTGCCGGCGCTGGAAGCAGAGAACGCCGCCCTCAGGGAAACGCTGGCATCGAGCGGCATCCGGATGCCGCTGGGCTGGTTCATCGTCGCTGCGCTCGTCTGCCTGATGGCCGGCGGTTTCACCGGCTACTGGCTGCTGGACAGACGGGTCCGCAGCCGGTTCGGAGGAATCCGCCCTTACTGAATCTCAGGGCTGAATGTCAGGCCGCGTCCGGTACGGAGAGGTTTCCGACCGCGGCACGGTGCACGGCATTGAGCCTGCTCTGCAGCAGCGCCGTCGCTGACGCCGGGTCGCTGCCCGGCGAGAAGCGCACCGGGGCCAGAATCTCCACCCCGGCACTGCCCCGGACCGCCTCACGACTGCCTTTCGGCCGGATGGCCCGGAGACCGCAGAGGTACAGCGGTACCACCGGCACATCGTTCTCCAGTGCCAGCAGCGCAGCACCCATTTTGAACTCGCCGAGTTCGTCACCCGTGGCACGGGTACCCTCCGGAAACAGGAAGACGTGCTGGCGCTTCCTGAGCAGCCAGTGTGCGTAGGAGAGCGCACGGGCACCCCCGCCCCGCAGGATGGGGAAATTCCCCAGCACCAGGGACTGATACCAGGGTTTCAGTTCGAGCTTCTTCTTGCCTTTGACGAACCAGCGGTCCTGAGCAGCACCGAAGTAGAGACGGCGACGGATCGCGCGGGGCATCACGTCGTGAACGAGCAGCGTATCCAGATGACTGGTGTGATTGGCGATGAACACACAGGGCCCTTCGATGCCGTCGAGGTGTTCGAGACCGTTCACCTGAATCTCCTCACAGGCCGCCTCCAGCCAGCGTGTGTAGGCGCGACGCTCCATGATTCTGCGGACACTTTTTGCCCACCACTGGATCTGCCAGCGATGCGGTCCGACGTATTTGCGCTCGTCGGCTTCATAGAGAGTGGGGACTTTCTTGCTCCGGATGTTAACCAGAGCTTCGGCGGGGGTGGACATGTCTTCGCTCCTTGCGGTCGGGTCGGTCAGCGTGGCTTCGGTCGCTGTCACTTTCCCTGACTCAAAGCAATTGACGGGCCAGTTTTTGCACCAAGACGGAAACACCGTCATCGGCCGCGTTTCCGACTCCGCCCGGCAGACCCCTTCTCCGCGCGAGCCTGTCGATGGCGCCGAAATGGCGCACGAGCCCTCCCTGCCGGCGCATCCACGCACCAGAATCATGCACGAGACGCCTTCCGCGCCGCGCCTGGATCAATGACCGCGTCGGTACCGGGCAATCTCCAGCGCCGTGAGTCGGGGCAGACGCTCATCCATCCCATACCAGGGCGCCGCGTACTCCACGTAGATGTGCCGCTCCGGTCGCAGACCGGGATCCTCGTCGAGGAGCCCTGCCGGGATTTCGAAGAAGCCCTCGTCCGGCGGCGCGGGCAGCGCGGAGCCACAGTCACCGCAGAAGCTCACTCCGTAAGCAGGCGGCCGCTCGCGCACGGGAAGCTCGATGCGCCGGATGGCATCCGTTCCCGAGAGAAACCGGAAGTCCTCGGCCCGGGCTCCGATCGTGGCAGCAAACGCCGATCCGGTGACCTTGCGGCAGCGCCGGCAGTGACAGAGCTCGAAGGGTCCCGTCAGCCGATCCACCTCGAAACGTACCCGGCCACAGAGACAGCCGCCTTTCAGCCCGCCGTGCCCGGGTGCCTGTTCGTCCGTCATCCATGCCTCCTCCCGATGGTATGGTGTGCCTCTTATGGCAGATAAGACTGAACAGAGCCACTACGACTACGTCGTGGTCGGCGCCGGTACCGCCGGTTGCGTGCTGGCCAACCGCCTGAGTGCGGATCCGGACAACCGGGTGCTGCTGCTGGAAGCCGGCGACCGGGACGACTATTTCTGGATCGACATTCCGGTGGGCTATCTCTATACCATCAGCAATCCGCGCACGGACTGGTGCTACGAGATCGAGCCGGATCCCGGTCTGAACGGGCGGCGCATCGGCTACGCCCGGGGTAAGGTGCTCGGCGGCTGCTCGTCCATCAACGCCATGATCTACATGCGCGGTCAGCGCAGCGACTACGATCACTGGGCCGCACTCGGCAACCGCGGCTGGGGCTGGGACGACGTGCTGCCCGTGTTCAAGGCCCACGAGGACTATCAGCACGGCGCCGACGAGTTTCACGGCAGTGGCGGGGAGCTCCGTGTGGAGGAGCGACGGGTCAACTGGGAAATCCTCGATGCCTGGCAGGAGGCTGCGCAGCAGTGCGGCATCCCGCGCATCCAGGAGTTCAACCGCGGCGACAACTCCGGCTGCGCCTACTTCCAGATGAATCAGAAGCGGGGTGTCCGCTGGTCGGGCAGCAAGGCGTATCTGAGACCGGTGCTGCATCGACCCAACCTGACCGTGCAGACGGGCGCGCACGTGCAGCACCTGGAGCTCGACGAGACGGACCAGGGGCTTACTGCCGGCGGAGTGACGGTACAGTTCGGCGGCCGGGGCGCCCGGGGACGGACGGGACGGGCGACTTTCACCGCCGGCAGAGAGGTCATTCTGGCGGCCGGCAGCATCGGCTCACCGCAGATTCTGCAGCTGTCCGGCATCGGGCCCGGGGCCCTGCTCTCAGAATGCGGCATCCGGGTCCGGCACGACCTGCCGGGCGTGGGGGAGAACCTGCACGACCACCTGCAGGTACGCACCATCTATCAGGTGAGCAATACGACCACCCTGAACCGGCGCGCGCGCACTCTGTTCGGCCGTGCTCTGATGGGGCTCGAATATGCCCTGTTCCGCACCGGCCCGCTCACCATGCCGCCCTCCCAGCTCGGAGCTTTCGCCCGCTCCTCGGAGGATGAGCCGAGCGCAAACATCGAGTGGCACGTGCAGCCACTTTCCCTGGAACGGTTCGGTGAGCCGCTGCATCCCTTCGACGCCATCACGCCGTCCGTGTGTAATCTCCGGCCAACCAGCCGCGGTCACATCCGGATCCGCTCGGCGGATCCGGACACGCACCCGGCCATCACCATGAACTATCTGTCCACGGACTACGACCGTCAGGTCGCCGTAGCCGGTCTTCAGTTCACGCGCCGGATCATGGCCGCCGACGCCCTCGCCCGTTTCGAACCCCGGGAGTTCAAACCCGGTCCGGAGTACGAGACCGAGGAAGACCTGCTTCAGACTGCCGGCGACCTCGGTACCACGATTTTCCATCCCGTGGGCACCTGCCGGATGGGCAACGATGCAATGGCCGTGGTGGACGACCGGCTCCGGGTATCCGGCGTACGGCAACTGCGCGTGGTGGATGCGTCGATCATGCCGCGCATCACCTCCGGAAACACCAATGCGCCCACGGTGATGATCGCCGAGAAAGGCGCGGGATTCATTCTGGGTGGTGAGTAGCTGCGCTGAAACGCGCCAGGAGTCCGGGCGGTAGACAGTTCCTAGGCGGTCTTTGTCCGGTCGATATCCTCTGCCGCTTCCGCAGGGGCTTCCGGCTCGGAGGCTTTCTCTGTGTCCAGCGTCGGCGCAGACACGTCCGCAGCCATCTTTTCAGTGATCTCTTCAGTGATCTCTTCAGTGATCTCTTCAGTGTTCTCTTCGGTAGTCTCTGCAGCCGCGGCCTCCGCAGGCGCTTCCGCCGTGTCGGCAGAGTGTTCGGCTTCATCCGGCATTTCAACGGTCACGCTGCCCAGGGTGGCAGGCGTCGCTTCGACCGCCTCATGGGTGAGCAGCGGCTGAAAACCCTGCTCGATGAGCGCGCGGGCTCTGGCTTCGGACAGGCCGAGCGTCTGGGCGCTGGCAGAGAAATGATCGAGGAATTCCCGGTAGTCGGCCGCCAGCTTGCCGAACAGTACGGCGCTCTGCTCGAAATGCTCGCTGACATCCGCCTGCACAGACTCTGCCTGGTCACGGGCTGCGTCCAGTTCCTCCGTCAGGGCGTCCAGCTCAGACTGACTGGGGGCATTTTTCCGCGCGACGGCGTACCCGATGAGGCCGGACAGAACGGAGGCGGCTAGGACGATGAGGATCCAGACTTCGAAACCCACTGATATTCCCTGGTGTCCAGCTGGACACTCGTCGAAAGCGTTCAGTATTACCCAAACAGCCGGCCAGTCATAGGCGAGCCGGCTTCAGAGACGCCCGATCGCCGCCTCGTTCATCGCCCGCGCCAGCTCGAAATCCAGACGGGTGAGACCCTTCGCATCGTGAGTAGTGAGCGCCACTTCCACATTGCCGTAAACGTTCGACCATTCCGGATGGTGATTCATGCGCTCGGCCACGAGCGCCACCTCTGTCATGAAGGCGAACGCGGACACGAAGTCCGGGAACCGGAAGCGCCGCTCGATCCGCACACCCCGGTGCTGCCAGAGCGTTCCGGAATCGGCCGGCGTACCTGCGTTCAGCGCAGCCAGGGCCGTCTCGATTTCCGCTGTGGTCAGCCGCTCAGCCATGATCAGAGCAGGTCGAAGATATAGCTGTACTTGATGGTGAACTCCTTGCGGGTCTCCCGGTTGCGCATGAGATCGTCCTGATTCAGCTCGTTGTAGACCACGTAGAGACCGGAGCTCGCCGACTGCAGCCAGGCGAAACGCAGGTTCGTCGCGACGGCATCCGAGCGGTCATCGTACTGGATCAGTGCCTCGAGGGAGATCTTCGGCGTGAAGGAGTAGGCGAGCTTGAGGATGCCCACGTTGATGCGGAAAGATTCACCACCCGGATTTTTCAGATCAATGTCGTTGTAGTTCCAGCTCAGCGAGGAGACGAAGGTTTCACCGATCCGGAACTGCACATCGGGCTCCAGCGTCAACCGGTCACCGCTGAAAAAACCGCCCGCTTTCATTTCCAGGCCGACGGACAGCGGAGCACCCCGGTTGGTGAAACCCACCAGCTGAGCCTCCGCATTGTCGTAGGTGCCTACCTGTACTTCCTGACCATCGATGATCTCGAAGGGGTCCAGCACGTCCTCGTGCACGAAATTGACGCCGGTGTGAATCTCACCGCCGGTACGGAACTCCCAGTGATTGTCCACGTGCAGAAACCCGGATTCGTAGATACCGTCGAAATTCCAGTAGCCGGTGTAGGAGACGTGAGGTCTCAGCTCCTGGAGGCCCCAGAAATCCTTCGGCCGGTAGCGGCGCAGCAGCCTGACGCTGCCTTTGCGGTAGTCGTCACGCTGCAGGAAGCCCACTTCCGGATTGAAATCATCACCGACCTCAGTGTAGCTCGCGCTGTTGGACCAGTTCTCCGAGTTGTAATCGGCCTTCAGCTCGAACGCGTGATCCTTGCCATCGAGCCCGGGCGTATCCGTTTTGGCCAGATAACCCGAGAGGATGGTGTCATCACCGATCCCCCAGCGGCCGTCGATACCGTATGTCCGGTTGTAGTCATCGTCCGGGTCGGGGAGACCGCCATAGCTGCCGTCGCCGTCCCGATTGACGAAGATCATGCCGATGGAGGAACGGTTCCTGAGCTCCTGATTGACTCTGACCACCGCAAAATCGTTCTGGGAGGCTTCATCGTCGATCCCCTCGTCACTCATGTAGAGGAGTCCGAGATTGGTACTGCCGCCGACTTTTCCGGACATCCTCAGCCCGCCTTCGATGGGAATGATGTCGCCATCGTCGCTGATGCCGATCCGGCGACTGAAAAACAGCTCCACCTGCTCGGGCGTGCCCACGGAGAACTGGCCGGCATTCTCCAGAAAGAACGGCCGCTTCTCCGGAAGGAAGACATTGAAGCGGTTCAGGTTGACCACTACTTCGTCCACCTCCACCTGAGCGAAGTCCGTATTGATGGTCGCATCCAGGGTCAGACTCGGAGTGATGGACCACTTCAGATCACCTCCGATCTCGTAGTCCGTGTCCGTGCCGTCGATCTCCGGCGCTTCGGAGGCTTTGCCGAGGACGTACGGCGTCACTTTGAGGTTCCGTTGCGCAGGCAGCGCGATGCCCTCGAGGGTGCCCGCCTGTGAGGTCCTGAACAGGTTGTACTGTCTCGGCAGAGGCGACCAGAAAGCCACTTCGTTGTTGCGGCGGATGTTCCGCTGAAAGTTGATGCCCCAGATCTGCACATCCCGGCCCTTGTAGCGCAGCGAGCTGAATGGAATCCGCATCTCGACGGACCAGCCGAAGTCGTCCACGGACGTGGCCACCGACCAGTTCGTGTCCCAGTTCTTGTTGAATCCGCCGCCGCCGGAGCCGAAGCTCTGCTGGCCCTCCTTGGTGACCTGGCCGTCATACTCCAGGCCGGCCGGATTGGTACCGAAAACGAACCCGTTCTGCCGGTCCAGAAAGGTGTCCATGATCACCAGAAACGCATCCGTCTCTTCCAGCTCCGCATCCCGCCTGCTGTCCGAGACGATGATGCCGTCCGGATCATCGTCGTGAAGAATGGCGCCGATATAGAGCGCCTCTTCGGTGAAGCCCACGAACACCTCGGTGCGCTGACTGGCCGGCTGACCTTCGAACGGCTGGATCTGCCAGAAGCCCGTGGTGGACCTCGCCCCTGCCCAGGCGGGATCGTTCTTCACGTCCCCATCCAGCACGGGAGCGGTCCCGAGTGGGTAAGCCTGAGTCACCGGCGGGATGCTGGGCGGCATCCGGGTATCGGCCGACCAGGCAGCCGCGGAGATCAGGGTGGCCAGACAGAAGAGTCCGGCACGGGCAGCTGCCCGCGTCGTGGTTGTAGTCATGGTGGGCAACAGCAGCCTGAAAACGCCGCCAGAGTATACACGGCCAGGTGCCTGGAGCTGCCCTGAAACCCGGTCAGTCGGACAGGCCAGCCGATGCGAGAAGCAGCAGCAGCGCCTTGTGCGTGCCCGTGACCACCTGGTGATCCGACCACCATTCATCCAGGGAATGAGCGCCGCCGCCGGTACCGCCGCGGCTGATCGTGGTAGCCGGGATCCCGAGCGCGATCGGCACGTTGGCGTCGGTGGAACCGGAGCCGAGTTCGCCTTCGAGCCCGAGATAGCGGCTCACGGCCTGCGCTCGAGCGATCAGGGGAGTGTCGGCGGACACGATTCCGGAAGGCCGTCTGCCGATGGGCTCGAACTGAAGTTCGAGCGCGTCTCCCCGGCTGCGTCGGTCGTTGTGGCCGGCTACCGCGTCGGTGAACGACTCCCTGAGCAGCACGTCAATGCCTTCGAGCCGTTCTCTGGATTCGGAGCGCATGTCCACCTCCGCCCAGCTCTCGAAAGGCACGGCATTCACCGATGTGCCGCCGCCGATCTTGCCCACATTGAACGTGGTACGGGGCGGTGACGCCACGAAGGTCCGGGCGCTTCTTTCGAACCGGTGGATGCCGCTCGCCAGCGCATGCGCGGGATTGGCAAGGCCGAAGGCTCCCCAGGAATGTCCCCCCGGACCCGTGATCCGCACCCGGTAGCGGTAGGAGCCGATGGCCTGATTGAGCACCCGGCCATCGTTTCCACCGTCGATGGCGATCATCTGGTCGATGCGTGGGCCGTCCTCCCGGAACAGATGCTTCACGCCCCGCAGATCACCGAGTCCCTCCTCTCCCACTGATGCGACGAACAGCAGATCCGCCTCGGTCCGGATCCCGGCGGCTTCCAGCGACTCCGCCAGCGTCAGCAGCAGCACGAGACCCCGACTGTCATCGCCGATCCCGGGGGCGTACCAGCGACGGCGTCCGTTCGCATCCAGCTCCGGACCTCGAACCCGGACGTCGGTGTCCGCCGGAAAGACGGTATCCAGATGTGCGACCACCGCAAGGGTCCCGCCCCCGCCGGTACCCGGCCGGTACCCGAGCACGTTCCCGACGGCGTCGGTCTCCACCTGCCGCAGACCCGTGCCCTCGAGCATCTCTGCAAACCGGCGTCCACGTGCGGCTTCACCAAAAGGCGGCGCAGGGATTTCCGTCAGCTCGATCAGGCGCGGCAGGTTCTCTTTCTCCCGCTCCGCAGCCCAGCTCATGGCGGCGCGCACGTCCGGACGGGCAGCCAGAGCCGCGATCTCGGCATCGTAGTCGGCAGACAGCACGGCAGACGGCCACAACAGCAGGAGGCCGAGCACGCGGGCCCTGGCGAGGTCAGTCACCGACGATTTCCGCCCGGGTTCGGAGCGGATCCACCAGCACCGCCGCCCGGTGGCGGGCGATCTCCGCCGCCGTATAGGGATCGAAATCTCCCGGAGTGGTTTCGGGCGAGAAGGCTTCCAGCATGTAGTTCAGCACCGCAGCGAGCCGGGCATCGTCGAGTCCTGCCTGTGCCACGCCGGGAATCCTGATCAGGTATTCGCGCCCGCCCGGGCGCCCGGCAAGCACGCCCGGCTCATCGATCAGCGTGGGCACTTCCGGCGGAGCGCCGGTCCCGTCCAGCAGGTGACAGCCGGCGCAGTGCAGCCAGTAGGCGATTTTCGGATCTTCCCCATGAGCAGGCAGGCTGAGCAGGCCGCTCAGAATCAGCGCCGCGCCGACGCGTGGAAAAAGACATCGCATGACGATGGGCTCAACCGGGGCTGTCTGTCTCACTCAGCACCAGTGCCACGGTGCAGTGGTAGGCATGGCTGTCCGTCCCGAAGCACCAGAGGATGTTGTTGCTCTTGGACGGGTAGTAGATGGGCTTGTCACCTTCCGTACGATGACAGTAGCAGCGGCCGCAGGGTTCCTTGCCACAGCAGTCGTTGTAGGAGATGAGATAGTGTTTGCCATCCGCCGGGTTCCGGCAGGTCCCGACCCAGGTGACCGGCGAAAGCTCGGTCCCGGGCGGGCAGGAAGTGTGGGTACCACCACAGCAGCTGCAGAGATTGCCGCCGAAGGCACAGTAGCGCCAGTAGTCACAGCTCTGAGGGTCGCCCATCTCAGGGATGCCCGTTGCTGCGGCCGCATCCCGCACGACAGGCAGCAGTGGCAGAGCGCCGGTGCCCACCAGCAGCGTACCGAGCCGACTCACGAATCCCCGTCTAGAGACCCGCTTGGCGAGCGTCCGCGTGCCGCGGGTGATCCGACCGTCCAGGCCGCTCCACAGCACTGCATGGAGTTTGTTCAGCATATTCACCGACGGACCTCCTCAGAACGCCTGGATGTGGCCGGCCGTCAGGCCGGTTTCGGGAATCACGTGCAGCAGCCGTCCGGTGTTCGCTCTGCGTACCTGCACCGAGGCGGGGAAACCGCTGCCGACGTACAGGAGCGGATCCGCATCCCGGCTGACCTCGATTACGCCGGACGGCTCTTCGAGCTCGAACCGGTACCCGCGCCGCTGGGTGTCCACGTTGAAAGCCCAGACTTCCGTGCCCGGATCTTCGTGGGTATCCGGCCCGCCCTGGTGCATGAGCGCAAACAGCTGCCTGGTCTCATCGTTGTAGGTGAAGGGCTGATCACCGCCGACGCGCCAGCCTTCTGCGGCCTGTTCCTCGGTGACCAGGGACCAGGGTCGGGATACGTCGATGTTCCGGCCGTCCACCGTCACCTCGAACACCTTGCCCTCGAACGAGACGAGCACCCAGCCGTCTTTCTTTGCGAGCGCCAGGTCGAAAACCGGGTCCTCGTCGATGTCGAAGAACGCTCTGCTGCGCCGGCGTGCGGATTCCTCTCCATCCTCGTTCAAATCGATGACCTGGACGGTTCCGTCGCCACAGATCTGCATGAACCGCCGTCCCGGCAGCGGGTAGATGAACCCGCACCCTGCGGTGGAGATTTCGCCGACGAAGTTCCTGTTTTCCACGTCGACGATGGACACCGACATGGCCGGTGTCATGTTGTACAGCCCGATGAACCGCTCACCGATGGGATTGATCACCGCACGGTGAAACACCACGGCCAGCTTCTTCGGCACCTCCACCTCGGCCACCGCATCCAGGTTCTCCACATCGTTGAACACCAGCAGGTCCGTCCGCTCGCCGTAGGTACCCCGCGAGTAGAAGGTCGCCGGCACGTAGATCATCCCCCGGTCCCGGTCCAGAGAAACGGCCGAGGTGTAATCGGATACGCGCACCCTGCCCTTCATCTCGCCGGAGTCCGCATCGAAGATGTTGCCTCCGCCCATGAAGCCGATGGTCATGAACCAGTGAGCGCCCGGCGTTTCCATGGTTTCAACGCTGCCGAGCTCTGGCTCCAGCTCCGCTGCCACGGAACCCGCTGCGTGAAGACTCAGAAGGAAAGTCAGGATCGCGAGCAGGCCCCGTCGCGCCTGTCGAGGAAATCGCAGGAAAAGCGTTCGCATGTCTGGTTGTCCACCTCCCGGATACTCCGAAGACTAACAGCAATCCTCCGGAAATCCATCCGCGTTCCACCGGCCAGACCTCGGCGTTCGTCAGCCTTCCGGGTCGTACTCGAACACGGAATCCAGCGGCACGTCGAAGACGGTGGCGATACGGAAGGCGACCTCCAGCGATGGTGCGTACTTGTCGCCTTCGATGGCGACCACCGTCTGCCGGGTCACACCGATGAGTTCTGCAAGCTCCGCCTGGGTCATCTCCCCCGTCTCGAAGCGCAGTCGCCGCATGTGATTGCGGATACGTCCGCTGCTCTTCGTCCGTCCCACCGGTCGCCTCCGTCAGTCCCGGAGCCCGCGGCGGTAGAAGTAGAGCTGCGCCGCATAGTAGGCGACGTCCGAGAGCACGAGTCCGGCCAGGAGCAGGTTGGCAATCTCGAACAGGCCCGGCAAACCGCCCGGAGCGTCCAGGGGTGCCTCCGACTCGGCCCAGGCTCCCAGAATGATGATCCGTCCGGTCACCAGCAGCACGGCGAGGAAAAGCACGTTGAATCCGACCACGCTCGCCCGTCTCGCCACGGCCCTATCCCGTTCGTCTGCCGCCTCGTCCACATCATCCAGCGAGATGACGATGTGGAACACCACATGCACCACCACGAGGGCGATCACGATTCCGACCATGCTCCTGAGCATGGCGGCCAGGGAGGCATCGACGGGATCCTGGATCATGTCCAGGAAGTAACCGCCATAGAGACCGCTCACGGCCAGAAGCGAGATCAGGATGCTCTTCTCCTTGTAGGAGAAGCCGTTGAACAGGTTCAAGAAGGACGCCACGAAACCGCTCCTGGTCGAAAGTACTGGACACAATGTATGTTTTAATAATCTCGTTGTCAAATAAAACATACTCAAACATCTCAGCGGGCGCTGTTCTTCCGGCGTGGCAACGGCGACTGTCGGACAGCCATTCAGCTTCTGTTTAGGTTGCCCCCCATAAGATCTTCTCCGCAGATCCCATCGTGGAGAGGACTCATGACGAAGTCTCGGAAAGGGAAGGCCGGACGGCTCCAATCACCGCTCATCCGCCTCAGATTCAACGCACACCGGGGTACGGCCCTGCTGCTTGCCGGCACGCTCGCTCTACCGGTGATCGAGTCACAGGCGGCCGTGTACAGCAGCGACCCCGCGTCGAGCTACTACATATCCGCTCCGGTCGTGAACGTCAGTCCGATAACAGTAGAACGCACGGTTCGACATCCGGTGCGTCAGTGCACGCGTGAGTCTCCGGACTACCGTGACTACCGCTACGAGCACCGGCAGGAGAACGCATTTCTGCCGGGGCTGTTCGGCGGCATCGTCGGCGGCCTCATCGGTAATCAGTTCGGCGGCGGGAACGGAAAGAAAGCCCTCACCGTGGTCGGCGCGCTGGCCGGGTCCTCCATCGCCAGGGACGCGGCGCGGCAGCACCGCCAGACCAGCCGTCCGGCCGAGATCTGTCATACCTCGTACCGGACTGAGGTGATCCGCGACGTCAGTGCCTACGACGTGACCTACGAATACGCGGGGCAGCTGTTCGAGAAACGCATGACGGAACACCCGGGCAGCACCGTGCGTGTACGTATCGAGCTGGAGCCGGCGGCTCCCTGATGGCCGGTTCAGCTCTCATTCATTCGCAGCGGGCGAAGCTCCCTCCCGCGACTACCGGTTCCTGGACCAGACCGCCAGGTTCCAAACACCAGGAGATCCAACCATGACACCACTGACTTATCGCGGTCCGGTTCTGATGCTGGCGGCGCTGTGCCTGCTCGCCTCAGCCACAGGCCATGCCACCGGCTCCGGCCCGGTGGTCCGTCTCTTCCCCACCACCGTGCTCGAGGACATCCGTGAAACCGGCCAGGTGGCCGAGGACATGGAAAACAATCTGCAGCAGGTCATTCATCGACTGGACATGCAGCAGCAGCTCTATACCGAAAGCCTCTGCCAGGGTGCAGACGGCGACCAGGGTTGCGAGCGCATCGCAAAGCAGCTGGGCGCCACCTACCTGGAGATGCTGGAGGTGATGAGCGACCGGCTGCCGGAGATGGAAAGAGCGGTGAACTCGACCCGCTCCAGCCTGGAGAAGCGACTGCGCCAGGAGCTCGGCCAGCGGACCACACCCACCTCTCTGCAGAACACGCTGCTCGGCGAGGCGGGTACGGCCACACCGAATGCCGAAGAACGGCCTGCGCTCCGCGGCCGTTCCGGTGTCCGTCTCTCGGATCGTTTCAAGCAGTACTACGACCTGGTTTCCACCAGCAAGAACGGTCCCAGCCAGTCGCTGGCTGTCGTGGCCGCCGACATCTATCTGGACATGGAAGAAGCCTCTCAGCTCATCGCCTTCACACAGCAGGAGATCAGCCGGGCCGCACTCATGGAACAGCTGAACCAGTCGTTCGGGATGATCACTCCGGAGATGTCGGCGGTGGTGAGCGGCGTGAAGGAGATCCTCTTCGGCGAAACCGCCATGGAATCTCCGATCGCATCGCCGCCATACGCCATCGGCGAGCCGGAGTTCGAAAGTCCCCTGGCGATGTAACCGGCCTTCACACGGAGAAATGACATGTTGAGACACGCAAAACTGCTGCTGGCAGCGCCCCTCCTGGCACTGGCCGCCGCCTGCACCACCACGAGCCCCGACTACTGTGCCGTAGACGTCCGGGGTGAAATCGAGACCGCCATGAGAACCGTCGAGACCAAGCTCGGCAGCGGCTGCGAGTACCACTTCGACGGCTACTTCCAGTCCCTGCTCACGCTGGCGGAAGCCAATCCGGACAAGAACAACCGGCGTTACTTCAGCGACCATCTGATGCGCGTTCAGGAGATGGGTGTGATCAGCCGCCGCCAGGCGGAAGGCCTCTACAACCGCTACTTCAACGTGAAGTTCGTCTCCCTTCAGGGGGACTACAACACCTGCTCCCAGACCTGCCCCATCCGCAAGCAGGTGATGTCCGACATGCAGGCGGAGCTGCACGACAAGGAGCTCGGACTCCTGCGCGCGAGCAACGACGCCGCGAGCTTCTACCGGGCCGATCACCTGCTCAAGGAAACGGACCTGGTTCTGGAAGCCACCTGCCGTGCCTGTGTGGCCGGAGGCACCCGGTGAGCCAGGCGGAGCGCGAACCGCTGACCTTTGCCGCCCCTCCCCGTTCGGGCGGCTGGGGCTTCGGACTGGGTGCCGGCACGGGTATCGTGCTCACCCTGATCGCGCTCCTGGTTGCCGTGCCCCCCGACCCGACCCTCTCTTCCAGGGCCAGTCTCGGCGGCTGGGTCGACTCCAATCTGGGTCACTCCGTCTGGCTGTTCGCCATCATCCTGACGGTCTTCCTCATGAACCTGACCCGACTGTCGGGTCTGCTCGCCGACGCAGTCCGCCCGCCCGGTTTCACGGAAGTCATCGAGCTGGATCAGCTGCTCGACGTCTGGATCCATCTGTTCGTCGGCATCGGCGTCATCTGGACCGCCGTCGGCATGCGCAGCGCCCTTCAGGCCGCCCTGGGCGATCCGGGTGAAGCGCTGGTGGACAGTGCCGGCTCGGTTCTGCAGAAGCTGGTGGACGGCGGCATCCTGCTGGCACTGACCACCACCATCGTCGGCGGTGTGGGCAGCTATCTGATGCGGCTCGGCAAAGCCATGACCGTGGGCGCCCGACTGAACACCTTCTATGAAGCGCACAACCGTCGCGACATGGGCGAGCTGATCGAGGTGACCCGGCGCCTGGAAACCGTCCTGCTCGAACGGACCGGAGCTGACGATGCCCGACTGCCTGCCGGGGACATCCGCTGATGCAGCGCACGGGTCCCAGCTACGCCGGCGACAGCGAATCGCTCCAGGCGGACGTGATGCGGTTCATGGCCATCATCGCTTTCTGCCTGATTGCCATTCTTGCCCTGGTGCGGAATACGGAGCCGGCGGACCCATCGTCGGTCGAGCCAGAACCCGCCCTGGTCGTGGCAGTGGAGACGCCCGTCAGCGAGCCCGCCCTGCCGGAGCCTGTCCAGCACACACCCGCCCTGCCGGCGCCTGTCGCACCTGAGCCGACCCCGCGGCCGGAAGCCCCTGCCACCGCTGTCGAACCGCCGGAGGCCGGAGAAACATCCGTGCTGGCGGCTTCGGACCCGGTAGAACGGGCACCGGAGATCGAACCGGCCACCTCTGTCGCAGCCGCCATGGAATCGTCGCCGGAACCGGAGGCGGCATCGGAAGCAGAGGCAGACGCAGAGGCAGACGCAGAGGGCCTGACCCTGCGTTTCGCCTCGGATGGCGACTTCCTCCGGCTGATTGCCAGAGGAGACATCCGGGTTTATGCCTTTCAGGATACCGACGTGCTGACCCTCAGCGAGACGTACCGGTTTCTCGACACTTCAGCACCCGGACAGGTCTACGAGCTGCTTCCCCCATCTATCCCGAGCCTGATCCTGGACGCCCTGAGGCAGGCCCGCTCGGATACGGCCGGCTACCGATGGGGGATCGCGCTGCCGGGACGCATCAGCCACCAGATCGAGCAGCACCTGAACCGGGTCAGACGGGGGGAGCTCGTGATCGACCGATATGGAGACGTGCATCATGTCGCGGCTACCTGAACCGGCCCGGGCCATCGGTGTCATGCTGCTGATCCTGCTGACGCCGATGGCCGCCGCCGACTCCGGCCTCCTGAACGGCACCCTGGGCCGCTGGCTGGACACCGAAGTCCTGCCCGAGCTCGGCCGTACGCTGGGGGAGCACCCGCGGTTCAAAGGTGAAACCATCAAGCTGGTGAGTCTGGACGGGGGTCAGCCAGCGGATCGCGCCAGCCGTCTGCACGAGGCGGTGGAAGCGCACCTCACGCTGCGCCTCCTGGAAACTTCCGGAGTGCGGATCGCCTGGTCCGATCAGCCTCTCAACCGGTGCGGCATCGACCTGCCGCCGGCCTACCTGCTCGGTGTGGAGATCGACCCTGACGGCAGCGCCTACCACAGGCTCAACATCCGCATGATCGACGTGAGTGAATCTGTCTGGGTCAGCGGCATCAGTCACAGCTGGCGCGGTCGTCTCACCGCCGCCGAGAGTGCCGCGCTCCGCCAGTCCGTGACCAGAGCCGCTGCCGGCAGCGTGGACAGCCCGCTACCTGTCCGTTCCGGCCGCGAGATCGCGAAGATTCTGCGCAGGCATCTCAACTGTGCACATCCTCAGGGGCTGGACGGTCCCGTCTACATCGCGCAGGGTGAGAATGCGGATCTGAACCGGATCCTGGCAAGCCTGCGAACGGAGCTCGCCACCACCCCGATCGCCGCCCTCTCCAGCGACGAGGACGGTGCCGCCTGGGTGCTCGATCTCGATTCTGCGGCCGCCGGTACCGGCAACCAGGTGCAGCAGCTGGGTCTGATGCTCACACAACGGTCCCGTGGAGCCACTCAGCAGGTCGCCACCGTCTACGTTTCCGGCGCCCGCAGCCGCCCGAGCCCGTCCACGGACGAGATCGCGAATGCACCGCCTTCGCACCCCGCCGTTCCAGCCGGCGCGCTGATCACCGACCTCAGGCTCTATCCTGCCGAGGATGAAGGCATCTGCGATACGGGAGCCGCCCGGGGAAATCAGTGCGCCGAGGTGGGCTTCGAGCTGCTCACACCGGCGTATCTGTTCGTGCTGTCCAGTTCGAGCCGCAGACTCTCCACCACCGCCTGCGACCGGTCTCTGGTGGAGGCCTCCGCCGGTGAGCGCCGTTTCCGCATCCGCGTCCCCCCTTCCCCGGGCAACCTGCCGGATGCAGGCCTGTACGCCATCGCCGTGCACGATCGCACTGCGGCGAAAAAACTCGCCCGGCACATCCGCACCGGTGTCTGCAGCCGCCCGCTGAATCGAAGCGAATCCTGGCTGGCGGAACTGGATGCCATGCTGGCGGACGGCGGTACGGCGGTTCAATGGCGGGCCATTCATCTCACTCACACCATGAATGGTGTGGAACGACTCTGAGGAGGTTGTCATGCGTTTCCTGTTCGGTCTGTTGACAGGTGCGGTGCTGACACTGCTGGTGGCTACCGCCATGGATGCACCCACGTCATTAGTGGTGAACGGCGTCCGGGACCTCGCCGCCGACGCCTGGAAATCTCTCATCGCCCGGACCTCCGACTCGCTGTTCGAAGCACCAGAGGTCACAGGCGGTCGTGAAGTCCTGACGGCGGCATCCCGGGAGCCGGCAGGCGAACCCGGATCGGCGACCGCTGACGAAGCGTCCCTGCAGCCGGAGATCGACGGAATGGATCCGGCGCTGGCGGAACCCGCACCGGCTCTGCCGCCGCCGGCGTCCATCGACGAGATGCCACCGAGCGGCTACTGGGCGGAACGCGCCCGGACGCTCGAAGACGTCATGCAGACGGCCACCGCGCTGCATACGTCGGGAGCGAGCCCCGTATGGTCACCCTTCCACAGCCAGATGTCCGCCGAAGGCTTCGCCACCCGCCTGAGCCAGGCGCTCGATCGGGACTTCAGAGTGGAGCGCCAGGCGCCGGGTGCTTATCAGGTGGTATTCGATGCGGCAGGTCCGTCCGATCGGGACCTGGTGCTCGAACGGGTATCGGAGATCACGGGGCAATGAAGATCAGACGCTTTCTGATTGCAGCGGGAATCGCTGCGGGGATGCTCGGAGTCACCGCTGCGGCATCCGCAGATGATGCACCCTATCCCTATCAGTCCTGCTTCGAGATCGCTTCGCGCATGCACGACGTACCCGTGGATCTGCTGCTCGCGGTGGCGGCCACGGAAAGCGCCTGGGACCCGGATGCCCGCTCCCACGCCAACGCCCACGGCATCATGCAGATTCAGTGGCCGGGCACGGCCCGGCATCTGGGCGTAAAGCGGGTGGCCGAGCTCTACAATCCCTGCCTGAACATCGAGCTCGGTACCCGCTATCTGCGCGAGCTGCTCGACGCCAGCGGCGGCGACGTGGAGCGCGCCCTGGCGGCCTACAACTACGGACCCGGCCGCATCAGCCGCTCGGCCGAGCTGCCGGCGGGTGCCATCGCCTATGCGGGCAGAGTTGCCGAACATCAGGCGCGGATCAGCACCGGTACCGCCGCCGCCCGGCAGAACCTCATCGTCGCCCGGGGTGTGGTCTTCGCATCCTCCACCCGAGCCGCCCGCTTCGCCCGAACGCTCAACGCGCAGATCACCGGCGCGCAATTCGAGGCCGTGCGGGAATCGAATGGCGTTCACCGGGTGCAGATGCATATCGCGGAACGCGGACTTTCCACCACCGACATTGCCACGCTGGAGGCCCTGGGCTGGGCGAATCTGGGAGCCACACCATGAGACGGAGAACGGGCCTTACCCTGCTGAGCCTGGCCTTTTTGGGATCTTCCGCCTGGGCTGGGGAAGGGGCCGGAGAACTCCGGGTGCAGGCACCCGTTGTGGATGTGGAAACCATCAGCGCTGCCCCTGTGCGGGTGGAGCAGTGTGATGACAGACCACCGAACGCCAGCCTGGCGGAGCTGCTGGCCTGGGACCTGGGTCTGCGCTGCCGGACGGAGCTGGTATCGTCCGGGACCGTCACCGGCTACCGGGTCTTCTACCGCTGGGACGACCGGGTCTACAGCCGGGTGATGACCGCCCGTCCCGGAGACACGATACCGCTCAGGATCCGCGTCGACTGATCAGCCGGCGCCGGGCTCAATACCCGACCGCGCCTCCATCGGCCTGACGCCGGTCCACGCCGCCTTCCAGGCCGTCTTCACGCACGACGATCACCTCCGCCACACCGAGGTTGTCGATTTCTTTCAGCGCATGGCCCCGGGCCTCGAGCATCCTCAGGGTATCCGGCGAGAACGCGAGCGCCTCGTGATAAATCACGTCCGGCAGCCACTGGTGATGGATCCTGCCCAGATCCACGGCAGCCTGTGCGCTGGCGTTGTGATCGATCACGTTGAGGATGGTCTGCAGAACGGTATTGATGATGGTGCGCCCGCCCGGTGTCCCCGTAACCATGAACACCTCGCCATCCCGGTTGACGATGGCCGGCGTCATGCTCGACAGCATGCGCTTGCCAGGCTCGGCGAGGTTGGCCGGCGTGCCGATCAGGCCGGTGGAGTCCGTGAGCCCGGGTCCGGCGTTGAAATCGCCCATCTCGTTGTTGAGCAGGAAACCGCCTCCGGGGACCACGATTCCGGACCCGTAGCTGTATTCCAGTGTGTAGGTCAGCGACACGGCGTTGCGCTCCGCGTCGATCACCGAGAAGTGGGTGGTCTCCATGCTCTCCGCCGGCCAGTTGAAACTCTCGGGAGAGGAGATCGAGGCCTCGTCCATGCGGATGGAGGCGCGCTGCTCCGCTGCATGGGCTTTGGAAGCGAGCCGCTCGAGCGGCATCTCGACGAAGTCCGGGTCGCCCAGATACCGGGCCCGATCCGCATAGGCGCGCCGCATGGATTCAGCCATCAGGTGCAGCGTGTCGGCAGAACCGAAGCCCGAAGCGGCGATGTCGAAGCCTTCGAGAATGTTCAGCATCTGGATGAGCGTGACACCACCGGAACTCGGCGGCGGCATGGACAGGATTTCGTAGCCCCGGTAGGTCCCACGGATGGGCGTGCGCCGTTTCGGCTCGTAGTCAGCGAGGTCCTCGTGCGTGATGATGCCGCCGCCGCGCTGCATCTCGGCGACGATCAGGTCGGCCGTCTTCCCCCGGTAGAAGCCATCCGGGCCCTTGCTGGCAATCCGCTTCAGCGCTGCTGCGAGATCCGGCTGCCGCCAGAGCGCTCCTGCCCGCAGGGGCTCACCGTCATTGGTGAATTTGGCGACCGACGCAGGGTAGTTCTCCATCCGCGGGCGCACGCCCTCGAGCGACCGGGCCAGCCCGTCCGTGACCGTAATCCCCTTCTCTGCCTGCCGGATCGCCGGTGCGATCAGGTCTGCCCAGGGCAACGACCCTCCATCCTGCCAGGCCATGTACAGCCCAGCGACCGTGCCGGGTACGCCCACGGCCAGATGGCTCAGGTGGTGGCGCTCGTAGCTGTACTCCCCATCGACCAGGAACATTTCCGGATGGGACGCAGCCGGAGCCGTCTCCCGGAAGTCATAGGCGACCGGCACGCCCTCACGCCCCTGATAGACCAGGAACCCACCGCCGCCGATGTTCCCCGCTGTGGGATGAGTCACCGCGAGAGAGAAAGCCACCGCAACGGCGGCATCTATGGCATTGCCACCCCGCTTCATGACCGCGACGCCGATTTCGGACGAGGATTCATTGGCGGACACCACCATGCCGTCCGGCGCCCGGGCAGGCGTGTTCGCCGCCATTCCCGGCACGGCGATCAGGCACAGGAACACAAGGAGGAGGAGTCGTTGCTTCATTTCAGGGGCTCCGAAATTTCTGACTGATGCGGTCGGGACATGCGCGACATCATTCCACCGCGATCACCTGTCCTTCGCGGCGGGGATCGGCGGCACCTTCCAGTCCTGCCGGAGTGCGGACGATCACGTGCAGTCCCGAGTTCTCACCCTCACGCTCCTGCACGGGATACCCGGCCGCTTTCAATACGGCGGCGGCTTCGCTGCCGCCCGGGACACCGGTCTCGACCCGCACGGAATGCCCCCGGGCGATGACGTTGGGCGCGTCGATCGCTGCCTGAACAGGCTCCCCCGCCCGCAACACCCGGATCAGCACCTTGGATACGTAAGCCGGAATGGAGTTACCGCCGGGAGAGCCGGCGATCATCCTGAGATCACCGGCAGGATCGAACACCAGCACCGGGGACATGGAGGATCGGGGACGTTTGCCGGGGGCAGCCTGGTTGGCCACCGCCCTGCCCCCCAGGGTCGGCGTCCTCGCAAAGTCCGTCATCTGGTTGTTGAGCAGATAACCGCCCGCCCAGCGGGAAGATCCGAAGGGCGCTTCCACGGTGGCCGTCATGGAGACCGCGTTGCCTTCCCTGTCGACAATCGAAAAGTGGGTCGTGCCGGCCGCCTCATCCGTCGTGTCGCGCCCCCAGAGATCGATCAGAGGCGCATTGCCGAGTGCCGCACCGGGATCGCCCGGTTGCGGCACTCCGGTCGGGGGCACACGATCATCCGCGCGCAGGGCGAGATAAGCAGGACTGATCAGTGCATCCGTGGGCACCGGGACCGAATCCGGATCCGCCACGTAATGATCGCGGTCGGCATAGGCCAGCCGCTGCGCATCCACATGCGCGGACAGGTCCACGGAATTCTCTGAATCGGCGAAGGCATCGTAGAGGCTCAGGATCATGATCTGAGTGAGGCCCGAACCAGGCGGCGGCATGGTACAGATCCGCTCGCCGGTCGCAGGCAGATCTCCGCACAGGGCCTCCCGTTCGACAACGCGGTATGCCGCCAGATCTTCCAGGCCGAGAGAGCCCGGGTCCGGCCGTGCTTCCACGGCAGCCACCATCGCTTCAGCCCGATCACCCTGGTAGAAAGTATCGGCACCGCCGCTCGCGAACGCCTGGAGTGTTTCGGCGTAGGCCGGATTGTCCCGAAGCGCGCCGGCCGCCAGCGGCTTCCCTGCCGGATAGAAGTACGCCGCCGTTTCCGGATTGTCATCGAGCCGGCTCGGCCCCGCGATCCGCTCCAGCATGCCCGCCAGTCTCGGAGACACGACGAAACCACTCTCAGCAAGCGTCACGGCGGCCGATACGTTCTCGGTCATGGGCAGCCGGCCGTGGCGTTCGTGGGCATATTCGTAAAGCGCGATAGCGCCGGGCACACCGACCGCCAGCCCGCTCTGCCAGGCCCGCAGGAACGGCATGGTTTCGTCGCCTTCCAGGAACATCCCGGGCTTCGCACCCGCCGGTGCCGTCTCCCGGCCGTCGTAGGCTACCAGCCGCCCGGACTTCCTTTCATAGACCAGCATGAACGCGCCACCACCGATGCCCGAGCTCTGCGGTTCCACCAGCCCGAGCACGGTATGCGCCGCGATGGCCGCATCCACCGCATGCCCGCCGCCTGCCAGTACCTCGGCCGCCGCCTCTGCAGCATAGGGATTGGCCACGGAGACCATGCCCCCGTGCGTCCAGGCTGCCTGTTCTCTGGCCGCCGGCGCGCTGCAGGCCACGAGGCCCACCACCCAGAAAATGAGAATACCGGCGCGTCGAAGCGCGGTCCCGTGAAGCGGAAGGTGGTTGTGCATGGTTCGGGTAGACATGGGCCAGCCGGCACCTTGCCGGCAGGTCTGCCCCCCGTCAAGGCGGACCGGAGGCAGAAAAGTCTGCAGCCGATGCAACCGTTCGGGCATCCGTCGACATCTCTCTACTAACGCACTCGTGCATCACACGCGCAACAGGAGCTCTCTGAAGATGGAAGAACTCATCCCCATCGTACTTTTCCTCACCATCGGCGGCGTCTTCGCACTGGCCTTCTACCTGAAATACAAAGCCCGTCACGACGTCCAGCACACGGTGCGCCTCGCCATCGAGCGGGGTGAAGCGCTGAGCCCCGAGCTGATCGAAACGCTGGCCACGAGCATCGCCAGCCCCTACGCGGATCTCCGCCGTGGCGTGATCTTTCTGGCCCTGGGAGCGGCCGGATTCGCCTTTGCCGCTCTGCTCGGCGAGGAAGATGCCATGAGCCCCATCATGGCGGTTTCAACCTTCCCGATCGTGATCGGTCTGGCCTATCTGGGCCTCTGGTTCTTCATCGGTCGCGGACGCACTACCGCCTGAGGCTGGAACCTACACGCCGCACGCCGTATACAGAAGCCATGAAGGAAAGCGACGACGTCCTCATCAGCCGGACCGTGCGCCTGGAGGACAAGGCCGCCTTCGCGGCACTGGTCCGCCGCTACGAGCAGAAGGTCCTGCTGCTTCTGCGCCGGTTGACGGGGGACCGGGCTCTGGCCGAAGACCTGGCTCAGGAAACCTTTCTGCGTGCCTGGCAGAAGCTGGATACTTTCCGGGGCAGTGGCGCCTTCGGCGGCTGGCTGGCGAGCCTGGCCTACAACGTTTTCCGGGCACACTGGCGTAAGCACAGGCGTCAGCGGGACGAAGTACCCATCGAGGAGGCGGAGATCGGCGGTCCCGCCCGGGACGGGACCGGATCGGCAGACCTCGAACGGCTGCTGGCCGTTCTGAACACCGAGGATCAGGTGATTCTCACACTGACCTACGCCTACGGGCTTTCGAATACGGAGGTGGCCGACGTGCTCGGGATGCCGACGGGGACGGTGAAGGCACGCATCCATCGGGCCAAGGCCCGCATCCGGGAGCGGATCGATTCGCCCGGTGCCACCTCCAGCACCGCGAACAGCGGGCCGGCACCGTCGGCCCGGGAGACCAGAACCACGCGACGGTTCGAGCCCATGCACCCTGCACCACCTTTCGGCACCCTCTCCTGTTGAGGGATCGGAGCGAAGACATGACGATGAGCCAACCAGACGGCAATGCGACAACGGACCCCGTGGACGAGCTGCTCACGGCCGCCTTCGAGCGGGCGCTGGCGGGTCCGGAAACCACCTCAGTCCTCGAAGCCGTGTTGAGCCGCATCGAACAGCAGCAGCGCCGGCGGACGCTGATCATCGGTCTGATCGGAGGCGCGGCCGCCGTGCTGGCCGCACTCGGTGCGCTGCCGCTGATCGGCATCGTGGAGTCCACGTTCGAGGGTCTCGCCGGTGCGTTCGTGCTGCCGACGCCGGAAACGGCTTCCGGCCTGCCGGCGTTTGTCCTGCTGACGGCCGTCGTGATGACGGCCGGCTGGCTTCTGTTCGAGGAAGCGTTCTGAGGGCAGGGTTCAGATGAGTCCCAGGTCGTAGAGCCGGCGGATCCGCCGCTCGGCAATCTCAGGGAATTCATACTGACCGGGGTTGAGCACCGTGGGATCCAGACGGACCGTGTTCTCTTCCCCGTCCAGGCACTTGATGGTGAGCGTGATCCGGTCGTGCATGTCGTCCCGCACCACGTGGAATTCATACGTGCGCACCTGACCGGCGTCGACCTGATAGTTCTCGACGCGAATCCAATCCTGCAGCACTTCCACCTCGCGCACCTGACGGCTCCCGGGTTCACTCAACCGCATTATTGCCGCCCATCCGCCGACGTATGGGACAGCGCGCACAAATCAGGCTGCCCGGTTTCTCATTTCCGGACGCTGGCCGAGTCCGGGGCGGTGGGTTAAGGTTCCTTCCCGTTCACCTGGGAGGAGGCCCTGCTGTGAAATACGACAACATTCTTCAGACCATCGGCGACACGCCCATCGTCAGGCTCAACAGAGTCAGCCCGGATCACGTCACCATGTATGCGAAGGTGGAGGCATTCAATCCCCTGGCATCGGTCAAGGATCGGCTCGCGTACGCCATCATCAAGGACGCCACCGACTCCGGCGCTCTGGCCCCCGGGCAGACGGTGGTCGAAGCCACCTCGGGCAATACGGGTATTGCGCTGGCCATGGTCTGTGCCGTCACCGGACATCCGTTCGTGGCGACCATGGCGGAATCCTTCTCCATCGAGCGCCGCAAGATCATGCGCGCGCTCGGCGCCAAGGTGATTCTCACGCCGGCCGCCGAACGCGGCAGCGGCATGGTCAGGAAGGCGGAAGAGCTGGCGGAGAAGCATGGCTGGTTCCTGGCCCGGCAGTTCGAGAACCCGGCCAATCCGGCCTATCACGCCAGCACCACCGGACCCGAGATCCTGAAGGATTTCGCCGGTGAACGTCTCGACTACTGGGTGACCGGCTGGGGTACCGGCGGCACGCTGACAGGTGCCGGTCAGGTGCTGAAAGCCGCCAGGCCCGACCTCAAGGTCATCGCTGCGGAACCGGAGCAGGCGTCTCTGCTCGGTGGCGGCGAGTGGAGTCCGCACATGATCCAGGGCTGGACGCCCGACTTCGTGCCTGAGGTACTGAACGCGGCAGTGGCGGACCAGATCGTGCCGGTCAACCAGAACGACGCCCGGGACAACGCCCTTCGCCTGGCCCGGGAGGAAGGGGTCTTCTGCGGCGTCTCCGCCGGCGCCACGTTCACCGCTGCGCTGAAAGTGGCAGAAAATGCAGCGGCAGGCAGCGTTTTCGTGGTCATGCTGCCGGATACCGCCGAGCGCTACATGTCCACGTTCCTGTTCGAGGACGTCAACGAAGGCTCAGACGACGACTGGCTGGAATCGCTCTGACACCCCGGGCATGGGCTGACGGGAAAGGACGCCAGGACCCGTATCGGCCCGACTGATTGATCCGGGAAACTGGCGGACACCGCTTCCGGAGTCCGCCATGCGCTGCCTGCTTGGAATTCTCATGATTCTGTTCACCCACGCGGCGTCATCCGCCGTCAGCCGATGCCTGGATGATGTGGGGCGCATCCACTTCAGCCAGTTCGGCTGCCCGCCTGACGCGATGCCCGCACCGGATGAACGGGACTCGTCACCTATCTCCGTGGTGGCTGCGCCACCGCTGAACCCGGAGCAGAAGCGGGCACTTGCCCGGCTGGAGCAGGCGCTCGAACGCGACCGCAGCGCCCGGGCGCGGGCCAGGGAGAGTGCTGCACGGGCACGGGAGAAAGAGATCAGGGCAGACGCTGCCCGGTGCAGCGAAGCCCGACGCCGACTCGAGGCGCTGGCAGCTACCCGGCGGAAGGGCTACAGCGCGGCCGCCGAGCCGCACCTGGAGGAAGAGGAGGCCCGCTGGCGGGCTGCCAGGAAGGAAGCCTGCTGAACCTGGGCGGGTTCCGGTTTCGCGCTAGACTATCGCTTTAGTCTGTGCAGTCGGAGGTCGTCATGGCAGAACCCAGCCTCGAGTCGATTTTCAGCCCGGAGATCATCGAAGATCCCTATCCGATGTACCGGGCACTGCGGGAGAACTCACCGGTGCTCGATCTCCCGGATGCGAACCTGCTCGTGCTCACGCGATACCAGGACATTCAGAGCACGCTCAGGGACCGGTCCCTCGGACATGCGGATGACAGCATGATGACCGAGGCACAGCTCGAGGAGATCAGAGCCAACGCTGCCATCCGCGGCCTCAGGCAGACCATGCTGCTGAAGAATCCGCCGGATCACACACGCCTGCGCGGCCTGGTGGTGAAGGCCTTCGATGCCCGGCGAACGGAAGCAATGCGGGAACGGATCCGGGCCATCGCCAACGAGCTGGTGGATGGCTTCGTCGACGCGGGCAGCGGCGACCTCGTCAGCCTGTTCACACATCCTCTCCCCGTCATCGTGATCTGCGACATGCTCGGCATTCCGGAAGCGGACCGCGCGGACTTCGTGGGCGGCTCCCGGGTCAACGGGCGTCTCATCGACCCCTCGCCGATGACGGAAGCCGAGATTGCGGATGCGAACCGCCGTTCCGCCGAAAGCCAGGCTTACTTCGAGTCCATCTGCGATACCCGGAGAAGGGAACCTGGGGACGACCTGATCACCGCCCTCGTCCAGAGCGAGACGGAACACGGCACCCTCTCGAAGGACGAGCTCACCTCGAACATCTCCCTGCTGTTTGCGGCCGGACACGAGACCACGGTGAACCTGATGGGCAACGCGCTGATCGCCCTGTACCGGAACCGGGATCAACTGGATCTGCTCCGATCCGATCTCAGCCGCATGCCTCAGGCGGTGGAGGAGTTTCTGCGCTACGACAGCTCCGTGCAGCTGACGGCACGGGATGCGCTCGAGGACACGGAAGTCTGCGGGATCCCGGTCGCCCGGGGGCGCAGCGTGATCACCATTCTCGGTGCGGCCAACCGGGATCCGCACATCTTCGAACGTCCGGAAGCGCTGGACATCACCCGGGAGAAAGTGAAGCCTCTCTCCTTCGGCGGCGGCATCCATCTCTGCCTGGGCGCTCAGCTCGCCAGGATCGAAGCCGATGAGGCCCTGAAAGTGCTGCTGACGCGGCTGCCCGGGCTGGAGCTGGAGGACCCGCAGAAACCCGAGTGGAAACAGACCATCACTCTGCGTGGTGTGAGCACCCTTCCTGCACGCTGGTGATCCGACGGGATCAGGGAAAGGGCGTGACCAGACGGGTAGCGAGCGCCACTGTGCCCCGGGTGAGCATCCGCCGGCGCTGAAAGTTCTCCATGGCTTCCGGTGCCGGCCGGCGTGAGGTCTGCCAGGAATCGAGGCCGTCGTACCAGGTGACGAGCAGCATGCGGCCGGACGTCACGCTCCGATCTGCCGGCCGGAACAGCCCCTGAGGCTGACTCCGGTAGGCGTCCGAGTTTTCGAAGGTTTCCCAGGCCTGTCGGGACAGACCGGCGACCTCGTCCATGTCGGCCGTGTCCACATCGAAGAAGCGGAAAACGTAGAGGCCAGGCAGCTCACAGGGTGCGGTCCCGTCAGGGCGGACGGTGGGGACCAGGAGCCGCACATCCTGCAGTGTGTGCGGCTGCCCACTGAGCGGTTCGATGAACTCCTCCTCGGCACGCTCGCCGGCGGCAGCGGCAATCACGATCAGCTCGTTGCTGGCAACGCCGAACAACCCCTCCCAGACACCCCACAGACTGATGCCCTTCTGCCGCCAGGCACCTGCCAGCTCAGACAGGCGTGTCCTGAGATCGGCGGTATCCCGACCCTGGCCGCGCAGATGCAGATAGCAGTAGGTATGCATCATCCTCCAGGACTTTCATCGACAGGATGCTAATCTCAGCACTTTAGGATCAGGGGAGGAAGCAGGCAAATGCTCAGACGGGTACACGGTTATCTTCTGCCGAGGAAAGAGGCAGCACCCACATCCAGCCGGCAGTTGCAGGACGAAGGCTACACACATCTGCAGAGCGTCTTCAGCAGCGGCGAACTCGCTGCCCTGATCGAGGAAATCGACCAGGTTTACCGGGATTATCCGCCCGACGGTCGCGCCGCCGGACGATCCGCAGAGGAAGACGAAGACTTCAGGTACGAGATGTTCAACCGGTCACCGCTGGCCCAGAAGGCCATCGCCCATCCGGAGATTCTGGCCACCATCGAACCGCTGCTCGGCGAAGACTGTCATGTGATCGCCAACACCTGCTGGCGGAATCCCCCGCGGGAGCAGAACGGGCACGGCGGCGGCTTCTGGCACATCGACGCCGGCCCCCATGTTCCCAGAGACCCGGAGGTACCCTGGGACGATCGCATTCCGTATCCGATCTTCGCCATCGGTGCCCACCTCTATCTTCAGGACTGTCCGCTGGAAAGCGGCCCCACCGGCGTCATTCCCGGCAGCCACAAATCCGGCATGCCGCCGCCGCTCGAGAAGTTCGACGACGTCACGCTCACCTTCAACGGGACAGGGGTCAAACCGCTGATCGCGAAAGCGGGCGACGTCTGCCTGTTCGTTTCGGACGTGTGGCATCGGCGGATGCCGTCACAGACGGGTGACAGTGGCCGGTACTTTCTGCAGGCCCACTACGGGCGGCGGGACATCGCCCAGCGGGTCCGGCCGACGGCGGCGGTGAATCATGTGAGCCCGGAAGCGGCCGGGCGGGCGGCTTCCGACCGGGAGAAAATCCTGATCGGACTTCATGGACCCTGGTTCTACGACGGCTGATCGTCAGCGCAGCATGAGCGGGTAGTCGAGCGGCGCATCCCAGCGCAGCTGGGCCACGCTGCCGTAGCGGCTCTCGTTGGCAAATCCGTGGTGCCTGAGGGTCTCCATGTCCCGCACGATCCGCTCGAGCGGACTGCCCTGGTAGGTCACCGATGAGCCTGCCGCATCGGCCACCAGCCTGACCACGGCTGCCGAGCTCTGCACGGCGTGCGTGCCGGCGAGGTAGAGATCGGCCTTCTGCTCCGGGCTCGCCGTCTCACCCCGCTCCGCCCGCGTCCAGGCTTCCATGAGCGCGTCGTAGAAGTAACCTCGAGCCGCACGATAGATGGCCAGCGCCCGGCCGCTCTTGATCTGAGCAATGGAGCGGTGCTTCAGCCTGCGGCTGTCCGCATAGGGCGTCTTGCCCGCCGCCAGCGCGTCCAGCTCGGCAAGGGCCGACTCGGCCAGCACCAGCGTGACCGGCACGTAGGTGGCGAAGACGATGCGTCCCGGGCATCGGTAAAGCGTGCCCTGATAGAACCGGTTCCGGCGATCGGTGCCGGGCTCAGGCATCCGTATGGTCTGAACGTCCGGCACCCAGACCGCCTCGGCTCTCACGTCGTTGCTGCCCGTGCCGCGCATGCCGAGCACGTGCCAGTTGTCCACGATCTCGCACTCGTTCATGGGGAGAACGACGGTGCGGATGTCCGCGCCGTCCTCATCGAACACGGCGGGCGACAGCAGCCAGCGGGCATGATGGCAGCCGCTGACAAAGCCATTCACACCGGAGATCCGATATCCGCCATCCGCCGGGACGGCACGGAACGGGCGATTTCCACTGGCCGCGATGACCACGTCCGGATCCCCCTCGAGGAGATGCGCCACCACCTCGTCCGGCCAGGCCGCCGCCATGAGCTTGGCCGAGTTCGCCACCATCACGAACCAGGCTGCGGCCGGATCCGCCCGCGCGATCCGCTCGGTCACGCGAGCGCAGGTGACCGGATCCACCTCCATGCCGCCCAGCGCCCGGGGCAGATACAGCCGGGCAACACCCGCCTCGATCAGAGCGGCCACGGCCTCGTCGGTGAGACGCCCTTCGGTCTCCGCCCGGTCTGACCAGGCGCTCACGGTTTCGAGCGCGGAATCGAACCCCGCCAGCACTGCCTGTGAATTCATGCCGTCCCCGATCACACAAACCCGGCGATTGTGGCACAGGCAAATGCGAACCGCGTCACAGTGCACGGGCCACGTGGCCGTTAGCATCCTTTCGAAGCTCCGGCGCTGAAGGCCGGTACAGGTGCCAGGTACCCGCAGGGCACCGCGCCATCATTCAGGGACAGTAGTACAGCACCATGGCACCCGGTTATCACATCGCCAGCGACGACGGCCTCATCTCCATTCAGGTCGGCAGCAGCATCGACCTGGTCGATCTCTACGAGCTCGCCCGGAATCTGCTGGAATCAGAAGATTATGATCCCGAGTTGCCCCTGGTCATGGATCTTCGCGGCATGGAGCTCGAGCTGAAGCGGGATGCCGTGGAGCCGTTCACCCGATTTGCCATAGAGCGGTTCCGTAACCGGCCGGGATCCATGGCCGTGGTGATCGATCCCGCCATGAGCCGGGAACTGGTCGCCGGCATCTACTGGCTGGCCTGCGCCGTGGGGGGCACCGAGGTCTTCGACGACTACGACCACGCACTGAAGTGGCTCATCCGACGGGAATTCGCGCACGATCCGCCGCCCAACGTGGTGCTGCTGTCGGATCGCCGTGCGGATCGGGCACTGTCCAGCGGCAGCTGATCGGACGTCAGCCGGACAGAAGAAACAGCATGCCCACCAGGGCGCCGAGCGAACCCCACAGAACGTAAGGTCCGAAGTAAACGATCAGTCTCGCCGCGTTGTCCTGAGAGCGTTCGTATCGCTCCCCCTCGACTTTCGCGGCCGACTGCATGGTGGGGCCATGCATGGGCGTCTCCTGTTGTCTTCCTGCTCAGATGCAGCTTCCGGTCCGCCCGGAGACAGACCTGCGACGACCACGCACCGGGCTCTTCCCGACGGTCCTCAAAAGCGTGGCCGGAGCCGAAACTCCCACGAAATCCCTATCGCATACGCGCCAGGGTTTTTTACCCCGATTGAGACCTGTGTCGCAAATCCGCACCCCCGTTTCTCGTAACGCATTTGTGAGCAGAACGGGCCCTCAGGCCCTAAAAATTGAAAGAAAATGGATTCGCACACCCTAACGCATTGATGTGCCAGCAATATTCAAACGGCTCGCAAAGACCGGGACGGATTAGGGTTTATCTTTCGTCGGAGTTTGGTATCTTGAGCAGCCTCACTAGCCGGGTCTGTATGTATATACAGTGTAATTCTCCTCGGCAGGGCGAACACACGCGACATAAGACCCGGCTAGTGAGGCCAATTCCATTGGGCTCACTGGGCGGGTGACAGACACAAAAAGACCCGGCTAGTGAGGCCAATTCCATTGGGCTCACTGGACGGGTGACAGACACAAAAAGACCCGGCTAGTGAGGCCAATCTTCCCTACTTCTCAGGCACCACCGGCAGACGTGCGCGCCAGGGGTATTCTCCATCCGCGGCCGCAAAGAACTCCGGATTGAGCACCGACTCCTTGGCGTTGTAGGTCAGCGGACCGCCATCCACCGCCCATACCTCACCGCCCGCCGCCGCCAGCACCGCATGGGCAGCGGCGATGTCCCACTCGGATGTGGGGCCGAGACGCGGATACAGATCGGCCGCACCTTCGGCAAGGATGCAGAGCTTCAGCGAGCTGCCCACAGGCGTTCGGCTCACGGCACCGAAGGTCGCCTCCAGCGACTGCAGGTACTGCTCGAGGCGCTCGCCACCATGACTGCGGCTGGCCACGACCACCAGCGGAGATCCGTCGTCACGGGACCGGCCATCGAGCTCGATCCGCTCCGGCTCACCGGCAGTCCGCGACAGCCTGTAAGCACCCCGGCCCTGCACGCCGACATAAACATGCCCGCGCACGGGCACACCGACAATGCCGAGCACGGGCTGCTGTCCTTCGATGAGCGCGATGTTCACGGTGAACTCGCCGTTGCGGTTCACGAACTCCTTGGTGCCGTCCAGGGGATCGACCAGCCAGTACCTGCTCCAGGCCCGCCGGGTTTCGAAATCCGGCAGCTCGGACTCCTCGGAGAACAGCGGAATGTCCGGAGCGAGCCGCCTGAGACCCGCCTCGATGGTCCGGTGGGAGGCGAGATCCGCCTGAGTCAGCGGCGATTCATCGGACTTCACCTCCACGTCGAAATCGGTGCCGTAAATTTCGAGAATGGCCGCTCCGGCCGCTTCGGTGAGGGCAATGAGTCCGGCAACCAGCTCATCGTTGATCAGCCCGTCGGCGATCGGCTCGTTATTCATGTTCAAGTCTCTTGGATTACAGGTTCAGTCCGTCACACCGTTCAGATGTGCCCGGACCAGGAACAGACCGGCAATGGCACGGGCTTCCCGGAACTCGTCCCCGGCGATCAGCGCGTCGAGCTCGGCCAGTGGCCAGGTGACCACTTCCGGGGGTTCCGGCTCATCCCCCGGCAGACGCTCGGGATACAGGTCTCTGGCCAGCAGCAGGTTGATGGTGAAGCCCATGTGTCCGGGTGCCAGATTCAGCTTCTTGATGAACTCGATACGCCGGGCACCGAAGCCGACCTCTTCCTTCAGCTCGCGGTTGGCGGCCTCTTCCAGGGATTCCCCGTCATCCACGGCGCCTTTCACCAGCGTGAGCTGCATCTCATGAAAACCCGCGGCGTATTCCCGGATCAGCACCAGCTCGTCTGCCTCGTTGATCGCCACCACCATCACCGCCGCCCGGCCGGATCCTGGCAGACGCTCGTAGGTGCGCTCCACGCCATTCGAAAACCTGAGATCCATCTCCTCGATCCGGAAGAACCGCGACCGGGCGATGGTTCTGACCTCTTTGATTTCAGGAACGCCCATGGCACGACCCGCGTATGCAAAGCGCGCTATTATACGCACCGGTCCCTGCACGCACCGAATGCCGGAACGGACCGGAGAAGGAGCCTCACCCTTGATCAGCTGGGATGCCATCGACACCGTGCTGCTGGACATGGACGGCACGCTGCTCGACCTGGCCTACGACAACACCCTCTGGACCCGCGTGCTGCCCGAACGATTCAGCGCGACGCACGACTGGACACTGGACCGGGCGGTTTCGCATCTGTTCGATCACATGGACGAACGGAAGGGGCAGCTGGAGTTCTACTGCCTGGACTACTGGGCGGAATTCACCGGCCTCGACATCGTCGCCCTGCACCACGAGCTGGCCGCCCTGATCCGATTCCGGCCCAATGCACGGGAATTCCTGGACCATCTGGCAGGGCTGGAACGCCGCTCCGTTCTGGTCACCAACGCCCACCGAGACAGCCTGGCCGTGAAGAACCGTCATACCAATCTGGAACCGCTGCTCGACGCGGTGGTCTCCTGCCATGACTATGGCGCGCCCAAGGAGTCCGAGGTTTTCTGGCACACGCTCATGCGCGAGCACCCCTTCGATCCCGGCCGCACGCTGCTGATCGACGACAACGCCGCCGTGCTGGATTCGGCCGAACGCTTCGGCATCGCGCACGTGCTGACGGTGGCCCAGCCGGACAGTCAGCGGCCGCCCAGAGACGGTCTGAAGCACGCAGCAGTTCACGACTTCCGCGATCTCATGCACGACCAGAAGACCCCGACGGCATCGTGAGCGGTGTCCGTCTCGACCGCTGGCTCTGGGCGGCCCGGTTCTTTAAAACCCGGGCCCAGGCGAAGGCCGCCGTGGAAGGCGGCAAGGTGGACTATCATCTGCAGCCCCGCGAGGACAGCGCCACCAGCCGGCCCAAAGTGAGCAAGGAAGTGAACGTGGGTGACTATCTCACGATTCGACGCGGCTGGACCGAAGAGACCATCGTCATCGATGCCCTCTCCGACACCCGGGGCAACGCCGCGTCTGCCCGCGTGCTCTACTCCGAGACCAGCCGGTCCATCGAACGGCGCGAGACGGAAGTCGCCCGCCGGCGCATGGAACGGGCCGGACTGACGGTCCCTGCCTCCCGTCCTTCCGGGCGGGACCGGCGGCAGATCCGTAAACTGACGGAGGAAAGCTGATCGAACCACACGACATCATTCACCGGTTCAGCTTCTCCGGCGGGCCCGTGCGGGGCCAGTGGGTACGCCTCGACGAGGTGCTCACACGGATCGAGAGCCATCAGGACTATCCGGGCAACGTGGCCGGCGTTCTGGCCGAGATGCTCGCCGCGGTGGCCCTGGTAGCGGACGGCATCAAGTTCCAGGGCGCCGTGTCCCTGCAGTCACGGGGGCCCGGCCCGTTGACCACCGTGCTCGCCGAATGCCGCTCACGGCACCTGCTGCGGGGGATTGCGCGCTGGACGGACGCCGACCCGCTGCCCGAGAGCGAATCCCTGCATGCTCTGCTCGGCAACGGACAGCTGGCACTGTCTCTGATTCCGGAAACTGCCGACTCGCGTTCTCAGCGCGCGCCGTACCAGGGCCTGGTTGGGATCACCGATCAGCACCTGGCCGGCAACCTTGAACGCTACTTCCAGGATTCGGAGCAGCTGCCCACCCTGCTGCGCTTCGCCCGCGACGGAGACAGCGTCACCGGCCTCCTCCTGCAGCGGATGCCCGATGAGGACGACGCGACCGAGATCGAGCTGGACGAGGCAGACGCCTTCTGGGAGGAAATCGGAATGCTGACGGCTACCCTGACCGACGCCGAGCTCGCCGCCCTGGACCCGGAGGTGCTGCTCTCCCGTCTCTATGCGGAGCATCCCCTCACCCTCCAGCCACCCCGGTCGCTGACCTTCCAGTGCACGTGCAGCCGGGTGAAAACCCGTGACACGCTGCAGGCTTTCAGCCGGGAAGAGCTGCTGGACCTGCTGGAGGAGGACATCCCGCCGAAGGCGCCGGGTGAAATCCTCGTCACCTGCGAAATCTGCGGCGCCTCGGAGCGTTTCGATGCCTTCGACATACACATGATGTTCGTGCCGGGCACGCCCCGGATCCATTGATTTTCCAGGTCTTCGAGGCCATTTCCGGCGCCTAAATGCCACTGACATAAATCCCGTATGCCTGAGTAAACCGCTCTGGCATAATTCGCCGCTACCTGGGGTTACTTGAATCAGAACATGGCTGTAGACATCGACACCACGTCGAAGAAAACCACGCACATCGATCTTTCCAGAGCCGTGCTCGCGGAAATGGCCGTCCTCCGGGGCGAGGGCCAGTTCGCCAGCAATGGCTCCATCGTCACCCGGACGGGCCATCGCACCGGCCGTTCACCGAAGGACCGCTTCATCGTCGATGAGCCTTCCACTTCCGGGGACATAGACTGGGGCGACATCAATCAACCCATCAGCCCGGAGATCTTCGATGCGCTCTGGGACCGGGTGCAGCTCCACCTCGAGGGCCAGGAGTCCTTCGTTTCGCACCTGCACGTCGGTGCAGACCCGGAGCACTATCTGCCCATCGAAGTGACCACGGAATATGCCTGGCATGCGCTGTTCGGCCGGGCTCTGTTCATCACTCCCGAACACTACAACCCGCACAACAAGCAGGTCTGGCAGGTGGTGAATGCGCCCGGTTTCGCCTGCGACCCCGACCGGGACGGCACCAACAGCGACGGTACGGTGATGATCAACTTCGCCCAGCGTAAGGTGCTGATCGCCGGCATGCGCTATGCGGGTGAGATGAAGAAATCCATGTTCAGTGTGCTCAACTTCCTGCTGCCCGAGAAGGACGTGCTGCCCATGCACTGCTCCGCCAACCTCGGCCCGGAAGGGGACGTGACCCTGTTCTTCGGTCTGTCAGGCACGGGTAAAACCACGCTGTCCGCAGATCCGGACCGCTTCCTCATCGGCGACGACGAGCACGGCTGGGGCAAGGGAACCGTGTTCAACTTCGAAGGCGGCTGCTACGCCAAGTGCATCGATCTCACCCGCGAGAACGAGCCCGTGATCTTCGATGCCATCTCCTTCGGCGCCATCGTCGAGAACGTGGTCATCGATCCTGAAACCCGGGTGCCCGACTACTCGGATTCGACCCTCACCGAGAACACGCGCGCCTGCTATCCCCGGGACAACATCGAAGCGAAGGTGGATGACAATCGCGGCGGTGAGCCGAACAACATCATCTTCCTCACCTGCGACGTCTCCGGCGTGCTGCCGCCGGTCTCCATCCTCTCGAAGGAAGCGGCCGCGTACCACTTTCTGTCCGGTTATACGGCCGCAGTGGGCTCCACGGAGATCGGCTCCACGGAAGCCTTCAAAACCACTTTCTCCACCTGTTTCGGCGCGCCTTTCTTTCCGCGGCCGGCGGGCGTCTATGCAGATCTGCTGATCAAGCGGATCGAGGATTTCGGCTCCCGCGTCTATCTGGTGAACACCGGCTGGACGGGCGGCGGTTACGGCGTCGGCAAACGCTTCAGCATTCCCACCACCCGGGCGATCATCAGCGCCATCCAGTCCGGCGCCCTGGCGGATGCCGAGACGGAACAGCTGGCCGGGTTCAATCTGGAAATCCCCACATCGGTGCCCGGTGTGGAGACCGAGCTGCTGAATCCGAAGAACACCTGGCAGGACAAAGCCGCCTATGATGAAACGGCCAGGCTGCTGATCGGCAAGTTCATCGACAATTTCGGCAAGTATCAGGTGGACGATGCCATCGTCGCGGCTGGCCCGACGGCGGATTTCTAGCTAATCTGCGTGCCCTGCGAGACAGGGAGCTCAAGGTGGAATCAGCGCTCACGCTGCCGGAGTTCCTGGCCAGGGACCCGAGGCTGCTTCAGGGCCTGTGCTGCGGCATAGAGAAGGAAAGCCTGCGCGTCACCACCGAGGGCGTGCTGTCTGAGCGGCCGCATCCACCCGCGCTGGGCTCCGCGCTCACTCACCCGAACATCACCACCGATTTCTCCGAGGCCCAGCTCGAGCTCATCACCCGCGTGCACGCGGATCCGGATTCGGCACTGGACGAGCTCCTGGACGTGCACCGCTTCGTCTACCAGAACCTGGATGACGAGCTGCTCTGGGCGGGCAGCATGCCCTGCATCCTGGGCAACGATGCGGACATCCCGGTCGGCCGCTACGGCACGTCCAACATCGCCAGCGCCAAGACCGTTTACCGGCTCGGGCTCGGCAACCGGTACGGTCGTCTCATGCAGACCATCTCCGGCATTCACTATAACTTCTCGCTGCCGGAGATCTTCTGGGTACCTTTTGCGGAGAGCCGCGGTGCAAAACCGGGGCAGAACTTTCAGACCGACAGTTACTTCGGCCTGATCCGCAACTTCCGCCGCCATTCCTGGCTCCTGATCTATCTGTTCGGCGCATCGCCCGCCATCTGCAGGAGCTTCGTCAAGGATCAGCCACACCGGCTGGAGACGTTCGATGAGGGCTCGCTGTATCTTCCCCACGGAACCTCGCTGCGGATGGGCCGGCTCGGCTACCAGTCCGATGCCCAATCGGAGCTGCACATCTCCTACAACTGCCTGGACGAGTACGCGGACTCCATGCACGAAGCGCTCACCCGCTCCTATCCGGCCTACGAGAAGATCGGCGTGAAGGTGGATGGCGAGTACCGGCAGCTCAATACCCATCTGCTTCAGATCGAAAACGAGTTCTACGGCACCATCCGGCCGAAGCGGCCGATCCGATCGGGCGAGCGGCCGCTCACGGCCCTCAGAAGCCGGGGCGTGGAGTATGTGGAGGTGCGCTGTCTGGACCTGAATCCGTTCCTGCCCGTCGGCATCGACGGGGTGGAAGCCCGTTTCGTGAACCTGTTTCTCCTCTACTGCCTGCTCCTGAATTCACCGGATGACAGCCGGGAAGAGTCCGCCGTCATGGCAGACAACCAGCTTGCCGTCGTGGAACGCGGTCGCGAGCAGGGGCTCATGCTCAGAACCCTGGATGGTGAGATCTCCATGCGGAGCTGGGCAGATGCGGTCCTCGACGGTATCCGCCCGCTGGCGGCCCTCCTCGATGAGGTGTACGGCGACGATCAGTACACCTACAGCCTGGATCAGCAGGTGGCCAAGCTCACCAATCCCGACCTGACGCCTTCGGCCCGCATGCTGGACATCATGCGCAGCCAGCGGATTCCCTACTTCCGATTCGTGATGAATCAGTCCATCGCGCACAAGGGCTACTTCGACGAGCATCCGCTGCGGGACCGGGCACTGGCGGACTATCAGCGGCTCGCCAGCGAATCCATCACCCGTCAGCAGGAGGTCGAGGCGGCGGACGACGTGGACTTCGACACTTTTCTGGAAAGCTACCTGGCCTTCAAATGAGCGCCGGCAGACTGGCGGGTACCGGGATATGAATTTTCTCGCCCATTGTCTCATCGGCAGCCAGGCGGCTGATCCCGCCGGCGGCCTCGGCCCGGCAGATGAGCCCAGCCCGACGGCGCTCCTGGCCGGCGGGTTCCTGGGGGATTTCATCAAGGGGCGCGTACCCGAGACCATGCCCAGGGATCTGGCCCTGGGCGTGCGCCTGCACCGCCGGGTGGATGCCTACAGCAACACACACCCGGACATCCGTGTGAGCAGCGAGCGTTTTCCACCCGAACTGCGGCGCCTGGCGCCCATTCTGGTGGACATCCTCTGCGATCACCTGCTCACCCTGCGCTGGTCCGAGTACCACCACGAGGATCTGGAGCGGTTCACGGAAACCATCTATGCGGAAGTCGCCGCGCTCGACGACTGGCTCCCGGATACCGGTCACCGGTTCCTGCACTACGCACGGGAAAAAGATCTGCTGGCGCGCTACGGCGACTGGTCGGTGACGGAAAACGCCATGCGCTCCATCACCCGGCGGCTCGGCCGCACAGAGCTGAATCCGTTGCTGAACGAGACGATTCCGCCGCTCCTCAGCGACCTCGAGGAGGATTTCCAGCGCTATTTTCCGGACATCCTCGCCCATGCGCGGGCCTGGGTCGCAGCCGAGACCACGGGCGAGCCCGTGTCACGGAGTTGACGCTGGCCCCGCTGTCGGTACCCTTCCCAACCTGATTGACTGAAGACGGGAACAGCGCGTGAAAGCCGTACTCTGCAAAGCCTTCGGACCTCCGGAAACACTGGTGCTGGAAGATGTCGAAGATCCCATCGCCGGTCCCGGACAGGTTCTCGTGGACGTGCACGCCAGCGCGGTCAACTTTCCGGACGTACTCATGATCGAGGGCAAGTATCAGAACCGGCCCCCGTTCCCGTTCTCTCCCGGGGGCGAAATCGCCGGCACGGTCGCCGCCCTCGGCGAAGGCGTGACCGGCTTCGAAGTGGGCGATCGCGTCTTCGGCGGCACCGGCGTCGGTGGCTTCGCCGAGAAAGTCGCCGTCCCGGCGGCCGCCATGCGGCCCATGCCGGACCGCATGAGCTTCGCCAAGGCCTCGGGCATCTCCACCACCTACGGCACCAGCTACTATGCGCTGAAGCAGCGCGCGGATCTGAAACCCGGCGAAACGCTGCTGGTGCTTGGGGCCGCCGGAGGCGTCGGTCTGGCGGCGGTAGAGCTAGGAAAGGCCATGGGCGCGAAGGTGATCGCGGCGGCGAGCTCGGAAGAGAAGCTGGCGGCGGCAAAGGCGGCCGGCGCGGACGAGTTCATCGACTACAGCGATGGCGAGCTCAAGGACAAGGTGAAAGCGCTCACCGACGGCCGCGGCGCAGACGTCATCTACGACCCGGTCGGCGGTGACCTGTTCGATCAGTGCATGCGCTCCATTGCCTGGTACGGCCGGGTGCTGGTGATCGGGTTTGCCGCCGGCGACATCCCCAGGGTCCCCATCAATCTCATTCTGCTGAAGAGCTGTCAGGTGGTTGGCGTCTTCTTCGGGGCCTGGTCCGCGAAGGCACCGGAGGAAGCGGCGGCCAATTTCCGGGAAATCCTGGCCTTCTACGAGGAAGGAAAGATCGATCCTCTGATCGGCGCTGAGTATCCCCTCGCGTCCTATGCCCAGGCTCTGCGCGATCTGTCCGAGCGGCGCGCCATCGGCAAAGTGGTGGTCCAGGTCCGCTCCGAGGACGAACGATGAGCTGGCTGCTGTTCGAAGACCGCACCGAAGGTGCCGCAGCCCTGATCGTGGCCGGCACCGGCTTTCTCCTGGCCGGCGCGCTGGTCATGGAACACATCTTCGAGATGGATCCCTGTCCGCTGTGCCTCATGCAGCGGGTCTGGTTCGCCATCGCCGGATTGCTGGCCCTGGCGGCTCTCATCCACTCGCCGCGCTGGGGCATCTACCCGCTGCTGACCCTGCTGGCCGCGCTGATCGGCGGGGGCTTCTCCATCCGTCAGCTCTGGCTGCAGAGCCTGCCGGAAGACCAGGTGCCGGCCTGCGGTCCGGACATGACGTACATGCTGGAGAACTTCCCGATGGCCGACGTGCTCGCCGCCATGACCCGCGGGACCGGCGACTGCGCGGCAGTCGCCTGGCAGTTCGGCCTCACCATCCCCGGCTGGGCGCTGGTCGGATTCATCGCCATCTTCGTGATCGCTGCGGTCCAGCTCCGATCGGCCCTGCACTGAGCCGAAGGGCTCCTCTGAACAATCGAGAATCGGCCGGAGGTTCCCCGGGCTAACTGCTTGTTTTCGAGCGAAATAATCATCGGATAACACTGGTACTCCGAAATTCGCTTCGCTATAGTTGGACGACCTGCCACTTGTGGATAAGTGACGAAAGCGCCGACGAAGAGTGCTCGCACCCCGCAGTTTGAACAGGCACGCCAACGGGAAGGGCAGACATGGAAAGACTGGATCCGACGATTCGTCGTATTCTGGTGATCAACGGCAAGGGGGGCTGTGGCAAAACCACCATCGCCACCAACCTCGCCGTCGCCTATGCGCATCGGAATCATGAAGTTGCGCTGATCGACAACGATCCGCAGGCTTCTAGCACCTACTGGGCCGCCCAAAGGGGCCCGGACCTCAAACCCATACATCTGGTCCCGGCCCATCAGCGGTCGAACATGTACCAGACCCAGACGTTCCACAACCGGCTGCCGCCCGGCATCGACCGCATCATCATCGATGGCCACTCGAACGCCCGGGATCGCGACCTGGAAACGCTGCTCCGGCAGGCGGACGTGGTGCTGATACCTCTGCTGCCTTCTTCCATCGACATCAGGGCCGGCAGCCGGTTCATCACCAATCTTCTGACACACCGGGTGATGCGCAGTAATCCGCGGCCGGTGGGCGTGATCGCCAACCGGGTGCAGCCGAACACCCAGACCCACGAAAAGCTGACGCACTTTCTCGGCTGTCTGGACGTACCCGCGGTGGCCACTTTCCGCGACAGCCCCGTGTACACGGAAGGCGCGGAGCTCGGCAAGGGCGTGGTGGACATGCGCGAGTCCCGCGCAGCGCGGAAGGAGACCCCGGCCTGGCATCAGCTCATCCGATGGATCGATGGCCAGGAGCGATCTTCCGCACGCACGGTGCAGGATCTGCGCATGAAACCCAGATCCGCGCCCAGGCGTTCCGACGAGTCCGACACAGCCGTCACCGCCTGAGCGTCCGCCACAGCGTGCCTTCCCGGCGAACGCCGGCACCCGGGGCGAATGCGAGCGGTTAGAATAGCCGCTCGCCAGTTCTGGAGCCCCCGGTGCTCAAGCTCATCGACGTCAGCCTGAAGCGCAATCAGGAGCCTCTGTTCGACCACATGAACCTCACGGTGCACGCGGGGCAGAAGGTGGCGCTCGTGGGCCGCAATGGCGTGGGCAAATCCACCCTCTTCGATCTCGTGCTGAGCGCCGCCGGTCGTGGTGGCCTGCAACCGGACAGCGGTGATGTGGAACTCCCGGGAGACTGGCGTCTGTCTCACATGGCTCAGGAGGTGACGGTCAGCGACCGGCCGGCGCTGGACTACGTGATCGACGGCCATCGCGAGCTCCGTCGGGCCCAGGCGGCCCTGGCGCGGGCAGAGGCCCAGGAGGACGACATGGCCATCGCCCGCTGCCACTCGCGCCTGGACGACCTGGACGTCTACTCGGCGGAGGCACGGGCCGGCGAGATCCTGCACGGGCTCGGCTTTGCCGGTGACGAATTCACACGCCCGTTTGCGGAATTCTCCGGCGGCTGGCGGATCCGGCTGAACCTGGCCCAGGCGCTGATGAAACCGGCCGATCTCCTGCTGCTGGACGAGCCTACCAATCACCTGGACCTGGAAGCCACGCTCTGGCTCGAAACCTGGCTCAAGCGGTTTCCCGGAACGCTCCTGGTCATCGCCCACGATCGTGAGTTCCTGGACAACGTGGCAGAGATCACCGTGCACCTGCACCACGGCAAGGCGGACGCCTATCGCGGCAACTACAGCGCCTTCGAACGGCAACGGGCGGAGGCGCTGGTGCTGCAGCAGGCCGCGTTTAAAAAGCAGCAGCGGGAGATCGCTCACATCAGGAGCTTCGTCGAACGCTTCCGGGCAAAGGCCTCCAAAGCCAGGCAGGCACAGAGCCGGATGAAAGCGCTCGAGCGGATGGAGGCGGTCGCACCCGTGCACGCCGATTCACCCTATCACCTGGTGATCGATCAGCCGGAGAAAATGTCCACACCGATCATGAGCCTCAACCACGCCAGCATCGGCTACGACGGCACACCCGTACTCACCGGCGTCCACGAGACCATCCTGCCCGGTGCGCGGATCGGCGTGCTGGGTGAGAACGGCGCCGGCAAGTCCACGCTGCTCAAGTGCCTGGTCGGTGATCTCGATCCCATGGAAGGCGAGCGGGTGACTGGCGCCCACGCGAAGACGGGCTATTTCGCACAGCATCAGCTCGAGTCGCTGGAGGCCGGGCGCACGGCACTGCAGACACTGAAACTGGCGCGGCCCGCCTGGCGCGAACAGCAGTGCCGGGACTATCTGGGCACCTGGGGATTCCCGAAGGAAAAGCTGGAGCGGCCGGTGGCCACCCTGTCCGGCGGCGAAAAGGCACGCCTGGTGCTGGCGCTGATTGCCGGTGAGCGTCCGGCCCTTCTGGTGCTGGACGAGCCCACCAACCACCTCGATCTGGACATGCGTGATGCGCTGGCCATGGCGCTGCAGGAGTTCGAAGGCGCCATCATCATCGTCGCCCATGACCGGAGCATGCTGGCCCGGACGGTGGACGAATACTGGCTGGTGGAAAACGGCACGGTGAGCCGCCTGCAGAGCGACCTTTCCGGCTACACGGACACCCACAACCCGGCCGGGTCGAACGGATCGGCGTCCTCTCCCGGAAAACGGCCGGCCGGCCAAGGCCGGCAGGATCAGAGCGACAGGAAAGCGCTGCGCCGGGCAGCGGCCGAGCGGCGGGCGGAAGAAAAACCTCTGCAGGACTCGATCAGGAAGCTCGAGAAGCATATCGAGAAGCTGAGTGCCGAGCTCAAGGCGGTGGAGTCGAAACTGGCGGACACGGACACCTATCAGTCCCTGCCGGCAGACGAACTCGACACGCTTCTGAAGCGTGCCGCCACCCTTCGCACCCGCCGGGACGATGCGGAGACCAGCTGGCTCGAGCAGTCAGAAAAGCTGGAAGCGCTCAGGGGGACGGCGGCGCGATAATGCGTACCTCCACCTCCCCCGGCTTCGGAGGCACGGGGCTGATGGAGGAAGTGTGCGGACCGAGCGCTTCCGGGGACAGGCGGACGATCTCCCGGACGCCGTGGCGCATCACTTCCACGGTGATTTCCGCCGCCTGACCATCCGCCGCACGCTCCGGTCCCAGCAGGGTCCGGAAGCCATCCCCGGGATGCCGGATGGGTTCCCCGTCCACGGCAAGCAGCACGTCGCCCGCTTTCAGTGCTGCCTCGGCACCCTCCGGCGCAGGCGGAGCGGACAGCACGAGAACGCCGGACTCCACGCCGAAGTAGGAAGCCAGATCGCCGGAGACGCTCTCGAGTCTCAGCCCGCCTCCGGGCCCGGCGATGCTGATCGCCCGATGCACTCCGGGTGGCAGGCGCTCGAGCGCCTGCAACGCTTCGAGGGATTCGAGACTTTCCGGGGATTCCAGGGACGCCACCCACTCCCGGCTGAAGTCTACGGTGGCGAAGTGTTCGGCAACCCCTTCGGCCATGTTCTGAATGGCCTCCACGTCCACTTCCACCGCCGGAACGCCGGCCATGCCCATGATGTAGATGCCTTTGGCCTGAGTGGTGATGTCTGCGGTCTGGAGCCCGCCGTTCCGCTGGAAGTCAACGGAGACCGGTTCTCCGGGCTGCACATCGCTCATGGCCTCCTTGAGCCTGGCCATGGCACTCCTGCCCCCGGTCAGATCCACGCCGTTGACGCTGGTGATCTCGTCACCAGCTGAAAGGCCGGCAGCCTCTGCCCCGCCGCCGGGCGTGACGCCGGACAGGAGCAGGCCACCATTCGGTCCCCGTTCGCCCACCAGCACGCCGAGCATGGGCTTCCGTCCGGGGTGCCCGACGGTTTCCATGGCATACAGACGGCTGTGCAGCTCGCCAAGCCGCTCGGCAGCTTCATCCAGCCGGGCTCTCGCTTCCTCGATCTGCAGCTCGAGCCCCACCCGTTGTGCATCATCGAGGCTGTCGGCCCCGTAACCCGGCAGCGCGGTCAGAAAACCTGCGGCTGCGAGCACGCTGAACGCCAGTGCGTTCAAGCCCCGTCTGCCACCGAACACGGGTCCGATCGTTCGCATCTGTCTTCTCCTGCTCATCCTCATGATCTCGAGCTCAGTACACGGCCGCTTGCAGCGCGGCGCGGGCGCGCCGAACTTCCGCCAGGGATTCCATCAGGGCAACCCGCCGACCCCAGAGTCGCTGGGTTTCCGCCTGGCTCAGACGCCCATCCGTCACGCCGGCCAGCTGGGAATCCACGTCGGCGATCCGGTACTGAAAGGCGGCGGTCACCGGATCCGCGTGGATGTTCCGGGTGAAAGGTTCGAGCTTCATGGACCGTTCCTTCAGGGCCCGGATGGCCGCACTGTCTGCGGGAGGGCCCTGGAGCAGGTTGGCGCCCAGAATCCCGGCCGTAACCGCCAGCAGCAGACTTGCCGCCACGGCGAGCGGCAGCCGCTGGCCCATGCCTTTGGGCCTGGCGGCCGCCTGCTCCTGAATCCGTTCCCAGAGTTCCGGGTCCGGCTCGATGTCCGGCAGTGCCCTGAGCGAGCGTCTGAGGCCGTCGATTTCCCCGCGCGCGTCCAGCGTTGTCACTTTCCCGTCAGGTTGCACAAGCGGGTCCGACGCTCGCGGTGGTCGCGAATCCGTCATCTTCACCTCCAGTCACAGTCTCCTTCCCCGTGAGCTTCCCGTAGCCGCGGGCCAGCTGCGACTTCGAAAAGCTTTCCGTCCTGCCAAACAGTCTGCCGATTTCCCGATGCGTATAACCCTCCACATCGTGGAGCCAGATCACCATCCGGGTCTCCGGCGCGAGCCGTGCCAGTGCCCGTTCCAGGTCCCGCAGATTCTCATCCCGCGGCGCTTCCTGGCTCGGATCGGCTGCCTCGCGCATCGGCCCGGCAATCCGTCGCTGCTGCCAGGGTGAGCGCAGCCGCATGAGACAGTGATTCACCGCCGTCTGCCGCACCCAGCCCACGGCAGCTTCCGCGCTCCGCAGAGAGCCCGCCCGCTCGATCATGGACACGAAGGTGTCCTGTACCACTTCTTCCGCCAGCCCCCGGTCACCGAGGATCCGCTGGGCCATGCCCATCAGCGGCGGTGCCAGTACACGATAGGCCTCGGCCTGAGCGGCCGGGTCACCCCGTTTCAGGCCCCTGGCGGTCTCACTGGTGAGCAGAGTGGAGGACAGTCCGGCCATTCAGACCTTCGATTCAGACGTCGGCTGCATACCCTATAGATGCAGGAGGCGGGGAAAAGGTCGCAGACCTTCGAGCCCGGCCGGCCGGCGGGTGCCGGCAGGCCGGATTCCGGCTATCAGCCGGCGGCCGCCGGCTTCTCGTAGAGGGAGGGCTCGTTTTTCGACTCTTCGGTGATGCGGCGCCCGAGAGCCATGAATGTGGGGATATCCTCGTCCGCCGGTGCCTTCATGCCGATCTTCCGTTCCATCGCGGCTTCCAGGTACGGCGCGAGCTCACGCATCTTCTTCTCTTCGCGCTCTTCTTCCCGCTCCTTGAACTCGCCCATCACCTCGGCGGCGAAGATCTCCAGAGACTCGCAGATGTGCTCGTGGCGGTTCATGCCCGCCTGCTGAATGAACGTGACCTGGTCCACACCGCAGGTCTCGAACTTTCTGAGATGCTCACGGAGGTCGTCCGGTGTCCCGATGCCGCCCCGGGCGGCGGTCAGCGGACTGGCATAGTCGGCGACCTCCTTTTCGATCTGAGGCACCCGCACCCGGTTGAACTCCTCCCAGAGATCCGTCCGGCCCGGCTGGTGCTCGCCGAATCCGTACAGACTGCCGAGCGCGTAGCCGAAGAACTCGAAACCGAGCAGCCCCCTGGATATGGCCGTTTCCCGGTCGTGATGGCAGGAGAAGCTCGACACCATGCAGATGTTCGGATTGATGGCATGGCCGATGGGCACGCACGCCTCGGATCTGATGATGCTGTAGTACTCGTCCACCCAGGATTGGGCCTCCAGGGGATCCACGAAAGCGAAGGTCAGAGCGCCGATGCCCATCCGGGCCGCCATCCGAATGGTCTCGCGCTGCGAGCAGGCCACCCAGACGGGCGGATGCGGCCGCTGCACGGGCTTCGGCACCAGGTTCCGGCAGGGCATCTCGAAGTACTGACCCCTGAATCCCGGATAGGGATCCATGGCCAGGATGTTGCAGATCTGCTCCGTGGCCTCCATGTAGATCTTCCGCTTCTTCGCCACCTCGATCCCGAAGCCGCCGAGCTCCAGCTCCGCCGACGATTCGCCGGTACCGAAGTCCACCCGCCCGTTCGAAACCAGATCCAGAGTGGCGATCACTTCGGCGGTTCTGGCCGGATGGTTGTACTGCGGAATGACCTGGCGGATGCCCTGGCCCAGCCGGATGTTCTTCGTCCGTTGCGAGCAGGCGGCGAGAAAGACCTCGGGTGCTGAGGAGTGGGAGTACTCCTCCAGAAAATGATGCTCCACCTCCCAGGCATAGTCGATGCCGAGCCGGTCGGCCAGCTCCACCTGGTCCAGAGCCTCGTTGAACAGGCGCTGCTCGGCGCCGTCGGACCAGGGCCGCGGCAGCTGATGCTCATAGAAAATCCCGAACTTCATATCCCATCCCCATCGGTACAGAGAGCGCAATTTGGCACGTTTCGCGCCCCTCCCGCAAACGGCACACCACGTGTTTCAACAGGCTGCTAGACTTCCATCATGACGGGCGCAGAAACTTCCCAGCGCAGACGGGGGCAGGCAACCCGGGAGGCCCTGCTCGCCTCCCTGGGAGAGGTCTTCGAGGCTCATGGATACGAAGGCGCGACCCTGACCCAGCTGTCCGCCGCCACCGGTCTCGGCAAGGCGAGCCTCTACCATCACTTTCCCGGCGGCAAGACGGAGATGGCCGCCGCCCTGCTGCGGGACCGGGTTGCTACCCTCGAACGGGACGCTTTCTCACGTCTGACGGGCGGTGCTGCACCGGCGGAGCGGCTGGCTGCGTTCATAGACGGTTTCAGCGCGTCCGTTCAGGATGGCGCACGCGCCTGCCTGATCCAGAGTTTCGCCCAGGGCACGGCTGCCGAACGGCATGGCGAAACCATCGCCCGTCAGTATGCGGACTGGCAGCGTCGGCTGGCGGACGTCTTCGCGGAGGCGGGCCTGAAATCCAAGTGGGCCGACCGGGCGGCCACCGACCTGCTGGCGGGTCTGTATGGCGGCCTGGTCACGGCCCGGCTCTCGGGCGATCCGGCAAACTTCAGGCGCCACGCCAAATATCTGAAACGGACGTTGCCGGTCTGATCGCGCAGCTTACCTGAGCAGGGCGAACAGCCGCCCCACCCAGCTCAGCAGCTTCTCCGGTGCATGCGCCTTCCGCCAGGTGCTGGCGGAGAATTTCACCGCTTCCATCCGGGTGGGATAAATGTGAATGGTGCTCATGATCTTCTTCAGGCCGAGCCCGTGGGTCATGGCCAGCACGAACTCGCCGATCAGCTCGCCTGCTTCCGCGCCGACGATCTGCGCGCCCAGAATGCGGTCCGAACCCGGTTTCACCAGCACTTTCACCCAGCCATCGGTCTCGCCCTCTGCCAGCGCCCGGTCCAGATCGTCGAGATCGTAGCGGACCACCTCCACCGGAATACCGCGCTCTGCCGCTTCGCTTTCCGAGAGTCCCACCCGGGCGACCTCCGGATCCGTATAGGTCGCCCAGGGCACCACCGCATAGTTCACCCCGAAGCGCCAGAAAGGCGCGAACAGCGCGTTCACTGCTGCATACCAGGCCTGATGACTCGCCATGTGGGTGAACTGATAGGGACCCGCCGCATCGCCGCAGGCATAGACACTGGAAAGGCTCGTTCGCAGCCGCGCGTCCACCCTGATGGTGCCGTCCGGATTGCGCACCACGCCCGCAGCATCCAGGCCGGTACCACCTCGTGCCGTACGGCCGACGGCTACCAGAATCTCATCGAATGGCAGCACGACCTCCGAATCCACCCCGTCCCTGCCGTCAATCAGAGCCGTCAGCGACCCGCCGCCGGCCGGCCCAGCCGAGACGTTGACCGCCTTGTGCGCAAGACGGACATCGATGCCTTCGGCCCGGAACCGGTTTTCCAGCAGCGCGGAGGTTTCCGGGTCTTCCCGCGGCAGCAGCCGGTCGGCCATATCGATCAGCGTCACCTCGGAGCCCAGGCGGGCAAAGGCCTGGGCCAGCTCGCAGCCGATGGGACCACCGCCCATCACCAGCAGGCGTTGCGGTCGTTCCTCGAGATTCCAGACGGTGTCAGAAGTGAGCGGATGGACTTCCTTCAGGCCTGGAATGGGCGGCACGAAAGGCGCGGCGCCCGTAGCCAGAACGATGGCACGCCCGGAGATCCGGCGCTCGCCCGCTTCGCTGCGGACCCGCACGTGATGACTGTCCTCCAGCGTGGCCTCGCCTGTCAGGCAATCCACGCCCAGCTCCGTGTAGCGTTCCACGGAGTCCTTGGGTTCGATGGTTTCAATCACGGAGCGGACCCGGGTCATGACCGCGGAAAAATCCACCTCGGGCTCGACACCGGTAATGCCGAAGCGCGCCGCCGTGCGCATTTCCTGCGCCGCCCGGGCGGCCCTGAGCAGCGACTTACTCGGCACGCAACCCGTGTTCAGACAGTCGCCGCCCATCTTCTCCCGTTCGATCAGCGCCACCCGGGCCCTGACGGTGGCGGCGATGAGGGCGGCGATCAGCCCAGCGGAACCGCCGCCGATCACGATCAGGTTGTAGTCGTACTTCGCCATCAGACGTCTTCCCCCTCAACCGGCAGGCGGGTACCGCGGGCACGGCTGATGGCTTCCATGAATTTTCTCGCCAGCAGCGGAAAGAGACCGAGCAGGCTGAAGGCGATGATGAGCCCGGGGCTCAGCACATCGGACAGGCTCTCCACCTCGGCGAGCTGGGTGCCTGCGAACACGAACACCACGGTACCGGCGAGCATGCCGAGCTGAGACACCCAGTAGAAGCGCCAGGCCGGCAGAGGCGTGAGGCCCATGACCAGATTGATCACGAAGAAGGGAAACAGCGGCACCATGCGCAGGCTGAACAGATAAAAGGCGCCGTCCTTCTCGAGCCCCGCATTGATCGAACGGAGCTGCTCCCCGTACTTCTGCTGCACCCAGTCGCCCATCAGGGTCCGGGCAATGAGCATGGCGATGGTCGCGCCCAGACTGCTGGCGAAGGAGACGAGCACCAGCCCCCAGACGAGCCCGAAGACGGCCCCCCCGGCCAGGGTCATCACCGCGGCACCCGGCAGCGACAGACCGGTGACCAGCACGTAACCCGCAAAGTAGAGGAGACTCGACCACACCGGTCGGGCGTGCACCTGGGCCACCACGTCCTGATGAATGCTCTTCAGATAGTCCAGGCTCGCGTACTGGCCGAGGTCGAAGGCGAAGAAGGCGCCCACCAGACCGGCGACGATGACCAGCAGCACCAGCTTGCCTGCGGTGGCAAGGCCTCCGGCAGTCTTCCTTCCCACGTTCTCTCCTCTCGAATTGTGCTCTACGGTACCATGCGCCGCACGACACAGGATGCCACCTTAGGACTCAAGCCATGCCGCGAAGTTTCCCTGCCACCCGCCTGCGCCGGAACCGGTTCGACGAGTTCACCCGCCGCCTGGTCCGGGAAACGGAGCTCACCGCCTCCGATCTCATCTATCCCATCTTCGTCATCGACGGCGAAAACGCCCGGGAACCGGTGGCGTCCATGCCGGGCATCGACCGGCTGAGCATCGACCTACTGGTGGAGGAAGCGCGCCGGGCCTTCGCCGCCGGGATCCCGATGATCGCCCTATTCCCGAACGTCGATCAGGCACTGCGCACGCCGGAAGGTGAGCAGGCCTGGAATCCCGAGGGGCTGGTTCCGCGGGCCGTGCGGGCGCTGAAGGCCGCGGTTCCCGGGCTCGGCGTGATGACGGATGCTGCCCTGGATCCCTACACCAGTCATGGCCAGGACGGCATCATCGACAGCGACGGCTATGTGCTGAACGACGTCACGGTGGAGGCACTGTGCCATCAGGCCAGGGTGTGTGCCGACGCGGGCGCCGACGTGATCGCGCCCAGCGACATGATGGACGGGCGGGTCGGCGCCATCCGCACCACCCTGGACGAAGGCGGCTACATCAATACCCGGATCATGGCCTACTCGGCGAAGTACGCGTCCGCCTACTACGGCCCCTTCCGCGACGCCGTCGGTGCCGCGGCGACGCTCACCGGCGACAAGAAGACCTACCAGATGGATCCGGCCAACAGCAACGAGGCACTGCACGAGATCGCACTGGATCTGGCCGAGGGCGCCGACATGGTCATGGTCAAGCCCGGTCAACCCTATCTGGATGTGGTCCGGCGGGTGAAGGACGAATTCGGCGTGCCCACCTTCGCTTATCAGGTGAGCGGCGAGTACGCCATGCACATGGCCGCCATCGAGAACGGCTGGCTGTCCGAGGCCGTGATCCGGGAATCGCTGCTGTGCATCAAACGGGCCGGCGCTGACGGCATTCTCAGTTACTTCGCACTGCGCGTGGCTGAAGAACTCTGAGCGCTCGCTAACCTGAGATCGGCGCCGGGCCGAGCGTGGCCCCTGGACACACCATCCGGTTATCAGCCTATTCCGAACGGATCTTGCCAAACCTCTGATTGCCCCAAAGTGATTGGTGATACACTCGCCAACCAAATGAGGCCTGGCCCTCGACCTGTTTAAACCGTGCGTCCGTCACTTGAGAAAAGCCTGACAGACCCCATATTCACCCCAAGACTACAGCTCAGAGGAGACCTTCAATGAGCGAGAAGATTGTTCACACCACCGATTCCGGCTGGGATTCCGACGTGCTCCAGGCCGACAAGCCCGTCCTGGTCGATTACTGGGCGGAATGGTGCGGGCCCTGCAAGATGATCGCCCCGATCCTCGATGAGATCGCCGACGAATACGGCGACCGGCTGAAGATCTGCAAGCTGGATATCGATGCCAATCAGGAAACCCCGCCCAAATACGGTATCCGGGGCATCCCGACCCTGATGCTGTTCAAGGACGGCGACGTGGCGGCCACCAAGATCGGCGCCCTGTCCAAGTCCCAGCTGGCGGCATTCATCGACAGCAACATCTGATCGAACGGCGTGAGAGAGCCGTCCTTCCGGGCGGTTCCCCATCATCTGCCGGGGGCCATCTGCCCCCTGGCTGCCTTTCACGGTCCGTTAAACGTGTCATATAAACCCGCTTGACGGAGACGGCGAAAACACTACACTTGAGTCTCGTCCTGGTAGCCATACCGGCTACATCCTTCGGTTCCGACCTGCAACACCTGACTTTCCTGCGCGTCGGCAACCGGAACTCCCCGAAGAAACGCCCGGCTGACACGTCCGGTTAAACAAGAGTACCGGCCAACCCAACGACGGAAAAAACCGCGCCGGCAATCGACTAGGTTATATCGATCATGTCCATGAACTTAACAGATCTGAAACGCATGCCCGTCAGTGAGCTTGTTGATATGGCTCGCGAGATGGGCCTGGAAAACCAGGCGCGTTCCCGCAAACAGGAAGTCATCGCTGCCATCGTGCGCAAGCAGGCGAAAGCCGGCGAAGACATCTACGGCGAAGGCACGCTGGAGATTCTCCAGGACGGTTTCGGATTCCTGCGTTCGGCAGACTCCTCCTACCTTGCGGGTCCGGACGACATCTACGTTTCACCCAGTCAGATCCGCCGCTTCAACCTGCGGACCGGCGACAGTATCGCCGGCAAGATCCGCCCGCCGAAGGATGGCGAACGCTACTTCGCCATGCTCAAGGTGGATCAGATCAACTTCTCCGAGCCCAACTCGAAGAAGCACAAGATCCTGTTCGAGAACCTGACCCCCCTGTTCCCGGACGAGCGCCTCAAGCTCGAGCGCGGTAATGGCAGCACGGAAGACCTGACCGCCCGGATCATCGATCTGATCGCCCCCATCGGCAAAGGCCAGCGCGCCCTCATCGTCTCGCCGCCGAAGGCGGGTAAGACCCTGGTGCTGCAGAACATCGCTCAATCCATCAGCGCCAACAATCCGGACGTGGTCCTCATCGTGCTGCTCATCGACGAGCGCCCGGAGGAAGTCACCGAGATGCAGCGGCTGGTCAACGGCGAGGTGGTGGCCTCCACCTTCGATGAGCCGCCGTCCCGGCACGTGCAGGTGGCCGAGATGGTCATCGAGAAAGCGAAGCGCCTGGTGGAGCACAAGAAGGACGTGGTCATCCTGCTGGATTCCATCACCCGTCTGGCCCGGGCCTACAACACCATCGTGCCGTCCTCCGGCAAGGTGCTCACCGGCGGTGTGGACGCCCACGCGCTGGAACGGCCGAAGCGGTTCTTCGGCGCAGCGCGGAACATCGAGGAAGGCGGCAGCCTCTCCATCATCGCCACGGCGCTGATCGACACCGGCTCGAAGATGGACGAAGTCATCTACGAGGAATTCAAAGGCACCGGCAACCAGGAACTGCACCTGGAACGGAAGATCGCCGAGAAGCGCATCTACCCGGCCATCAATATCCGCCGTTCGGCCACCCGCCGCGAGGAACTGCTCATGGCCGAGGAGGAGCTGCAGCGGGTCTGGATTCTCAGAAAGCTTCTGCACGACATGGACGACATCGCCGCCATCGAGTTCATGATCGACAAGCTGAAGGACACCAAGACCAACGAGGAGTTCTTCAACTCGATGAAGGGCCGTTGAGGTCGGCGGCCTGATCGGACTTGGAGACCGCAGCGGCCATCGTCCGCATCGACTCACGTGCACTGGCGCTTGAACCGCCGGTTCAGATCCTGACGCTCGAGACCACCGCCGACTTCACCTTCGAGGCGGGCCAGTATCTCGAAGTGCTGCACCCGGACGGCACCACCATCCCGCTGTCCATCGCATCAACCCCGGAGCAGCTGCCGCGGCTGACGCTCCACTACCGGTCCACGCCCGGCAATCCGGAAGCGCAGCGGATGGACGAGCTGCTGCAGGCCGGCCGTCTTCGTATCCGCGGTGGCTCCGGCGGGATCCGGCTGCCCGCGGAAGACACATCCCCCCTCCTGCTCATCGCCGGCGGTACAGGAATCAGCCAGGCACTTTCCCTTGCCCGGGCTCAGACCAAGCGCCATCCCGACATCCCGGTGGAACTGCTGGCCTGCGCCGACCACGGCAGAGACCTGTATTTCGACGACCAGCTCCCTCAGACGCCCGCATTCCGGTTCGAGCCGGTGGCGGACCCACGCCGCGACGCCGGCAACCGGGGCCTCGCGTGGCTGGCGGCCAACGCGCACCGATGGGATGAATCCGTCCGGGTGATCCTTTCCGGGAGTCCGGCGTTCGTCTATGCCGCCACGGACGTGCTCATCGCCAGGGGCAGACCCCGGAACCGCCTGGAGTCGGACGTCTATGCCTGGGCACCCAGATGAGGATCCCGCTGAGACACACCCGACGGCGCCGACCCTGATCCGAACAACAGCGGGCTCCACAGGCTGTCGAGCAGCGATGCCTGCAGCCATGCGGTGCCGGCCTGCCTGAACAGCTCGTTGCGGATGGTCGGAAGGCCGTCGCCTGCGCGCAATCCCTGATCCAGCAGCTCGAGCTGACCGAGCAGGTTGGCATACCCGTTGCCCTGATAGGGCGGCGTGCACAGGAGCGCGTCTCCCACCGCCAGCCAGCCTGTCGGCACCTTCTCGCACCCGATCTCCAGACAGCTGCTGCGCTGGCCGCCGTAGGCACTCGGCGCACTGAGGCGCTCGTGTCCGTCGAACAGACGACGCTGGTGATCGTCCAGCAGTCCGATGACGGCGTCCCAGTCGCGCCGGCGGGAACCCGCCGGCAGCTGGAAGGTGATCTGCCAGCTGTCCGCGTCGAGCCTCACACCGAGGACACCCGGGCTCTCCTTCGATCCGCGACTCCGAAAGGTGACCTCATCCCCGGAGATTCCCAGACTGCCCACCCGGGCGGACAGATAGTGACTGGCAGCTGGCCCCTCATGAAGGACGGGTACCTCTTCGAGCAGCGGCGCAATGGCGCGGAGGGTGCGCCGCGACCGGCCGCTGGCATCGATCAGCCAGCGGGACTCGAACGCCCGCCCGTCAGCGCAACTGACCTTCCATACCGATCCGTTTCGCCGGTAGCCGACCGACTTGCTCCGGATGACTCCACGGTTACCACACACGGCCTCCAGCGCGCGGTCGAGCAGACCGCGTGTCGGCACCGGACGGGCATCGGACCGAGTGGACGCCTTGCCGTCCTCGTCAACGAAAAGACCCCCTTCGCGCCGGAGTGCCTCCGTCAGCCCCGGCGCCCAGGCTTCCATCGTCTCGACGCACCCGGCGGGAAAGAAATGGACGTGGGCGGATTGCGCTGACCGTGCGCCTTCACGCGCTTCCAGGACGAGCGCATCGAGGCCGTGCCGCTCTGCCAGCTGACGGACGAGCAGACCTGCCGGACCGCCGCCGACTACCAGAACGTCCGGAAGGCGCATGGCGTCCGGGTTCCGGTCAGCCCGCGAGCGGCAGCATGGTGCCGTTGGATGCGAACTTACGACGGGCCCCGGGGTCGGCGGCCACGACGACGAAGAACAGGCCGCTCTGGCGGCGGAAGCTCGCCTCGGCCGCTTCGGTCGCTACGCTCTCCGGGCGCGAGGACGGATAAAACATGTCGCCGGGCAGGAACATGTCGCCGGGCAGGAACATGTCACCGGGCAGGAACATGTCACCGGGCAGGAACATGTCGCCGGGCAGCCGCCGCGTTCCACCGCCGGTCGCGAAGGGTTCCGAGACGAACACATCCGCGGTCCGGCCTTCCTGCACCCGCACCGCAAGGAGCATCATGCGGATTTCCGGCATCGAATCCGGGGTTTCAATCTGGATCTGCTCGCGCAGACCCTCGCGCAGGGCCTTGCCGGAAAGACCCTGAAGCCGCCTGGCATCCTTGACGCGAATGGAGATGGTCGTATCCGATCCGGCGAACGAAAAAGTCGCCACGGAAGAGCCGGCGATCAGCCCTGCCACACCGACCAGGGCTTCCCGACGGTTGAATTTTCCAGTCATCTTGCTCTGCTCCAGTTACAGTAAGTTGTCAATGCTGCATCCAATGTGCTGCTATATCGGAATACGAACTTTTTCCTCGCAATGCGACACGGTCAGACGAATCTGGCACGGCGGGTATCTGCGATCTGAACAAGAAGATGTAATCGAGCATGACCGATCGGGAGGCGGGAAACACCGGTGACGAAGCGAGGGCGGCTGGCCTGTCCATGTCGCCACAGATGTATGCCCAGCTGAAACGGCTGGCCGGCTTCCATCTGCGCACACAGCGGCGCGATCTCACCCTGAACTGCACGGCACTCGTGCACGAGGCATTCCTGAAGCTTGCCGCGAGCGAGAGCAGAACGGACGGATCGGACGCACACTATGCCTCCGTTGCATCCCTCGCCATGCGGCAGATCCTCGTGGATTACGTGCGCAGGAAGAAGGCCGCCAAGCATGGCGGAAACGCGACCCGGGTGACGCTGCAGGAGTCATCGCTCGCCACCCAGGGCCCTTCCGTGGATCTGCTCGCGCTGGATGACGCGCTCACCCGCCTCGCCGAAACCGACCCGCTGCTCGAACAGGTGGTGGTGATGCGCTTTTTCGGCGGCTTCAGTACCGCCGAGACGGCGGCTGCACTGAACCGGTCGACGCGAAGCGTGGAAAGGGACTGGACCCGGGCCCGCCTTTACCTGTACCGGGATCTGGGCCTGGCAGATGCCGGCACCGACTGACCGCGGCGGCACCGACCACCGGCGGCGCGTCGACGCCATCCTCACCCGTGCTCTGACCTTCGAATCGGACGGGGACCGTGCTGCCTACCTCGCCACCGCCTGTGCGGATGCACCCGAGGTCCTTGCGGAAATCAATGCGCTCCTCAAAACCGAGGCGTTGAGCGCGGCCGCGATGGACCGGGTAATGGGTCTGCGTGACGAAGCCATGATACAGGCATTCGGCGTCCGGACCGGAGAGGCAGGCCACCTGGTCGGCAGCCTGGTGGGTGAGTACCGGATCACGGATCTGATCGCGACGGGCGGCATGGGCGCCGTCTACAAGGGGGAGCGCGCCGACGGACAGTTCCGGCAGACGGTCGCCATCAAGATCCTGCCGGCCTGGGCGGCCGATCCCCAGACGGTCGCCCGGCTCCGCGCGGAGCGGCAGATTCTGTCATCCCTATCACACCCGAACATCACCCAGTTGCTGAGCGGGGGCGAGACGCCCGATGGTTTTCCGTATCTCGTCACGGAGTTCATCGACGGAGTCCCGGTAACGGACTACGTCGATCGCCGGCAGCCGGACGTCGCCGAGCGTCTGCGGCTTTTCTGCGACCTCGCAGACGCGGTGCACCACGCGCATACGAAGCTGGTCGTGCATCGGGACATCAAGCCCTCCAACGTGCTCGTGGATGAAGACGGCCGTCCGCACCTGCTCGACTTCGGCATCGCGAAGCTGCTGGATCCGGCGGAAACCGGGATGACGGTGCCCCCCACCGTCGCCGGTTTTTCGCCCATGACTCTGCGCTACGCTTCGCCTGAGCAGCTGGATCAGGAAGCGATCACTACGGCGAGTGACATCTATCAGCTCGGTCTGCTGCTGTACCGTCTGCTGGCCGGGCAGTACCCCGACCGGGACCAGACAGACCGACTGGCAATGCCGCCCGCACCAGGATCCGTGGCCGGACCTTCAGCCGGCATCCACAGAGATCTCGACACCATCGTGCTCAAAGCCATACGCGTGGCCCCGGAACAACGATATGCCTCGGCCGCGGAACTCGCGGCAGATGTCCGGCGCTACCTGCGCGGTGATGCCATCAGCGCCCGGCCGGAGTCCGCCTACGACCAGGTCAGGCGTCTTGCCCGGCGCAACCCGTTCGGGGCAGCTGCGGCCGGAATCATTCTGGGTCTGATCGTGGTCTGGACGGCCAGCGTGCAGATCTACTCCAGGCAGCTCGAAATCGAACGGGACTACGCCACGCAGCAGGCCACCCGCGCCGCCCGGGTGAAGGAGGTGCTGACCGACATCTACCGCCGTCACGACCCGCTGCAGGCGGACACGATCGGCGACAAGCGCGCCTCCCTCTGGGATTCGCTCGACGTTGCCGTCGACCAGGTCACCAGAGCGCTGGCGGACGAACCGGACATTCAGGCAGAGCTCTACAGCATTTTCGCGAGCATCTACGTGGGCGCTGGCCGGGTGCCCGAAGCCATCGACGTGACCCGGCGCGCCGAACGCATCTATGCGGCCCTCGGAGAAGCATGGTTCGCGCGGCTTGCGGCCACCAAGGCCGATCTCGCAGGATTGCTGATGAATACGGACAACGAGCAGGCGCTGCTGCTGCTGGACGAGGCCATGGCCGTCGTCGACCGCGTCGAGGCAAGCGATCCATCGGCCGCGGTCTCCGTCTACCTGCAGGCCGCCTATGCCATGCACGAGGCGGCGAACCGGCCTCAGGCGATCGGCTACTTCAATGCGGCCCAGCGGATCTACGATGAGCACGCACTGGACGTGCCTTCACAGCAGCTCGAGATTCTGTTCGGGCTGGGGAACACGCTGATCGCGGAGGACCGGCTCAATGATGCGGAACCACTCCTGACCAGAGCGCTGATGCTCGGTGACTCGCTCTACGGCCCGGATCACGCACGCATGTCCGGCGTGCTCGGCGCGCTGAGCTCGCTGGAGCGGAATCGCGGCAACCTCAATCTGGCGGTGGCATACAGCAACCGCGTGGTCGAGATCATGCGCCGGAGCCGCTCCGAGAACTACGAGAATCTGCTGACCGCCCGCAACAATCTCGCGCTGGCACTCGGCAAGGCTCGCCAGTTCGATCTGTCGATCGCGATGCTGGAAGAGATCGTCGAAATCCGTCGCGGGATGGCGCCGGTGGAAGGCAGCGCCAACCTCGCAACGTCCATCAAGAACCTGGCCTCGATTCAGCACATGGCCGGACGATACGAAGCCGCCCTGACCAATGCACAGACCTCGCGGATTCTGATGGAGCGTCATCTGCCGACCGACAGCGCCTACCTGGCAACGCCCCACTTCACCCTGGCGCTGATCTATCTGGATACAGGCGACCCGGTGGCCGCGGAATCCTCCGCCCGGCGTTCCCTCGAGCTGCTGCTGCCTGCTCTGGGCGAAGACCACTTCCAGATCGCCGTGAACCGATGCGTGCTGGGCGAGGCACTCCTTAGGCAGGGACGGATCACAGAGAGCGGGCCGCTGATCACTGAGGCGCTCAGCGCGCTGCTCGCCACCGAGACCCGGGTACCGCGCTACGAAACGCGCTGCGCATCGGTGGCAGACGAGCTCAATCTCTGACAGAACCGCCGGTCGTTCTGCTACTGTAGACTTTCGGGACTGAACAGCCACGGAGAGGCTCATGAACTTTCGATCCATCGCCCTGGCGTTCGTCGCCGCGGGCACGCTCATTGGCTGTGCGGGTGATGCGGGTAACAAGCCGGTGTGGGTGTCCGCATCGGATTCGGACATCCCGGCACTCGCGACCTTCGGCTGGGATGGCCCGGCGGACGTCGCCCCCGTGACCATTCTCGACAACCAGATCCGCGACGCGCTCCGCACCCAGCTGCTGGCCAAGGGGTTCACGGAAACCAGCGAGAATCCGGACTTCCTCATCAGCCACGAGACCATCGAGCACGATGCGCTGAAGAAGGGCAACCCGGTGCGCATCGGCTTCGGCGTGGGTTCCTGGGGCAGCAACGTGGGCGGCAGCGTGGGCACGTCCGTGGACGTGGGGGAGAAAGACAAGATGGTTCAGCAGCTGAAGCTTCAGGTGCACGCGCTGGACCCGGAGCGCGCCCGGGAAATCTGGGCCGGCACCTCCGCCGTGCTCCCGGAGCGACCCGATGCCGCGGCAGTCAACCAGGCCGTGGTGGATCTCATGACCGGATTCCCCGCAAAGGCGGCCGACGGGACCTGACGGAACGGTCAGCCGCCATTCATCAGTTCGGCCAGTAGATGTACTCGTCCCCTTCCTGGTACGGCTCGCCGCCATGCTTGTCGATGAGCTGAGGACTGTCGATGACCGACGGCCAGAGGGGCGCTGCCTGCGCGGCGTTATGTGCGGCGAGCAGCGCCTCCAGCTCGGCCACCCGGGCCGGTTCCTCGGCCGCGAGATTCACCTGCTCCGTCGGGTCCTCGATCAGGTGAAACAGCCAGCGCTTGTCCGGACGGTCCGCACGGATGAGCTTCCAGCCCCGGTGCAGCACGGTCTGCTGGTGACCCTCCCGCCAGAACAGCGTCTCGTGGGGTAGCCCCGCTTCATCGCCGCTGAAGTACGGCAGCAGGTCCACGCCATCCAGCACCCGGTCACCCGGCACGGAAGCGCCCGCCGCGCCCGCGAACGTGGGAAAGAGATCCACATGATGCACGGGTGCTACCATGGTCGATCCCGGCGCGATTTTCGCCGGCCAACGGGCCATGAAGGGCACGTGGATGCCGCCTTCGAACTGAGTGAGCTTCCAGCCCCGGAACGGCTTGTTCACATCCGGCAGCTGAATGTAACCGGCACCGCCGTTGTCCGCGGTCAGCAGGACGAGCGTGTTCTCGTCGAGACCCAGCGCCTTCAGCTTCTCCATCACGCGGCCGACGCTGCGATCCACGGCCCGGATCATGCCGGCGTAGACGCGCAGATGATGGTCCTGGATGTGCGGAAACGCGTCGTAGTCGGCCCGGGTCGTCTGGAGTGGATTGTGGATCCCCCAGTGTGCCAGATAGAGAAAGAAGGGCCGGTTGCGGTTGTTCTCGATCACCCGCAGCGCTTCGTCCGTGTAGTAGTCCGTCAGATAACCGCCCGGTTCGAAACGCTCGCCGCCGTTGAACTCCGCCGCGTAGTCCGCATTGGCCCAGACCATGCGCTCGATGCTGTCTTCCGGGCGCCTGGCATTCACCGCCTCGGGATGGTCTTCCGGCAGATAGAGCATGCCGGCCATGTTCAGGCTGTCGTCGAACCCCTGATCTTCCGGCCGCAGGCCCGCCCGGCTGCCCAGATGCCATTTACCGATGTGCGCGGTGTAGTACCCGGCCTCCCTGAGCACCTCGGCGATGGTGATCTCTTCCGGCGGCAGCCCGAGGTCGGACAGCGGATTGTCCGGCAGCGCGTCCACGGCTGCGGCGTCGAAGTAGGCGGGCAGCACCGGCTCGTTCATGTCCTGCATCCACCGGAAGATGGTCGCGCCCGACCTGGGAAAGGGCGTGAACTCGAAACCGAAACGGGTGGAATACCGGCCGGTCATGATGGACGCCCGGGACGGCGCGCAGACCGCGTTCGCCGAGTAACCATTGGTGAACGTCACGCCGTCCCGCGCCAGCGCGTCAATGTGCGGAGTCATCACGCTGCCGTCACCGGCGCCGCCGTTGTACAGGGAGATGTCGTTGAAACCCATGTCGTCGGTGAGGATGAGAATGATGTTGGGAGGGCGTTCGGAGGGCGGCAGCACGGCTTCCGCCGGACCTTCCGACCAGGCAACGGGTACGTTGGGCGCCACCGGTGCCATGACCTGCCGGACCTTCGGCGCGCCCCATACCAGCAGCTCGATGCGGTACTGCCAGACGAGCACGGCCGCGACGGCGAGCACTGACAGGCTCAGGATAAGCTTCTTCATGGCACGCCCCGGTGGACTCGGTGACAGAGCTTCATTATATTAATGCATCACATTATTTTTCAATCCGGCGCCATGATACGTACCGTCACCTGGGTTCTCGCCGTCCTGCTGCTGATCGCCGTGATCGGCTTTGCGGTCTATCAGACACCAGCGGGACAGGACGCGCTCTTCGAGCGTGCCGTCACCACCATGCTCGTACGCACGGCCGCACCCCCCGAAGGTCTGCAGGTGGTGGTCTGCGGCAGCGCGTCTCCCCTCGGCAACGATCCGGACCGCGCCCAGGCCTGCATCGCCGTGCTCACCCCGGAGCATTTCTTCCTGTTCGATACCGGCGCGCGATCTCCCCTGCGGATGGCGGAAGCCCGCCTGCCCATGGACCGCCTGGACGGCGTCTTTCTCACCCATTTTCATTCCGACCACATCGCAAGCCTGCCGGACGTGAATCTGAATTCCTGGGTGCAGGGTCGCCGGGACAGTCTCCGGGTGTACGGACCGCCCGGCGTGGAAGACGTGATCCGCGGCTTCAATCTCGCGTACTCGCCGGATCGGGGGTACCGGGTTGCCCATCATGGCGCCGACCTCCTGCCGCCCGCGGCCGGGCCGATGACGGCCGTAGGCATCGGCAGCGGCGATCAGATCGCCTGGCAGGACGATCTGCTCACAGTCACCGCGTTCCCGGTCCGGCACGATCCGGTGGAGCCGGCGTTGGGATACCGGGTGGACTACCGGGACCGGTCTGTGGTGATCTCCGGAGACACCGTGGCAACGGACTCCCTGTTCACAGCCGCCGCCGGCGCGGATCTGCTGCTGCACGACGCCCTCTCCCGGACCCTTCTCGACCCGATGATCGAAGCCGCCCGGGCCGGAGCACCCCGGCTCGCACGAATCATGACCGATGTGATCGACTACCATGCGGACAGCCGGAGCCTGGAAGAGCGAGCCAGAGCCGCGGGCGTCCGGCAACTCGCCTACTATCACCTGGTACCCGTGCCGCCCAACGCGCTGGCGGAGAAGCTGTTTGCCCGGGGGCTTTCGCCCGATACGGTTCTCGTGAGGGATCTGCACACCTTCGACCTGCCCACCGGCAGCACGGACATTCTCGTTCATGCGCCCTGAGACCCGTATCCGGTCAGCGGTCATGACGAGGCTCGCGTCCGGAGGTTTCGCCGAGTTCGGCCGGCGCCGGGCCAGGCTCCTTCGACGTCTGCGCGGCGCGCTCCCGGCGGTGCACTACTTCCATCAGGCGGACGATCCCTACAGCCATCTGGCCGTGCAGAAGCTGGCGCAGCTGCGCGAGTGCTACCCGGTCACCTTCGAAGTGCATCTCACCTCGCGGCCGGCACCCGAATATCTCGGCAGCAGCGGACAGTTCGACGCCTGGGCGCTTTCCGACGCGGAAAGCATCGCCGCCGCCTACGGAGTCCGTTTTCCGGCCGCTGCCCGGCTGCCGGAGGCGGATACCCTGGCAGCTGCGAACGACGCGCTGGCGGGCGCACTCGAGACAGGGGCCTTCGCGACGCGGGCGGTCGAAATCGGCGACGCGCTCTGGTCGGGGGAACAGCTTCGGAGCGGCAACGCACAACGGGTGAATCAGGCCGTGGAAGCCGGTAATCGCCTTCGGCGCCGGCTCGGTCATTTCCAGGGCGGCATGTTCTATTTCGACGGCGAGTGGTTCTGGGGCCTGGACAGGCTGCATCTGCTGGAGGCGCGTCTGAGAACGGAAGGCCTGGCCTCCCCCGGAGCGGCCGTCTGCGTACCCGAGCCGGTCCCCCGGGACACGACGGAACTGGACTGCAGCGGCGTACACCTGGAGTACTTCCCGTCACTGCGGAGTCCGTATACCGCGGTGGGACACCGTCGGGTGCTCGACCTGATCGACCGCAGCGGCGTGTCCGTCCATCTGCGCCCGGTGATGCCCATGCTCATGCGCGGAGTGACCGCCCCCCGGGCAAAGCAGCGGCATATCATCACCGATGCAGGGCGGGAAGGACGCGCCCACGGTGCGCCGCTCGGGCGGATCGTGGACCCGTTCGGCGAACCCGTGAAACGGGCCTTCGCCCTCTTCCCGGGCGCCGTGGCGCTCGAAAGGGAGATGGCCTTTGTGACAGAGTATCTGCAGGCGGCCTGGATGGATGGCGTGGATATCACCGCTGACAAAGGGCTCGAGGCAGTTGCGCGCCGGGCGGGGCTGTCCTGGCCGGCACTGCGAGCGGCCAGCCGGGATGCCGACTGGGAATCTCTGCTGGATGAAAACCTGAGCGGGATGCTCGGCGCCGGCCTCTGGGGCGTTCCGAGTTTCCGGGTCAGCGGCGGCAGCGCACCGTCGGCTGCCTGGTGGGGACAGGATCGGATCTGGCGGGTGGAGAACGAGATCGCGGCCCGTTCGGCTGATCCGGGAGATCGGTGAAAGATGCGACCCTCGGCGGACAATCGTCAGGCACGCGGCGCAGCGACCCGACAGGCTCTGATGCGGGCGGCCGAGAAGCTCATCGCCGAGAACGGCATCGAAAACGTGACCATCCGGCTGATCCTCACCGAAGCAGACCAGAAGAATACGTCCGCGCTGCAGTACCACTTCGGGAACCTGAAGGGACTGATCGACGCCGTGCACGCCGAGCGCTCGATTCAGGTGCAGTCAGAACGGGGCGCCCTTCTCGATTCGCTCCTCGAGCAGACGGACTCACCCACCCTGCGCCAGCTCTGCCTGCTCATGATCCAGCCGCCTTTCGATCTCGCCAGACGGGATGTGGGTTACCGCCGGTACGTGAAAGCCTTCGGCCATGAGCTCGCGGTCATGGAAGCCTCCGCCCTGGCTCGGGTGGAAGTGCAGGGCGGCGGTGGCGACAGCGGCGTGAGACTCCGCGGCCTGCTCCGGAGGGCGCTCGCCCATCTGGATGACGACGCTTTCGTCCGGCGCATGGAGATGGCCGTGCGTCTGTGTGCTTCCTCCATGTCCCAGCGGGCCCGTGCCCCGGGTGCCTTCAGGGGTGCAGACGCCGAGCGTTTTCTCTCGAATCTCGTCGACGGGCTGGCCGGGTTGCTCGGCGCCGAGGTCTCGGAAGCGACCCGGTCACTCGGCCGACCCGGGGGCGGGTTCAGGCGTTCCTGACCGGCATGGGCAGATCGGGCAGGCCGGTGAGAGCATGGGTCAGATACTCGCCGCCACGCTCGCTGTCGCCGAGCGCCACGCAGAGGCGGCCGAGCTCCCCATAGACTTCCGGTGTCTGCTGGAGTCGCAGGCTCGTCTCCAGGTATTCGCGGGCCTTCGCCCAGGACTCGTTCATGAGGCAGATGCGGCCGAGGGTGAGCAGCAGCTTCGGATCGTTGGGCTTCTCTTTCACCCACCCTTCGGCGACCACGAGCCGTCGCTCACTGTCGGCACCGGTGATCTGCCCGTAGAGAACGACCAGATCATCGTCCCAGGTCTGCTGCAGCGCCTGCCGGATGGCGGTCTCCGCCAGATCCGCTGCCTCGTCTCCACCCGCGGTCATGAGCGCGCGCGCATAGGCGGCCACCAGATCCGGCGCCCGCTTCAGCTCCTTGGGCAGCTCCCGGAACACGATCGCCGCATCCGGGGCTTCCGCCTGCCCGAGCCGGGCGATCCAGGCACGACGCTGCAGCGCTTCGAAGGCCCGTTCGCCGAAGAGCTTCCGCTTTCTGACCTCGGGCAGGAGCTCGATGAGCGCCTGCCAGTCCGCCAGCTGCTCGTACACCTCCGTCAGCATCAGGAGTACCTGCGGATGGCGCGGCGATGACGACTTCAGCTGCAGCAGCGTCGCCAGGCTCTGCTCCCACTGGGCCGCGTTCTTCTGAAGCTCCGCCTGGGTCAGCCCCACGGCGAACCTGGAGCCCGGCGTGGACTCGTGCGCCTGCCGCAGCAACGCATCCCTGCCTTGTGCATCGCCCATCTCGTGCGCGGCCCTGGCGGCCGAGAGGTAATTGATCAACGGCGTCCCCACTTCCCGGGCGGAAGCGGTCAGCACCTTGCGGGCTTCCGCCCACTGCCCTTCCGACATCAGCAGCAGCCCCTTGACCGTCTGTTTCTGTGCCCGGGTGGCCTTCCGCCGTTTCAGCCAGTTTCCGAGACGGCTGCTGCTGGCCAGGGTCCGGGTGAACAACCAGACAGTCAGACGGAGCAGCAGATACGCCAGCGCAAGCAGCACCAGAGCGAACCAGAGACTGGTTTCGAACGCCATGTCGCCGTAGGACAGCAGCACGTAGCCCGGGTCGCGAACGACGAGCGTGCCGATCAGGCCGCCGAGCACCACGGCCACGACGACGAGCAGCAACCCGAGCTTCATGCTTCCCCCAGAGCCTTGAGGGCGCTGAGAGATCCCGAAACGTCAGGCAGCGGCCGGTCGAGCACCACGTTTGAGAGCAGCCCGAGCTCTTCCAGCGCGCGCATGACCCCCGGGCTCTCCGGGTCCAGATATTCGGCGATCCAGTCCGCCGCCGTCTGCAGGCTCTGCTCGTAGATCACCTGCTCGCGGCGCAGCGCGGCCAGCTGGGCGCGCTCGAGCATGAGCCGCAGATTCAGCTCCAGGTAGGCTTCCTCTTCAGGTGCCAGCAGAGGGCGCACGCTCGCGCCTTCGAACCGGCGGAAGCGCATGTAGCCGCCGATCTGGTTCCACAGCGCCGACCAGAAACCCGGTTGTGACGCTTCCACCGCTTCCTTCTCGAAACGCGGCAGCTTGACACTCTGAGCGCTGATCTCGGTCTTGATCGCTTCGAGTCTGAGAAACAAACCCTGCACGTCATTGCTCTCGACGCTCTCGAGCGCAAGGATTTCGTCGGCCAGCTGCGCCCGTACCTGATAGAGCGCGAAATCATCCAGCCCCTGCAGAATGGCATCCGCGGCCTTGAGAAGCACCAGCGCGCCGCTCACGTCGCGCTCCATCAGTACCCGGTGATTGGCGATTCTGAGGAGATAGGCGAGCTCCGCGACCTTCCATTCACGGCGGGACGGTGGCGCTGCGTTGCTGACCCGGTTGACCGCTTCCAGCACTTCCTGCTGCCCGGCTTCTCTGGCACGACGCTGTTCGGCAGCGAAGTCGGCCAGCGCCTCGGCCTGAGCGTCGGCCAGCGTCCGCAACGATCGTTCACTGGTTGCGAGCTCCGACTCGACCGCGGCGATCCGATCGGCCAGCGCCGCTTCCGGGGCCAGATAGATCAACGTGTAGTAGAGATAACCGGCAACGCCGAGACCTGCCAGACCGAACAGCAGACCGAGGAAGCCGAGAAACCGGCCGCGGGGCTTCGGTGGTGGCGGTGGCGCCGCAGCGGGTTCGGCGGTTTCGTCAGACGCTTCTGACGCCGCAGACGTCTCCGCTGCTTCCTGCAGCGTCGAATCCTCCGGCTCCTCAGACGCCTCGGAGTCCTCGGAGTCCGGCGCCGGCCGGCTGCCGGTCAGCGGGCGGGGCGGCGGACGGGTGAGCGGCGGCTGCGCGAGCGGATCCAGCGCTTCATCCGGTTTACGGTCGTCGGGACGGTCCCCATCGCTTGGCATTACTGAACTTCCAGTGCGGCAATGAAATCTGCATCCGTGGCACCGGCAGCCACGTTCAGATTACTGAATCCGAGCTCAGGCCCCAGCGCCGCGATCCGGTCCGATGCGGCAATCACCTGGACGTCCGAATCGCCACCGTCTGAGCACCATAACCGGGCCATGGCCCTGAATCCATCCTGACTGGCGATGAGAATATGGGTGATTCCACGTAGTGACGGCGGCGGTGTTTCCACGGCATTCCGTCGATAGCAGAGATGCTCGAACACGTCTGCCGATCGCCCCTCGAGATACGCCACCAGCGCCTTGCGGCCGCCTTCTCCCGCGACGATCAGGCAGGCGGCGCCGTCGAGCGGCACGTCATGCAGCTCGGCGATCAGCCCTTCGCTGCTTGCCTGGTCCGGCACCGCAGCCCGTATGCCGGCCTCCTGGAGACGGATCGCGGTCCGCGTACCTACGGCGTAAACGCTGGCGCTCCGGGCATAGGACAGATCGCCACCATGGCGGACCGCCTGCTCGGACAGGAAGAAAACGTGGCTAAACGCACCTTCGGGGACCGGATTCCCCGTCGCTTCGATGGTCAGCACGGGCGCTGCGAGCACATCGAAGCCGGCCGCCCGCAGCGCCTCGGCCTGCCGGCTGCAGCCGGGCTCACTTCGAGTCACCCAGACCCGCAATGTCAGGGTACCCCGCCGCTCATCCTGTCACCTATCGAGGCCACCTGGCTCGGGAATGGCGGCGAGCAGCGCCAGCGCACCCTGGGCTTTCAGCTGTCCGACCACTTCCTCTCCCACCGCTGCCGGGTCATCTCCCTCTGCACTCCCGGTGAGCATCCGGCTCCCGTCCGGTGCGCCCAGTCGGGCCTGGAGGCGGATTCCGTCAGCCGTCTTCATGGCATATGCACCCAGGGGTGCGGAACAGTCCGCACCGATACCGGCGCTCACGGCCCGCTCCGCCAGAACGCAGGCGGCCACATCCGCCTCCTGCAGCTCGGTGAGCAGCGCGATCAGTTCCGCGTCCGCCTGCCGGCACTCGACCCCCAGCGCGCCCTGTCCGGCCGCGGGCAGTGATACCGATTCCGGCAGCCGTTCGGTGATCCGGGCTTCCAGCCCCAGGCGATCCAGTCCGGCGGCGGCCAGTACCAGTGCGTCATATTCGCCCGCATCGAGCTTTGCGAGCCGGGTGTTCACGTTCCCGCGCACGGGTCTGACCTCGAGATCCGGCCGCGCTGCCAGCAGCATGGCCTGGCGGCGCAGGCTCGACGAGCCCACCACGGCCCCCTCCGGCAGATTTTCGAGGGTCGCGCCCGACGGTGAAACCAGCGCATCCCGCACATCGGCCCGGAAGCCGATCAGCGGCAGCACAAAACCTTCCGGCAGATGTGCCGGCACGTCTTTCATGGAATGCACGGCCAGATCGGCCCGCCCGCTCAGCATGGCCTCTTCCAGCTCCTTGACGAACAGACCCTTGCCGCCCACCTGAGACAGCGGCGAGCTCAGCCAGTGATCGCCCTGGGTCGTCATGCCGAGCAGGGCGACCTCGGTACCCGGGCTCGCCCTCGTGAGCGCCGCCTGGATGAACTCGGCCTGCCAGAGGGCGAGCCGGCTTTCCCGGGTCGCGATGACGATGCGTTCGATCACAGGTTCTTCACCACCTTGCGGACCATGGCCACGTGACGCCGGCTGATGTCCACGGTTTCCTCCACGTCTCTCAGCTGGATCTGGTAGCGACCGTCTGACTGGCGGGTGAGACCCGTGATGAACCGGGCCGCCACCAGCGCATTGCGGTGCACGCGCAGAAAGCGTTCGCCGAATTCCTCCTCGAGCTCCTTCAGAGTCTCATCGATGATGATCTCGCCATCACCGTGCCGGACGGTCACGTACTTCTGGTCTGCCTGAAAATAGCGGACGTCGTCCACGGGAATGAGCTCGATGCCTTTGCGCGTGCGCGCCGAGATGTGCGTACGGCGGGGCGGCTGCTCTTCCGCGAGCGCGGCGAGCTGAGCCTTGTTCACCCGCTGCGCCTTGCCGAGTGCCGCTTCCAGATTCTCCTTGCGCACCGGCTTGAGCAGGTACCCCACCGCCTGCAGATCGAAGGCTTCCACCGCATGCTCCTCATAGGCGGTGCAGAAGATCACCGCCGGAGGCTCCTCGATCTCGACGATGTGGCGGGCGGCTTCCAGCCCGTCCATGCCGGGCATCCGGATGTCCATGAGTACCACCTCGGGCTGCATGGTGGAGGCGACCTTGACGGCTTCCACGCCATTGGCGGCCTCGCCCACCACCTCGTGGCTCTCGAAACCGTCGATCATCCTCGACAGCCGGTCCCGGGCCAGCTGCTCATCGTCCACGATCATGATTCTCATTGGTCAGGCTCCTTACTGGCGTTCGCCGGCATCCATCGACAGCGGGTAGCGCAACGCCGTCACGTACCGTCCATCCGCCTCCCGGGTGGACAGATCCGCCCGGCCACCGTAAAGCACCGCCAGACGGCTGCGGATGTTGTTCAGGGCCATCTTGTTGCCCTGACTCTGAGACCGTTGACTGTCCGGCGGCAGCGGGTTGTCGATTTCCACGTTCACGCGATCGGAATCGAACCAGAGCCGCACGGAGATGGTGCCACCCTCGGGCAGCGGCTGTATGCCATGGTAGATGGCGTTCTCGAGCAGCGGCTGCAGCGTCAGCAGCGGAATCTTCACCGTGCGCTCCGGTGTTTCCACCTGCCAGTCGAGCTTCAGCCGGTCACCGAGGCGCAGCGCTTCGATCCGCACATAGCGCTCGCACAGATCCAGCTCTTCCGCCAGCTGCACCTGATTGCCGGCATCGTTGAGGCTGGCCCGGAACAGCTCGGAAAGATCCTCCACCACCGTCTCCGCCGTATCCGGATCGGTCGGGATGAGACTGGCGATGATGTTCATGCTGTTGAAGAGAAAGTGCGGGCGGATACGTGACTGCAGCGCCTGGATACGCGATTCCAGCTCCGATTGCTCCTGGGCCCGCAGCTGCTGCTGCACGTAGAAGTAGCGCAGCGTGAGTGCAGTGATGATGCCGGCGATGACGAGCTGGCCTGCCAGCGTCCCCCAGATCACGGCCCCCTCCAGCAGCCAGGACGCGAACAGACCGACGGTGAGGGTCACGCCCATCACCATCCCGAACGCAACCAGAGAACCGGTGAGCAGTCCGAGCCCGGCCAGCCAGCGCCGGCTCGCACAGATGAGGCCCGCGCTGCTGAGCGCCACCCACTGCACGAACAGGGACATGAGCGCGAGCCGCATCCAGCTGATCCCGCCGCCGGCGAAGAGCAGAACGAGGACCAGCAGCTCACCGAACAGCACCAGCAGAGAGAGCGCACCCACATTGCAGAGATCGGGGACAACGAAAGGCCGCGAATCGATCAGCGAGAGAGATTGGTTGCTATAATCGGCCACTCTCTGGTGTCTATACCTTTTAACCTGTTAGTCGCTTAACCTGTCAGTCGCTACTGACTTTTCAGTCGCAACCCGCAATCCACTGATCCGAGATTATGAGTCAGGAAGAAAAGCCCTGGGGCGGACGCTTCACGGAGGCGACGGATGCCTTCGTCGAGACCTTTACCGCCTCCGTCTCCTTCGATGCGCGCCTGTATCACTACGATATTCAGGGGTCGATTGCCCACGCCAACATGCTCGGCGCCACGGGCATCATCAGCGACGAGGAGCGTGCCAGCATCGTAGCCGGATTGGAGACGATCCACAAAGAGATCGATGAGGGCGCCTTCGAGTGGCAGGTCGGCCTCGAAGACGTGCACATGAACATCGAAAGCCGCCTGGTCGCCCTCATCGGAGACACGGGCAAGAAGCTGCATACGGGCCGTTCCAGGAACGATCAGGTGGCCACCGACATCCGCCTCTACCTCAGAGCCGAGGTGGACGGGCTGCTCGGGAAAACGCGGACCCTGGGTGACGCCCTGCTCGACCTTGCGGACCGCTATGCGGACACCATCATGCCCGGCTTCACCCACCTGCAGACGGCCCAGCCCATCACATTCGGCCACCATCTGCTGGCCTGGCACGAGATGCTTCGAAGGGATGCGGGACGTCTCGCCGACTGCCGGGAGCGTCTGAACGTGCTGCCGTTGGGCGCGGCCGCGCTGGCGGGAACCACTTTCCCCATCGATCGGGACCAGGTGGCCGCGGAGCTCGGCTTCAGCGGACCGTCGGAGAATTCGCTGGATTCCGTCAGCGACCGGGACTTCATCATCGAGTTCTGCGCCGCCGCCAGCATCATGATGATGCACTTCTCCCGCTGGTCGGAGGAGCTGGTGCTCTGGATGTCCGAACCCTTCTCTTTCGTGGATCTGCCGGACCGGTTCTGCACCGGCTCGTCCATCATGCCGCAGAAGAAGAACCCGGACGTCCCCGAGCTCATACGCGGCAAGACCGGGCGTGTTTTCGGTCACCTGACCGCCACCCTGACCCTGATGAAAGGTCAGCCGCTCGCCTACAACAAGGACAATCAGGAAGACAAGGAACCCCTGTTCGACGCCGTCGACACCCTCAGCGATACCCTGACCGCCCTCATCGGGCTGATTCCCGCCATCGAAGCACGGCCCGACAACATGCGCCGCGCGGCGGGTGGCGGTTTCGCCACGGCCACCGACCTGGCCGACTATCTGGTCCGTTCCGGGGTGGCTTTCCGCGACGCGCACGACATCGTCGGCCGCACGGTGAGCTACGCCATCACCGAGCAGAAGGATCTGCACGAGCTCAGCCTCGATGAGCTCCGGCAGTTCCACCAGGGGATTCAGGCTGACGTGTTCGACGTGCTCACCCTGGAGGGTTCCGTGGCGGCACGGCGCCACTTCGGCGGCACGGCGCCCGACCAGGTGCGCGCGGCCGTGGCCAGAGCCCGGGTGCTATACTCGGTCGATTGAACTCGAGGATCGCGTCGTGCGCTGGACGATACTCTGGCTGCTCACCACGCTCGTTGCCACCTGTGGTCAGAAAGGGCCCCTTTACCTGCCTGAAGAAGGCGGTAACCCCGATGCGGGTGCCCGGATAACGCTGTTCCGCGCGAGCGCCACCCGCCAATGAACGTCTTTCACCGGGAAACCGGCTCAGCCGGTGACGTCCTGCACGTGGAATCCGTGCCCGTTCCGGACATCGTCCAGAGCGTGGGCTCACCCGTGTATGTGTATTCCCGGGCGTACTTCGAGAACCGATACCGCTCGCTGACGGCGGCTTTCGCCGATTGCGGTAAAGACAGCCGGGTCTGCTACGCGGTCAAGGCGAACTCCAACCTTTCCGTACTCAGACTGTTCAACGATCTCGGTGCCGGATTCGACATCGTCTCCGCCGGCGAGCTGATGCGGGTGATGGCAGCCGGCGGGGATCCGGCCCGCGTGGTCTTCTCGGGCGTCGGCAAAACGGTCGAGGAAATGGATCTGGCTCTGAAAGCGGGCATCGACTGCTTCAACGTGGAAAGCGCCGCGGAGCTCACGCGCCTCGAGGCGCGGGCGGGACTGCTCGAACGGCCGGCTCGCGTGGCCTTCCGCATTAACCCGGACGTGGATGCGGCAACGCACCCGTACATCTCGACCGGATTGAAGGAGAACAAGTTCGGTGTGCCGGCGGAGACAGCCCTGTCACTGTACGAGACCGCCAGGGCGAGCGAGTGGCTGACGCCGGTGGGCGTCGCCTGCCACATCGGCTCCCAGATCGAGACCATGGAGCCCATGCTGGAGGCGCTCGCCCGGCTGCTCGATCTGGTGGACACCCTGGCAGGCCGGGGGGTCGAGCTCGAACACCTGGACATGGGCGGCGGATTCGGGGTCACCTACGACCGGGAAGTCGAGTTCGACATCGCAGCCTACGGGCAACGGGTGCAGGCGGCGCTCCAGGGCCGCCCCCTGACCCTTTCCGTGGAACCGGGCCGCTATCTGGTGGCCAACGGCGGCATCCTGGTCTCCCGCGTGGAGTACCTCAAGCCGGCCGGCGAGCCGGGCGGACCGCAGTTCGCCGTGGTGGACGCGGCGATGAACGACCTGATCCGGCCCGCGCTGTACCAGGCCTGGCATGGGATAGAGCCGGTCTGCGAGCCGGGCGAAGGGGCGATCAGCGGGCGCTGGGACGTGGTGGGTCCGGTCTGCGAAAGCGGTGATTTTCTGGCCCGGGACCGGCCGCTGACTCTGGCTCCCGGCGATCTGGTCGCCGTTCATTCCGCCGGTGCCTACGCCATGGCCCAGAGCTCCAACTACAACAGCCGCCCGCGACCGGCCGAAGTGCTGGTGGACGGCAGCGACTTCGAGGTGATCCGCCGGCGCGAGACCATCGAGGATCTCTACCGGCATGAACAGGCCGGTGCGGCGGGCCGGCGGTCATGAAAGTCCGATTCGCGAAGATGCACGGGCTCGGCAACGATTTCATGGTCCTGGATCTGGTCAGCCAGACTTTCGAGCCGACGCCGGATCAGATCCGCGGCTGGGCCGACCGGCACACGGGCATCGGTTTCGATCAGCTTCTGATCGTGGCGCCGCCGGACGATCCGGAGGTGGACTTCCGCTACCGGATCTACAACGCGGACGGCACCGAGGCCGAGCAGTGCGGCAACGGCGCTCGCTGCGTGGCAAAGCTGGTGGCCGATACGGGTATGTGCGTCAGACCCGGCATCCGCTTCCAGACCGGTACCGGACGGATCGAAGCCACACTGCTCGACGGCGATCAGGTCGAGGTGGACATGGGTGCGCCCGGCCTGGCACCGGAAGTCATCCCCTGCCTGCCCGGGCTGGCCGTGGCGACCCGGGATGCGGGGGAGGCCACACTCTTCACCCTTTCCGACGGCGCCGGCGAGCAGCACGAGCTGGCCGTCGCGTCCATGGGCAACCCCCATGGGGTGCTCCAGGTCACCGACATCGCCAGCGCCAGGGTTGAAGAACTGGGTGAACGGCTCACCGGCCACCCGTTCTTTCCGGAACGCGCCAACATCGGCTTCTGCCAGGTCGTGGATCGTGGCTTCATCCGACTGAGGGTGTTCGAGCGCGGCGTGGGCGAGACCCGGGCCTGCGGTACCGGTGCCTGCGCAGCCGCGGTGGTGAGCAGGCTGCAGAACCTGGTGGATGAACGGGTGAAGGTCTCTCTCCCGGGCGGCAAGGTTCGGATCCGTTGGCAGGGTCCGGGTACCCCCGTTAAAATGACCGGACCCGCCACGCTGGTCTACGAGGGGCAGATCGAAGTTGGCGGCCCGACTGCCAGACAAGCCTGATCCAATGAGCACAGCCATCGAACCGGACCCGCACAATCTGACCGACGACGACGTGGTCGCCTACCTGAGGGCGGCTCCGGATTTCTTTCAGCGTCACCGGGCTCTGCTTTCCGAACTGAACCTGCCCCACGACAGTGGCCGGGCAGTCTCTCTGATCGAGCGCCAGGTCGCCATCCTGCGGGAACGCAACATGCAGATGCGGCGGCGGATGAACGAGCTGCTTCAGGCGGCCAAGGACAACGACGAGCTGTTCGCCAAGACCCGCACGCTGACCCTGGAGCTTCTGAACGTACACAACTGGCACGAGCTGAACGAGGTGCTGGCCACCTACATGCTGGCGGATTTTCAGGCCGACTTCGTCTGCTGTCACCTCATGCAGCTCCCCGTGCATCTGGACCACCTGGCGAGCCACGAATCCGATCCCCCCTACGACCGGTTCGTGCGTTCGAACGCGCCCGTCTGCACGGTACTGCGGGCCGAGGAGCTGGCCGGACTGTTCCCCATCCAGGAACACGAGCACGACGGCAGCGCCGTCCTCGCCCCCGTGTTCTGGGAAGGGGGCGAAGGCTGTCTGGCGATCGGCAGCCGTCATACCCACCACTTCACCTCCGACATGGACACCCTCTTCGTCACCTATATCGGTGAGGTGCTCGGGCGGGTGATCCAGCGCCTGGCAAAGTGACGGGCACCGGCGCACGCCCTCTCGACTCGGCCATCGCCGCGTTCCTCGACCATCTCAGATACGAAAAGAATTACTCGGCCAATACCCTGGCCGCCTATCGGCGGGACCTGGTCCGTTTCGCGGCGACCACCGACGCGCCAGCGGAAAGGATCACCCGGTCGGATGTGAACGCCTTCGTTGCCCGCCTGCACAGCGCCGGCCTGGCACCGCGGAGCATCCATCGGGCTCTGTCGAGCGTGCGCAGCTTCTTCGGCTATCTGGAGGCCCGCGGCCAGACCCGGAAAAACCCGGCCGCCGCTGCCCGGGCGCCCAGACCGAGAAACCGGCTGCCCGGAACGCTCGATGCGGATCAGGCAGCGAAGCTCTTCGAATTCGACGCCACCACACCCGTGCTGAAGCGGGACAAGGCCATGCTCGAGCTTCTTTACGGCAGCGGGCTGCGTCTGTCCGAGCTGGTGGGTGTGGACCGCACCGATCTGGATCTGGACAACGGATTCGTCACCGTGCTGGGCAAAGGCCGTAAGGCCCGGCAGGTGCCGCTCGGTCGGCACTGTGTCGCCGCCCTCCGGGACTGGCTGTCCGTGCATCCCGCCACCGGTGAGCCCGGATCGGTGCCCCTGTTCACCGGCCGAGGGCGCTCCAGGATCAGCCCCCGCACGGTTCAGAACCGTCTCAAGCAGCTGGCTGCCCGTCAGCTCGGCAGCACCGAACTGCACCCACACATGCTGCGTCATTCGTTTGCCAGCCACCTTCTCGAATCGAGCGGTGATCTCAGGGCGGTTCAGGAGCTGCTCGGCCATTCCGACCTCGGCACCACGCAGATCTACACCCACCTGAATTTCCAGCATCTCGCCAGCGTCTACGACTCGGCCCATCCACGGGCGGAGCTGAAGAAAGAGGCCAGGTCCGGGGTGGATGCCGCGGACGATGGCTGACATCCGACTCGTCACCTTCGATCTGGACAATACGCTCTGGGACGTGGGTACCGTGATCCGCCACGCCGAGAACGCCATGGCCGTCTGGCTCGACGAAGCGGTGCCCGGATACCGGCCTCTCATGACTCCGGAGACGATCCAGGAGATACGCCAGGCCCTCGTCGATGCCGAGCCGACGCTCGGCCACGACGTCTCCCGGCTGCGGGAGGCTGTACTCCAGGCGGGGATGCGTCGGCTCGGAATGACGGAAGCGGCCGCACGGGAACAGGCCCGGGCCGCCTTTCTGGTCTTTTTCGAGGCCAGGCAGCAGGTGGTGTTCTTCGAGCATGCGCTGGAGACCCTGGCCCGTCTGGCTGAGCGCTATCAGCTGGCGGCTCTGACCAACGGCAATGCGCACATCGGCCGGATCGGTCTCACGAAGTACTTCAGCTTCGCCTTCGCCTCTGCCGACGTGTCGGCGAGCAAACCCGCGCCCGACATCTTCCACGCCGCTCTCGACCGGGCCGGTGTGCGTGCGAATGAGTCCATCCACATCGGCGACCATCTGGTGGACGACATCCATGGGGCCGGTCGCGTGGGCATGCATACCATCTGGGTGAACCGCGCGGGGAACGATCGCTCCCACGGTACCGAAACCCACACTCAGCCGACCGAGGTCGTAGACTGTCTCAGCCAGCTGCCGGAGGCGGTGCGCCGCATTCACGAACGCTGATCCGGATTCAGATCAGGACCCGCGCGCTCAGATAGCCCACGTAAGCCAGGAGGCAGAGCATCCCGGCGACCCGACCCATGTAGCGGTTGCCGAACATGAATATCGGCAGGAGAGCGACAGCGAACAGGAAAGACACCAGCAGATCGGCCGTCCCTCCCTCCGGTACCGCCACCGGTGCAATCAGAGCGCCCACCGGCAGCACGAACAGCGAATTGAACAGGTTGGAGCCCAGCACGTTGCCTACGCAGAGATCCGGTTCCCTGCGGATGGCGGCGATCACCGAGGTCACCAGCTCCGGCAGGCTGGTGCCTACGGCGATGAAGATGAGACCGACGACCGTGCTTGAGACTCCGAGCACCTCGGCAAGCTCGATGCCGTAGTCGATGGTCATCCGTCCGCCCAGAGCGAGCAGCAGCACGCCGGTCGCGACCTGCGCGAGGTTCCATCTGACCGACAACACTCCGGTCTGTCCACCCGGGATCGACAGGTGCTCGGCCACGGTCACCAGCGGATCACGACTCTGCCGGATGACGTCCCGGGTCATGATGTAGAGAAAGGCACAGAACAGAAGGATCAGGATGAGGGCATCCGACGCATCGATCTGTGCAGTGCCGCCCCGCAGCGGGCCGTCCAGAATCATGACCAGGAGCACGGCCAGTGCCAGAAGCAGCAGCGGCAGTTCCCGTACGATGAGCTGACCCTGAATGGCAATGGGTGCGAACAGGGCCGAGATGCCGAGCACCAGGCCCAGATTGGCGATGTTCGAGCCGATCACGTTGCCGAACGCCAGGCCGGAAGCGCCCGAAAGGGCGGCAAGGCTGTTGATCATGAGCTCCGGCAGGCTGGTGCCGAAGGCGACCACCGTGAGACCGATGATGAGAGGTGACACTCCCGCCCGGGCCGCAAATGTCGAGGCACCCTGCACCAGCAGAGCGCCACCCCCGATCAGGAGCGCGATACCAACGGCCAGGAGCAGCAGGGTGATCAGCATGCGTTCGTGACTTTACCGCTCAGTCTCCAGCCGCGGCGTGGTGGTATGCGCATCGAGGTAAGCACGCACCGCCTCCGTGGTCGCGGGGATCACCGTTTTCCGCACGGGCAGATCCTTGAGCGCCTCCAGCGTCGGATGACTGGCCAGCGCCGCACCGATCGCGTCGTTCACCGCCTCCGGAAACTTCGCCGGATGGGCCGTGGCGGCACAGATCTGAACACCCGGCAGCCGGAACCGGCTGGCCGCAGCCAGTCCCACCGCCGTGTGTGGATCCACCACGTAACCGTTCTCCGAGAAGACCCGGGCGATGGTCTCCCGCACCTCGGCTTCGCTGACCGCAGTGGCCAGGAAATCGTCCGTATCGGGCGGCACACCCACGGAAGCGCTGCCTGTCCGGGCGAAGTCTTCCATGAAGCCGCGCAGGCGCACCGGGTCCTCGTCGAAGTAGTAGTAGAGATAACGCTCGAAGTTGCTGGCCACCTGGATGTCCATGGCCGGGCTGGTGGTGTGATGCACTGTGCCGCGGGCGTACTCGCCGGTTTCGAAAAACCGGGCCAGGATGTCGTTGTCGTTGGTAGCGATGATGAGCCGGTCGATGGGAAAGCCCATCCGCTTTGCCAGATAGCCGGCGAAGACGTTGCCGAAATTCCCGGTCGGCACCACGAAGGTGACGGGGTCCGGACCCGCAAACTTCAGACTGGCGTAGCCGTAATAGACGATCTGCGCCAGCACCCGGGCCCAGTTCACGGAGTTCACGGCCCCGAGGGACAATCCGGCTTTCGCCTCCGAATCCGCGAAGAGGCCCTTCATCAGCGACTGGCAGTCGTCGAAGCTTCCCTGGACCGCAAGGCAGTGCACGTTCTCGTCGGCGATGGTGGTCATCTGCCGTTCCTGCAGCGGACTCACCCGCCCCTCCGGAAACATGATGAAGACGTCCACCGAGGGCAGCCCCCGGACTCCGGCGATGGCGGCACTGCCCGTGTCACCGCTGGTCGCCCCGAGGATGTTGATGTGTTCGTTCCGTTCCTCGAGGATGTACTCGAAGAGCTGACCGAGCAGCTGCAGCGCCACGTCCTTGAAGGCGAGCGTGGGTCCGTGAAACAGCTCCATCACCTGCAGGTCGTGATTGCCCGTAAGGCCCTTGACCGCCCGGAAGGGCACCACTTCCTCGTGATCGAAGGTGGCATAGGCCCGGGCGATCAATCCATCCAGCGTGTCTTTCGGGATGTCGTCCACGAACAGCGGGATCATCGCCTGAGCGAAAGACACGAAAGGCATGCCGCGCCAGCCGTCGAGTGAGCCCCGTACGTCCGGGATCCGCTCAGGAATCAGCAGGCCGCCGTCCGGCGCCATTCCCGTGACCACCGCGTCTTTGAAAGGCATGGGGTCCGTCCCGCCCCGGGTGCTGATGTATCTCATGGTTTCAGGATGATGCGAAGTCAGCCGCCATTGTAGCGGGTTTGGAAGACAGTCCGGTCCACGGCCAGCACGAAAAAAGGCGCGCAGCTTGCACTGCGCGCCCTGAAACCCTTCTGCTGCCGGGCAGACCCGGCAGCACAGAGGCGTTCTAGGTACCGCCGACCTTCACGAAGTCGGGGTAGGCTTCCATGCCGCACTCGGCGATATCCACGCCTTCGTACTCTTCTTCTTCGCTGACCCGGATGCCCATGACCGCCTTGAGGATGCCCCAGACGACCAGCGCCGCGCCGAAGGTCCAGCCGAAGATGCCGACGATGCCGATGAGCTGCCCCATGAGGGTTGCGTCACCGTTGTTGAACACCACGGCCAGGATGCCCCAGATGCCGACTACACCATGCACCGAGATGGCACCCACCGGATCGTCGATCTTCAGCTTGTCCAGCGTGACGATGGAGAGGACCACCAGCACGCCGCCGACTGCGCCGATCAGCATGGCCCACTCGGCGGCCGGGCTGAGCGGATCGGCCGTGATGGCGACCAGTCCCGCCAGGGCACCGTTGAGCGCCATGGTGAGGTCCGCCTTGCCGAACAGAGCCTTGGCCGTCAGGAGCGCCGCCACCACACCGCCGCAGGCAGCGATGTTCGTGTTGACGAAGACCTGAGCGACCGCATTGGCCTCTTCAATGTTGGACGTCATCAGCTCGGATCCGCCATTGAAGCCGAACCAGCCGAACCAGAGGATGAAGGTGCCGAGGGTCGCCAGCGGCATGTTCGCACCCGGAATGGCATTGACCGAGCCATCCGCGTTGTACTTGCCCTTGCGCGCACCGAGCAGCAGAACGCCGGCCAGTGCCGCGGCAGCGCCACACATGTGCACGATGCCGGAACCGGCGAAGTCTGAGTAACCGGCAGCGGAGATCCAGCCGCCGCCCCAGGTCCACATCCCCTGCAGCGGGTAGATGAGGCCGGTCATCACCACGGCGAATGCGAGGAATGCCCAGAGCTTCATACGCTCGGCCACTGCACCCGAGACGATGGACATGGCGGTTGCCACGAACACCACCTGGAAGAAGTAGTCGGAACGGGCCGAATAATAGATATCACCGTCGGACGCCAGGGTGTCCTCCACGGTGTTCTCAGCACCGATCAGGAAACCGAAGTCCGGGATCACACCGCCTTCGACGGCGCCCAGATACATGATGTAGTACCCGACCAGCAGGTACATGATGCAGGCGATCGCAAAGAGCGCCACGTTTTTCAAAAGGATTTCAGTCGTATTCTTGGCGCGGACCAGGCCGGCTTCGAGCATCGCGAAGCCTGGCGCCATGAACATGACCAGCGCACCCATGACAAGAAAGTAGAACGTGTCTAGGGCGTAGTTGGTTTGAACAAGATCTTCCACAATCTTTCTCCCGATTTAGAAGAGCCAGCCGCTAAACGGCTTCGGCTCCGGTCTCGCCCGTTCTGATCCGGACCACTTCTTCGAGCGACGCGACAAAGATCTTGCCGTCGCCCACCTTGCCGGTGTTGGCGGATTTGGTAATCGCATCCAGCACCTGCTCCAGCATGCCGTCGTCGATGGCGAGCTCGAGCTTCACTTTCGGAAGAAAGTCGACCACGTACTCAGCGCCGCGGTAGAGTTCTGTGTGCCCCTTCTGCCGACCGAAGCCTTTGACTTCAGTCACAGTCATCCCCTGAACGCCAATCTCCGAGAGCGCTTCTCGAACATCGTCGAGCTTGAAGGGCTTGATGATGGCGGTAATCAATTTCATGGTTTTCTCCTGTTGATCCCTTGTTTCAGACCCTCGGGCGGGCATTCAGCTGCCGCGCCCGTCAGCCCGAAGGTGCACTTCCCTGTACGCGCTATGCGATCGGGAGGTCTTTGTGGAAGATCCTGTGCACCTGGGATTCTCTCTTAATTAGAGGCTTTTCGATATGGTGACCACGGCGTTGCCCTCGCAGTCTTTGGTCCCGCCGAAGCAATCGCTCTTGCTGATGTCCGTTCCCACATAGGCGAGGGTCAGATCCACACCGGCCAACGAGGTGGTGACCCCGATGCTGTAATCGATGTAGCTCTTACCGGCATCAGCAGCACCCAGGAAGGAGTCCAGGTTATCGTCTTCGAACTGGTTCAGACCGACATTGAGATCGAGGCTGAAGTTCTCACCGAGCGGCAGGCTGTAGGCGCCATAGAGGTAGAAGTAGGTGCCGGTGTCGTAGGTGTACTCCGGAGAGTAGTTGAGGCCGATGGTGGCGCCGTAGAAGCCGAGGCTGCCATAGATTTCCACATAGTCGGCATCACTGTCGGACGGGTAGGCATAGTAGAGAACACCCAGATCCAGCGACATGTTGTCGTTGAGATCCGTGCCCCAGCCCGCGTACGCATCGATCTCCGTTCCACCTTCGGTGAAGGATACGTTGGAGGCCCAGGTGCCGATGTACAGACCACTCTCGTGGCCGTAGTCAAAGCCGCCCTGGATGGCCGGATCCCGGCCCGTCTGCGAGATACCGCGGAACCGGTAGTCGGTGGTCAGCGCCACGTTGCCCGAAATCTCGTGTTCGTCGGCGAGTGCCGCGCCGCCGGTAAAGGTCGCACCGAGCAGGAGTGCTGCGATGATCAGGTTCTTCATTTCGATCCCCATAGATGATTGAGTAAAACGCCTGGATCTTTCACAGGGATCCAGATCGCGTGCTCGTCATAGGGCAGAAATCGTGCCAAAGGTATTCAGCCTTATATTTCAGCAGGTTAGCCGCGCCCTACTGCGCTCCGGCGCAGTCTCGCGACTTCGTTCGCACCAAGATGGACGAGATCTCGCTCTTTTTTGGTGCGCAATCGCTCCGATTGGTGCAACAGCCGTGACGCGCACGGAAAAGAGGCAGCCGCGCACAAGCCTCCGGGACCTAATCTTTCACGGCCGGGGACCCACCCACGTAAGATGCGGATTTCCTCACCTGAGAGAAGGCCATGAACCAGACCAGCAGCACCCCACTGGACACCCTGATCAGCCGTCTGCGCGAGAATCTGGGCAGCCTGGCACCGGATTCACTGTTCGAACGCATGCGTCCCGTGCTGGACGGCTTCTTCGACCAGTTCCAGCTGGTTCCCCGCCGGGAATACGATGCGCACCTCGAGCAGATGGCGAAGCTGGAAGAATCGGTCCGACGCCTGGAAGAGAGGATCGCCGAGCTTGAGCGGCAGCGCTGACGCAGAGGTCACCACCCGCTCACGTACTGCCACCCGGGCCCTCTTCGGACTTACGGCACCCCGGGTCATCGTCGAGACCCATCTGCTCGGCGGTCTGCCGGGCACCACCCTGGTGGGGATGCCCGCCGCCGCCGTGCGCGAAGCCCGTGATCGGGTGAAAAGTGCGCTCACCAACTGCGGCTACGGGTATCCGGATGGTCGGGTGGTGGTGAACCTGGCACCCGTTGATCTGGCCAAGGAAGGCGCCCGCTTCGATCTGGCCATCGCCGTCAGCATTCTCCGGGCGACAGGGCAACTGAGAGAGGATGATGCACGGGATCACGGTTTCGAGCTTCTCGGCGAGCTGAGTCTGGCTGGAGAGCTTCGAGGGGTGCGGGGAAGCCTCTGCGCGGCCCTGCACCTCCCGGCCGGCGACCGTCTCATCGTTCCAGCGGAAAATGCCGCCGAAGCGGCGCTCGCCCGGGCGGCGACCGGAACCGATACCGGCCGGGTGCTCGCGCTCGCTCATCTGAAGGAAGTGATCCGGGTGCTCGAGGGCGAGCCCGCCGGACATTTCCATCCCCCGCACCGGTCCGACAATGGTCCTCGGGAAGCGGATTCAGCGCCGGAAGTGATCGGTCAGCTGACGGCCAAACGGGCGCTGACCATCGCCGCGGCCGGGGGCCATCATCTGCTCATGGTCGGGCCGCCGGGAACGGGCAAATCTCTGCTCGCCCGGCATCTGCCCCATCTCCTGCCCCCGCTCTCGGCAACCGAGAACCTGGAGGTGGCCGCCGTCTATTCCGCCGCCGGCCTCGATGCATCCCATCGCGTCCGGCCGGTGCGGGCTCCGCATCACTCCATCTCCGCCACCGCCATGACCGGCGGCGGTTCACACCCACGACCCGGCGAAATCTCTCTGGCCCACCATGGCGTGCTGTTCCTGGACGAGCTTCCGCACTACAAACCCAGCGTGCTGGACAGTCTGCGGGAACCGCTGGAGACTCAGGAGATCAGCATCTCCCGGGCGGCCGGTACCGCGCACTTCCCGGCCGGCTTCCAGCTGCTCGCCGCCATGAATCCCTGCCCGGCAGGCATCGTCTGCCGGGAGGGCAGCTGTCGTTGCCGCCCGGACCAGGTCCGCCGATACCAGTCCCGGATATCGGGTCCACTGCTGGACCGGATCGATCTGCACGTTCCGGTGGGCGAAGTACCCAGTCGGCTGCTCCTGGAGGGCGTGCAGTCAGAGGATCCGGCGGCCGTACGCGCGAGGGTAATCTCTGCAAGGGCGCTGCAGCTGGATCGCCAGGGCAGCATCAACGGAAAGCTGCCCGGTGCCACGCTTCTCAGGATCTGTGGATTGTCCACCGCCACCAGGCGCCTGCTGGAGAAAGCGTGCGACAGCTACCGGCTGTCCGCCAGAGGCGTACACCGGGTACTGAGGGTGGCGCGGAGCATTGCCGATCTCGCCGGGAAAGACGTGGTGGGGGAGCCCGAGCTCATGGAAGCGCTCAGCTTCCGGGCGATGGACTGGGGCGGAGAGGCAGGGGTGCACACGCACCCCTGAAGGAGACGTTACTGGACGGACTCCACCATGTAGTCCACGGCTGCCTGAAGCTCGTCGTCGGAGCAGTTCATGCAGGTCCCCTTGGGCGGCATCATGCCGATGCCGTTCAGGGTGCTGTTCATCAGCGCATCCATGCCCTTGTCGATCCGCGGCGCCCAGGCTTCCGCATCCGCAAAAATAGGCGCTTCGCTGGCGCCGGTGGCATGGCAGGCGAAGCAGAACTGGTTGTAGACGGCCTCGCCCGACAGGGGACCCGTGTCCACCGCGGCGGCTGAGCTGCCGCAGTCCTCGCCCGCGCGGCACAGGTTGCCGAATGGGGTGAGGCGCTCGCGGATGTCGTCATCCGTACCGGGCGGCACGGCGTTCGCCTGCAGCGGCTGGCTGAGGAGGCCGAAAGAAAGTGCCAAAAGGGCTGTAAAGGCCATCAGAGACAGATTGGGAAGTCGTTTCATGTTCGTGTTCTTTGCTGAATATTGGGCGTTCATTCAGGTGACCGGCGCCCTTTCCGGGCGCGAATTATAGCCGCGTCATCCGGTAGCGTCGAACAGCTCCCGGCCGATCAGCATCCGGCGGATCTCGCTGGTGCCAGCACCGATTTCGTAGAGCTTGGCGTCCCGGAGCAGGCGGCCGGTGGCGTATTCGTTGATGTACCCGTTGCCGCCGAGGGCCTGGATGGCTTCGCTCGCCACCCAGGTGGCCTTCTCTGCCGCGTACAGAATACAGCCGGCTGCGTCGAAACGGGTGGTGCGCCCGGCATCGCAGGCCTGGGCGACCGCATAGACATAGGCCCGGCAGGCATTGAGGGTGGTGTACATGTCGGCGATCTTGCCCTGCATGAGCTGGAAGGTGCCGATGGGCTGACCGAACTGCTCCCGCTCATGGACGTAAGGCAGCACGATGTCGAGCGCCGCCTGCATCAACCCCAGCGGTCCGCCGGAAAGCACCACGCGCTCGTAGTCGAGCCCGCTCATCAGGATCTTCACGCCCTGACCCACCTGACCGAGCACCCGGGCCTTCGGCACTTCGCAGTCCTCGAAGATCAGCTCACAGGTGTCCGAGCCGCGCATGCCGAGCTTGTCGAGCTTCTGAGCGGTGCTGAATCCCGTCATGCCCTTCTCGATCAGGAAAGCCGTGATCCCTTTGCTGCCGAGGGCCGGATCCACAGTGGCGTAGACCACCAGCACGTCCGCGTGGGGTCCGTTGGTGATCCACATCTTGTTGCCGTTGAGCACGAAGACGTCGCCTCTGTCCTCGGCGCGCAGCTTCATGCTCACCACATCAGACCCGGCACCGGGCTCGCTCATGGCCAGCGCGCCTACCTGGCTTCCGCTCAGGAGCCCGGGCAGATATGCGGCCTTCTGCTCGTCCGTGGCGAACCGGCGTATCTGGTTCACGCAGAGATTGGAGTGCGCACCGTAGGACAGGCCGACCGAGGCGGAAGCGCGACTGATCTCCTCGAGCACCACGGTGTGGGCCAGATATCCCAGGCCGGATCCACCATCGGCCTCATCGACCGTGATACCCAGCAGCCCGAGCTCGCCGAGCTTCGGCCAGAGATCTCTCGGAAACTCGTTGTTCCGATCGATGTCTGCCGCGCGGGGAGCAATCTCGTTGGCAGAAAACTGCCGCACGGTCTCGCGCAGCAGATTGATGGTTTCACCGTGTCCGAAGTCGAAGTTCATGATCGCAAAGTTTACCCGGTTTCGATCTCAGGCGGCTGTCTTCGCATTTATGCGGCTGTCTTCGCATTCATGCGGCTGTCTTCGCATTCATGCGGCTGTCTTCGCATTTCTATGCGGCCGACTTCGCTGGATCGAACAGCGTGACAGGCGCCGGTGGTCGGTGAAACTCCTCCAGCAGCCTGCCCTCTTCAGCCAGCCACCGATCCCTTGCCGCTTCCTTGACGTGCCCGTAGCCGCGAACCCCGTCCGGCAGCGCCGCGATGCGGACGGCCAGCGCGTGGTTCGAAGATGCCAGGGTCTCGAGCAGCTCGGCAACCACCGCCTCGAAATGATCCACGGACCATCGCTCCCGTTTCCGTTCCTCCAGGTAGCCGAAAGGATCCAGCGGTGTGCCGCGCAGGAACTTCAGCCTGGCCAGCCAGCGGTAGGCGGTGCCCATCCAGGCACCGAACTGGCGCTTCTTCGTACCCAGGAGCGGCGGTGCCAGCAGATAGGTCCGCCGGTATCCGGGCTCGAACTGATGCTGAAGCCTCGCCTCGAAACGCCCGTCTGAATAGAGACGCGCCACTTCGTACTCGTCCTTGTAGGCCAGCAGCTTCGCATAACTCTCTGCCACCGCACGGGTCAGCGCGTCGTCGCTCCGGTCGTCGAGCGCCTGCTCAGCCAGCTGTACCCGCCGGACCAGGTTCTTGTACCGGTCAGCCAGTTCGGGACCCTGGTAGGCGGTCAGATGGTCGCACCGGTGGGCGATGAGGGTTTCGAGATCATCGCCGGCGGGCGGATCCATGGCCCCCCGTTTGGCAGCCGGTTGTTCCTCGCCGAGGGCATCCGGTTGCCAGGCCGCAATCCGACCGAAGTGGAAGGCCTTCAGATTGTCCTCGACGGCGGTGCCGTTCAGCTCGATGGCCCGCTCCAGCGCCGCCACAGAGACCGGTATCCGGCCCTGCTGCCAGGCGTAACCGAGCAGGAAGACGTTGATCGCAGCCGTGCTGCCGAGCAGCCGCTCGCAGAGACTGGCGCCATCCACCGTGAGCGTGGCGCTGCTGAATCCGGCGATCCGGTTCAGCCGCTCGGCAGCCTGGTTATCCGCATCCCGGTGCAGGACGAACTCGGCAGTGGGCACCACGTCCGTGTTGACGACCGACAGCGTTCTCTCAACGTCTGTCAGCGCGAGCGCATCCCGACTCGCGCCGGTGATCAGATCGCAGGCGAGCAGCAGGTCCGCCTGGCCGGAGGCGATCCGGGTGCCGTGCAGGGCATCCGCTTCGCGTGCGATGCGTACGTGGCCGAACACGGCACCGCCTTTCTGCGCCAGACCCGTCATGTCCAGTGTGCTGACAGCCAGACCGTCCAGGTGCGCGGCGGTGCCGAGCAGCGCACTGACCGTCACAACACCGGTACCGCCGACGCCGGCGATCAGCACGTTGGCCGCCCCATCCGTGAACTCCGGCAGCGGCGCCCGATCGCGCAGATCGGAGAGCGACACGGCCACCCCTTCGGGCCGGTGCAGGCTTGCGCCGCGCACGAGAACGAATGCGGGGCAGAACCCCTTCACGCAGGAAAGGTCCTTGTTGCAGCTGGTCTGATTGATCCGGCGTTTGACCCCGAACCCCGTGACGAGCGGCTCCACGGCGACGCAGTTCGACTGCACCGAGCAGTCACCACAGCCTTCACAGACCGCATCGTTGATCATCACCCGCACGTCCGGATCCTCCGCAAGGCCCCGCTTCCGGCGGCGCCGGAGTTCCGTGGCACAGGTCTGCTGGTAGACGATTACCGAGCAGCCCTCGATTTCCCGGAATCGGCGCTGAATGCTGTCCAGCTGATCCCGGTGATGAACGGGCGCACCCGGATCACCCAGCGCCTCCGGCGCGTCGCTGACCACTGCCACCTCACTCACGCCTTCCGCCTCGAGCTGGGCGACGAGCTGACGGATGTCCAGCTCACCGTCCACCGGCTGTCCGCCCGTCATGGCCACCGCATCGTTGACCAGAATCTTGTAGGTGAGACTGGCACCGCTGGCCACTGCCTGGCGGATCGCCAGCAGCCCGGAATGGAAGTAGGTGCCGTCTCCCAGATTCACGAAGATGTGGGGCTCATCGGTGAACGGTGCCTGGCCCGTCCAGTTGGCACCCTCCCCGCCCATCTGGGTGAATGTGGATGTTTCCCGGTCCATCCATTGCGCCATGTAGTGGCAGCCGATACCGGCGGAAGCCCTGCTGCCTTCCGGGACGCGCGTCGAGGTATTGTGCGGGCAGCCGGCACAGAACATGGGCAGCCGGTCGGTCTTGGCCTCTCCGGTCACCGCCGTCAGCGCACCGTCGAGCGTCCCGACACGATCGAGATAGGTCCGGTCCATGCGCACCTCGGGACAGCGCACCCCGATGTACCCGGCCAGCATCCGGGTGACCTCCGCGACCCGGATTTCTCCGGTCGAGGGCAGAAGCACCTGGCCATCGGCCGAGCGTTTACCGACGATTTCCAGACCCCGGGCCCGGGTATCGTTGAACAGGAGGCTCTTCAGCTCCTCCTCGACGAAAGGCCGTTTCTCTTCGACGACCAGAAGGGTTTCCAGACCTTCGCTGAAACGGCCGATCTCCTGCGCATCCAGCGGCCAGCTCATCCCCAGCTTCAGCATGCGAATACCGGCGTGTTCCAGGTCGGCCTTCGAGGCCAGGCCGAGCCGGGCCAGCGCCTCGCGAACGTCGAGACAGGCCTTGCCGGTGGTGACGATTCCGAGTCGGGCCCGATCAGGATCCGACAACCACCGGTTGATGCCGTTGACCCGGGCGAACTCGACGGCCAGGGGCAGCTTGACCTCGTGCAGCAGGGCCTCCTGCTCCAGGGCCGCTCGCCCGGCGGTGATGTTCACCGGCACCGGACGTTCGGGCTGCACGTAAGGGGTGACGGCTTCGTCGATCCATACGGTTGCCGAGCTGTCCATGTTGTCCGCCAGCGCGATGAGACCGGCCCAGCAGCCGCAGTAGCGGGACAGGGCCCAGCCGAACAGGCCGAAGTCGAGCACGTCCTGAACGTTGGCCGGATTCAGCACGGGAATACCGAGGTCCTTGAGCGCGAGCTCACTGTGGCTCGGCAGCGTGGACGATTTGCAGCCGTGATCGTCCCCCACCACCAGCAGCACGCCCCCCCGCTCCGAGACGCCGGCCGCGTTCGCATGCCGGATCGCGTCGCCGGCCCGGTCCAGCCCGGGCGCCTTGCCGTACCAGAGACCGAACACCCCATCCACCCTGGCACCCGGGAACAGGCCCACCTGCTGACTGCCCCAGACTGCGGTGGCCGCAAGTTCTTCGTTGATGCCTGGCTGAAAGTGAATCCGATGCGTTTTTAGCCGCGCCTGCTCCCGCCAGAGGACCTGGTCGAGGCCGCCGAGCGGCGACCCCCGATAACCGGAGACGAAGCCGCCGGTGTCGAGGCCCGCGCGCCGGTCCCGCCGGTGCTGCTCCAGCAGCAGCCGGGTGAGAGCCTGAACGCCGGAAAGAAAGATCACCCCGTGTTCCTTCTCGAAGCGTTCGTTCAGGGTGAAGTCGGCCCGTTCGATCTGGCCCATCTGGGGTTGCCTCTCTACCTGCCTGACACCCAGTCTACCGCCACACCCGGAAGCTCGCAGGCGGTGAACCGGGCCTTGGCTAGTCCGGCTTCACCGCGAACCGGCCGCTGCCCGTCAGAGCGATGGCAAGCGCAGTGAAGATATAGAACGCGTGCAGTTCCAGCGCATAGCCACCGTGCTCGTTGCGCAGGAAGAGTTCGGCGATGTGAACCAGGCCCACCGCAAACAGCATGTTCACGATGAGGATGCCGGCACCGATCCGGCAGTAAACGCCGGCGATGATCATCAGAGGTGCGACGATTTCGCCCACATAGACGCCGTAGGCGACGAAGCCCGGCAGCCCCATGTCCGAGAGCTGTCCGGCGATCCAGTTCAGCGAACCACCGTCACCCAGCTTGGCGATGCCGTGAAACAGCATGAGCAGACCGAGTGTCAGCCTCATCACCAGCTTGCCGGCGTCGTCGTACAACGCGGAATGCAGCATGCGTTCTCCCCTTTCCCGGTTCGTATTCTGTCGCAAAGACCCTCAGCCGACCCACGCCAGGGTTTCGTTCAATGCCACTTCGAGCTTGGAGAAGATCTCGTCGATCTGCGGCTCGGTGATGATGAGAGGCGGACACAGGGCCATGGTATCGCCCATGGCCCGGCTGATCAGACCGTTGGCCTCGCAACGGGCCATGCAGTAGGCGCCCACACCCTGGCTCGCCGGGAAAGGTGCCCGGGTCTCCCGGTCCGCAACCAGCTCCAGGGCTCCGATCAGGCCCGCGCCCCGCGCCTCGCCCACCAGCGGATGCTCGCCCAGCAGGGCGAGGCGGTCCTGCATCAGATCACCCATACGGGCCGCGTGGGCAAAGAGATCACGCTCTTCCATCAGCTCCAGATTTCGCAGCGCCACGGCGGCGCAGACCGGGTGGCCGGAGTAGGTGAACCCGTGCGCGAAATTGCCGAGCTCCGCGCTCATGGCCGCGAAAGCCTCGTACAGGGTCTCCGGGATCAGTACCGCCGAGATCGGCAGATAAGCGGACGAAACGGCCTTGGCCACGCTCATGGTGTCCGGCTCGATCCCGAACGTCTCAGCGCCGAACGGCCGTCCCGTGCGCCCGAAGCCGCAGATCACCTCGTCATCGATGAAGAGAATGTCATGCTGCTTCAGCAGCGCCTGTACCTTCTGGTAGTAACCCGCCGGCGGCACGACCACACCACCCGCTCCCATGATCGGCTCGGCAATGAAGGCGGCGATGGTCTCGGGACCTTCCCGCTGTATCAGCGCCTCCAGATTACCGACGATGCGGTCGACGAAATCGGATTCGCTTTCACCGCCTTCCTGCCCCCGATAATAGTGGGGACAGTCCGTATGCAGGATGCCGGGAATCGGCAGATCGAAATGCTTGTGGAACGGCGGCAGCCCGGTCAGAGACCCGGACGCCACGGTCACCCCGTGGTAACCGCGCATCCGGGAGATGATTTTCTTCTTCTCAGGCCGGCCGACGGCATTGTTGTAGTACCACATCAGCTTGACCTGGGTATCGTTGGCGTCGCTGCCGGACAGCCCGAAGAAGACGCGACCGGCATCCATGGGGGCCATGTCCTTCAGCTTCTCGGCAAGCAGCACGCTCGCCTCGTTGGTCTTGCCGCCGAAAAGCTGATTGTAGGAGAGCGCCTTCATCTGCTCGGCAGCCACCCGGGCAAGCTCTTCTTCCCCGTAGCCGAGCGCCGTGCACCAGAGCCCGGCCATGGCTTCCAGGTACTGGTTGCCCTGGTTGTCCCAGATGTAGACGCCTTCGGCACGGGTCAGCACCCGCGGACCGTTCGCCTGGTGCTGGGCCAGGTTGGTGGCCGGATGGAGCAGGTGCTTCAGATCCTTCGCTTCGATGGAATCGGGCGGAAACTCGTTGTGCAGCGGATCGGCCATGCCCCTACCTCTCTGGTGAATTCACCCGGCCAGTCTACTCAAAAGTACCGGCCGGGCGAACGGATTCAGGCGGCCCGGGGATGTCCCATCGTGCCGTTCGGCAGATTGAGCGCCTCGGATACCTTCGGATGCATGATCGCACCTTCGTGCACGTTCAGACCGGCAGCGAATCCGCGATCGTCGGCGAAGCTCTCGCGCCAGCCCTGGTCCGCCAGCCGCACCACATAGGGCAGGGTCACGTTGTTCAGTGCCAGCGTCGACGTCCTCGCCACGGCTCCGGGCATGTTGGTGACGCAGTAATGGACGACGCCTTCCTCCAGATAGGTGGGTGCGTCATGGGTGGTGGGCCGGGACGTCTCGAAGCAGCCGCCCTGGTCGATGGAGATATCCACCATGGCCGCGCCATCCGCCATCCCGCGGACCATCTCCCGGGTCACGAGCCTGGGTGCCACCGCGCCCGGAATCAGTACGGCTCCGACCACGAGGTCCGCGCCCAGGACGGCCTCCTCCACATTCTGCAGGCTTGCCATCAGTACCCGGGCGCGTACGCCGAAGCGTTCCGACAGCCATTTCAATCGGGGGACCGATCTGTCCAGGATGGTGACGTCCGCCTGCAGACCTACCGCCATCTCGGCCGCATTGGTGCCGGCAATGCCACCCCCGAGGATCACCACCCGTCCCGGTGCCACCCCTGGCACCCCACCGAGCAGCGTGCCCCGGCCGCCGCTCGCTTTCTGCAGCGCCCAGGCACCCACCTGGATGGACATGCGTCCGGCGACCTCGCTCATGGGCGTGAGGAGGGGCAGACTGCCGTCGGCGGCGGTCACGGTCTCGTAGGATATCGCCGTCACCCCGGACGCCATGAGCGCTTCGGCCTGCGGCCGGTCCGCGGCCAGATGCAGGTAGGTGAACAGCACCTGACCCGGCCTGAACCGTGCGCATTCCTCGAGCTGCGGTTCTTTCACCTTCACCACCAGATCAGCGGCAAAGGCTTCCGCCACGGTACCGATGCGGGCTCCGGCGGCCGCGTAGTCTTCGTCGCTGAAGCCGATGCCTTCCCCGGCGCCGCGCTCCACGACCACGCAATGGCCACGGCCGGCCAGTTCCCTCACCGAAGCGGGCGTGAGACCCACCCGGTACTCGTGCACTTTGATTTCCCTGGGTACACCGATCCGCATCACCTGAAAGCCTCCCCTGTTTACGACAGGCATGAATTCGAGACCGCAGATCCTAAAGGAGACGGGCAGACAGATCCTTGCTTTCTGCGGCTGAACAGCATTAAAAGCCGCAGATTCTGCCGTAAATACGCGTATAATCGGACTTTTCCGCGAACTACGGCCAATCATGTCGCAGGATCTGGACAGAATCGATCGAGCCATCCTTCACGAGCTGCAACTCGATGCCCGGCTTTCTAACACGGCGCTGGCCGGGCGCGTGGCACTGTCGGAATCCGCCTGTCTGCGGCGGGTCAGAAATCTGGAGAACAGCGGAATGCTGCGGGCCTATGTCGGCCTGGTGGATCAGTCCATGGCCGGCTACCCGGACAACGTGTTCGTGCAGATCACGCTCAAGAGCCAGCAGCGTGATGATCTGGCCGCCTTCGAAGCCGCCGTGGCCGAGCTGCCCGAGGTGATGGAGTGCTACCTGATGTCGGGCATGTCCGACTATCTGCTGCGGGTGATCGTGGAGGATGCACGCGACTACGAGCGCATCCATTCCAACACGCTCACCCAGCTGCCGGGTGTGGACCGGGTGCATTCCTCCTTCGCGCTGAGAACGGTCATCAAGCGGACGGAGGTCCCGATCCGGCGGATGGGCCCGGCTAGATGAGGTCCGCGGCGCTGAGGGAAAACTCTTCCATCACCGCGTCCGCGTAATCGATCCGGCCGGTGAGCGCGCGGGGGTCACCGTGCACCAGACGCAGACAGGCTTCCGCCATATGCTCCACCGGGGTCACCCGCTCCTTGTTGGAGTCGTTGATCAGTTTGTGATGCATCACGCCCGGCGTGGCGACGAGTCCGGGCGAGATCACGTTCACGCCGATGTTCTCGTCGTAGAGCTCCTGCGCCAGCCCGGTGGTGAAACGTTCGAGCGCCGCCTTGCACATGCCGTAGACTGTCCCGCCCCGGCCTCCGAGGGTTTTTTCCGGGTGGATGGCGGCATGAGAGGAAATGTTGAGGATCCAGCCCCGGCCCCGCTCGCGCATACCGGGCAGAACGAGCTGAGACAGCTCGAACGGCGCCCATACCTGTACGTCCATCATGAGCCGGAAGCGTTTCTCCGGGAAATCCGCCACGGGAATGAAATAGGTGATGGCGGCATTGTTGACAAGGATATCCACGCCGCCGAAAGCCTCTTCGGCCGCCCTGATGAGATTGTGCCGGTCCTCCGCACTGGCCAGATCGGCCTTGACTGCCAGCGCTTCACCACCGGCTTCGTTGATTCTGGCCACGGTCTCGGTGATGGTCCCGGGCAGGTAGTGGTCTCCCTCGGATACGGTCCTGGCCGATACCACGACCTTAGCCCCCTCCATGGCATAGCGGCGGGCGATGGCCTCGCCGATACCGCGGCTGGCCCCGGTCACCACGGCCACCTGCCCTTTCAGCACCCCGTCTGGATTGATCATCTGCATCTCCCTTCCTTTTCTGCTTCCACCCGAACGCGCCACTATAGCGCGGGCGGAGAAGGCGCGTACACTTGCACCATGAACGTACTCCGCCAGAGGCGCCCCGGAGCGCCATGCCTCATCACCATCTGTCTGCTCGGACTGGCCACCGCCGCAACCGGCAGCGAACCCGCTGTGGAAGATGCCTGTTTCATTGCCGTGCGGGCGCAGGCAGCCGATGCGGAACGTATCTGTTCCGATCGCCTGGCTGGACTCCGCTATGACGGCACGGCAGAACTTCCCCAGCGGGTGGCCCTGGCCGCTACGCTGAACAACAGGGCCATGGCTCGAATGGCAATCGGCGATCTGGAGGGTGCTGCCACCGACATCGATGAGGCTCTGAGCCTGCGGCCTGACGACTGGGCCATTCATCTGAACCGGGGCAACTTCGAACTCATGCGCGCGAACCCGTCCGCAGCGCTGGAAGCCTACGATCGGGTCGCGGAGTCGGCGCCCGCGGAATCGCCGGCCACCCTGGCCGCCCGCCGGAACAGCGCACTGGCCTGGCGCGCGCTCGGCAATCTGGCAGCGGCCGTACGCTCGCTGGCTCAGTAAGCCGACAGCCTGACGGATTCAGTCCTGAGAAACGATGACCCGGGGAACCCGCGCACCCACACCCGTGAGCAGCTCATAGGCCAGGGTGCCGGCCCGTTCAGCAGCCTCATCGACGCACAGGTGCATACCGAAGGCTTCCACCCAGTCTCCGAGGCGGGCCTCGGGCGCCGGGCTGAGATCGATCACCGTGGTATCCATGGATACCCTGCCCAGGATCCGGCAGCGCTCGCCACCGGCAACCATGGCCATCTCACCGGTGCTGGATAGACCTCTGGGCAGACCGTCCGCATAACCGAGACCCACCGCTGCGATGCGGGTTTCCCGTTCCGTCACCCAGCTGCCGCCGTAGCCCACCGGTTCGCCGGCGGCAAGCGTCCGGATCTGCAGGATCCGGCCCTGCAGCGACGCCACCGCCGCCACCGGGGAAGGCTGGTGAGCGAACGGATTCCCGCCGTACAGGCCGATGCCCGGCCGGCCCAGATCCCCCTGACAGGGAGGTCCGTTCAGCCAGCCGGCCGAATTCCCGATGCTCGTGCGCACGCCGGGGAATCCGGCGGCAATCTTCTGGAACCGCTCCACCTGACGGGCATTCTGAGGATGCTCGGGCACATCCGCACAGGCGAGATGCGTCATCACCAGGTTGATGTTCAGACCGGCGAATCGTTGCGCCTGGGTATCCGCCGGAAAACCCAGCCTGGCCATGCCGGTATCGAAATGGACAGCCGCGGGCCGATCACCGTAGGGCCGCCAGACCGGAAGCTGCTCGAAGTCGTTGAGCACGGGAATCACGCCCGTCGCCGCGTACTCGGCCGCATTCCAGGGATCGACGCCCTCGAAGACGAACAGTTCTGCTCCCGGGAGCAGCAGCGATCTGAGGGAGAGGGCCTCATCGAGCGTCGCGACGAAGAAGCTCGTGCAGCCGAGGGCCTGAAGACGCTCCACGGCGGCCGGTGCACCGACCCCGTAGGCATTCGCCTTGACCACACCGCCGAGGCGCGCATGACCGCCGGATGCGGTCTCAAAGACCCGATAGTTGGCGGCCAGCGCCTCGAGGTCGACCAGGAGACGCCGGTTCACGCAGTCCTTACTTCAGCGTATTGATGTAGGCGACCACGTCATTGACCGCCTTCTCGGTGGTCAGCGTTGCCGCCATGGGCTTCATCTGCATGCCGAAGATGTCCTTCGGATCATAGCCGCGCAGCCCCTTGTTGTAGTTGTTGATCTGCCGGACCAGATACCAGTCGTCCTGACCCGCCAGGCGGGGACCGCCCATCTGTTCATTGCCTTCGGCACTCGCACCGTGACAGGCGGCACACACCGCATAGGCTGCCTGACCGGCGGCCACATCGCCCGTCACCGTCGGCGCGGAGTCCACGGCCGGCAGGCTTTCGATGAACGCGATGAGGTTGGCTTCCGCGGTGGGATCGGAGACTGCCATGGCCATGGGCCGCATCTGCATGCCGAAGGTATCCCCCGGCGCCGTGCCACGCAGACCGTCACGGTAGGCGGCCAGCTGGCGCTTGATGTACCAGCCTTCCTGCCCGGCGAGCTTGGGCGCGTTCATGGCGACGTTGCCCTCGCCTTTCTGGCCATGACAGGCCGCACAGACCGCGTAGGCTGCCTGACCGGCGGCAACGTCGGCGGCGAACGAAGCTACAGGCACGGCGAGCAGGACTGCCATGACGGTCAGGATACGGGCTATGTTCGTTTTCATGGGCTCTGAATCTCCTGTCTTTTCCGGAATCACGAAGATGACACTGCACGGAGCGCACCCGGCGCGCATCCTGCCTCGAAGGGCCTGACCAAGTCCATAGGGAATCCCCGTATTCCGGGCAGCCGAACCCGGTGGATTCAGCGCTCCCGCAGCCAGCGGCCCAGCCAGGAGCGGCCACGCTCACGCCGGTCGCCCTGTCTTCGGTCGTAGCCGGACTGCTCACGCCGGGCACGGACGTCGAACAATCCGCCCGACCTGCGCCGGTCCGAATACGCCCGCCGGTCACTGTCGGCGCGACGATCTGAACATCGGGACTGAGAGGAAGGTGCCGTGGCGAAACGGGTTTTCGAGTCCATACACCAATTGCGCTTCCTGAGGGTGTCTGGACTATAGCCACATTCCCGGGCAGCCTCAAACTGCCCCTGACTGCCGTTTTCAGGCTTTCGGGTGCGCCGATCGGCCATTTCTGCTCTCATACCACCCATGCCGCCTGCCGAACGCCCAGCCTCCATCAGCGCATTTTTCGACGCTCTGACGGCCTACGCTATCGATCCGACCCGATGGACGGACCTGCTGGCGCAGCTCGACAGCCTTTCCGATCATCTGGAGTCCTGGGACCCGGGCGAGCTGGTGGCAGAGCTCTCCCGGGCGGAGTCTCTCTCCTGGCGGATCCGGGACGGCGCCGATCCCGCCCGACCCGGCTTCGCCTGTCTGCTGCTCGACCGGACCGGGCGCCTCTGCGGTGGCGACGAGCATCTGCCCCTGCTGACCGCCTACCTCGGCCTGGACGAGGCCGGCGGCATCCGCTTCACGGATCCGGAGAGCCACCGTTCCATGAGTGAGGCGAAAGAGAATCTGGCGGCCACCAACCGGGGACACTCGCTGGTTGCCCTCAGGGACCCCAGCCGGTCACGCCAGCGCTTCGGCTTTCTGATCAGTCGCTCCGAGTTCCCGCCGGGGCTTCTCGCCGCATCCCCGGATGCGGATGTTGCCCTGTTCGTTGCCCAGGACGATGACGGTCGGCGACTGGAAAGCGCCGTGCAGGCCAGCTTCGGACTGACCGCAGCAGAGGTGGACGTCACCATGCGGCTCGCCTCCGGGCTCACGCTCAAGGAAGCGGCCGCGGAGCTGGACATCAGCATCAACACGGCCCGGAATCATCTTCAGTCCGTGTTCGACAAGAGCGGGATCAACCGCCAGAGTGATCTGGTGCTGGTGGTGACTCAGCTGTCGGTGATTCTGTCGAGCACGGAAGATGCACCGGAAGACCGGCGAAAAGCCGGGCGACGCGGCACGCCGAGACACTTCATGATTCTGGCGGACGGACGCCGGCTCGCCTACCGGACCTGCGGCGACGTCAAAGGCAGGCCCGTACTCTATCTGCACGAAACCCTCGGATGTTCCCGTCTGCCACCGGAAACGGACGAACTCGCCCGCGGCCTGGGACTGAACGTGATCGCGCCGGAGCGACCCGGGTTCGGCTTCTCGGATGTGGATGCGGGCTTCACGTTCGACACCGTGGCCGACGACATCGTCGCGCTGCTGGACCATCTGCACATCGACGCACCACGGGTGCTGGGTTTTCTGTCGGGCGGTGCGTTCGCCCTTCGCCTTGCCGAGCGCCATCCGGACCGGGTTGCTCACCTGATGCTGGTGGCCGCACGCCAGCCTGCACCCATGCGTGGGCGCTTCAAGCATCTGATGCCGCTCTACACGAAGATGATCTCTCAGCCCTGGGTGATGACCAGCTTCTTCAACATCCTCAGAAACCGCGCCAGCGAAGAAACCAACGCCCGGCTCATCCGCAGCGTTTACGGTTCGGTCCCCCACGACCTGGCACTGCTGGAATCCAACCCCGCCATATTCGAACACATGATCGCCTACACTCTGGAAAGCCTGACGGTTACCGCGGCGGGCGTGTCCGGCGATCTCAGCTGTTTCGCGCGAACGGAACCCGGCTCTCTGCCTCCGCTGCGCATGCCGATCACCGCCTGGCACGGGACGGAAGACAACCTGGCGAGCCTGGACGATCTGCAGCGGTATCTGGAGGGTCAGCGGGTAAACTGGCGCCTGTTTCCAGGCGCAGGCTCTCTGGTGCTATTCGAGCACTGGAACGCGGTTCTGCGCGCGCTCGGTGAAACCGAAGCCTGAACCTCAGCCGCCGAGCGTCGCCGCCTGCTGGATCCAGTTGTCCTTGAGAATGCGGCCTTTCATCCCGTGCAGGGGGTGGGCCTCATCATCGAGATCGGCATTCGACAGCATGGCAATCTGATCGAACCGGGTCACACCCAGCTTTTTCAACTGCTTGACCAGCTTGGGGCCGATCCCCTTGATTCTGGAGAGATCGTCCGGAGAATCCTGCCCGTCCGTACCGGGCTGTGCGGTGACGGGACCTCCGGCGGTCGCGGCTTCCAGCTCCCGGATCCGATCCTTCAGGCGCTGATTGTCCTCCCGGGTGCTCTGCAGCTGCTGGTTGAGCACCACGAGCATCTTGTTGGCGGAACCTTCTGTCCCGCTCTGCTTTTCGATCATATCCTGCTGCCAGCGGAGCTTGTTCAGCTGCTCCGTCCGTTCGCGGACCATGCCTTCCAGCTTGACTACCTCGGCCTGCAGGGCCGCGTTCTCCGAGGAGACCTCGTCCGGCACCAGGCTCACCTCGGCTTTCGCGGATTCGAGCTCCGAACGTGCCCGGGCGGCGGCATCTTCCGCTGCCGCCGTTGCCTGTGACTGCTTGTTGAGCTGCCTTTCCAGCTCGGCCACCCGCTCGCTCTGGACTTTCCGCGCCGAGACTTCTTCCGCACATCTGGCTTCCAGCGAACGAGTGGTATCAGAAGCCTTTTCCGCGCTCGAACGGGCGTCCTCCGCAGCTGCTTGTGCAGCTTCCCGGCCCTTGCGGGCGTCTTCCAGCGCCGTTTCCAGCTCCGAGAGCGCCAGCTTGAGCTCCGTGACGCTTTCGTCGTCCACTCGCTCCCGGAGTGCCGTGATCTGCGCGTCCTTTTCGCCCAGCTCCCGCTGGTGCGTTTTTCTGGCATCGGCAAGCGCTTCCTGCACTTCGGCCAGTTCCGATTCCAGGCTGTCCAGGTGCTGCTTCTGCCGCTCCATGCGGGCGTCTACCTGGGCGATGTGATCCGCATTGCCGGCCGCCGCCTGCTGAGACTTCTCCAGCGCCTCGGACAGGCGTTTGTTTTCCGCTTCCAGTGATGCGGTTCGGCTGGAAATGGCGCTCTTCTCCTCCTCGAGCCCGACCACCAGGTCTGAACGCTCGGAGAGCTGCGCCTCGAGGTGCTGATTGCGTTTCTTCAGCTCGTCGAGCTGTTCGGAGATCTGACGACGCTCCACCTCGAACCGGATGGTTGCCTCCTCAGCATTGGATACGCAGGTTTCCAGATGACGCACCTCTTCCCTGTGCGCGTCGATGTCCGCATCACGTGCCGCGATCTGTTCCTCGCGCGCCGCCACGTCCGCCTCGCTCGCGGCCAGCGCCTCCTGGACTTCACGGATTCTGTCCTCGGAAGTCTCGAGCGCCCGCTTTGCCGAATCGAGCTCCACCAGCCGCTCCGTGAGACTGCCGATCTCGCCGTTCAGATCCTCGATCTGACGGGTGAGCCGGGCGTTCTCGTCACCGGCCTCGGCATTCGCCGCCTCCAGTGGTTCCAGCGCACCCACCCGCTCGTTGAGCCGGTCGATGTCCGCCTGTTTCTCCTCCACATGCCTGTGCAGGAAGGCGATGTCCTGGTCGCGGCTGGCCACCTGGCCTTTCAGATCTTCGATGTCCTTGAGCGCCCCGCCGGCCGCTTTCTCGTGGGTCGCAAGCGCCTCCTTGCTGGCGGAGAGCTCACGGCGCAGATGATCCAGATTCTCACCGAGGCTCTCGATCTGCCGGTTGGCGAGCTCGGTGGTTTCAAACAGATTCTCGTTGCGGTTCTCGAGCGACTGGGCCCGCTCGCGGAGCGAGGTGAGCTCCAGATCCTGTGCCTTGATCCTCGCCTGCCCCGCCTCATGCCGAGCGAGCAGCTCGTCCACTTCCTGCTTGAGCCGGGAGAGCTCCCGGTCCTTCTGGTCTGCGGCGTCCGCCTGAGCATCCAGGGAAGCGGTGACCGCCTGCCACTTCTCACGCCAATCCGCGGCTTCCTGGCGGAGCTGACCGATTTCCAGATCCCGCGCGTGAAGCTGTCCTTCCGCATCCTGGTATTTCCCGCCGAGCGCCTTGACCTTGGCTTCGAGCTCCGCGATGAGCGCATCCCGCGCTTCGATACCCGAACTCTTGTCTGAAGGGGTGGCCGCTGCCATGGCGCGGCCTGCTGCGGTCTGCTGGGCGAGCTCTTTTCTGAGCACTTCGACCTCGCCCGTGCGCTCACGCAGAGCGGCCGCCAGCTTCGGCACCCGCTCCTGCCACTTGGTCAGTTCCTGTCTGAGGGCTTCGATTTCCGCGCCGTCGGCCCCTGCCATCCCTGCGGTTGCCAGACCTGAAGCGCCGCTTGTCTCCTGCATCGTGTATCCATCCACTTGAAGCCACGCCCGTGAAGCGACCGACATCGGTCGTTTCGGGTGCGCACGCGTGACGCACCCGCAGCACGGGCTCTCTAGGGCAAAGCTACTGGAAAACGGGCGGCCAGAATGTGATGCAGTTCAGCCGCCTGCGGAAAAACTCCCGTCTACGGCCCCGAAGTCGGTTCGATATCCGAATGCTGCCAGGCCTGCGCAACCGCCTGGGTAAGCTCATCGGAAGGCCCTCCCTGAGCCTCCAGGGCCTGCTTGAGACCGAAGAGCGACCAGCCGTTGTTCGGAAAATTCACCAGGTCCTCCTCGAAAGCCACCTGGGCCAGATCCGGCTGCCCCATCCGCAGATAGGCCGATCCCAGCGCCTGACGGACCGGGAAGTGCCAGAACGGCGGTTCCGTGTACGGCAGCGCATCCTGGGCGGCTATGGCGGCCTTCAGGTGTTCGATCTCTCCAGCATCGTCGCCTTCCGCCCGCGCAATCTCCGCTTCCACCAGCTGCACGGCGATTTCCGAGAGCAGGTTGGCGATGTCGCCCTGCCGGTCCATGACCGCATCGAGCTCGCCCGTTTCCCGCTGCGCCTGCATGCGGGCCAGGTTGGCCCGGGCCTCGTCGACGGCACCCGTGGCGGCCAGCGCCACGCCCTGAGCGTAGTCGCGCATGAACGTCGTCATGGGCATGCCTTCCGGTGCCGGCGGTTCGGCCAGGGCTTCCTCCCACATGCCGAAGCGCATGTAGGTGGCCGCCCGGACGGCCAGATAGCGCTGGATGGAACCGAACTGACGGGCCATGTCCAGATCGATCTTCTCGTGCAGACGCTGGGCCGAGGCTACTGCCAGCCCTTTCTGCCCTTCCATCATGGCCGAGTACCAGAGGAAATGGATGTTGTGAGGGTAGTAGCCTGCCGGGTAGAAGCCCTGGGCGTTGCACTGAGCGATGTAGTTCTCATCGGCCAGGGACGCTTCCGTATTCGCCAGCACGGCATCGTGATAACGGCCGACCCTCAGATAGATGTGCGAGGGCATGTGCACCAGGTGTCCGGCCACGGGCACCAGCGGTCCCAGCGCGTCCGCTGCCGCTACCGCCTTCTGCGGCGTGTACTGTTCCATGGCGTGTATATAGAGGTGCAGCGCTCCCGGATGTTCGGGGTCGAGCTCGATGGCTTTCTCGATGGCAGCGACCAGCGCCTCCGTATGTTCCTTCGGTGATCCATCCTCGTTCCAGTAGGACCAGGGATACAGATCCATCAGAGACTCGGCATACAGGGCCAGCACGTGCGGATTGTCGGGAAAGCGATCCGCCACCGCACGCATGGAACCCGCGTATACCGCATCGAGCGCCGCCCGGTCATCGCCGTCCTCGGAGTACCTCGTGGCCACTGCATCGATCAGCGCCTGTTCGAGTTCGGACGCGCCTTCACGGAGAGCGAGGGCCTGCTGCGCCGCTTCCCAGGCGGGCGCCACCTGAGCATCTTCCATGGCCTTGTTGATGTTCGGCCCGTTGACCAGCGCAACGCCCCACCAGCAGATGCCGCAGTCCGGGTCGAGCCTGGCGGCTTCACGGAATGAGCGTTCCGCTTCCGCATGATTGAATCCGTAGCTGAAGGTGAGCGCCTGATTGAAATAGTCGCGGGCCAGCGCTACCTGGCTGGTGATCGGGAAATCCACCGGCCCTATGCCTTCGAGCAGCGGCGCCATGCCTTCCGGCGTGGCTTCATAGCCCGGGTCTTTCCGGCTCTCACCGGTGGGCCAGGAGGCATCCGCCGCGGTCTCCTCGGCGACGATCTCCTGAGCCTCGGAGACAGGTGCCGCGGTGCTTTCCTCCGAGGGTTCAGGGGTCTGGGATTGACTGCAGGCGGTGACGCCTGCGGCCGCCGCGATGGCAACGGCAATGGCTGCGAACAGCCGGGCAGGCGTCTGCACGGTCTTCATGGTCCTCTCCTCCCGGGATCTCGAGAGTTGAATGTACGCTCAGCCGGGCCCGGTTTCCACCAGTGCCTGCCGGAGCGCCTGGTTCAGAGAGGTCAGCGACAGGCCCAGCGCGCTCAGCGCCGGACCGGGATCGATGTGATCGTCGTGGTCCAGCACGCCCAGCATGGCCCGGCTCAGCGGTGGATTTCCGGACATGGATTCGAGCAGGCCGGCCAGCAGATAACCCAGGGATACGGGCAGCGATATCACCAGCGGCGCCGGAACGCCCAGCACTTCTGCCGCCCGGTGAATGAGCGCGCGCCGGCTGAGGGATTCCGGCCCGGCCAGATCGAAACGCCCGGAAATCGTCTCGCCGTTCAGGCCAAGGCCGGACATCATCGCGCTCAGCAGGTCCCCTGCGTAGATGGGCTGCTCGAGTGAGTCCGCCCGGAACTGCACACAGACACGGCTTGTCGCCCGTTGCCTCAGAGCCCGCGCGGCGTAGTCGCCCTCACCGAGCACCATGGGCACCCGGAGAACGAGCGCCGGTACGGCAGCGTCCGTCAGGATGTCCTCCGCCCGGCCTTTCGACGCCAGGCAGGCATTGGGTGAGTCCGGACTGGCACCCAGGATGCTGAGATAGACCACGTTGATGATTCCGGCTGCGTAAGCGGCCTCGGCGACCACCCGGGAGGTGCCTTCATGGGCCGCTTCGAACGTGCTGGCCGCAGACTCCCTGATGATGCCGACCAGGTGCACGACGTGGCTGCAGCCCATGGCGGCTTCGATCATGGCCTCCTGGTCCAGGTAATCGATGATGCGTACGTCCAGGTCCCCCGGGCTGCCAGCCAGCATGCCCGCGGCCCTTTCGGATCTCACCACCGCCCTGACCGGCACCCGTCCTGCCAGCGCGCCGATCAGCCGTCTGCCCAGATTGCCGTTCGCGCCGGTGATGAGAATCATCCTGATGCTCCCTCTGTTTCCGCCCGGTGTTCGCCGGGGCTGCTTCCGGGTCATGCGACCGTGGCCCGGGTGCTATGATGCGGCGTGCCCGATCTACCCGACAAGCAGAGGCTACCTAAGCCGTGATCACCTGGGCAAACGGCCTGACCCTGCTCCGGGCGCTGGCCATCGTTCCGGCTGTATGGGCCATCGCCGGCGGTCACTGGCACCTGGCGGCCGGACTCTTCGTTCTCGCCGTGATCACCGATCTGGCCGATGGCCCCATGGCCCGCAGGTACGGTCATTCCAGCGCGTTCGGCGGTCTGTTCGACCACGGTACCGACGCCCTGTTCGTTTCCACCACGCTGGCTGCCCTGGCCTGGACCGGGTACATCACTCCCTACCTGCCGCCGCTGGTCGCGCTCGCCTTCATTCAGTACATGTTCGACTCTTCGGCCCTGGCCGGTGCCAATCTGCGTACCAGTCTGATCGGGCGCTACAACGGGATCGCCTACTTCGTGATGGTCGGCATCCCCGTCATCCGCGAGGCGCTGGGTCTCGGCTGGCCCACCGATGCGCTGATCGCCGCGCTAGCCTGGGTGCTGGTGGCCACCACCAGCGTCTCCATGCTCGAGCGGGGCATCACGCTCATCCGCCGTCGGTAATCGAATACACCAGTGACCTGAACTCATGGCTGAACGGGTGCCAGAAGCCGGGCATCCGCTGGGTCATGCACAGGCCCGTGATGCCGGGACCGGGCGCCATCCACGAGTGGGTGCCGGCCATACCGCCCCAGTGGTACTCATTGCGCATGCCTTCCGGTTCCGCTTCGCCAAGCCGTTCCTTGAGGGCAAAGCCGAGACCGAAGACGGTTCCGGGCATGTCCCACATGGGAAAGCTCACACCCACGCCTTCGGGCAGCTGATTGGTGCGCATCAGAGCCAGGGTTTCCGGCTCGAGAACCTTCTCGCCCTGCCAGGTGCCGCCGGCCACGATCATGCGGATGAAGGCGAGATAGTCCTGAACCGTGGAGACCAGGCCGCCCCCGCCGGAAAGCAGGTTCCGCTCCCGGGTATAGGTGCCGTCGTGCGGATCGTCCACCTTGATCAGTCCGGGTTTCATGGGATCGAGCAGATCCGTCGGCGCATACATGGTGATGAAACGGTCGCGTTTCTCCGGGGGCACCCAGAAATCCGTATCCGTCATCCCGAGCGGCTCGAAGATGTGTGATTTCAGATAGGCGTCGAACCGGGCTCCCGAAACCACCTCGACCAGCCGGGCCACCACATCGGTGGCAAAGCTGTACCGCCAGCGGGTTCCCGGCTGATAGGCCAGCGGCAGGCCGCCGAGCTTGTCGCAGAGACCTTCCAGGGTGAGGCTGAAGTCGTTGAGGATGTCGATCCCGGCGGCGGCATATGCCCTGTCCACCAGGGAATCCGGCTCGATGAAGCCGTAGGAGAGTCCGGCGCTGTGGCTCAGAATGTGCCGGATCCGCATGGGTTCCGAAGCCGGTTCCACGTCATCCACGCTCTCCGCATCCGCTTTGAGCACCTGCATGTCGGCAAATGCCGGTATGTACTCGGATACCGGATCGTCCAGCTTGAATTTCCCCTGCTCCTGAAGCTGCATGGCAGCCACCGAGGTGACGATCTTGGTGTTGGAGTACATCCGGTAGATGGCGTCCTTCCCGAGCGGCGCCCGGGAGTCCAGGTCCATGTAGCCGAAGCAGCTGAAATCCAGCACGTCCGTGCCGCGCATCACCACGCTGTTCGCACAGGAAAGAATACCTTCGTCCACGTACCACTGGAGACGGTCATGAATGGGTGAAAAGTCGAGGTCGGATGCGACCACTTCGATGGGCTGGCTGATGGGAAACTCCTCGTTCGCGTTGAAGCCGGTGATCAATGAGACTACAGCCGCTTTCCGGCCTCAAGCCATTCAGAGCGGACCCGCCGCCTCCTTCGCCAGAGAATCCACCGCAAGACGTCCTTCCGAGGGCTGATCGATGAAAAAGCCGTCCACGCCGGCGCGGATCAGCATCCGGGCTTCATCCCCGACGGTCAGCGGCCGGCCCTGGAAGGAGAACAGAAACGGCAGCTCGGCGCGCAGGGTATATGGATGTATCAGCAATCCCGCACGCCGGGCGTGCTGGAAGAACGGCTCCACCGCACCGGTCACCCGCGGCGCACCACCGCCCTCGGGCGAATGCACCTGAAGGACATTGCTGCGCGGCGGTCCGATCCCATCCGCATACTGCGCCACCATGAACGCCAGAACCTCCGGCCTCGCGAGATCCCCGTACGTGACTTCCACATCACCGCCCGCTTCCGTCAACCCGAGCAGCCGGGCCAGGTCTCCATAGCGGGCTATGTCCCCCCGGCTTGCGTAGTAGACCAGGTCCCTGGGTGCAGCCCGATAGCGGCGATTGAACACGTCTGCATACAGCTGGATGAGCGGCGCCCGGGGACTGCCCGAGCGCATCCGCTGCCTGAGATCGATGAGAGGCCAGACTTCGAAGCACTGTATGAACAGCCGCCCAGGATCCGTGAACCCGCTTGTTTCAAGCCCTTCCAGCAGCAGCCCGGGAAGATCCAGACCAATCGGCTCACCGCCCGCCAGAACGCCTTCCGCCAGGAAATGGGTGGGATGTTTGAGCTCGATATAGAGTCCCGGGCGTCGCCCCGTCTCCCGCTCCCAGCCTCTGACAAGCGACACCACGTCTTCCAGCGTCGGCACACCGTCCCGGTCATCATACAGACGGTTACCCGAACGCAGATCGGGCATCCGCTCCCGGGCCCTGAGCCGGCGGATTTCATCGAGGGTGAAATCCTCGCTGAACCAGCCACCGATCCGGCGGCCGTCTATACGCTTGACGGTGAGACGGTCTCTGAACTCCGGCCGGTCTGCGACATCCGTGGTCGCTTCGCGCACCTGGGGATTACCGTCTCCATCCAGAAGAATCCTGCCGTCCGGATCCAGAGCGACCATGGCCAGCGCGTTCTCGTGCCGGGAAATCAGCGCTCCGTCACCGGTGGCGACCAGGTCCAGCTCGATGAAATCGGCGCCCTGCGACAGCGCCAGCGCGTAGGCGGAGAGGGTGTGCTCAGGCCGCAGACCGGACGCACCCCGGTGGGCGATGACGATCGGCCGGGGATCCGTCACGGCTTCCAGCGCCGGATCCACCATTCCCGTATCGGCAACCGTCGGGCTCACGTTCGGAAAAAACCAAATGAAAACGGGCAGAAAGAGACAGACCTTGACTGTGATTCGATTCAATATTGCTCCGGGCGCTTTCAATCAACCGCAATAGTCCAATAAGTCATTTCTCTCTGCGTTGCTACCGCAATACCATGAATTCTGCGGCGGGTCCTTCAACCTCATTCAGTCGATGAACCCGGGCAGTCCACAGCGTGCCAGCCGCCGGTGCCCTGACAGGCGCCAGCACGCGGCTGCCGTGAACGGCTGCCACAAATAGAGAGTCATGTTGAACGGATCCGCCGGACTTTCTCTTCTCACCCGGAGTCTCACCCGGAGTCTCACCCGGAGTCTCACCCGGAGTCTCACCCGGCAGCGATCGCTGTGAATCGTACCTCTGCGCGCTCGTCCAGACGATCGATGAGCGCATCCCCCATGGCCACCGCGGGCGTCAGAACGCCGCCCGGTGAGCTGAGTCCATCCAGGGCTAGGCAGACGGCCGCCTCACCGAGCATGCGTGCGGTGGCGCCGTAACCCGGATCCCGCTCGGCCCTGATCCTGAGGCGCAGGTTGGCGCTGCTCCGATCCGGATGCCGGCCCAGCAGCTGTATCTGAAAGTGTCCGCCTTCCCGTTCAGCCCGGCTCGGTCCTTCCCCGGGCTCCGGCAGGAGTTCGGTGAGCGCCCGACGCAGAAAGCCGGTGCGCATGGCTGCCTGGAAAGACGCGCTGCCCGCGGCCAGAGAGACAGCCAGCGGAAACCCCATCTGTCCGAACGGCATCAGGCTGCCTTCGCTGTAACGGAAGTCGGTGCCGTAGCGCATCCCGAGCAGCGCGTTGGATCGGCGCACCACCTTGGTATTGATTTCGGCCATGACGAAAGGCGCCACCCAGCCTCTGAAATCCGGGTCGTACTCCGGGTAGGTCTTCTCCGGCCCGTCGAGGCCTCGCGGTGCACTCACCGGATTCAGCGCATAGGGATCCCGGAGGATGGTGTGAATGCTCGGATCCTGCTCGGCCTCGGCCAGCATGTTGAGCATGCTGGCCACCGTCCCGCCACTGAACGCCCCCTTGAACGATTCCGTTCTGAATTTCACTTCGATACAGGGCACACCCTGCTGCGCGAGCATTTCCCTCTGCAGCCAGTGCACGCCGAGATCCGACGGCAGGCTGTCGAAGCCGCAGGTGTGCACGATCCGAGCACCGCTGCTCTTCGCATCCTCGTGATGGGCATCGATCATCCGCCGGATCCAGTGCACTTCACCGGTTAGGTCGCAGTAGTGCGTGCCGGTGCGCACACAGGCTGCCACCAGCGGCGAGCCGTAAAGCGCGTAAGGTCCCACGGTCGTCGCCACCACCCGGGTGTCCGCCGCCAGCTTCTCGAGCGATTCCGGGTCATTGCTGTCGGCCACCAGCAGCGGAATACCGGCCGCCCCCGCACCAAGTTCCCGTCGTACGCCTTCCAGCTTGGACAGGTTACGTCCCGCCATCGCCCAGGAAAGCGCACCCGTCGCACCGTAAGCTTCCAGCAGATACTCGGCCACCAGGCGGCCGGTGAAACCGCTCGCGCCGAAGACCACCACGTCGTAAGGGCGGCGATTCTGATCGAGCGTATTCGACATGGACAGGCTTCTCGGACGGGCACTCGGCGGCAGGCCAGTCTATCATTCCCTCCGGGAAACAGGATCAATCGCGCGGGGGACCCGGACGATGGCAATGAAGATATCCATGCTGCTCAGCTATGCAGGCGGCTTCAAGGAGGCCGTCGCCGAGGTGGCCGAGCTGGAAAAGGCAGGTCTGGATCAGATCTGGGTACCGGAGGCCTACTCCTTCGATGCGCCGAGCGCGATGGGCTATCTGGCAGCCAGAACCGAGCGGATCACCATCGCATCCGGCATCCTGCCCATCTATTCCAGAACCCCGACGCTGCTGGCCATGACCGCGGCAGGCATCGACTATCTCTCGGACGGACGCTGCATGCTCGGGCTGGGCGCCTCAGGCCCTCAGGTCATCGAGGGTTTCCACGGCGTGCCCTACACCCACCCGGTGCCCCGGATGCGCGAGATCATCGAAATCTGCCGCCAGGTATGGCGCCGCGAGCGGGTAAACCACGATGGCCGGCACTACCAGATACCGCTGCCGCAGAATCAGGGAACCGGCCTCGGGAAGCCACTCAAGCTCATCAATCACCCGGTCCGGGAGGACATTCCCATCGCCATCGCCTCGCTCGGCGAGAAGAGCGTGGCCATGACGGCCGAGCTCGCCGACGCCTGGCTGCCGGCGTTCTACACCGCCCGGGCAGCGGACGCAGTCTGGGGTGACGCGCTCAAGCAGGGCCTGGCCCGGAGGGATCCGGGTCGACCACCGCTGGAGATCTACGCCGGCGGCGGTGTGGCCATCGGTTCCGGTCTGGAAGCCATGCGCAATCTGGCCCGTCCGCAGATCGCCCTGTACGTCGGCGGCATGGGGGCACGCCAGAAGAATTTCTACAACCAGATCTTCACCCGATCGGGTTACGGCGACGCGGCCCGGGAGATTCAGGATCTGTATCTTTCCGGCGACAAGAAAGGGGCCGAAGCCGCCATTCCCGATACCTACCTGGAGGAGAATTCGCTGATCGGTGAAGAAGCCTTCGTGCGGGATCGGCTGCAGGCGCTGCAGGAATCCGGTGTTACGGCATTGAATGTGGGTTTCATGGCACAAACCAGCGCCGAGCGGGTCAAAATCTGCGAACGGTTGAGAAACCTCGTCGATACGCTGTGAGAGAACCGATCTCCAAACAGCCCGCCTGCGGCATCGGATTCCAGGCGGCCCCGCTCCTGATTCTGTTCCTGATTCTGCTGACAGGACCGTGGACGGTCTCGGCCGCGTCCGAACCGGTCGACCTGCTCGGTGAATGGGTGCTCAACAGCGAGCTGACTCATGAGCTGCAGCCGAAACAGTCGGGCGGCGGCGGCGGCGGGTTCGGCACGCCGTCCATCTCCGTGGGCGGCGTCGGCATCCCCCTGCCGGGTGGCAGCAGCAACGCGGGGGGCGGCGGCGCCCGGGACCCGGAAGTGCTCCGCTGTGATGCCATGACGGTGAGCATGGACGGAGACAGGGTGCACTTCGACTACCGGGGTGCCGGTGAGGAAACCATGCTGCCGGGTAACGACCACGGCCGGAAAACGAGCTGGGGCAGAAGCCGGCTCTCCCAGAAGTACAAGACCAACGTCCGCAGCGTCAGGAAAACCTACGAGATAGACGGCGACGGGCGGCTGATCGTCAAGGTCAACATCAACCCCAAGGGATCCAAGAGCGCCACGCACGTGCGCGTGTTCGAGCGTCCCGCCGGCTGATCCCTCCGGGCGTTCCGGGCACAAACACAATCCGTCAATCAGTGCAGCATTGCACTGTCGGAGCCTTTACGGCACTGTTTCAAACCGGAACTGACAGAAATCCACACAGTCGGGGAGGCTCAATGATCCAGGGGATCGCCGGTCGGCGGACACCGTGCCAGACAAAGAGCCTGCCGGCACGGTCTTCCGGATCCCGGCCCGCCATCGGCCTCCTCCTCATCGCCATCGCCGCCACACTTGCAGGCTGCGCAGAGCCTTTCATCGTCATGGCCGGTGGCCAGCTCAGCGGCGAGGTGATGGATCCACCCGCAGACTGGTCGGCGTACGTCGACGAGGAGATCATTCAGCTCGAAACCCGTCCCGAAGACCCCTACTCCGTGAACATCTGGATGATCGCCAGCGGGCCCGACCTCTACGTGGCCACCGGCGATGACCCGACCCGCTGGAGTCGTATTCTGGACGAGAATCCGGATGTGCGGGTGCGTATCCAGGGACAGATCTATGAGCTGGAAGCGTATCGAGTGGACGACGTCGAGGAGAAGACGGCCATCGGCGCCGAATACGTCAGGAAGTACGATGTGGACGACGACGACAACTGGGTGGAGGAAGGCCAGCTCTTCCGCCTGGATCGCCGTTGACCGAACCGGACTCCGGCCCCGGGCGCGTCCGCGCCGCCCCGGAGCGCTTCAGCGCCCGGACGGCAATGGCCGTGGTGGTGGCCAACATGGTCGGTACCGGCGTGTTCACCTCCCTCGGCTATCAGCTTCTCGACATCCAGTCCGGCTTCGTTCTGCTGCTGCTCTGGGTCGTCGGCGGCATCACGGCGCTCTGCGGTGCTCTGACCTATGCCGAGCTCGGATCGGCGCTGCCCCGGTCCGGCGGCGAGTACAATTTTCTCTCCGAGATCTATCATCCTGCCGCCGGATTCGTGTCCGGATGGGTGAGCGCCACCATCGGCTTCGCGGCGCCTACCGCCCTGGCCGCCATCACGTTCGGCGAGTACCTGACCGCGGTGTTTCCGGCGCTGTCGCCCACCTGGCTCGCTGTGGGTCTGGTAGCGGCGCTCACCGCGGTGCACGCCAGCACGCGACGCTCCAGCGGCGGCGTGCAGCGTGCCTTCACCGTGCTGAAGGTGGGCCTGATCCTGATCTTCTGCCTGGCGGCCTGGATGCTGGTGGAGGCTCCCCAGACCGATGTGGGTTTCCTGCCCGGTCCCGGCGACCTGTCGCTGACCCTGTCCGGCGCGTTCGCCGTGGCCCTCATCTTCGTGAACTACGCCTACACCGGCTGGAACGCCGCCACCTATCTCACCAGCGAGCTGGAATCGCCTGAGCGGCACCTTTCCCGGGTGCTCATCCGCGGCACTCTGATCGTGCTCGTCCTCTACGTCCTGCTGAATTTCACCTTTCTCTATGTGGCACCCGCCAGCGAGATGGCCGGGCAGATCGAGATCGGCTATATCGCGGCACGTCACGTTTTCGGCGAAACCGGCGCCGACGTGATGGGGGTAGCGCTGGCACTGCTGCTCATCTCCACCGTCAGCGCCATGATCATGGCCGGACCCCGGGTGCTGCAGGTGATCGGCGAGGACTTCCACGCTTTCCGACCCCTGGCACGGGTCAACGCCTACGATGTGCCGACCACCGCCATCGTGTTCCAGTCCCTGGTCACGCTGACGTTCATCGTGACGGCGTCCTTCGAATCCATCCTGGTATTCGCCGGCTTCACGCTGGGGGTGAATACCTTCTTCACCGTGCTCGGCGTCTTCGCGCTTCGCCGACGGCAGCCGGATCTCCCCCGGCCCTACCGGGTGCCTGCCTTTCCGCTGCCCCCTCTCGTCTATCTCGGCGTGACGGGCTGGACGCTCGCCTACATCCTGAGAGACCGCCCGGAAGAAGGCTGGATGGGCCTCGGCATCATTGCCGCGGGCGGCGCTTTTTATCTGGCCACGGTACTCCTCGGCCGGCAGCGTGACGGTACTGCTGATGGCTGAGGACTGATCCCGCAGTCTCCGAACGGTTTCAGGTAGAATCAGCCCGCGCTTCTCCAGAGGGCCGCCAGGCAATGCAGTTCAGCCGAAGACGATTTCTCAACCAGGTGGGTGCCGCCGGGGGTTCCGCCGCCGTCTATCAGATGGCGCTGGCGCTCGGACTGATGTCGGGTGATGCCAGGGCGGCAGGCCGGACCACGCCCGGCGCCACGCCCGCCGCCGGGCTGGTACCGCAACTGAAGGGCGCCCGGCGCTCCGTGGTCATGCTCGGCGGCGGTCTGTCCAGCCTGATGGCCGCGTACGAGCTGGAGCGAGCCGGATACGACTGCACCGTACTCGAAGCCGGGCACCGGATCGGCGGCCGCAATCTGACTCTGCGCTCCGGCGATCTGGTGGACGAGATGGGCCACCAGCAGCGCTGCAACTTCGACGACGATCCGAATCTGTATATGAACGCGGGCCCTGCCCGGATCCCCGTGCATCACTACTATCTGGTGAACTACTGCCGCCATCTCGGCGTGCAGCTCGAGACCTTCACCAACGTCAACTACAACGCCTGGGTACAGGACCCGAACGCGTTCGGCGGCAAACCCGTGCGTTTCCGGCAGTACATCACCGATGCCCGGGGGTTCATCGCCGAGCTTTCCGCGAAAGCCATCAACACTTCGGATCTGGACGCCGAGTTCTCCACGGAGGATCTGGAACGGATCATCGCTTTCCTCAGATCCTACGGTGATCTGGATACCGACCTGCTCTACAGGGGCAGCAATCGCGGCGGCTATCAGCAGCCGGGCGTTCTGGCCCCGACTGCCGGGATGCTCGAGCACGGTCACGTTCACGAACGGCTGGATTTCAGCGAGATTCTGAAATCAGACTTCTGGCAGTACCGCATGTACTTCGGGGACGGCGAGGATCAGGCCGCGCCGCTGCTTCAGCCGGTGGGCGGGATGGACAGGATCGTCGATGCGTTCGTCGCCAGCATCCGAAGCCCCATGCTGACCCACGCCCAGGTGAAGTCCATCCGTCTGAAGGAGGAGGGCGTTTCGGTGGTCTATCAGCACAAGGGCCGGCACAGGGAGATCCAGGCGGACTACGCCCTGAACTGCATCCCCAAGCACCTGCTGGTGGGTATCGACAACAATTTTCCGAGCGAATACACCACCGCGCTCAGGTCCATCGGTCGCGGCCGGATGTTCAAGATCGGCATCCAGATGAAAGAGCGCTTCTGGGAAAACGAGAACATCTACGGCGGCATCAGCTGGACGAACCAGAACATCGAGCAGATCTGGTACCCGCCGCACAACGTGCACGGCAGGAAAGGGGTGATGCTCGGCGCCTACACCTGGAACCCGGCGAACGCGGAGTTCTTCGCCCGGATGAACCCCGAGGAGCGGTTCGCGGAAGCGGTCCGCCAGGGCGCCAACGTCCATCCCGACTACGCACGCTACGCGGAAACCGCCGTCAGCGTCCCCTGGCACCGCATGAATCACATCATGGGCTGCACGGCGATGTGGACGGAAGAAACCCGCAGACAGTACTTCACCTACCTGCAGACGCCACTCAACGACCGGCACTTCATGATGGGCGATCAGATCAGCTATCACCCCGGCTGGCAGGAAGGTGCCTTCTCTTCCGCGCATCACTCCCTGTCGGAGCTGGGCAAACGGGTATCCGCCGAGCTCGGGGGCGCCGCCTGATGCGCGCTCCGGCTCTGCTGTCTGCCTGCCTGCTCACTCTGATCACCGCTGCCCCTGCAGCCGCCGACGACTACAGCGTGGTACCCGAGACGTTCATCTACTGCACCACCTGTCACGGTGTGGAGCTCCGCGGTAACGCGTCCGTGGACGCGCCGAGACTGAACGGTATGGAAGACTGGTACCTGCGCAACCAGATGCTCGCCTTCAAGCACGGCCGGCGCGGCACGCACGCCCAGGACACCAACGGTCTGGAAATGCAGCCTCAGGCAGCGGCCCTGACGGAACACCAGATCGAGGACGCGGTGGCATTCATCACCGCCCTGCCCGTCAGAACCTGGACCATCGAGCACACCGTGGCCGGAAACGTGGACCGCGGCCGCACTCTGTACGCCACCTGCGGCGCCTGCCATGGCCCCCAGGGACAGGGCAACCGGACGCTCAGCGCTCCCCGGCTGGCCGGTCAGAGCGACTGGTATCTGGCCAGACAGCTCGAGAAGTACCGGAGCGGCGTCCGCGGCTACGATCCAGCGGACACCGCCGGCGCGCAGATGCGCGCGGCCACCCAGGTGCTCGGCTCCGAGGAAGACATCCAGGACGTGGTGGCGTTCATCAACACGCTCCCCGTCAACTGACCACCCACTCCACAAGGAAGGAGACACTGATGAAGAAACCGGTTCAAACCTCGCTGCTGGCCGGCAGCCTGGCCCTGCTCGGGGCTGCCGCAGTCAATGCGGAGGTAACCCGTCATCCGCTGCCCGGCAGCGATTTTCCCATCGCCCAGGCGGTGGAAGTCAGCCCGGACACCACCATCGTCTACCACAGCGGGATGACCCCATCACCGGCCAATCCGGATGCCGAGCGTTTCAGCACCGAGTTCTGGGGTGACACGGAAGCCCAGACCCTGTCCGTATTCTCCCGTCTGGCCGAGTCGCTGGAGGCGAAAGGCCTGTCCTTCTCGGACGTGGTGAAGATGCAGGTGTATCTGGTGGCACCGGAACCCGGCGGCGCCATGGACTTCCAGGGCATGATGCGGGCATACCGGAAGTACTTCGGCACCGAGGAACAGCCGAACCTGCCCGCACGATCGGCTTTTCAGGTCGCCGGTCTGGCCGCACCCGGCATGCTGGTGGAGATCGAGGTGGTGCTGGCGCGACCCAAGTAGCCGGCTGACCGTCTCTCTACAGATTTTCTCAGCAAAAAAAAGGGCGTCCCGCGGGACGCCCTTTCTGTTTTCAGGATCAGCCTGAGCTGTTCCTTACGGCAGCTCCTCAGAAGTCCGCGCGGAAGCGCAGATACCAGAATCCACCGTTCACACCCCAGGGCGACGACATCGCGTACTGCTCACCGGAGTTGTTGGAGAATCCGGACGGAGCGGAGTTGAGAGCGTCATCAGGGCCACCTTCGTCGAAGATGTTCTGACCGCCGACAACGACCGTATAGCGCTCGTTGAAGGTGTAGGCCGCTTCGAGGTCGAAGATGAACTCACCGCTGTAGCACTCATCGTTGTTGCAGTCGATGGTGTAGTTGGTGCCGTCGGCGACATAGCTCGGATCACCGCTGTAGTTTCCAACGGTCCAGTCGTCGTACCAGTTCATGCGGAACAGGAAGCGCCAGTCGCCGATCATGTGGTTCGCGGTGAGCACAACCCGGTTTTCCGGATTGAAGTTCTCCAGATCCACGAGACGGTTCCTGGACACCTCTTCACCCGCATCGTCCACGGTGGTTTCGGTCCAGTTCCAGGCCAGGGAGAAGTTGGTGATACCCGCATCGCCCCACTCCTGAACATAGGTCGCCACGAGGTCGATACCCTGCGTGGTGGTCTCGAAATCGTTGGTGAAGAAGGAAACCGCCGACAGGTCTGCCGCACTCGCAAAGCCGAGCGCTGCAGCACACTGCGGAATCAGCAGGCCGTCGCAACCAACGCCATTGGGTGCAACCGTCGTGGTGATGTCGATCGTACCCGTCTGGGAGATCCGGTCTTCCAGCTCGATGTTGAAGTAGTCGAGGGTGATGGTCAGGTTGTCCGTCGCATCCCAGGCCGCACCAACCGTGAAGTTGGTCGCTTCCTCTTCCTTCAGCTCTTCGGCACCGAGCAGCTGGGCGATCGGGTTGGTCGGCGGAATCTGGCCGCGCTGCTGCAGCTCGCCGTCAACCGTCACCGTGGACACCTTGGTCACATTCGACTGGCCGGGCGTCGGCGCCCGGAAACCGGTGCTGAACGAGCCGCGGACCGCGAAGGTATCGGTCAGCGCCCAGCGGCCGGCGATCTTGCCGTTCAGGGTGTCACCGAAATCCTGGTAGTCCTCGTAACGCAGAGCGAAACCGAGGGTCAGGCTTTCCACCACGTCGGCTTCCAGGTCCGTGTAGACGGCCCAGTTGGCCCGGCTCCACTCACCCTGCTGTACCGGGCTGAAACCTGCGAAGCCATGGGCACCAACGGAGAAACCGACCATGGGGGTCGTGCCATCGCTGAAGTAGTTACAGCCGTCACCCGGAACGCCCGGGTTACACTCGTTCACCCCATCGTTGTCCAGGTCGAGGGTCGGTACGCCGCTCAGGAAGGCGTAGGGGCCTACTTCCCAGGAGGGGATTTCACCGATGTCGATGGCGAAGGTCTCAACCCGGTATTCGGCGCCGAAAGCGACGTTCAGATCCGAGTAGAACGCATCGACCGCCACCGGATAAACGAAGTCGGCATTGTAGTTCTGCTCGGTCTGGGTGTACGTACCGAGATCGAAATCCGTCTGCAGATCCGGGCCGTTGGAGGGGTTCCAGGTGTTGCCGATGCGGTAAGCAGACTCATTGCGGCCGAGGCTCGCGCTGAAGTCGTAGGACAGGCCGTTGGCCATCTCACCGCGCAGACCGACGACACCGCCGATGTCCTCGATGTCACCGCCGAACTCCGGGGTGTATCCACCCGGATAGAAGTTGTTCAACACCCAGCATTCGGCCGGCAGGCCGGCGAGAGCCGCCCGGTCCGCGTCGACTGCCGCCTGATCCGTCGGCGTGCTGCCGGGGCTGGTCAGCGCCGGACAGGTGGAGACATAACCCGCGGTGCCTTCACCCGGGAAGTTCAGGTCCGCGATGGCACGGGTGCCGCCGCTGAATGAATCGGTGAAGGTGCCGGGACGGGCATTCGGGTTCCGGAAGAAGAAACCGCCGGTGACCTTGCGCTCGGCATAGTTACCGAAAGCGTAGAGTTCCTGGGAATCCGTCAGGTTGATGCCGGAGTTCACGAAAAACGCCCAGTCATCCTCGATGGCCGGCTGGCCCCAGATCTGAGCCGGATCAATCACGTCGGTATTACCGGTGTCGATGAGTGCCTGCGCATCCGTACGTTGCAGGGAGCGGCTGGACGCCTCCACATCCCTCCACTGCAGGGAGACGTTTGCGAAGCCGTCCGGTCCCAGGGGCAGGCCCCAGTTCATGCCGATCTGCTTCAGCGCACCGTCGCCTTCGTAGTATTCGCCGTAGCGGCCGTCGATGGTGAACCCTTCCCGATCCTCTTTGAGCGCGAAGTTGATCACCCCGGCGATGGCATCCGAGCCGTACTGAGCCGCGGCACCGTCCCGGAGGACTTCGACCCGATCGATGGCCAGGGTCGGGATGACGGCCAGGTCCGGTCCCTGAGAACCGGCTGACAGGGAACCACCCAGCTCGGCGATGACCGAGGCACGACGATGGCGCTTGCCGTTGATCAGAATCAGCGTGTTGTCCGGTGGCAGACCACGCAGGTTGGCCGGACGGGTAATGGTCGCGGCGTCACTGATGGCCTGCTGTGTGACGTTGTAGGACGGCAGCAGATTTCTCAGCAGGTCGTCCATGTCGGAAGTGCCCTGGTTTTCGAACTGATCGCCGGAGACGACGTCGACAGGCACGGGTGAGTCGGTAGCGGTCCGGCCGGCACGGCGGGAACCAACTACTACCACTTCCTCGATGGCCTCTGCACCGTCCTGAGCCAGCGCCGCGGGTACGGCTACGGGCGAGAACAGCAGGGCACCGATGAGTGCGACTCTGAGGAACTTTGATTCACTCATGAGTAGGTACTCTCCATATAGTTTTGGCGCGTCCCAGCGGATCGACGCCACCCTCATTTCCAGTTTCTGAACCCGGGTATGCCCCCGGTTGTCAGCATGCCGGTCTGCCCCTCTTGCAGGATCTCGCTCCAGGCGATCACCCGCTAACAGGCCGAGCGCGATCGAGAGTACACCAAACTGAAACGAATCGAAATATCTTCAGAAACAGTCAGTAACAGGTGTATTCGGAGTCTGAACCGACATTCGCCTCGGTTGAAATCCTTCCCGGTTCCCGACAGAGTCCCCCGCTCCACATCAAGCGGAACCCGCAGGAATGACCCAGAACGCGCTGTATCGGGCCCTGGCCACCCTTTTCGCCCTCCTGACCATCCAGACGAGCGGCTTCGCCGACACCCGGGCGGATCTGATCCTCACCAACGGCCGGATCTACACCGTGGACGCGGACCGGGCCTGGGCCGAAGCCATCGCCATCTCCGGCGACCGTATCCTGGCCGTGGGGAGCGCCGATGCAGTGGCGGCCGCCGCGGACGGGAACACCCGGATCATCGATCTGGGCGGGGCCTTCGCCAGCCCGGGCTTCAACGACGGTCATGTGCACATGGATTCCACCGGCATGCTGATCACCGGGGTCAATCTGCTGGACGTCCACGAGCCGGTGGCGTTTGCAGAACGTATTAAAGGTGCGACCGAACGCCTGCCGGCAGGCAGCTGGATCATCCGCGGCTCCTGGGGTGCCTATGAGCAGTGGGGCCAGGGCTCTGCCGGTGAGAACGACTCCCTGGCCAATGTGGCCGGCGGTCCCTTCACACCGGACCGGAACCTGATCGATGCGTTCACCGGTGCGCACCCGGTGCTGGTCAGCCGATTCAATCGCAGCATGTATCTGGCCAACTCCCTGGCGCTGGAACTGGCCGGCATCGACGAAAGCACGCCGGATCCGGTGGGCGGGGAAATCGCCCGGGATGTAGACGGCCGCCTGACGGGCATTCTGCGCGGCACCGCAGTGGACCTCGTGCAGAACGTGATCCCACCCATGCCGTTCGAACAGCGGCTGGTGGGCGTGCGCGCCGTCCTGAAGGAGGCCCGTGAGGGCGGTGTGACCACCATCCAGGACCTGACCGATGCGGAGCAGATGCGCGCCTACCAGGCGCTGATGGCGAACGGAGAGCTCACCGCCCGGATCATGGCCCGGCCCAACATCTTCCAGGGTCAGCATGTGGCCGCCCTCGGTCTCACCCGGGGCTTCGGCAACGACTGGCTGAAGATCATCGGCTACAAAGGCTGGGTAGACGGCATCATGGGCAACTCCTCCGCCATGTTCTTCCGACCCTACGATCACGACCCCATCAATCGCGGAGCCCTGCGCCCGCCCATGCTCCCGGAAGCGGAGGAAGGTGCGGCTTTCAGCATGGAGGAGGGTGATCACTACACGAAATGGCGCGCCGGCAACATGGAGCAGCTGATTGACGCCTGGGCGGATACCGGGGTACCCGCCCACATCCACGCCATCGGCGACCTGGGCAACCGGATTCTCCTGGACATCTTCGAGCGGGTGCTCACCCGCCGCGACATGGTGGACTCCGACCACCGCTGGCGGGTGATCCATGCCCAGGTGGTCCGCGAGGAGGACTTTCCCCGATTCGGTGATCTGAACCTGGTAGCCGAGGTGAATCCCTACCACGTCTCCGACGACATGCGCTGGATGGAGGAGCGGATCGGTGCGAAACGCTCCGAAGGCGCCTACGCGTTCCGCAAGCTCAAGGACGCAGGCGCCGTGCTGGTGTTCGGCAGCGATTCCCCGGGCACGAACGCGGCCCGCTACTTTCTGAGCCCGGTCTACGGTCTCTATGCCGCAGTCAGCCGCCAGACCCTGGGCGGGGAGCCCGAGGCAGGCTGGTACCCGGATCAGCGGCTGACCATCGAAGAGGCCATCGACGCCTACACCCGCGCACCCGCCTGGGCTTCATTCGAGGAGGACATAAAAGGCACCCTGACCCCGGGCAAACTCGCCGACATCGCCGTCTTCGACACCGACCTGGTGGCGGCAGGAAAACAGGACCCTGCAAAGCTGCTCGAGGCGAAGGTGCTCTACACCATCGTCGGCGGGGACATCGTCTACCAGGCGGACTGATGCCCGACGACCCCATCGACCCCGAGATTCCGCCGGATGCTCTGGACGTGCAGTTCGTCCGCGCCCGGGGTGCCGGCGGCCAGCACGTGAACAAGACCTCCACCGCCGTGCAGCTCCGGGTGATGCTGCCCCGCACCCGCCTGCCCGAGCCGGTCAAATCCCGCCTGCGCGTCCTTGCGGGCTCGAAGCTGACCGGCGACGACGAGGTGATCATCTTCGCCGACCGCTCCCGGTCCCAGTTGAAGAACCGGGAAGACGCCGTGGGCCGGTTTCTCGAGCTGCTCACACGGGCGCGGAGCCCGGCAAAGAAACGCATCGCCACCCGCCCGTCGAGATCTCAGAAGAAGGCGCGCCTGGACAACAAGAAGCGGCAGGGACAGACCAAGAAGCTGCGCGGCCGCCCGGACGTGGACTGACTCCGGTCGACTCGGGCGGGTGTACAATCGCCCTTTCGACTCCGCGCTGACCCTGCTGACGCCATGACCGGCCACGCCATCACCCCCCCTGCGCCGAAGCTCTTCGGCTACCGGCCCTACTGGGCTCACCGGCTCACCCCGGCACCCGTGCTGCCCATGAGCCGCGCGGAAATGGACGATCTCGGCTGGGATGCCTGCGACGTGATCCTGGTGACCGGTGACGCCTACGTGGATCACCCGAGCTTCGGCATGGCCATCGTCGGGCGTTTTCTCGAAGCCCAGGGCTTCCGGGTGGGCATCATTTCCCAGCCGGACTGGACGGGGACCGCGGATTTCCAGGTCCTGGGCGAACCCACCCTGTTTTTCGGTGTCACCGCCGGCAACATGGATTCCATGGTCAACCGCTACACGGCGGACAGGAAGATCCGGCGGGACGATGCCTATACCCCCCACGGTGCCGGCGGCCGGCGTCCCGATCGCAGCGTGATCGTCTACAGCCAGCGGCTCAGGGAGGCGTTCCGGAAGGTGCCCATCGTGATCGGCGGCATCGAGGCGAGTCTCAGGCGCATCGCTCACTACGACTACTGGTCGGAAAAGGTCCGCCGCTCCGTGCTGCTGGATGCCAGGGCCGACCTGCTGCTGTATGGAAACGCGGAGCGGGCCCTGGCGGAGGTCGCGCACCGGCTCGCCAGAGGAGAGCCGATCACCGGAATAACGGATCTTCGAGGCTCCGCCTTTGCGCGCAGGGAAACCCCGGGCGGCTGGATCGAGATCGACTCCACGCACCTGGATACGCCGGGCAGGCTGAATCCGCCCGACGATCCCTATGCGGAGAAGCCGGTCGTGCCCCAGACCGCGAAGGCGGCGGATGCCGCGGCCGGGCAGGATGTGCAGGCGGTCCGGCTCGTGCGGTTTGCACGGGAGGTGAAGGCGGCAGACCGGTCACACAGCGTGATCCGTCTTCCCGACTATGAGCAGGTGCGCGCCGATCCCGTCCTCTACGCGCATGCCTCGAGAATTCTGCACACGGAGAGCAATCCCGGGAATGCGCGGGCGCTGGTGCAGCGCCACGGCGACCGGGACGTCTGGCTGAATCCGCCGCCCGTCCCGCTCACCACGAAAGAGATGGACCGGCTCTACGAGCTGCCCTTTACCCGCCAGCCGCACCCGAGCTATGGCGACGCCAGAATTCCCGCCTACGAGATGATCCGGTTTTCCATCGCCATTCAGCGGGGCTGCTTCGGCGGCTGCACCTTCTGCTCCATCACCGAGCATGAAGGCCGCATCATCCAGAGTCGCTCGGAAGCGTCGATCCTGAAGGAAATCGAGACCATCCGGGACGAAGTGCCGGGTTTCACCGGTGTGATTTCGGACCTCGGCGGCCCCACGGCCAACATGTACCGGCTCGCCTGCCGGGATCCGGAGGTCGAGGCCGCCTGCCGGCGGCCGTCCTGCGTCTATCCGGGCATCTGCCCGAACCTGAACACGGACCACTCGCCGCTCGTGCGCCTGTACCGGAAAGCCCGGGCACTGCCCGGCATCAAGAAGGTGCTGATCGCCTCGGGTGTCCGCTACGACCTGGCCGTGGAATCCCCTGAATACGTGCGGGAGCTCGTTCAACACCACACGGGCGGCTATCTGAAGATCGCGCCGGAAGCGCTGTCGGAAGGGCCGTTGTCCAAGATGATGAAGCCGGGGATGGACAGCTACTACCGCTTCAAGGAAATGTTCGACCGCTACTCCGCCGAGGCCGGCAAGGAACAGTACCTGATTCCCTACTTCATCGCGGCGCATCCGGGTACCACGGACGAGGAGATGCTGGAGCTCGCGCTCTGGCTGAAGGCCAACGGCTTCCGGGCCGATCAGGTGCAGGCGTTTCTGCCCTCTCCCATGGCCACGGCCACGGCCATGTACATGAGCGGCAGGAATCCACTGAAGAAGGTCACACGGGACAGCGAGGCTGTCGTGGTTCCGAAAGGCCTGCGTCAGCGTCGTCTGCACAAGGCCTTTCTGCGCTACCACGACCCGGACAACTGGCCCGTGCTGCGTGAGGCCCTGAAGCGCATGGGCCGGGCGGATCTGATCGGCAACGGGAAGAAACATCTGGTCCCGAGCTTTCAGCCTCGCGGGACGGGCGATACCCGCAAAGCCCGTCGCAGCAACAGAGACCCGACGGAGCCCCGACGGCACCCGAAAGCCTTCCGTACCCAGCACGCGCGGGCGGAAACGGAGGATAGGACAGCCACCCAGCCCGGGCCCGCGGGCCGAGGAAAGAAAGCGCCCGGAGGCCGGCCGAAACCCGGCCGACGCCGGCGGTAACCGGCGTCAGCGCTGCCGCATCAGCCCTTCCTGCATGGTGGTCGCCACCAGGCGGCCATCCGCCGTGAAGATCATGCCCCGGTTGTAACCCCGCGCCTCGGAGGCGGAAGGGGCGTCCAGGGCGTAGAGCATCCACTCGTCCACACGCCAGTCCGCAACGGCCGGGGCGTGGAACCACATGGCATGGTCCAGGCTCGCCATCTGCATGCGCTCCCGGTTCATGACGTTCCGGTGCGGCAGCCGGGCGGTGCCGAGCAGCGCGTTGTCCGACTCGTAAACGGCGAGACAGGCATGCAGGATGGGGTCGTCCGGGACACGGCCGTTGGCACGGAACCAGAGATCCTGGTACGGGGGCTGTGCTTCGTTCGAGGAAAGCCGCTTGTGATCGTGCCGCCAGCCGAGAAAGGTCCAGCTACGCATCTCCGCAGGCACCATGTCGTCCGTGGGGGGCTCGCGCTCCGGCATGGGCATCTGATGCTCGAGGCCCGGTTCCAGCACCTGAAAAGACGCGTCCATGTTGAAGATCGCCTGCCCGTGCTGGATCACCACCACCCGTCGCGTGCTGAAGGAGCGGCCATCACGGATCGGCTCCACGTCGATGAGAGCGGGCACCTTCGGGTCTCCCGGACGCAGGAAGTAGCCGTGCAGCGAGTGTACGAACCGGTCCTCCGGCGCCGTATCTGCGGCGGCTCTGAGCGCCTGAGCCATGATCTGACCGCCGTACAGCCGGTGCGACCTGTCCTTCGGATGGAAGGCGCGGAACAGATGCCTGTCGATGCGCTCGAGCCGGAGCAGCTCCAGCAGTTCTTCGAGTCCCGGACTCATGGACTTCTCCTGCGGTTGCCGGGAACCGGCTTCCGGAAAAAGGATCGAATCCTAAGCGAAGGTTGCTCATCATTCACCCTCCCTGAGACGAACGGACCCCGGCGGACATCATGACCGAGACGACGGACAACGGATTGCAGCCGGACCGACCCTGCGTGGTGATTGCCGGCGGCACCGGCTTCATCGGCCGTCGCCTCGCGGCCGTGCTGGGCGGCAGCGGGCACGATGTGATCATTCTCAGCCGCCGCACACCCCGCCCGCCGGTCGGTCCGGTCCGCTTCGTTCAGTGGTATCCCGGCACCGACAGGGACGTCGCACCCCTCGCCGGGCTGCTGGCAGGGTGCCGGGCGGTGGTCAATCTCTGCGGTGAGCCTGTCGGCGGGCCGCGCTGGACGGCGCACCGCAAGGCACAGCTCATCGTCTCCCGGGTGCAGCCCACGGAGACGCTCGTGGCTGCCTGCCGGGCGGCGGATCGTCCGCCGGAGGCGTTCATCCAGGCATCCGGCGTCGGATTCTACGGCATCGGCAACAAGCCGGTGGACGAGCACAGCGGCAGCGGCGACGACTTTCTCGCCGGTCTGGCCCGGCAGTGGGAAGCCCCCGTTGCCGAGCTGCCGGATGGCGTGCGGGCAATCACGGTCAGGCTGGGCGTGGTGCTGGGAAGAGGCGGCGGTGCGCTCGCGCAGATGCTGATGCCGTTCCGGGTGTTCCTCGGCGGGCCCATCGCGAAAGGCACACAGTGGCTGCCCTGGATTCATCTCCACGACGCGGCAGCCATCCTCGCTGAGCTGATCGACGATCCGACCGCAGAGGGCATCTACAATCTGGTCGCTCCGAATCCGACGCGGAACGTCGATTTCGCCGAAGCCGCCGGTCGGGCGCTCCGTCGTCCGTCCTGGATGATCACGCCGCGCTTCGTCCTCAAGGCGCTGCTCGGTGAGCAGGCGACGCTGGTCTGCGACGGCCAGCAGGCGGTTTCGAAGCGTCTGAGACACACCTGGCTGTTTCCCGACATCGATTCCGCGCTTGCGGATCTCATTCACGAAAAGCCATCCGGAAGCTGATGGCATAATCCGTCCCGACTCACAGGAGAGACCATGCAGAAAACCTTCGAAGACCCGGACGGCCTGCGGCTGCCGATCAAGATCGACACCACATCCAATGGAGAGTTTCTCCCGGTGCCGCTGTCGAAGGCGAACCGCCAGGGCAACCGTCTGGCGCTCGAGGCGGCGACGGTCAACGCACGGCGCACCGGCCGGAGCCGGCGCCGCTTCCTCATGGGCAGCGCGGGGGCCGCCACCACGCTTCTCGCCATGAACCGGGCCAATGCGGCCGCCGGGAAAACGGGCGGCTGGTTCGACCTGCCGGAGGAAGCCGCCCTGGACGAACCGCTCGCCGCGGCCACGGTGGCCGGTGACGAGTTCATTTTCGACGTGCAGGGGCATTACGTGGATCCGAACGGCGCCTGGCTGAAGCAGGTCCCAGAGTTCGCCCGCCCGTTCGCCGGCATGCCGAAAGCGAACTGTGATCTCAACTATGAGGGCGACCCCACCTCCTATCTGGACTGCCTGGGCCCGAAGGAATTCGTCAAGGACGTCTTCCTGGATTCGGACACGGATCTCATGGTGCTCTCCATGGTGCCGTCGGAACCGGATGCGGAGCCCGTGACCATCGAAGCCGCGGATGCCACCCGGCAGATCGTCGACGATCTCGAAGGCAGCAAACGGCTGCTGCTGCATGGTCGGGTGAATCCGAACCAGCCCGGCGACCTGGAACGCATGGAGGCGCTCGCCACGGACTGGAACATCTCTGCCTGGAAGACCTACACCCAGTTCGGCCCGGATGGCCGGGGTTATTTCCTCTCCGACGACGAGGGCCTCGCGTTCATCGAGAAAGCACGGAATCTGGGTGTGAAGGTGATCTGCATCCACAAAGGTCTGCCCCTCGGCCGGAACTCCTACGAGCACTCCAAGTGCACGGACATCGGCGTGGTGGCGAAGCAGTACCCGGATGTCTCTTTCATCGTCTACCACTCGGGCTACGTGGCCGGCAGGCAGGAAACCGCCTATGCCGGCGCCGACGACGGCGTGGACACGCTGGTCACCTCACTCCGGGAGAACGGCGTCGCGCCGAACAGCAACGTCTACGCCGAGCTCGGCAGCACCTGGCGCTTCCTGATGCGGGAAGTGGAGGATGCCGCACACGTGCTGGGCAAACTGCTCATCGCCTGCGGGGAGAACAACGTGCTCTGGGGCACGGATTCGATCTGGTACGGCTCGCCGCAGGATCAGATCCAGGCTTTCCGCGCGTTCCAGATCGCTCCGGAACTGATCGAGGCTCAGGGCTACCCGGAGCTGACACCGGACCTGAAAGCGAAGATTTTCGGTCTGAATGCGACGGTCCCCTACGGCATCAGCGCCGAGGAAGTCCGGCGGCACAGCGGCACGGACGCACTCGCCCGGACGCGGACGGATTACCGGCAGGCGCCGGACCCGCACTTCAACACCTACGGTCCGAAAACCCGCCGCCAGTTCTTCAGCCTGCTGGCAGCCAACCGTGGCCAGCGCAACTGAGCCTGCTAAGATCCGGCCCACGCCAGCACTCGAAGGAGTCGATTCATGATACGCACGTTTTCCGCCCTGGCCCTCGGGCTCCTGCTCGCCCTCGGCGGCTGCTCATCGGGCGCGCCCATCAAGAGCACGTACGACTACAACCGTCAGGTCGACTTCACCGGCTACCGGACCTACGCGTTCATATCCGAGAACCCCATGTCCGTCAGCCAGGCGCAGGGCGCCGTGAATCCCATGCTCGAAGGGCGCCTCATGGAGTCGATCCGGATCGCCATGAACGCCAAAGGCTACAACGAGATTCAGGACGTGGAATCGGCGGACATGGCCATCGGCTTCACTGTCGGGGCCCGGGACCAGGTCAAGGTGGACACCTATCCTTCGAGCTTTCAGATGGGCTACTCACGACGTGCCTACTACTACGGCTACAACTACGGGACGGAAACCCGCGTGCGCCAGTACACGGAAGGACAGCTGGCGGTCGACGTCTTCGACGTCTCCTCGCATACGCCCGCGTTCCATGGTGTCGCCAGCAGGAAGATCTCCGAGGCGGACCGGAAGAACCAGCAGGAGGTGCTGAACGCCGTCGCCACCGAGGCCCTGTCGGGATTTCCTCTGGCCGGCGGTTCGGTAGTCGCCCCGGATTAGGGACGGCGTCCGGTCAGTCCCGATAGTCCGGCTGGGTGCGTGCCAGCCGGCGCAGCAGCGCCTCCCAGAGCAGATCCTGCGCAGGCGCAGCCCCGGTCCCGGCGGCGAACAGAGCCAGCGTCTTCTCCATGATCTTCTCCGAGATATGGATGAGCGGCGCATCACCGGATTCGGCCGCCACCTGCACCTCGCAGGCCCGCTGCAGGTTGTACAGGGCCTGAAACGTCTGTGAGACCGTGGCCCCCACGGTGAGCAGACCATGGTTGCGCAGAATCATGTGCCTCGCGTCTCCCAGATCGGCTGCGATCCGGGGCGCCTCCGCCGGGTCCAGAACCACGCCTTCGTAGTCGTGGTAGGCGAGCGAGCCGGCAACGATCATGGACTGCTGAGAGATGTTCCTCAGGCCCTCCACCCGGCTGGCAATGGCCGTGCCTTCGATGGTGTGGACGTGCGCCACGCTGTTGACGTCGGCCCGGGCCGTCAGCAGCGCTCCGTGGATCACATTCGCCTCCGGCGAGATGTCGTATTCCGAGTCGAGCAGCTTCTGACCCTTGAAATCCACCTTGAGCAGGCTCGACGCCGTGATCTCCTCGAACAGAAGTCCGAACGGATTGATCAGGTACGCTTCCTCGCCCGGCACCCGGCAGGAGAGATGGGCGAGCAGCAGATCGTCCCAGCCGTAGGCGGCCACCAGCCGGTAGAATGCGGCCAGATTCTGACGCGCCAGCCACTCCGCTTCGCTGACTTTTTTCCGGATGCTCACCCCTTCCTCCATGGCTGATGCTCAGTTCCGACTATATCGCGATGGCGAGACATTGTATTTTTAGCGATCACGATTTCTTCATGGGTGTATTGGGAGGAGGAAGACATGGGCGGTTACCCGTGGAACTACGGCGACATTCTGGAAGGCGTGGACCGGGTGGTCCCGCCGGAACGCAGCGCGTTCGTGCACGGCGAGCGGGCGATCAGCTGGGGAGACTTCTCGCGGCGCAGCAACAATCTGGCCGGAAATCTCCTGGCCGGCGGGGCGGAAACCGGGGACAAAATCGCCTTCTACCTGCGCAACTGTCCGGAATACAGCGAGGGCATCGCCGCCGCCTTCAAGGCCCGGCTCACGCACGTGAACGTGAACTACCGCTACGTGGATCACGAACTCATCTATCTGCTCGACAACTCGGACGCCACGGTGGTCATCTACGGGGCCGAGTTCGCCGGTCACGTGCGTGAGATCCGCTCAGAGCTGCCCGGCGTCCGTCAGTGGATCGAAGTGGCGGACGGCTATCCGGGCAGCGAGGATTCGCTGCACTACGAGGACCTGGTCGATACCGGCGACGGCACGCCGCTCGGCATCGAACGCTCACCGGACGACATGCTCTTTCTGTACACCGGCGGCACCACGGGCATGCCGAAGGGGGTCATGTGGCGCCACGAGGATCTCTGGTGCGTCACCGGCGCCGGCGGCAATCCCCGCCTCGGCATTCCGCCGTCGCCGGACCTCGACACCTATCTGGCGCGGCTCGGGGAGGAACAGCCGCCCGTCAATCTGCCGCTGCCGCCGATCATGCACGGCACCGGGCTGCTGTCGGCCATCGGCGCCATGACCCACGGCGGTACCTGCGTCACCCTCACCGGCCGCAGCTTCGATGCCGAGGAGGCACTGGCGGCCATCGACCGGCACCGGGCCACGGCGATCACCATCGTCGGCGATGCCTTTGCCCGGCCCATGGTGGAGACCCTGGATGCCAATCCGGGCAGATACGACATCTCATCCCTCGGCAACATCAACTCTTCCGGCGTCATGTGGACGAGGGACATCAAGGCCGGCCTGCTCAGGCACAACGAGAACCTCATCCTCGCCGATGCCTTCTCGTCCTCGGAAGCCATCGGCCTCGGCGCCTCCATCATGACGAAGGACGAGGTCATCGAGGTGGCCAAGTTCACGCTCGGACCGAGCTGCAAGGTGTTCGACGAGCATATGAAAGAGGTGGGCGTGGGCGAGTCCGGCATGGTGGGCGTCACCGGATTCCTGCCGGTCGGCTACTACAAGGATGAGGAAAAAACGGCGAAGACTTTTCCCGTCATCGACGGGGTGCGCTATTCGATTCCGGGCGACTGGGTCCGGGTGGAGACCGACGGCTCGCTGACCCTGCTCGGACGGGGCAGCAACTGCATCAATACCGGCGGCGAAAAAGTGTATCCGGAAGAGGTGGAAGAAGCGCTGAAGGACCACGAGTCCATCTCGGATGCGCTGGTCGTGGGGCTGCCGGACGAGAAGTGGGGCCAGTCAGTGAACGCGGTGGTCTCCCTGCACGCGGGATACGAGCTGGACGAGATCGCCCTCAGGGACTTCACCCGCAGGACGCTGGCCGGCTACAAGCTGCCGAAACGGATCCTGGCCAAGGACGATCTGGAGCGGGCGCCGAACGGCAAGGCCAACTACAAGCTCATCCGCGACTATGCTGCCCGGGAGCTGGGTGTGGCGCTCTGAGATCGGCCAGCGTGAGCGGCTGACGCTAGCGGTCGGCCGCGAGGCTTTCGAGCAGCAGCTCGAAGGCCGCGGGCGCATCGATTCCGTAGGCCACCAGCGCCTGATTCGGCCCGTTCCTTCCTGCGAACCGCTCATCGATTACCGTCATTCCGCGGGTCAGCGGATCGCTCAATGACACCGCGACCGGCCGCGAGACGAATTCGATCAGCTCCGGGTGCGTCACCGCCAGCACCGCGCAGGGATCATGCAGAGCCGCAGCCGCCTCTCCGGTCAGCGCCAGCATCCTGTCGTGCAGGTAGGCGACAGTCTGCGCCGCAAGCGTGCTCCGGGCACTGCCCATGGCGTGGATGCGATCGAGCAGCGCGGCGGACGTCTTCAGCTGATGCGTGAGGTTCAGGCCGCACAGGCGTATCCCGGCGCCGGACCGGAACACCACATCCGCCGCTTCCGGATCCGCCCAGATGTTGAATTCGGCCGCCGCGGTGACATTGCCGCCACGCGTGCTGCCGCCCATGATGCTGATGCCGGCCAGGCGCCCCACGAATCCGGGATCCCGGCTGATCGCCGCCGCCACGTTGGTGAGCGGACCGATCGCCACCAGCCAGAGACCCGCCTGCCGGCGGCTCGCTTCGAGCAGAAATCCCACTGCATCATCTCCCGCGGGAGATGAGGCGGAAGGCACATCGACACCATCGAGACCCGATTCTCCGTGCACGTGCGTGGCATGCCTCGGTTGCCCATCCCCCGGAGACAGGGGTCCGGCCGCGCCTGCGTGGACCGGCACGTCATCCTGCATCAGGGTTGTCAGCCCCAGCGCGTTTGCCGTGACGGCCGTCAGCGGCGCGTTGCCGCTGACGGTGGTGATCCCGACCACGTCGGCCAGATGATCCGCCAGCAGAAGCGCCAGGGCATCGTCGTGCCCCGGATCGCAATCGATGATCATTCGCGGCCGGCCGGTCATGGGCACCTCCTTTGTGAAGCAGTATCCGTTTTCACGCCGACGCTCTGTGTCATGATAGGCTTCTTGGACGAAACCGATTCGCGCGAAAAATTCTTTAAAGAACCGATTTTCCAAAGAGCCAATGGACCAGCTACAGGAATCCGCCGCCGCCCTTCTCCTTCGCTCACCGAGACTGTCGGTAAGCACGGTGCTGGAACTCCTCGACATCAGCGACGCCGAGTTCAGAGCCCTCGTTCAGGAAAACCGTCGCATATCGGAACTGCTCGAACAGCGCAAGCGAGGCGAGCTCAAGCCGGCCAAGGCGGAAGCCCGGAACTGCCCGGTGTGTGAAGACCTGTTCACGCCTTACGCAGGCAGACGCTACTGTTCCGACGAGTGCACGCGCATCGCCCGGATCCGCAGCGAACGTCCCGGACGCTGAGCTATTCCGCCAGCGCTTCGAGCAGTGCCTCGACTTCTTCCTCGCTGAGCCCGGCGAATTTTCCGTGCGGCGGGATCCCCGGGTCCGCAAGTGCTTCCCGGACTTCCGCTGGATCCATCCCCTCGAACTCCGCCGGAGCATGGCAGTTTCCGCAATCCGCGGGGGCCGCCGACACCGGCACGGCTGTGAATCCAGCCAACACGGCCACCATGAGAGCCGCGAGCGTACTGCGCAGCATGTTTCGTCCTCCTGTTATGTCCCTGTCTGCTTTTCCGTCCATCGTCGTCAGCGGCCGGGTCCCGAATACCGGATGCTGAGATACACCAGGTTCACCTTGTAGTTGAACGGGTCGGCGCCCAGTGACAGCAGATTATCGACCGTCGACGGATCCACGCCGGCGAGCGACCAGTCGTCGCTCTCCACCTTCTCGTACAGATAGTTGAATCCGGCCGTCCACGCCCGGCTCACCGGGTAGGTGAAACCCAGTTCCAGCCGATGCCGTCGGCTGGTGAGATCGGGGAACCGGCTCGAGAGACCACTGGTGTCATTGGCCACCTCACCACGGCCGTAAGACCAGTCATAGGCCACCTTCACGCCCACAGGACCGAGCAGCGACGGGTGCTCGTAACCGAAGCTGGCGCTGTCGAATCGATCGGTCGAAGTCGCCGCCCAGTCAGGAACGCCGAAACGCTGGCTCCCCGTCTGGTCTGCTTCCACCGTCTCGGTGTGCACGGCACCGAACAGCACACCCTGGCGCCCGAGCAGCCAGCTCACATCGGCGCCCGCACGCGTGTAACGGCTGCGGGTGAGTCCCACATCCGTGCCGTCGTGATCATCTCTGCCGTATTCCAGTTCCCAGCCGAAATCCCAGCGCTCCGTCGGCGTGAGCCGGCCCTTGAGACGCAGACCGTAGCGCTCCCGATCCGACAGGTTGTACTTCCTGAGCAGCGGATTCTGCTCACTCACGGCCCGGTCCAGGGCCTCGTAGCTGGAACCGTCCCGGTCCTCCACGAACAGATCGAAATCGACGTCCGCATCCCGTCCCAGACGCCGGTGCACGCGGAACCACAGCCGATCCGTCGTGGTTTGCCGGCGGTCCTGAGCACTTCGCTCGAACCGGCGCCCGTCGTAGCCCACGTGCAGCGCAAGTCCGCGGCCAGGCCTGTACTCTCCGCGAAGCTTCAGATCCCGGCGCTCATAGTCGTAGGCCGGGTTACGCACCATCGTGCCCGCGGCCACCGCATCGGTGACCACATAGTCGTAAGGGTTCCGGTCCGTGCGGTTGTCGAAATCGCTTACCCGGATCTCGCCTTCGAGCGTGACCCGGCGCCAGGGGCTGGTCACCGCCCTCAGGTTCAGATGCAGCGTGTCGGCCTCAGCATCCGCGGTGACCGTGGGAAGCGGCACCGGCGCGATGGAGGGATTGATCGTATAAGGCGCGAGCCGCGCATCCTGGCTCTGTGTGCCCACGGCCAGCGCTCCGGAAAGCACCGTCCGTTTCGGCAGCCGCATGGCCCCCGCCAGCCTGACCTGGTGCATCTCGTTGTCCGGTGCGAGCGCCTGACGGCCCGCATCCGCACCGAGACCGCTCGAGAAGGGGTTGTCCCAGATCAGGCTCTGTTCTCCGTTCTCGAAATAGGAGCCCAGATAGCTGAGGCTCGTTTCCCAGCCGTCACCGTTCGTCTTCAGAACCAGCGTCAGCTCGTCGGTGGTGTAGTCCACCGGTCCGGGCAGCTCCACGGCGGAGTAGAGCACGGCGGCGGAGTCGAGATCCGTCCCCGACTTCTCCTGCCGCCGGTAGTCCACGTCCAGACGCCAGCGAGTAGCCGGGCGGATGGTCGCCCCCAGCTTGAAGAGGTCCAGATCCCGTTCGATCGCCACCGGCGCGAGCGTGCTGCTCAGAGCGGACATGCCCGCTGTGGTGGGCGCTCTGACCCAGTCGTCCGGCAGCATGAGCAGACTGGAGCCGCTGCCGAGATAAGGCGTGGCCGTCGTCTCGAAGAAACGGCGTGGAATCGCCTGATAGCCGGCCCGGATTTCCCAGGCACTCTGCCGGCCGGTTTCCAGTTCGATGCTGGCTGCATCCGTGCCGTGTGCGAAGCCGTCCAGCCTGAGATAGCGTGCACGTTCATCCACGTAGTCCGCCTTCAGATCGCCGAACAGGTACGTCCCTTTCTCGTCGAGTCCCGTGTAGTCGCCGAACCGGTACGCATCGTCGGCGACGTAGGCGGGACCCAGATCGAGATCGAGACGCCAGCCCCCGTCTGTCGCGCACCGCTGACAGGCAGGCGTTGCAGCGCCCGCACAGACCGGAAGCATCACCGCGAGGGTGAGCATCAGTCTCGTGATGATTCCGAGGTGGCGCACGGCTAACGCATCAGGCTGAAGCCGGAGGGATGATTGGAGCCGTGCACCTGACTGTGGCAGTTCACGCAGCTCCGCCCCAGCACCATGGCCGAAGGACTGCCGCCAGGCAGCGACGCATCCGTGAACGAGAGACTCGGATGCCCCCGCTGGGAGTGACAGGACTGACAGAGCAGCGGTGCCGTCCGCGTCAGCAGCGCCGGATGCACGGAACCGTGCGGTTCGTGGCAGAGCGTGCAGTCCTCGCTCACCGGTGCATGATCGAACAGCATCGGTCCCCGGTACTCGGCATGGCAGCTGACGCACAACTCGTTGGTGCTGTCCCTGACCAGCAGCGCATCGGCAACCGAGCCATGCGGGTTGTGACAGTCCGTACACACCATGGCGTCAAAACGGATGGGGTGGCTCGAGGGTTTCATGCTGTCCGCCCGCTGAGATCGATGACAGTCGAAGCACACGTCCGCCTGCACAGTCCGCATGCTCACAGGGTCGCGCTCGGCATGCACCCGATGACAGTCGATACAGGCGGTGTCATTCCGCTCGTGCTGGCTGCCGTGCCAGGTGAGGCCCAGGTCCCGGTCGTGACAGTCCGTGCAGACCTGGTTCTGCTCGGTGATCTGAGTCTCAGAGCCCCGGGTGAAACCGATGACCGTGGGGTGCACGGGCCCCACCAGACGCCGGTCCGCGTGATCGGCACCCGGTCCATGGCAGGCCTCACACTGAAGAGATGCCATGGGCGAGTCCGGGTCGGCCTGCTGGCCATGCGGTGTACGGAAAATCACCTGCATGCGTTCTCCGTTGTGGCAGCCCAGGCAGGTGTCCGCACCGGCGGCGGAGAGCCCCTCACCCTGACCGGCCAGCGCCACGAGAGGCAGCATCAGGAGCGCCAGCCGCAGCCACCAGGGTGATCGCCGCATCTCGGACTACTCCCGGCGCATCAGCTGATGCACGTCGTGGCAGTCATGGCAGGTGAGCTGGTCGAACAGGATGCCCCGGCCTTCGAACCGGTTGTGCGATTCGATCTCCTCAGCATGACATCGCGAGCAGTTTTCGATCTGTGTGTCCCGGTCTGTCAGCAGGTTTCCGCTCGCGTGGACGGTATGGCAGGTGGAACACGTCATCCGCCCCGTGTCGTGCAGGCTGCCGTTGAATTCCATGGCCGGGTGATCGCCCATCGCCTGCGCGTGGCAGCCCAGACAGGACGCCAGCTGATCGGGCACCGGATCACCGTCACGTCCGAAGCGGGCGAGCGGCGGGAACCCGGCGCCGCCGCGGGCACGCGAGACGTGCAGACTCCCGGGCCCGTGGCAGGCTTCACAGCCTGCCTGGTCCGGTCCGAAAGGCGCGTGACGGTTGGTCTGATCCCCGTGCGCCGTCTCCAGGATTACCACCATCCGGTCGCCCGCATGACAGCGCAGACAGGCGTCAGGCCCTCCGTCCGTATAGTGCGCCTCGTGGACGGTCGTTTGCGCGGCGAGGGCCGGGATCGGGCCGAGCAGCAGGAAGACGGCGATACCGATCAGCCTCCAGCCCGTTCCACCCTGCACGATTCCTGTCAGGTCTTTCATACCCCGTCCTCTTCTCCGATCAGAGCCCGTGCACCTCGGCCACGTCCGCGCTCCGTCCGGGACCGTGGCAGATCGTGCAGCTTTCCTGAATCACTTCGCCCAGGGTACCGGTGCTGCCGCAGGCGTCCACCTTCCGGAAGAGGATGCCGTCCGGCGACAGGCAGGCGGAAAGCGACCCGCCGTTCTGTTCCATGTGGATGCGCGCGTCCTCTCCTGCATGGCAGACCGTGCAGGCGGCCGTGCTCGGCGTGATCCGATCGTTGTCGTAGGGGTCCAGCGGATCCGCGCCTCGATTGGTGCTGGTGGGCAGCACGCCGGACGATGCGGGGAGCGGATAGAACCCGTCTTCCGTATGACAGGCCGTGCAACGGCTCACCGATTGCGGGTAGTGAATGTCGTCGACGGCGTGCAGCCGGTGCAGGAAATACTTCATATCCATGGGCCCGCGGCTCGGCGTGCCGCCTCTGGCGGCGTTGGGGTTGTGACAGGTCTGACAGGACTCGATGGAATCCGTGTTGCGTCCGCCGTGAATGGAGAGTGAATCATGACAGTCGTTGCACCGGCTCATTTCGACGGAAACCCGCCGCGTGGCAGGCGTTGCCGGATCGTCGGTGATCGCGAAATAGCGGTGCGCATTGGTTACACCCAGATTTCCGAGTTCCGCATCGACGACGGCGCCTTCCAGGACCACGACCCCGGAGCCCGTCTGATCCGCCGGCACCAGACCCAGCGTCAGGTCGTAAGATCCATCACCGTTCGAGGAGGCTGACAGAACGCCGCCATCGTAGACCGCGGTCGCCTCGGGCTGACTGTTGCTCCGGCCATTGCCTTCGTTCGAGTAGTCGTTTGTGGTCCAGCTCACGGACAGACGCAGACCGGAGGCCGACAGGACCGAGTCCGTCTCGAGGTCGTACGGCGCGTCCCCGTCGAGCGGATTGGTGATCGAAAAGGTTGCGGTCGGCGCCGCACCCGGTCCGGGGGCGGCCACATCCAGCAGATTGTACGCGTACGCGCCGGCAGCCTCGCGCTCGAGGATCCGATGAGCCTGCCTCACCTCGATGCGGGAATTCGGGTTGCTGGCATGACAGTTGATGCACTGAGTATTGTCCGCCGGTATGTCCGGCCCGTGATTCTCCCCGGTCGCGAAGTTCACGTCGTCGTGGCAGGCACCGCAGGCGGCATCCGTGGGGACCTCGAACCAGTTGGCTGCATCCGGTGTGGCCGGATCCTCTGCATCGTGGCAGTTGCCGCAGGCCCGGATGTCCTGGGGATAGACCACCCCGTCGTAGCAATGCCGGGTATCCCGGAAGCCGTAGATACAGTATTCCCCCCCGGCCAGCACGCTGGGAAGCTCCGCGCCTCTGTGGATCTTGTGCGTCATCACCGTCATGTCCACGGTATTGCCGCTGTTGGCGTCTCCTGAACCCGGGTTGTGGCAGGTGACACACTCCGCGATTTCGAACCGGGCGCCGCCGTGCAGAGCCAGATCCCCATGGCAGTCGTTGCAGGATTCCGTGCCTGCGATGGATCGGCTGAAGAGGCCGCTGGTGACGCCGTCCGAAGGCCGGAAGTCGTAGACCGGATTCCTGACCGGTGCGAACCCGCGAATCTCGAAGCTCACCCGATGCGTCAGGTCCGGCTCGTAGGACACCGCCACGGGATCCGCCACATTTTCGATGTCGAATCCGAAGACGTAGGTATAGGTGCCATCATCATGATCGGTCAGCGTCCCGACCGAGCCGTTCTCGGCAACCGCCTGCACCCTGGCTTCGGTGCCGGGCCCTACGCCCGGCTGCTCCACCGTATTGATGTAGCTCTGCCAGGCGCTGGCGTTACCGTCCGTGCCGGGCACCAGCTTGGCGAGCTTGAAGCCGATGGCGCTGGCCGGCAGATTCCTGACCGGATTGCCGTTGCCGTCGATCAGGGAGAAGGTCACCTCCGCCGGGCTCGCGATGGTCACCCCTGTGATGGTCGCCTGTATCGAGGCGGCATTCCCGATGTCCACACCCGCCGGTGGTCCCGGCGGTCCCGGCGGTCCCGGTTTGCCGTCGCTGCCGTCGCAGCCGGACAGCAGGAGGCCTGCCAGCGCCATCCCCGCCACCCGGAACAGATGCCTCCGGTATAGTCCCGCCAACGCCATGATTCCTTCCCTCTGCTCCCGGGTACCTGAAATCTGCCGCCTACTGCCACGCACCGGACAGTGCCTGGATCACATCCCGGCGGCTGAGAATACCAACCAGCCTGCCATCTTCTGTGACGGGAAACCGGTGATAAGGCAGCGCGACGAACCGCTCCGCCGCCTGCACGAGCCCGTCATCCGGCGATAGAGTCACCGCGGGCGAAGTCATGTATTCGCTCACCAAGCCGCCGTACTGGGAGTGATAAGTGGCGCCCAGCGCCTGCTTCAGGCAATCCTTCTCGGTGAGCACCCCGATCACCAGACCGGCCTCGTCGAGAACGGGCGCCCCCGCAATGTCGTGCCTGGCGAGCAGCATGAGCGCTTTCAATACCTCCATGTCCGGGGGCAGCGTGATCACCTCCCGGGTCATGTATTCGCGAACCTGCATGGTCCGTCAACCTCCCTCATGCCCCGAATCGGGACACCACGCCTTTACCCTGCCATTCCGGGAGACGCCTGGCCCTTTGGAATTTCCGAAGGCGCAGCAGTCCCCCGATTCCGGCCGGCAACCCACCGGCAGGCTCCGCCTGCCCAGGGTCTGGCAGAGCACCAGCAGTCCGGCTACGGCGGCGAACACTAAAAAACTGACAATGAAGATACCCATTCAGCCTCCGAAATCATCCAGCAGAATATTTCGCGCCGGTACGCCTTCGGCGTCCAGCATGGCGATTACCGCCGAGTTCATCACCGGCGGTCCGCAGAGGTAGTACTCACAGTCCTCTGGAGACGGATGTGCTGCCACATAGTTCTCGTGCAGCACATCGTGCACGAATCCCGTGAGTCCCTGCCAGTCATCCTCCGGAAGCGGCTCCGAGAGCGCCAGATGCCAGCTGAAGTTGTCGTGCTCGGCCGCCAGCGCATCGAACTCCTCCACGTAGAACGCTTCACGGAGGCTTCTCGCACCGTACCAGAAGCTGATGCGCCGGTCGGTTCGCAGACGCTTGAGCTGATCGAGAATGTGACTGCGCATGGGTGCCATGCCGGCGCCTCCGCCGACGAAGATCATCTCCGCCCCGGTTTCCCGTGCAAAGAACTCTCCATAGGGGCCGGATACCTGAACCCTGTCCCCGGGTTTCAGGCCGAATATCCAGGAAGACATCACCCCGGGCGGAGTCCCGGCTGGCGCCTGAGGCGGCGGGGTGGCGATGCGCACGTTGAGCATGATGATGTCATCCTCTTCCGGATAGTTCGCCATGGAATAGGCGCGCACGTCCGGGGCCTCCACCACGGACTCGAGGTCAAACAACCGGTAGCGCTCCCATTCGTCCCGGAAGCGGGCCGGTACGTCGATGTCCCGATACGCCAGCCGGTATGCCGGACACTCCACCTGCACATACCCCCCGGCTCTGAAGCTGATGCGTTCGCCCGGCGGCAGCTCCAGCACCAGTTCCTTGATGAAGGTGGCCACGTTGTCATTGGAGCGCACGATGGTTTCCCAGCGGTTGACCCCGAACACGGCCTCCGGCACCTCGATGTCCAGGTCCTCGTTCACGGTCACCTGGCAGGCGAGCCGGAACCCTGCGCGCGCATCCCGCCGGTTGATGTGGGCTTTTTCCGTGGGCAGCAGTTCGCCGCCGCCGGTGAGAAGCCGGCACCGGCACTGTCCGCAGGTACCGCCTCCGCCACACGCGGACGGCAGATAGAGACCCGCCCCGGTCAGAACATTCAGAAGCTTGTCACCCGCCGGCACTTTCAGCTCCCGCTCGCCGTTCACCCGGATGGTGAGGTCACCCGCGGGTATCAGCGTCCCACGAGCCATCAGGATGATCACGCCCAGCCCGGCGACCACCACCATGAACAGCACGACTGCAATCAGGATCTCCTGCATGACCGCCTACAGCTCTATGCCCGATATGCCCATGAAGGCGAGAGACATGAGGCCGACGGTGACGAAGGTGATGCCGAGCCCCTCGAGCCCCTCCGGGACGTCGCTGTAGCGCATCTTCTCGCGCAATCCCGCCAGCGCGACGATGGCCAGCGCCCAGCCGACGCCGACCCCGAATCCGTAGGCCACGCTCTCGGTGAAGTCGTAGTCCCGCTGAACCATGAACAGAGAAGCGCCCAGGATTGCGCAGTTCACCGTGAGCAGAGGCAGAAAGATGCCGAGGCTCGTATAGAGCGCCGGCATGTAGCGGGACAGGAACATCTCGAGGATCTGAACCATGGCGGCGATCACGCCGATGTAGCTGATCAGCCCGAGAAAGGTGAAATCCAGATGCCCGAGCCCGGCCCAGGCCAGAGCGCCTTCCTTCAGCAGGTGGGTGTAGATCAGGTTGTTCAGCGGGACACTGATGGTCTCCACCACGATGACGGCGGCACCGAGTCCCAGAGTCGTCTTCACCTGTTTCGAGACGGCCAGAAACGTGCACATGCCCAGAAAGAAAGCGAGCGCCAGATTCTCGATCAGCAGCGCCCGGATGAAGATGTCGATCAGACCGCTCATGAGGCCGCCCTGCCCGCGGCCACGAGCGTGGCCGGATCCGGTGCTGCCGGCCGTACCCGAACCTCTTCGAATTCCTTCGTCTCCACCTGGCCTTTCTTCCATGTGCGGATACCCCAGATGAGGAAGCCGATGATGAAGAAGGCGCTGGGCGGCAGCAGCATGAGCTGGTTCGGCACGTACCAGCCGCCGTTCGCGGCCAGCGGCAGCACCTCGTATCCGAGCAGGGTACCGGCGCCGAACAGTTCCCGGATGGCGGCCACCACCACCAGCACCGCCGTATATCCCAACCCGTTGCCGATTCCGTCCAGCAGGCTCATCAGGACCGTATTCTTGACCGCGAAAGCCTCCGCCCGGCCGAGGACGATGCAGTTGGTGACGATCAGGCCGACGAAGACCGACAGCGTCCGGGCCGCATCCGGCGCATAGGCCCTGAGCACCTGATCCACCACGATGACCCCACTGGCGATGATGGTGACCTGAATGATGATGCGCAGCGAGTTCGGAATCAGACGCCGGATCAGGCTGATCATGGTGTTGGAGAATACGAGCACGGCGGTCAGGGACGCGCCCATGATGAGGGCCGTGTCCAGAGCGCTGGTGATCGCCAGTGCCGAGCAGATGCCGAGCACCTGCAGCGTGACCGGATTCCGGTTGACCAGCGGGTCTATGAGCGTTTCTTTCACCGACATGTCATTCCTTCCTGTCTGCCATCCGTTCGAGCAGGGGTCCGTAGCCGTAGGGTCCGAACCAGAAGCGCATGAGCGCTGTGACCGAGTTGCCGGTGAGCGTCGCACCGGACAGGCCGTCCACCTGATGAGAAGCCGCTGGTGAGCCTTCGTCGACCGGCCCTGCGGCCACCTGGAACCGGAAGTCTCCCGACTGGCCGCGGAGGCGCCGGCCCGTCCATCGAGCCTGCCAGGCCGGATCCTCGATCTGATCTCCCAGCCCCGCCGTTTCCGCCTGCTCATAGAAAGTGACGGCGGCAATGGTGTTGAGATCCGCATCGAGGGCAATCAGGCCGTACAGCGTCGACCACATGCCCTGACCGTGAATGGGTAGAATCACCCTGGAAAGCCGGCCTTCATCCCGCACCAGGAAGACCACCTCGTACCGGCTGCGGCGCCCGATCCGGGCCAGATCATGCTCAGGCGGGATGGTCGTGGACAGCGCCGGATCGTTGGCCACCCGGCGGGCATTCACGTCATCCGGATCCCGATCGTCCATGAACTCACCGGTATCCAGATTCACCACCCGCATGTCCAGTTGCGCCACCGCAGCAGCGATTCCCGCCGCATCCGCTGCGCCGTCCAGCAGTCCGGAGAGCGCCACGATATGCCGGTACCGTTCGATCCGTGCGTTTTCCGCCTGGATCGGCCGGAGCACCACGGCCGACACGCTGACCAGCACCGAGCAGACCAGCGCCACGGCGAGCAGAACGGCCAGCGAGCGCAGTGGTGACTCACGCATCAGCCGGTTCTCTCCCGCTGCGGACAGGCTCTTCCAACCGGCGCTTCCGGCGTTTCACGTTCCGCTCCACCACATAGTAGTCGCACAGCGGGGCGAACATGCTGGCCAGCAGGATGGCGAACACCACTCCCTCGTAGTAGGCCGGATTGGTGAGCCTCACGATCACGGTGAGCAGCCCCACCAGCAGACCGAATACCCAGCGTCCGGCTCTCGTGGTCGCCGCCGCCATGGGATCCGTGGCCAGAAAGACGGTGCCGAATGCCCAGCCGCCGATGACCGCATGCCAGTACCAGGGCGTATCGAAAAGCGGATCGTCCTGCGGCCCGACTGCGTTCAGCACCGTGACGGTGAGCACCATCCCCAGCAGCGACCCCGCCATGATCCGCCAGGATCCCGAACCCGTGACGATCAGATAGAGAGCGCCGAGCAGACAGGCCAGCGCAGAGGTCACGCCGATGGGACCGGGTTGATTGCCGATGAACAGCGGCCACCAGTCATAGTCCACGAGCTCGAGCGCCCGCACACCACCTTCGAGCACCGTCAACTCAATGGTCGTGGGTTCCTCGTAGCCCGGGACGGGGATCCAGGAACCGGTGCCGAACAGCAGAGCCGGATAGGAGAAAGTCAGGAAGCAAAGCCCGAGAACCGGCGGGCTGACGATGTAGCGGCCGGTGCCCCCGTATATGCCTTTGGCCACGACCATCGCGAACGTCATACCGATCACCACCTGATACAGGGGTACGGTGGGCGGCAGGATGAGCGCGAACAGCCAGGCGATCGACAACAGCCCTTCATCCACCGGCCGACGCCGGCCTACGGCGAAGGCCGCCTCCCACACCGCACCGGTCAGCAGCGCTGTGACCAGTACCGGCAGGAAATAGAGCAGGCCATGGGCCGCGTTGGCGAGCGGACTCGATGGATCGAAATCGAGGCCGAGGAGAGCCAGCAGGTCTGCCCGCCAGCCTGGCAGCTGTTCGAGACCCGTGAACACCATGGCCAGGTGAATCTGCTCGCCGATGTTCCACACACCCACCAGCGCGCAGGGCAATGAAGCGATCACGAAATTGTTGAGCACGCGCTGCACGTTGACGCGGTCCCGGATGTGCGGCGCTCTGGCGGTGGCCAGGCTGCGCGACCAGACGAAGCGGTCCACAAGCACCCGCATGGCCTCGAGCCAGGCATCCAGCGTCCGAACGCCGCCTGGGCGCGGAGCCATCAGCCGTCCACCTCGATGCGGTCCAGGTTCACCCTGAGGACGGCGCCATAATCGTTCTTGCCCGGGCATATGAAGGAACAGAGCGCCAGGTCCTCTTCCACCAGCTCGAGGCATCCGAGCGCCTGCGCCTGCTCCGTATCGCCGATCAGCAGCGATCTCAGCAGAGGCTCCACCAGCACGTCCATGGGGATCATCTTTTCGAAGGCGTCGATGGGCACCAGCGCCGTGGGTCGCCCGTTCTGCTCCGTGCTGAACGGAATGACCCGGTTGCTGCCCGATCGCCGGGCGAAGGTACCCGCGAAGCTGAAGCGGCCGTCGATGAGGCGCCGCCAGCGCAACCGCCTGCCCGACGGTGCGGGGGCAAGGCCGCTGATCTGATCGTGGTAGCGGCCGAGCCAGCGCTCGGGCCCGACCGCCTCGCGACCGCACAGAGGTGACCCGGACAGCAGGCGCGGTGCACCCGACCAGGACGCCGGAACGAGCCACTCGTCGGCAACCAGTTCGGTCAGATCCGCACCGAGCCGTGTGCGCAGCCGCCGCGGTCGTGCGAAAGTGGCGCCGCCCAGCGACACCACGCGCTCGAAGGACAATGTCCGCGTCCGGAACAGCCGCCCGACCGCTACGGTGTCCTGCCAGCCCAGATGCCAGGCCTGCCGGTCGGCGTTCACCGGCGCCAGATGATGAATGTGCGTGCCCGGCAGTCCGGCGGGGTGAGGTCCTTCGAAGACGGCGTGGGTGACGCCGGCGACTCCGCCCAGGGGCCAATCCGGGGCGGTGCACAGATAGACGGGCGCCGCAGAGAAACCGGCAAGCACCGCCAGCCCGGCCATAAAATCCTCCGACTCCGTCCGAATCAGGTCCGCAGGATCCGCAGCAAGGGGCCGGGTATCCATGGCGGTCACGAAGATCGCCATGGGTTCGCCATCGGAGGCTGGAATGCGCCCGAAGGGCCGGGTACGGAATGCGGCGAACAGACCGCTTTCGAGCAGCGCCCGTCGCACGTCGTCGATGGCACCCTCGTAGGGAATCAGGCCGCCCGCGTCCGAGCCATCCAGCTCGATGACCACCGATCTGAGCACTCGCCTGGCACCCCGGTTGACGGCGGCCACGCGCCCGCTGCCGGGCGCCGTCAGGACCACGCCCGGATCCCGTTTGTGGGCGATCAGGGCCTCGCCTGCCCGCACGGTGTCACCTTCCTGAATCAGAAGGCGAGGCTCCAGGCCCGGATAGTCCGCGCCGACCAGAGCCACAGTGGAAGGTGGGACCGCCTGGTCGACCACGCCCGCCTTCATCTCCGGCATCCCGGCCATGGGCAGGTCCAGCCCTTTTCTGATTCTGAAGTGCATGTGAGTCCACCAGTCCGCGGGCCGATGATAGCCGGGCATTTCGAACACCGGCAATCGCGGGCCTCCCGGACTGCCACCGGCAGCGCTTCGTGCTAGGGTATTCGCCTTGGGCCAGGGAGGAACACCATGGCGGCGGAATGGCAGCCGGCGCGAGTGAAACTGACGTTCGTCTGCCTGCTCCTGATCCCGGTGCTGACGGCAGCCGGGAGCGGTGCGGGAACCGGGGCACAGACCACCGGTACGCTGGTGGTGACCCTGTCCGGGATGAAGGACGATGCCGGCAGCCTCGTCTATGCCATGTGGTCGGGCCCCGACGGCTGGCTCGAGTCCAACACCGTCCGGGAAGGCTCGGTACCCGTTGTCGGCGGTACGAGTACGATCCGCTTCGAAGCCCTCCCGTTCGGAGAATATGCCATCTCGGCCTATCACGACCGGAACGGTAACCAGAAGCTGGACACGGGTCTGTTCCGGATTCCCAAGGAGCCGCTGGGCACCTCCAACGATGCAAAGATCCGTTTCGGGCCACCCAGGTACGAGGATGCAGCCTTCAGGCTGGAACAATCCGAACTCGCCATAGAAATCCCGGTGAGAAAACTCTTCTAGGACAAGACCCCATGCAGAACTTCGAAGGAAAGACCGCCGTGATCACCGGCGCCGCGAGCGGCATCGGCCTGGCACTGGCCGAGCGGGCGGCGGCAGCCAGGATGAACGTGGTCCTGGCGGACATCGAGGAGAAGGCGCTCACGGAAGCGGTGAAGCGGATCGAGGAGCGTCAGGTTCGCGCCATCGGCGTGCCCGCCAACATCATGATCGAGACATCGGTGCAGAACCTGGCCGAACGGGCGTTTGCCGAACTCGGGAAGGTGCACCTCCTGTGCACCAACGCGGGCGTCGCCAGTGCCGGCAGCGCCGGCAAGGGGGTATGGGAACTGCCGGACCGTGAATGGGACTGGGTGATGGGCGTGAACTTCTACGGGGTGCTCTACGGTCTGCGCGCGTTCATCCCCCACATGCTCGAGCACGGCGAAGACAGCCATGTGGTCAACACGGCTTCCCTGGCCGGTCTGATGCCCGGCGGCGGCACATACGGCGTGAGCAAACACGCAGTGCTCGCCCTGACCGAAGGCCTGCAGCGCGACCTGAACGAGCGCGGCGCGAACATCCACGCATCCGTGCTCTGCCCCGGTTTCGTCAACACCAACATCAGTGATGCGGAACGGAACCGGCCGGAAGATCTGAGCGGCGGCGAGGATGTCGGTCAGACCCGCGAGCTCATGGCGGCCGTCATGACCGATCTGCTGAGCCGGGGCAAGGCGCCATCCGAGGTGGCCGACATCGTCTTCGACGCCATCGCTTCGGACAGCTTCTACATCCTCCCTCACCCGGCCTGGGACGACTTCGTCCGCGACCGGGTGGAACAGGTGCTGGCCCGAGGCCCCGTGGCGACCACGGACATGGAAGAGATGCAGCGGCGGCGGGATGCGGGAGAGGTCTTCTGAGGGGATCGACGTGAGCTATCCCCATACCTTTTCCGGGAATCCGCTCGACCGTGCCGATGCGCTGCGTCGCGACGAAACCGTGCTGGCCGATGCGGCGGCCGCACCCGAGAGCCGCTACCTGCTGTTGTGGAATCTGAACGTGCTCACCATCGCGAACGGCGGGGCGCCGGCACTCGGCTGGCTGCTGCAGCCGGATATCGCCCGCCTGCAGATCGATGTACCGCCGGTGTTTCTCGGTCTCGAGAACGGCCGAGCGCACTTCGCGCTGGATGTGAGTGAGCTTGGCGATCCCATGCACGAGCTCAATCTGAGCCCGCCCTGGCAGTTCGACGATGCCCGGCGTGCGGCCATGGGGCTGCCCATGCCCGAATCCGGCATCCTGGCACAGGCGCGCTCGCAGGTAGACTGGCATCGGCGGCATCCTTTCTGCAGCGTCTGCGGCAGACGAACTCTGCCTTTCAAGGGCGGCCACGTCCGCCGCTGCGAAGACTGCCGTGCCGAGCACTTTCCCCGGACAGACCCGGTGGCCATCATGCTCATCATCGACGGCGAGCGGTGCCTGCTCGGCCAGTCCGCCGGCCGTCTGGCGAGAACGGGCATGTATTCCGCCCTGGCCGGCTTCATCGACCAGGGTGAGTCCATCGAGGAAGCCGTGCGACGGGAGGTGATGGAGGAAGCGGGCATCCGGGTGGGCGACGTCCGCTATCACTCCTCGCAGCCCTGGCCGTTTCCCTCTTCGCTGATGATCGGCTGCCACGGTCTCGCCCGCAGCACGGACATCTCCATCGACACGGAAGAGATGACGGACGTGCGTTTCTTCGACCGCGACGAGGTGGCAGAAGCCATGAGCCGGACGCTCGCCGGCGTTTCGGAACCGAACCCGGACGTGCTCAAGCTTCCCGGCCCGCTCGCCATTGCCCACCACCTGATCCGGGCCTGGCTGGAGGACCGGGTCCGGTGGGACTGATCGTCCCGTTGGACATCCGCCGGCAGAGTGTTAAAACAGCTCACTCCCCCGACGCTGGACCGGCCATGCACGCATTTCGCAGAACGTTCGTCATCCTACTCATCAGCGCAGCGCTCGTTGCCTGCGGGCGCGCGGACAGTGCCGAAATCGTCCTTCCGGAGGGTTTCAGCGCCCGGGTATTTCATGAAGGCATCGGCCCGAGGGCGCGGCACGTCGCCGTGCGGTCCAACGGCGACGTTTTCGTTTCCATGCGCGACGGCGAACTGGTGGCGCTGCGCGATGAGAACGGCGACGGGCAGGCGGACCGGATCGAACGACGCAAGCTGCCCATCAGCACCGGGCTTCAGATCCACGACACCTTTCTCTATTTCTCGGACAACGTCAGCGTCAGCCGCGTGAAGCTCGACGACGATCTGATGCCCGGTGGAGAGCCGGAAACCATCGTGCAGGGATTCCCGGAACAGGGCTCCCACGCCGACAAGTCCATCGCGCTGAACGATCGAGGTGATCTGTTCGTGAACGTGGGAGCGCCGTCGAATGCCTGTCAGCAGAAACGCCGGTCACCGGAATCCCCGGGCCTGGATCCCTGTCCGCAGCTCGAACGGCAGGCCGCCATCTGGAAATTCAGCGCCAGCCGCCTCGACCAGGACCAGCTCGACGGGGAGCGCTATGTCACCGGCACCCGGAACGTGCTGGCACTGGACTGGAACCACGGGGCAGGCGCCCTGTTCTTCGCCATGCATGGCCGGGATCAGCTCTCCACACTCTGGCCGGCGCTCTATGACGACGCGGACAGCGCCGAGATGCCGGCCGAGGAGTTTCATCGCGCCGTGCCAGGGGCCAGCTACGGCTGGCCTACCACCTATGTGGACCCGGCTACCGGCCGTCGCATGCTCGCACCGGAGTACGGCGGCGACGGCGTGAAGGAGGCGCCCGCCGGCACCCATCAGACGCCTCTCCATGCCTACCCGGCACACTGGGCACCCAATGACATGCTCTTCTACACCGGGAGTGCTTTCCCCGACCGCTACCGTGGCGGCGCGTTCATCGCCTGGCACGGCTCCTGGAATCGGGCACCAATGCCCCAGGACGGGTATCGGGTCACTTTCCAGCCTTTTGCGGACGGCACGGTGTCCGGACCGCCGGAGGACTTCATGACCGGCTTCAAGGGCACGGCAGCTCTGAAACGTCCGTCCAATGCCACCTGGCGGCCCGGCGGCCTCGCCGTCGGCCCGGATGGCGCCCTGTATCTCACCGAGTCCATCGAGGGCAGAGTCTGGCGGATCACCTGGGACGGCTGAGCGATGTCCGAGATCTACACCACCTTCGCGGCTCTCTACGACGCCGCCTTCGACTGGGCGGTGGAAGATGAGGTCGGTTCGATCAGCGGTCTGTCCGGACTTGCCGAGGGCCGGGTACTCGAACCCATGTGCGGCAGTGGTCGACTGCTGCGGGGTTTCCGGGCGTCCGGATACGACACCGTGGGGGTGGACGCCTCCCGGGAGATGCTCTCGCTCGCCCGGTCGCACTACGAGCGGCATGGATTCGAGGGCGTCTGGATTCAGGCGGACGTCCGCGACTTCGCCCTGGATGAAGCCTGCGATCTGGCCGTCTGCCCCATCAACTCCCTCGCCCACCTGCTGACGCCGTCGGACATGCTCGCGCACCTGAACTGCATGTCGCGCAATCTCTACGAGGGCGCGAGTTACTGGATCCAGCTCGACCTGAAGGAGCCCGGTCAGACCGGCGCCAGCGAGGAATGGGAGTTCGAGTATCTGGGCGAAACCCTCATTTCCCAGTGGGCGTGCACCGGCTGTCACGACGGTACGGAAACCCATGTTTCCCGCTTCGTCTTTCCGGATGGCCGGGTCATCGAGGACGACTACGAGATGAAAGTCTGGAACTACGACAGCTGGAGCAGACTGCTTCACACATCCCCGTTCGAGCTGTCCGCCGCCTATACGGGCGGCAGCTTCGAACCGCTCTCGGTAGGAGAAAATCTCAACGGAGAGCGGGTGTTCTGGCAGCAGCTGGTCAAGCTGCACTAGCCGCCGCTGGCCGGCCGAACGTACGCACAGGAGTTTCCATGGAACCGATTTCTCTTTCCCGCATTCTCGCGCACTGGGTGAACGTCGCCCCGGATGCACCGGCCATCACCCACGACGGGCGCACGCTCACCTTCGCGGAGCTGGAGGCCTCCAGTAACCGCCTGGCCCGGGCCTATCAGGCGCTGGGCGTGAAAGAGAACGATTTCGTCACCATCGCGCTGCCGAACGGGATCGAATTCTTTGAGGCCACTTTCGCCACCTGGAAGCTCGGCGCCACACCGCAACCGGTATCGGCCAAGCTGCCCGCGTTCGAGCGGGATCAGATCGTGGAGCTCGGCCAGCCGAGTCTGGTGGTGGGCGTGCCGGAAGGCGAACGCATCCCGGCCGGGGTCGCGCTGCCCGTCGGCTATGAGCCGGACCCGTCGCTCAGCACCGAGGCACTGCCTGAAAAAACGGCGGTCTCGTTCAAGGCCATGACCTCCGGCGGCAGCACCGGGCGCCCCAAGCTGATCGTCGCCGCCAACCCGGCAGCCTGGGATCCGGAAGGGGACTGGCTCGGATTCAGTCTGCAGGGCGGCGTGCTGATCCCCGGACCCCTTTATCACAACGGACCGTTCTCCTGGGCGGTGATCGGCCTGTTCAAAGGCAACCACGTGGTGGTGACCACCCGCTTCGATGCCGAGGAGACCCTGAAGCTCATCGAGCAGTATCGGATCGACCTGGTCTACATGGTGCCGACCATGATGCAGCGGATCTGGAATCTGCCCGGGGAAACCCGGAACGCATTCGACCTGTCCTCCCTCAGGGTGCTCTGGCATCTGGCCGCGCCCTGCCCGGCCTGGCTGAAGGAAGCCTACATCGACTGGCTCGGCGCCGAGGTGATCTGGGAACTGTATGGCGGCACCGAAGGCCAGGGCTCCACCGTCATCCGTGGCGACGAGTGGCTCGAGCACAGGGGGTCCGTGGGCAAGCCCAATCCGGCCTGCGAGATGAAGGTGGTGGGCGAAGACGGCCAGACCCTGCCCGCCGGAGAGATCGGCGAGATCTTCATCCGCCCGCTCTCCGGGCCCGGCACCACCTACCGCTACATCGGTGCGGAAGCGAAAGCCATCGAAGGCGGCTGGGAGAGTCTCGGCGACATGGGCTATATGGACGCGGACGGCTACCTGTATCTCTCCGACCGCCTCACGGACATGATCCTGTCCGGCGGCGCGAACATCTATCCCGCCGAGGTGGAAGCCGCCATCGATGCGTTTCCCGGTGTCCGCTCTTCCGCCGCGATCGGTCTGCCGCACGAGGACCTGGGTAATGCGGTGCACGCCATCGTCGACGCGCCCGGCGGCGACGTCACCGAGGAGGCGCTGCTGGCGCACCTGAACGAACGGCTCGTCCGTTACAAGATCCCGCGGACGCTGGAATTCGTGGACGAGCCCCTGCGGGACGACGCCGGCAAGGTCCGACGCAAGGCGCTCCGGGCCGAGCGGGTGCCCGGGTAGAACCCGGCGTGTCCGAGCCCCGTCAGCCCTTCCGCTATCTGGAGGTTCTGAACCCGGTTTCGCTCAAGCACCTCAGTCACTACCTCGCCTCCCTGGTGGAAGGCCGGCTGTGGCTCAAGGTCCTGATCGGCATGTTCGCCGGTCTGCTGGCGGGCGTCCTGCTGGGCCCGAGCATGGGGTTGGTGGATGCCCGCACGGGCGTTCTCATCGGCAACTGGCTGGCACTGCCGGGCCAGCTGTTTCTGGCGGTGATCCAGATGATCGTCGTGCCCCTGGTGGTGGCTTCGGTCATCCGCGGGCTCGCCGCCAGCGAGAACCTGGAGCAGCTCCGCCAGCTGGGCCTGGTGGTGACCACGTTCTTCATCGTCACCACGGCCATCGCCGCCATGATCGGGCTGACCATCGCCGGGGTGCTGGGCCCCGGGGAGAGCCTTTCCGGCAGCATCGAGCGGGCGGCCGAGGCGAGTGCGGAAGCGGCTGCCGCGCCGGTGATACCGGGCATGGCCGACCTGCCTTCCGCGCTGATCGGCCTTCTGCCCGGCAATCCCTTGAGCTCCATGGTGCAGAACGAAATGCTGCAGGTGGTGCTGTTTTCCATGATCGTCGGTGTGGCGCTCGTCTCCATGCCGCCTGTGCAGTCCCGGCCGCTGCTGGACCTGCTCGGGTCCCTGCAGCAGGTCTGCATGACGGTGGTCCGCTGGTGCATGGTGCTGGCACCGATCGCCGTGTTCGGCCTGATGGCCCGCCTGACCAGCCAGATCGGTCTGGAAGCCCTCATCAGCATGGCTTTCTACGTCTGCACCGTGCTGCTGGGTCTGGCGCTCATGCTCGTGGTGTATCTGATTCTGCTCTTCGTCTTCGCCCGGCTTTCCCCCGGCGAGTTTCTCGGCGCCACCCGGGAGCTCCTGCTGCTGGCGTTCTCCACGTCGAGCTCCGCCGCCGTCATGCCCCTGTCCATCAAGACGGCAGAGGAAGCCCTGCACGTACGCCCGTCCATCGCCCAGTTCGTAATCCCTCTGGGCGCGACCATCAACATGACCGGCACCGCGCTGTATCAGGGCGTTGCCGCCATGTTCCTCGCCCAGGTGTACGGCATCGACATCGGGCTCGGCGGCATGCTGCTGGTAGTGGCCATGGCGGTGGGCGCCGCGGTGGGCTCGCCGGGCACACCCGGTGTCGGCATCGTGATTCTGGCCATGGTCCTCACCACCGTCGGCATTCCTGCCGAGGGTGTGGCACTGATCATGGGCGTGGACCGGATTCTCGACATGAGCCGGACCTCGGTGAACGTGGCCGGCGACGTGGTGGCCGCCCGCCTCATGGAGCGCTGGGTGGGCCCGGGCCGGGAATGCGTCGATGCCGATCCCCCTCCCGGGCTCAACTCAGATCCCGGATCATCTCCCTAGCCGCATTGTGGCCCGGAGCACCGGTGACCCCGCCGCCAGGATGCGTGCCCGACCCGCACAGATACAGACCCCGCACCGGCGTCCGGTAGTCTCCGTGACCGAGCACGGGGCGGGCCGAGAAGAGCTGATCCAGCCCCATGGCACCATGGAAGATGTCGCCGCCGATGAGACCGAATTCCCGTTCCAGGTCCAGCGGTGACAGCGCGCGGTACCCGAGCAGAGAATCCCGGAAGTTCGGCGCGAACGCATTCACCGTATCGAATATGGCCTCCACCGCCGTTGCCTTGAGCGCATCCCAGCCCTGTGCCGGTGCCGGTGCGAACTGCTGACAGAAGAGACTGGCCACATGCGAGCCGGGCGGCGCCAGGGAGTCGTCCACCGTGCTCGGGATCAGCATCTCCACCACCGGCTGCCGGGCATGGCCGATCCGGCGCGCATCGAAATAGGCGCGTTCCATGTACTCGAGAGACGGCGCCATGATGATGCCGGACCGGGTACCGTCGTCCGGGTCATCGTCGGGGGCTGCTGCGAACCGGGGCAGCTCGGAGAGTGCCACATTGATCCGGAACGAGCCGGACCCGTTCCGGTACCGGCGGATCCGGTCCCGGAAGTCCTGATCCAGATACTCGGGTGCCACCAGGCGCTCGAACAGCAGCTTCGGATTCACGTTGGCTGCCACCGAACGGGCTTCGATGCGTTCGCCGTCTTCGAGCCTCAGTCCGCATGCCCGACCGCCGCTCACCTCCACGGCGGACACCGGCGCTGACGTGTGCACCGTCACGCCCCGCGCCCGGGCCTCCGCCAGCATGGCCTGGGTGATGGCCCCCATGCCGCCCAGGGCATGTCCCCACTGTCCCGCCCGGCCGTTTGCTTCGCCGAATACATGATGGAGGAGAACGTAGGCGGAACCGGGCGTGTAGGGCGAGGCGTAGTTGCCGACGATGGCGTCGAAGCCGAACACCGCCTTCACCGGATCCGCTTCGAACCAGTCATCGAGCATCTCGCCCGCACTCTTGGTGAAGAGATCGAGCAGATCCCGATGCTCTGCCGTGCTCTGCCTGCGGAACCGGTTGCCCAGCTTCAGTGCCGCGACCAGATCCCGGATACCGCCTCCGGCATTCGGCGGTGTGGTCAGCAGCAGGTCGCGCAGCAGACCCGCGCCCCGTTCGAGCATGTCGTAGTAGGCCGGAAGCCGGGCGGCGTCCCGCTCCGAAAAACGGCGGAACTGCGCCTGGGTCTCCTCGAGCGTGGCACCCGTGCGCAGCCAGTTGCCATCCGGCAGCGGCAGAAAGTTGGCGTACGGTCGCAGCACGATCTCAAGCCCGTGCGCGGCCAGATTCAGATCCGAGATGATCTGCGGGTGCAGAAGACTCACCGTGTAGCTGGCGACCGAGTTGCGGAAGCCGGGATGAAATTCCTCGGTGACCGCGGCACCGCCCACCACGTCGCGACGTTCGAGAACGATCACGTCGAGTCCGGCCTCGGCCAGGTAGCAGGCACAGACCAGACCATTGTGACCGGCACCGATGATGGCAACGTCATGTTTCATGACGCGCATGTTAGCCGGTTATGGGGGTAACGGGTCGCTGCCGAGCGCAGCCCTTCAGCGTCCGCCGATCCGGTTGCTCAGCCACCAGGACAGGGGTGCGACCGCCAGCAGCGCGGCGAAGGTGGGCACCCGACGCAGCCCCTCGCGTACGCCACTGCCGATGTCGCTGGCGAGAAACCAGCGCGACTTGAGCAGGTTCAGCTCGTAGCCGGAATCCAGCAGGCTGTCCACGCGCCAGCGGCCGAGCTGCAGGTATTCGATGAATTCATTCAAGAGCAGCAAACCGGCACCGCCGAGGCAGAGCACGGCGAAAACGAACAGTACGATGGAGACGAAACGGTCCATCCGATCAGCATGCGCCCTTCCGGACCCCGGTTCCGCGGCCTGGGTCACACCGGCTTTGAGAGGCCGTTCAGCTGACGTCGCCGGTGAGATCCGCTTCCAGCACGGCCTCGATGAGCGACGTCAGCTCCGCCTGAAACTCCGGATCGTCACCGAGGCGTTCGAGTTTCCCGAATGCCCTGGCAAGCTGCCGGGACAATCCGTCCGCCAGGGTATCCATGAGATTCTGCTCACCCTGAACGGCCAGGCTGATGACCGCGCGCTGGGCATGATTGCGTTCCGCCACCAGCCGATGGTGGAGCCAGGCACGGCCGAGCAGCACCCAGGGGAAGTTCGGCGCCTTCACGGGCCCCACCTGAACCACCTGCCCGCCCAGACGCTCGCCCAGCACCTTCACTTTCGCAAGCTCACCACCGCCGAGCCAGGCTCCGATACCGCCGACCAGGGCGCCGATCCCCGCCCCCATGGCCAGCGATGCGCCTCCGAGCAGGGCATCGATACCGCCGCCGGCCAGAGCACCGGTCACCGCACCGGTGATCAGGAGGCGCTCCCGGGAAAGGCCGAACAGCTCCCAGCCCGACCCCGTGAAAAGATCCGTGTCCAGCAGCTCCTGGCCCGGCTCGTCCCGCACCAGAGCCTGATGCCGGTAGTACCCCTGCACCGCTTCCCGGCAGCGTGCTTCCCGCTGCCGCAGACGTTTCTTCAGCGTCTCCGTCAGCGCGCTCTGCAGGGGTTCTACCGGCTGCCCTTCTTCGAGGCTCGCCCGCTCGGTGAGCTTCCGGGAATCGATCAGCTGCAGGGCGATCTCACGGGCGCTGCGCCGCCGTCGTGCGGCACGCTCTTCCAGGAGCGCCGTCACCGCCTTGTCGAGCGGCTCCTGCCATTCCGGGTCCAGCTCGCCGAAGGCCTTCAGCAGTGACACTCTGGTGTCGAAGTCGGCGGCAACCGCATCGAAGACACGCACCAGCGAGAAGTACTGATCGAGAGCCTGGCGCCACTCCGCCTGATGATCCTCCTCTCCGATCAGATTGATCAGTGCCATCCGCGGCCGTCCCGTCCACTGCAGAATCTGCATCTCGAGCTCGTACTCCGCGCCATAGGGTTTCGATCCGTCCACCACGTAGAGGATGCCGGCCCCGTCGACGATGGGTTTGAGCAGTTCGCACTCGTCGTGAAATCTGGGATCCCCGTCGTGCTCGCGGACGAACTGCGCAACGAGCTGCCCTCGGGCGCTGGCAGTCGTCGCCCGGGCCTCGAGCCAGTTGAGCACGGCACCCGCACGCTGGAAACCGGGTGTGTCCACCAGCACATACTGGGGCTGTCCGTCGATGGAGAACGTATGCGGAGCCGCCCGGCGGGTGGTACCCGGAGTGGGTCCGATGGCGAGCCGCTCGTCCTCCGCCAGCGTGGCTACGATGGAGCTCTTGCCCTTGTTCGGATGCCCGACCACGGCGAAGGTGGGAGTCATTCGCCCGCCCCCGCAGACGCCTCTGCCTTCTGAGCGGCCTCCTGCATCACGTACAGGCGCGGGTCGTTCCGGCGCCCGAGAAACTCCGCCCAGATCTCCCGGTCTTCCCGCTCGATATCCGTGCGGCGGGTATTGATGGGGACCACGACGAAGGTGGCACCCGCTCCGCAGAGGCTTCTGAGCACCTTGAGCAGATCGGCGAACTCGAGCAGCGGCGGCTCCCAGCCCTTGCTGTAGACCACCACCCGCTCTGCACCGCCCGGGAAATCCGGCGCCCGCGGCAATGCCGATGCGTCGCCGGGCAGATCACTGAGATCCCGTACGTTCAGAGAAACCAGCGGACCGCCGGACGTGCCGAGCCGGCGTTCGAGCCAGTGTCTCGCAGCCTCTTCGTCCATGGCGCCGTTCCAGATGACGATGGCGGTCCCGTCGTCCCACGCGAAGTCCGGGGCGGCGGCGGCGTCCGCCGCCCTCGGCAGGTCTTCCCCGGGCTGTTCGGAACCGAAGTCCACGCGGGGTGGCCGCAGCCGGTCGAGCAGCGCCACCACCTCGGGATTCCGACAGAGCAGCGACCGTAAGGCTGCGCCACGACGCCACTGACCCACGCCCAGGAGAACCAGACGGGGCAGCAGCCCCCAGACCAGGATGGTCATGAGCACGAACGGCCACCAGGTGCCGAGAGCGGCGGCCTGCTCCGTGCCGATCTGAACGGTTTCGAGCCGGAAGTAGCGGGACCGGGCGACCAGCTCCGCATCCGGCACCGCGCCCGGCAGCCAGCTCTGCCAGGGCGCCGACAGTGCGGCAAAGACCCGGTGCACGATCTCCGGGTCGAGTTCCAGGGTGCTGCTCCAGCCGAAGGCCAGATCGGTCACCGTGACCAGCACCAGTCCTGCCGTCAGGACGCCGAGAAAGTAGCCGGTGGCGAACCACTGTGAGAAGACGAGGAGCTGCCATCGGGCAAAGGCGCCGCCGACGCGGCCGAAACCGGCATACAGATCCAGACCGGCGATCCGGTCCAGCCAGGCACCCGCCCAGCGTCCCGGGTTCACCGCTGCCACGCCATCCCGGAGGGTCCCAAGTCCAGGCACCGAACCCGGCAGCAGGCAGATCAGGGTCAGGAGCAGCAGCAGGAAGGGGATCCCCACCAGCACGCCGAGCAGCGCCAGCACGTTCACGGGATGCGTGCCGTCATAAGCGAACGCCACCGACCCGAGACCTGCGCCGAGAAACACACCGAGCAGACCGAGGATCAGTACCGCCGCCCGGGTGAGCATAGCCACCCGGTTGCCCACACCCCTGCGCTTTGCCGGATCTTCAGGAATGCGCGCCCACCAGCCGAGCACGCGCGCCAGGTCGTCCTCCGCCGTGAGGTCACGGCCGATGGCCCTGTCCCGGGCGAGGCGGTCGTCGAAACCGGTACCGGCATCCGCTTCGAGCCAGCGGAGAACGTCCACCGACCGGGCCAGCAGGTCATCGGGCATCAGGACGCCGATTCGACAGCGGTATCCGCCCGCCCGTTTTCCGCCCGCTGCATGAAACGGAGGATGTGCTCGAAGGCCTCTTTCGCTTCCGGCATGCTCGGCTCGAAGATGTGCCAGACGTGCAGCATGTGATGCCAGGTCTCGAGCGTCGCCTCCGAGCCGGCCTCTTTCGCCCTGTTGACGTAGCGCCGTGCATCGTCGAGCAGCATCTCGGCTTCGCTGGCATGAACCAGGGTCGGTGGGAGGCCGGCCAGGTTGCCCCTGAGCGGAGAGATCCTGGGATCACAGGGGTGCATGCGGTTGCTCAGCAGCCCGAACCAGGCAACGAGCCACCTGGGCAGACGGGTGATCCGCCCGAACATCGGCCCCAGCATGTGATCGGTGGCGATGTTGCTGATCAGGCTCGGACTGTCGAAGGCCGCGTCCGTCGCCGGTGACAGGGCGATGGCACCGTCCGCTGCACGCAGCCCGGCATCCCGTGCCCAGGCGATCACCGCCAGGGTGAGATTGCCGCCGGCGGAGTCACCGGAAACGAAGAGCACGTCCGGCGCCCCCTGCCCGTCCGGTCCGTTCTCCAGCACCCAGCGGTAGGCCGCCTGACAGTCTGTCAGACAGTCGATGCGCCGGTTCTCCGGCACCAGCCGGTAGTCCACGGCGAGGACACTGACACCCGCCATCCGGGCGTACTTGGTGGTGATGGGCCGGTGACTTCTCGGACTGCCGGCGGTGAAAGCGCCACCATGCAGGTACAGCAGCCGACGGTTCGGGTCCGAGTTGTCGGCCAGCACCCATTCACCCGGCACGCCGTTCATCTCCACCGGCTTCAGCGTGATGCCGGTCAGGTCGGCCGTGTCGCCCATCGCATCCATGCCTTCCCGCATCTGTTTGAGACGATTGCCGCCTCCCGATGCGCCATCGCTCATGGTGGCAAGCAGCGCCACCGCGTCGTGGTGTTCGCGACTCGGTTCCCGGTGTCCGCGCTCGCTGCCGATCGCCGGTGCTGCGGCGCCGTCATAGCGGGAGAGGTCTTCGCCCGCCAGAAAAAAACGGGCAACCGCCCACAATCCCAGGACAACGAAGAGGATGAGAAAGAGCGTGGTGAGCATGGCCGGCTCCGTGATTGCCAGCGGCAGAGTATACGCGGAAGCCGCGGGGCGACGCCGCAAGGCGGACCCGCTAGGATCACGGCTGACATCAGGGACGACACCCGTGACCGGACGCACCACACCGCTGACCATCGACTACTACACCGACGTACTCTGCATCTGGGCATGGATCGCCCAGCGACGGGTCGAAGAGCTCGAATCCCGGTGGGGTGATGAGATCCGCCTGGTGCACCACTGTGTCAGCGTCTTCGCCGACACGGCCGGCAAGATGGCCAGCCAGTGGCACGACCGGGGCGGCTTCGAAGGTTTCGCCGATCACGTTCACTCGGCCGCCGCGGGCTACGAATCCGCTCCAGTGCATCCGGATCTCTGGCGCAGGGTGCGACCGAAGACATCGGCCACCGCCCATCTGCTGCTGAAAGCGGCCGAGCTCAGCCACGACCCGGTAACCGCCGTCCGCCTGGCGGCCGCGATCCGACGCGCATTCTTCGTGGACGCCCGGGACGTCTCCCGGCTGCCCGAGCTCCTTCGCATCGCCGGGGATGCGGGGTTCGATACCGGTGCGCTGCAGTCGGGCCTGGACGACGGCTCCGCCATCGCAGCACTGTTCTCGGACTACGAACAGTGCGAGACGCTCGGCATCCGGGGCAGCCCTTCCTGGGTGATGAACGATGGTCGGCAGGTTCTCTACGGCAATCTGGGCTACCGCATCCTGCATGCGAACGTGGAGGAACTGCTCCGTCACCCCGAGCAGGAAGCCAGCTGGTGTTGAACCCGCGGCCGTTTCACCGATCCAAGCAGCAGCGACAGGAGCAGTATCAATGAGCAAACCCCGCATCGCCATCAACGGTTTCGGCCGGGTCGGCAGAACCATTACCCGCATAGCCAAGCTGCGCGGCCACTACGACGTGGTCGCTGTGAACGACCTGGCGGGTGCCGAGGACCTGGCGTACGCCTTCCGCTATGACAGCATTCATGGCATCTATCCCGGAGCCGTGAGCGTGGAAGGCGATCGCATGACGATCGACGGCGACCCATTCGTGGTCCTGTCCGAGCGGGATCCTGCCGCACTGCCCTGGCGTGAGCTGGAGGTGGACTACGTGGTGGAGAGTTCGGGCCAGTTCCGACGGATCGCCGAGCTCGAAGCGCATCTTGCTGCCGGAGCGAAACGCGTGATCCTCACCGTCCCCTGCAAGGATCCACTGGATGCCACCCTGGTGACCGGTGTGAACGACCACGTGATCACCCCGGACGCCACCATCATCAGCAACGCGAGCTGCACCACCAACTGCGCCGCGCCCATGGTCAAGGTGCTGCACGAGGCTTTCCGCATCCGCCGCGGCCTGCTCACCACCGTGCACGCCTACACCTCCGATCAGCGGCTGATCGACGCGCCGCACAAGGACCTGCGCCGCTCCCGGAACGCGGCCACCAACATCGTGCCCACGTCCACGGGTGCTGCCCGGGCCATCGGCCAGGTGCTGCCGGATCTGGCGGGCAAGCTGGATGGCATGGCCATGCGGGTGCCGGTACCGGACGGCAGCCTGGTGGATCTCACCGTGGAGGTGGAGGAGGACGCATCGGCCGGCTCGGTGAACCAAGTCATGCAGGCCGCCGCGGAAGGCACCCTGAAGGGTATTCTTTCCTACTGCACGGATCCCATCGTTTCCGGTGACATCATCGGCAATCCGCACTCTGTGATCTTCGACTCGCTGCTCACTCAGGTGCTCGAAGGTCGGATGATCAAGGTCATCGGCTGGTACGACAACGAGTGGGGATACAGTACGCGGGTGGAGGAACTGATCGCCCGCATTGCAACCATGGATGGATTGAACGCATGAACAGACTACTTCCGGTTTTCGGCCTCCTCATCACGCTGGCAGCAGCCAGCGGCTGCGCGGAAGCGTCCTCACCCGCGTCGGCCGGCGGCATTCACGTCAACGGTCAGGGCACGCTCGAGGTAGAGCCCGACATGGGTACCCTGCGGCTGCATGCCCGGCGGGAAGGCAACGAGGCTCCCGTGCTGACCGTACAGCTCAACGATGTGGTGGCACGCGTGATCGACCTGGCGAAGCGCTTCGGGATCGAAGACCGGGACATTCAGGCCACTTCGCTTTCCATCACGCCCCGCTATCAGCGCCGGGGAGACGAAACCGTGGTGGAGGGTCTGATCGCCACACGCAGCGTCGATCTGACGCTGAAGGATCTCACGCGCTTTCCCGAACTCCTGAGCGAAGCGCTGGCCAGCGGTGTGAACAACGTGGATCCCATCCGTCTCGACAGCTCCCGGAGAGCCGACCTGGAGGACCAGGCGCTCACCCTGGCGATGGCGGATGCGAAAACGGAGGCCGCACGGGTTGCCGCCGGTTTCGACGTGGTCCTGGGGCCGGTGACGGAGGTTCACGTGGGCTCGCACAGCCCGCGCCCCGAAGCCGTCATGCGCTCGGCGGCCTTCGCCGACAGCAGTGCCGGCAGCTTCAGCACGGGCGTCATCACGATCGAACGCTCGGTGAACGTCACCTTTTCCATCACCCCATCGGGCTGAGCAACGGGATGAGCCGCCGGTGCGTCAGACGATCCCGGCGACGATCGCCTGAAGGGTCGACGCATCCAGCTCACGGCTGGTGTCCACACGGATGACCGGCTCCTCCGCACCCGGCGGATCTAATCGCGCCTGCTGCCAGGCGAGCACCCGGGCATCGGCCTCGGACGGGTCGCCGCCGGTCTCGGCTCGGCTGCCGAGCCTCGCTTCGAGCAGCGTCGCCGGCGCATCGCAGAACAGAATATGGGCACGGCTGCCGAGCCCTTCGGCCAGGGCCACGAACCGGTCACGTCGGCGGCGGTCGATGAAGGTGGCATCGACGATGACGTGCTCGCCGGCGAGCATCAGCGCGCCGGCGGTCTCGGTAAGAAAATCGAACGTTTCGTCGCTGCGGGCCGGATCGTAAAGACCCGTGTCGATGCCGGATCCGCTTTCCTCCAGCACGCCGAGCCCTGCGAGCTTCTTGCGCGCCACATCGGACCGGAGACGTATCGCCGGCAGCCGCGGAAGCAGGCGGGATGCCAGATAGGATTTCCCTGACCCGGACAGGCCGCAGGTGAGAATCAGCCGGCCTGCCGGTCGGGTCAGCCAGCGCCCGGCCCAGTCCAGATGAGCGATGAACCGATCCTCCCCGGTCTTATCCGGGGCCTGCACCCAGCGCAGCGCAGCCACCTTGGCCCGGACCACGGACCGGTAGGCGGCGAAGTACGGGAGCAGCCGCGCGCCCTCATAGTCTCCCGAACGGTCCAGATAGCCGTCCAGGAACCGGTAGGCGAGCGCGGTGCAGCCACGGAAGTGACAGTCCATGAACAGGAAGGCCAGGTCGCTCATGGTGTCGATCCAGCGGAGATTCTCATTGAACTCCAGGCAGTCGAAGGCCGTCACCGTGCCGTCGATCAGAGCCAGATTCGACAGATGCAGATCACCGTGGCATTCCCTGACAGCGCCTGTGGTCATGCGTCGATCGAACAGCGGCCGCAGCGCTTCTCCAATCCGGCGCGACGAGGCCAGAGCGCTCGTGACGGCCGGCGCGTGGATCTGCGCGAGCCGCGTGGTGCCGATCTCCTCGAAGTTGTCCTCCACCGGGCCGAACATCCGCCGCGGCACCTCGTCCGCGGTACCGCGATGCACCGGCAGCATCGCATGCAGGTCCGCCAGATCGCGTCCGAAGCTGTCGAGCGCGTCCTCCGCCAGTTCGCCGCGATCGAGCACCCGATCCAGCGCCTGTTCGGGATCGAACTGACGCATGCGCACGGCCCATTCCAGCACGTCCGTCTCCACGAGACCCTCCGTCTCGTTCGTCATGGTCAGGCCGTCGGAACCGGGAACGACGGCCGCGAGCCCCAGATAGAGCTCCGGCGCAAAGGCGCGGTTGCAGCGGACCTCTTCCCCGCAGAAGTGCCTGCGCCGGTCCTGAGTGCTGAAGTCGACGAAATTGAAGCGGACGGGTTTCTTGAGCTTGTAGACGTAGTCTCCGGTGAGCAGCACCCAGGAGATGTGCGTCTCGATGAGTTCGATACGCGAGCAGGGATGCGGGTAGCTCGCCGGGTCCAGCAGAGCGCTCAGATGATTGGGAAACGCCATAGGCGGAGAAGCATAGCAGCTGCGCCGCCAGCGCGGGTTGAGGAAGTCAGTCCACGCGGTCCGTGCCGAAGATCCTGGCCAGACGCTCGATGTTCTCCTGACCGCGGAATGCATCCGTCATCACCACATCGTGCACGCGCTGATCTTCTTCGTTGACCCGGAGTGCGATGCTGTCACCCACCCGTTTACGCGCCCAGCGCGACAGATTCTGCTTCGGCAGCCCGGTGGCTTCCGAGATCTCCGCAATGGTCACCTGTTCCTGCCGGCACAGCCTGGCCATGGCCGCCGTGATGGCGAGCATCTCGCCGAGCGTCATCCGGGCGCCGTGCCGGTCGACCAGAAGCCGCAGCACTTTCTCGAGCTCGGTGAGGGTGCGGTATCGGATTTCGACCGCCTCGTTGCTGCTCCCCCCTCCGTCCTGCGGATTCGTCATGTCACCAAACCTCTTAGTACCGGCTCCGAACGGAACCTAATCACAACGGCCGTGCACCGGCCACTCTGCCGTGCTCACGCCGTCACAGTTTCGATAAGTCAGTTAGAGAGCGTGCCGGGAAGGCACGCCCGGCGATCAGCCTGCCGCCGTCGCCATTCCGGCGGAATCCCGCTCAGCCCGGATCCGCTCGTAGATTTCCTCGCGATGCACGCTGACATCGGCCGGCGCATGCACGCCGATTCGGACCTGATTTCCCTTCACGCCCAGAACGGTCACCGAGATCTCATCCCCGATCATCAGCCGCTCGCCTACCCGTCGCGTCAAAATCAGCATGGTCACTCCTTGTTCTTATCTGTTTTGGTCGCTTGTGCTTCTCTCGAGCAATTCGTCGACTTCTGGTGCCCGCGCGTCCATACATACGGGACTCACATCCGAATCATGACAGCATGATGACACCACTCCGACAACGTTAGTCTCTAATGGAGACGATTTGCCTGCAGTGCCTGAGAGGCCAGATTCCCGGCAGAAGCGGTCAGTTTTCCCCGGCGGCCGGAACCGGGGAGATCAGGTGGCCGGCTGTTCCGGCGTGGAGATCAGATGCAGATCCCGCTGGGGGAACGGAATGGTGATGCCTGCCTCGGTGAGCGCGGCGTAGATGGCCGTGTTCAGACGGTGCATGGTGGTGAAGCCGATGTCGAAATCGCCGATCCAGGCATAGATGGAGAAGTCCAGAGAGCTGTCACCGAAACTGGTGAAGACGATGCGCGGCGGCGGATCGGACAGCACGTCCTCGTCCGCCTCGAGCACGCCCAGCAGCACCTCGGTCACCCGCTCGGGATCCGTGCCGTAGGCGACGCCCACACCCATCTTCAGGCGTCTGCGCCGATCGGACAGCGTCCAGTTGATCACCTGGTTGGAGACGAGGTCGCCGTTCGGCACGATCACCTCGGAGCCATCGTAGGTCCGCACCCGGCTGGTGCGGATGCCGATCTGGGTGACCTGGCCCATGAGCGGTCCGACCTCTACCGTATCTCCGATCTGGATCGGAGCTTCGAAGATGAGAATCAGACCGGAAACGAAATTGTTCACCACGTTCTGCAGGCCGAACCCGATGCCCACGCCCAGCGCGCCGATGATCAGCGCCAGATTGGAGAGATCGAGACCCATGTAGCTGACGCCGATCAGCAGGCCGAACAGAATGATCGTGTAGTGGACCGTCATCGAGATGGTATTCGGAACGCCGCGGGGGAGCGCGACGCGCGACAGGACGTCCTGATCGAGCACCGAGCGGACTGCCCGCGAGGCCCACACGGCCAGCCAGACCGCCAGCACGAAGGAGAGAACGCCGCGCAGCGACAGGGTGAAGTTGCCCAGTGTCACTTCCGCCTGCAGGATCTGGCGCAGGGACCCGATGACCCAGCTGTCGATACCGAAGGCATACATGGTCGCCCAGGCCCAGAGCAGCAAGGACAGCCAAACCAGAGGCTTCCGCAGCACCCAGCGGAGCCGATAGCGGTTCGAGGCGATGGATCGGACGTTGTCCAGGGCGCTCAACCCCAGAACGATCTGAATGATCTCACTGATGGAGTTGAAGCCGGCGAACAGAATGAGGAACACGGCCATGCTGTCGAGCGTGCCGGAGGTGAGCTGCCGGGCAAGCAGCACGTAACCGAAGACGTTGGCAACCGCCGCGACGATGAGCGCGATCATTGCGCCGTTCACGGCCGCTTTGATGAGCAGGCGCGGCGCGCCCCATTCGATGAAGGCCTGCCGGATACTGTGGCTCCTCGCCGTCCAGATCAGCGCTATCAGAACCAGGTCGATGATCAGATAGAGCAGCCGCGGCGCGTGTTCCAGTACGGTCTGGCTCTGAGCCATCTCGTGGATGATGGCGACGACGGCAAAAATGAGCACGCCGCCGCGCATGTCCCGGGGCAGAAAATTCAGCAGCACCACCGTCGCCACCACCATGGCCGTCATGACGAACAGCACCCGGACCACCTGCGGCGCACCGGCATAGACGGCCACACCGATCAGCATCCAGATCAGGATGCCGGTCGGAACCGGCCGGTGCAGCACCGCGCTCCGGGTTTCCGCCGCCGACTTCAACCGGAACAGCAGGAACAGCAGCAGCGGCAGGATGAGCAGGTGACCGCCGATGGACGCCTCCGAGGTGTCGATCCAGGCAGCGAAGTCCCGTCGCAGGCTGCCGGCGAAATGCCGCGTGGAGCGCTCGGAGGATTCGCTGATGTGCTCGGTGGTGATCACCCAGATCGGTTCCACGTTACGCTGGAACAGGCTTGTCTGCCGGGATCTGTCGTAGCTGCTGATCCGTTCCGCAATGGGCGTGATCAGATTACGCACGGCCATGGACTGATCCTGCAGATCGATCACCGTATTCAGCCGGTCGTTGATGTGCTGCTCGGTCTCCCTGGCGCCGGTCAGAATGGTGCCGATCCGCTCCTTGAGCGCATCAGGCAGATCCTTGGATTCCTTCAGCGCGAGTTCCCAGCCGGCGATCAGTTGACGGGTTTCGCGCTGCAGTGCTTCCAGCGACCGGGCGTCTTCCGTCAGACTGTCGATCAGCGCGCCCGCCTGAGCCGTCACGGCCCGGGAGCGCACGGCCACGCCATCCATCGCCGAAGGGCTGGCTGCCAGATCATCCAGCGTCTGGCCGTCAGGCAGCAGTTCATCCACCCGGGTTCGCAGAGAGGTGAGCGTCTTCTCTGCCGCCGACGAGTCCCCCTCTGCAGCCAGCTCCTGATTCAGACGATCGATCGCGGCGAGCGCCTCCTGCGAGCGGCTGGTGATGTCGTTCGTGGGTGCAGGCTCCGCCGCCGGTGCTGCCGGTGCGGGCGTTTCTGCGGGCGTTTCCGTGGGGGCAGCTTCCTGGGCGGTCGACGCGGCAGCCGCCAGCAGCAGTATTCCGGTCAGAATCGAAAGGCGCAGGAAGCGGGAAGTGCCTGAAAATCGTGGCAGCATGCAGGGGCCGGTTGATGAAACCGCCGAATCTTAGGCCGCGGTTCGCCCGGCCACAAGACGCGGCGCCCCGCAATCGATCTCAGCCGGCGTTTCTGGCGCCGTCGATGGCCACCACGCTGGCGGTCTGTGTTCTGCGGCCGATGTCCGGCTGTGGCTCGCCGATCAGATAGCCCTGAGCGTAATCGATGCCCATCTCGCGGATGACCTGCTTCGTGGCCTCATCGCCGACGAACTCGGCGATGGTCTGCTTCCCCATGATCCTGGCGATGTCCGCGATCGCTCTGACGATGCTCTGATCCACCCGGCTAACCGCGAGGCGCTTGATGAATGACCCGTCGATCTTGATGTACTGCACCGGGAGCCGTTTCAGATAGGACAGGGAGCTGTAGCCGGTACCGAAGTCATCCACCGCAAAGGTACATCCCGCGTCCCTGAGCCTGCGGATCTGCGGAACCGCTTCCGAGAAGCTGCCCACCGCCACCTGCTCGGTGATCTCGAAGATGACGGCTCCAGCCGGCACACCGGACTGCTCGAGCCGTCCCAGCACGAACTCGGACAGCCTGGCATCCGTGAAGGCGCTGCCGCTCAGATTGATGGCGAACGTCAGGTCCGGATCCCGCTTTCTGGCCAGCGCGAGCTTCTCGATGGCCGCCTGGATCACCCAGCGATCCACTTCCCGCATCAGCCCGAAGCGCACGGCCGCAGGCAGAAACTGATCCGGCCGGTAGAGAACGCCATCTTCCTCCAGGCGTACGAGAACCTCGTAGTGCCGGATGGCGCCATCTGCGAGCCGTTCTATGGGCTGGTAGTGAAGCAGCAGCCCCTGCCCGTTCAGTCGTTCTCCCTTCAGTGCCAGCTTCAGCTTGTTCTGCCACTGCACATCGCTGCGGATGGTTTCCATCTGCTTTTCATCCGGCTCGAATCGGCAGGCCCGGTTCCGGCCCTGACTCTTGGCCTGACGACAGGCGACGTCTGCATGAGATATCAGCATTTCCGGCGTTGGCGCGCTGACATCGTCAACCATGGCAATGCCGATGCTGCAGTTCGCGGAGAACGACTGCTCTTCGAAGATCAGCGGAAATTCACTCATGTCCTGCAGGATCTTGTCTGCCACGGCCATCGCGTCCGGCACGGAAATGTCCGAGACGAACAGAATGAACTCGTCGCCGCCGAACCGTCCCAGCAGATCGCCCCGACGGACGAGCTGCCGCAGGCGACTGGCGACCTGGGTGAGCACCTCGTCGCCCGCGTCGTGGCCGAAGGTATCGTTCACGTGCTTGAACTGATCAAGATCGATGAAGAAGAGCGCGCCGGAGGCCGTCTTCTCGAGACGTTCGCCCAGCTCCTCGATGAAGTGATAGCGCGCTGCCAGGCCGGTGAGGGGATCGAAATTCGCCAGCCGGGTCAGGTGAGTGTCCCGTTCGCGGATCTTCGCCACCGCCGTCTTCAGCGCTTCTCCCACCGCGGCAATCTCCCGGTGAGCGGACGGCGGAACCTGCACGTCGAGCTCACCCCGGGCAATGCGATCCAGGGGCTGCTGCATGTCAACCAGGGGCTGGACGGCTCTTCTCAGCGTCATTCTGCCGACCAGCAGCAGCACCAGGAAAGCCAGCGTGAGGATGGTGCTGCCAACGGCCACGCCAGCGAGGAGGTCCCGGTCGTAGGCGCCGTAATCGAGCCCGAGTTCCACGAATCCGACCACGGTGGCCCGACTCTCGAGCTCGGCGAGCCTCTGCGCGCTGAAGAGATTGGCGGAAACGATCGACTCTCGTGTGACCGCCTGGCTGATCCGCACCAGCGGATCCCGGGACAGATCCATCCGGTAGCGGTGTCCGGCCGCGTCCGGATCCGACGCACGCTCGAGCGCATCGAACTCTGCCGCCTCCAGCACCGAATACAGCCTGGGCGCCTCCACCGCGCTTTCCAGGTAGATCACCTGCCCTTCCAGGTCGTAGTAGCGGACGTATTCGATCTCGGAAAACCGCGAAAGGTAGCCGGAAAGCTCGAGGAATCGCTCGTCCGAGCGGTCGATGAAGAATCCGGCACCGAGGGATTCCATCTCCCCGACCCAGCGCACGGCCCAGTCGTCCAGGTTGTCGCGGACCACCCAGTTCGAAACCCACCAGACGCTGCCGATGGCAACCGCACCCATCAGCGCGGCAAAGGCGAGCTGCGAAACCAGCATCTCGCGTACCAGCGTGCGTCTGCTGGCCCGGTTGTTCTTCGACCGGCTGTGCATCCGAAGCCCTAACGACCCGTGGCCGGATTCGGCGCGGAGGCGGTCAGCTCCGGGCCGTCCTCCAGCCGGGATCGCGTCCGCATCCGCGTGACTTCCGGCCGCGCCTCGGTATCGGCCAGCATGTCGATCAATGCGCTGGCAACACGAACAGGATCAGGCTGAACGAAGAGGCTGGCGCCCAGGTTGTACATCAGGGGTGAGTAGACGAGCATCTGAACGCCGTTCTGTCTGCCGTGATTCAGCATCTGCTGAATCACCCGCGGACTCAGGACGGCCTCGTCCGGGAGGAAAACGAAGCCGTCGATGTGCGGCACCATGGCACGGAACGCCAGCACGCTTTCCGTATCCGAGTGCACGATCCGCTGTTCCAGCGTCAGTCCCCGATCCGCTGCCGCCGCCGCGAGCTCGGACATCCGCGTTTTCATGCCGGGACTGCCGAGCACACCGACACGCCGCAGCCCGGGTGCCAGGCTCTGCCAGTGGTCGAGCTGCAGCGCGAAAGACGGCAGCGCGTCCACACCTCTGAAAGACGGGTCCGGACGCAGCACGCCCGCATGAATGACCTCGAGACCCGGGATCGCCCGGGCCAGGTCGTGGGCGGCCGTACCAAGCGCGACGACGGTGACGGGGGACCGTTCGCCCAGCGCTTCGATCACCCAGTCCCTGGATCGATGAGCAAGGTTGTAGATCTCGTAGGGCCGGCGGAGCTTTGCCGAAAATACCTGGACGATCTCCACGTCACGCAGATCCGGATCATTCACGAGCAGGATCAGAGGCGTTCCGGGATCGGGCGCCGCCCGCGGGGGCTCTGCCGGGTGCGGTGGATCAGATGACGGTTCGACAGCGGGCGCTTCCGGTACCGGTGCCTGACTGACGCAGCCGCCAGCCAGCAGCACGAGCACCAGCAGCGAAGTACTCGCCGCTGCGTTGACCACCCTGCATTGTCTGAATCTGACCGGCTTCACGGGCCCACCCACCCATCACGTGACCTCGGGACAATAGCGGACGGGTTCCGCTTGCTCTGAGAACCGGTTCACAGTTGATCCGGTAGACGGCCGGATCAATTAAACAAAATAATTGCCTTTTCGGGGGGCTGGTCAGCCGGAGCAGCGGCCGCCGCCCAGCACGCAGAATCGGGCGCAGTGGGGATGGTTGAGTGAGACGGGCCGCAGGCTTTCGCTCAGCGTGCGCCCGAGTGAGAATGCCGGCTCGTAGGGAAGCAGGGTGCAGGCGACCACTTCCGCCGCCGGCTCCCCACGCCGCCGCACCACCATACGCGCACTCGCACACATCATGTCGGCCGGATCGACGTCGAGAATGCCCCAGCAGGCGGTGGTGATCTCAGGCACCTGTGCCGTCTCATCCATCTCCGGAAACAGCACCAGGACTTCCGGATCCGATGCATCCAGCTGGATGGCCAGCGCCTCGAACAGCGCCGCGAATCCGGCCCGCAGCTCGGCTTCAGTGTCGCCCCAGCGGGTTCGCCCTGCCACGTGCACGCGGAATTCCTGTTCGGCAAGCCAGCGCAGGCCTTCCAGGGTCGGCGCCCAGGAACGCCGGCCCCGCTCCTCCTCGTGCAGAGAACGGTCATGGTGGTCGATGGAGACCCGCAGGATCAGCCGATCCGGATAGCGGTCCCGGAGTCCGGCCAGCCTTTCGCTGAGCTTCATCATCGGCCGCATGGCGTTCGTCAGCACCAGCACCTCGAAGCCGGCCGCCAGGCAGTCTTCGAGAATCTCCAGGATGTCGGGATTCATGAACGGCTCGCCGCCGGTGACGCCGATCGCTTTCACCGGCAGCGCTTCCCGGGCGATCTCCTCGAGCACCGCACGGACGTCTGCTCTGGTGAGGTAGGCAAGCCGGTCGTTGGTCGGGCTCGATTCGATGTAGCAGTTCCGGCAGGTCAGGTTGCACAGGGTGCCGGTGTTCAGCCAGACGGTTGTCAGCGCCCCGGGCGCAACGCTCGCCCGCGGCTCACCCTCCGCGGTCAGTTGCGGATCCGTGAACGGTACCTTCTCCGTCGCAATCATCTGCATGTGGCGAATGATGTCAGGTATGCTCGACGATCGGCAAATGGTCGCGCAGGCGCGCCATCGGCCGTTCGGAGCAGCAGCGGGCGAATCGGGGAGGGGCGCTTGTCGGAAGTACTGTCCAAAAAAACCATCTATGCACACGGATCTCTGGGACTGCCGCTGGCCGTGATCGGCTATCCGCTGTCCATCTGGATTCCCGCGCACTACTCGGGCGGCCTGGGCATCAGCCTGGCCGCGGTCGGCACCATCCTGATGCTCGCCCGCCTCACCGACGTGATCACGGATCCGATCATGGGCGAGATCTCCGACCGCTGGCGCACGCCCATCGGCCGGCGCCGGCCGTGGCTCCTGATCGGGGCGCCGGTGATGATGCTCGGTGTCTTCAAGCTGTTCATCCCCGACGAAGGGGTGGGCATGGCGTATTTCCTCGTCTGGCTCACCGTTTTCTTCGTCGGTGCCACCATGATCGGGCTGCCCCATCGAGCCTGGGGGGCCGAGCTCTCACCCGACTACCATCAGCGCAGCCGGGTCACTGCCGCCCGGGAAATCTACGTGCTGGTTGGCCTCATGGTGGCCGCGGCCGTGCCCATGATCGTCGAGATCCGTGCCGACGGCGGTGCCAGCGTGGGCCAGGTTTTCAGCACCCTCTGGACCGATGCCATCGGTGCCTTCTCCGGAGATTTCCGGGACAAGACCGTAGTGGACCGGGCCACGCTCACCGGCCCCGTGCTCGCGGGACTCGCCTGGACCATCATTCTGGTGCTGCCCCTGTGTGCGGCCATCGTGCTGCTTCTGGTGAAGGAGCCACCGCCTACCGCCGGCGAGCAGCGTCCGAGCTTCAGGGAAGGGCTGAAGCTGGTGCTGAAGAACGGGCCCATGGTGCGCGTGCTGCTCATCGCCCTGCTCGTCACCTTCGGTGAGGCGTTCCGCAATGCGGTGTCCCTGTTCTTCATCCGCGACATCGTCGGCGTACCGACCATCGGTGCCGCCTACTTCTTCTATTTCATCGCCGGCCTGGGTGCGATCCCCTTCTGGCTCTGGCTCGGCCGGACCATCGGCAAGCACAGGGCGTTCATGTGCACACTGATCACCGTCGCCTGCGTTTCCGGCGCCAATCTGCTGCTCGGCTACGGCGACTATCTGCCCTTTTTTCTGCTCTTCGTGGTCAAGGGCTTCTGCTTCGGCGGTCTGCAGTTCCTGCCCGTGGCCATGCTCGCGGATGTGGTGGACGTGGATGCGGTCAGAAGCGGCGGACGCCGGGCCGGTACCTACTTCGCCTTCCTCGGTTTCACGGAGAAGATCGCCATCGCATTCGGCACCGGCGTATCGCTGAACATCGTCGGCCTGCTGGGCTTCGATCCCGCGGGCGGCATAGCGGCCAGCACGGACGCCGGTGTGCTTTCACTGCGCCTGGTCTACTGCCTCGGCCCCATCTTCTTCTACGGACTGGCGCTGAAGCTGATCTGGAACTATCCCCTGACGCCTGCCCGCCACGCACGGCTGCGGCAGCGTCTCGAACGCCGCGCCGCCCGCCTGGGCGGCCGGCCGGAGGCGACGAACATCGTCGCCCAGGAACCCTGAGGACAATCCCATGCAGAGGATGCAAGTCAGACGTCTGTCCGCACCGCTGGGTGCCATCGTCGAAAACCTGGACGTGCGCACGGTGGACGACGCCAGCTGGCGGACCCTGAACGATCTCTTCTGCGAGCATCATGTGCTCATCTTTCCCAAGCAGGATCTCACGCCCGAGGCCCAGATGGCCTTCGGCCGGCGCTGGGGCGAGCTCGTCTGCCATCCCTACGCCGGCCTGTCCGATCATCCCGAGATCATCGAGCTGACCAATCACGGCAAGCGCCGGGACGTGAACCAGCACTGGCACTCCGATATGAGCTACAACGAGTGCCCGCCGAAACTCACCATGCTCTATGCCCTGGCCGCGCCCGAATTCGGTGGCGATACCGCCTTCGCCAACCAGCATCTGGCCTATGAGGCGCTCTCGGATGGACTGCGCACCCTGGTGGACGAGCTCGAGGCGATCCACAGCGCCGAGGGACTGGCCGGCATCTACGGCGAAGATCCGAAGGAAGCGCCCCGTGCCACCCATCCGGTGGCGCGCACCCACGATGAGAACGGCAGGCGAGCGCTCTATGTCTGCAGGGCGTTTACACAACGGTTCGTGAACTGGACCCGGGAGGAAAGCCGGAGCCTGCTCGACTACCTGTATCAGCACAGCGTGCGGCCCGAGTTCCAGGCCCGGCAGCAGTGGCGGCCGGGCGACCTGGTGATGTGGGACAACCGCTCGGTCCTGCACTTCGCCGTACACGACCACGGCGACGATCCCCGGGTCATTCACCGGCTGCAGGTGGCCGGCCCCAGGCCGGAGTGAGCGCAGTGACCGACTTCGAGATACGGCCGGCAACGGAAGCGGAGATGGGCCAGATCGGCACCCTCACGAGCTATGTCTACGGCGGTGCTTTCGGTGATGGTGAGGACAACTTCACCACCCGGAACAACCGGCCGGAGTGGACGCTCTGCGCCTTCGATGGCTCCACCCTGGCGGCAAGCTACGCGGCCATCCCGTTCACCATGCGGGCCAACGGCCGCGCCATGGCCATGGCCGGAATCTCCATCGTCGGCACGCTGCCCGAGTACCGGCGTCGGGGACTGCTGCGGCGGATCACCGAGCAGTCGTTTGCCGACATGCGCGAGCGGGGCCAGACGGTGGCAGCGCTCTGGGCGTCTCAGGCCGCCATCTATCAGCGCTACGGCTACAGTCTGTGCTCGGTGCAGCGCCGCTACGAGATCGACACCGTGGACGTACGGCTGCTCGCGGAGCCGGCGCCCGGATACGAGGTCGGTCGGTTACCCGTGGCGGACGCATTCCCCGTTCTGAAATCACTGTATCGCGACTTCGTCGCCCACCGGTCGCTCTACCTGCACCGGAGCGCACCGCTGTGGCAGGCGAACGCGCTCGCCGACAGGGAAGCAGACGGTCCTGTGCAGACGGCCATCTGCGCGGGCCCCGACGGCGAGCCGGCAGGCTATGTGATCTACACCCTGCGCGACCGGAAGGTGGACCACCCGGCCCGGGGCCAGGAAATCATCATCCGGGATCTGATCTGGCTGCATCCGGATGCCTGTCGCGCGCTCTGGGCCTTTCTTGCCCGGCACGATCTGGTCGGTCGGATCGCCTGGGCGAATGCGCCGGCTGACGATCCGGCCTGGGAGCTCTTCACCGAGCCCCGGATGCTGAACGCGCAGGACAACGAAGGCGTCTACTTCCGGATCGTCGACGTGCCGGGCGCGCTTGCCGGACGCGGTTACGATCGGAATGGCGAGCTGGTGATCGGCATCGACGCCGACCGGGAGGCACCCTGGAACGAAGGCCGCTGGCGGCTCACCGTCAACGGCGGGGAAGCGGAAGTGACCCGGGTGACCACCGCGCCGGATCTTACGTTCACCATCAAATCGCTCTCCAGCGCTTTCAGCGGTTTCCGCAGGATCAGCCAGCTGGCCGCCTGGGGACTCGTGCAGGGTCCGGCCGAGGCCGTGGCCCGGGCCGATGTGCTGCTGGCCACGCGGCACGCACCGCACAGCCCCGATCACTTCTGAGGAACCCATGCACAGCTTGAAAAAAGCACAGCCTGAGAAAGCACCATGAGTGACTGGGACCTCATCATCGTCGGCGCTGGCAGCGCCGGTTGCGCCATCGCCGCCCGGGCAAGCGAAAACCCGAACTGCAACGTGCTGCTGCTGGAAGCGGGCCCGGACTATCCGGATCTGGCGGCAACGCCTTTCGACCTGGTGAACAGCCACAACAACTCCTACAGCGCGCACGACTGGTCACTGGACTACGAACCCGTCCGCGGCCGTACGGTGGCCTTTCCCCGGGGCAGGGTGGTAGGCGGCTCGAGCGCGGTGAACACCACCATCGCACTCCGGAGCCTGCCGGAGGATCATGCGGAATGGGCGGAGGCCGGCAACACGGAGTGGGCGTGGGACAGGGTGCTCCCGGCCTACCGGCGCATGGAACGGGATCTGGACTACGGCGACGCGCCTTATCATGGCGACGCCGGGCCCATCACCATCCGCCGCTATCCGCACGAGGAGCTGCTGCCTCAGCATCAGGCATTTCTCGAGACGGCCCGCCAGCTGGGCTACCCGGATTGCCCCGATGCCAATGCGCCCGATTCCTGGGGCAGCGGCCCGCAACCCATGAACAAGCTCGGCCGGCTCCGGGTTTCCTGCGCCGTGGGCTATCTGGCCCCGGCCCGCATCCGACCCAACCTGACCATCCAGGCGGACAGCCTCGTGCATCGGCTGATCATCGAGAAAGGACGCTGCACGGGCGTGATGGTGGAGAAGGCCGGTGAGATCAGCAGGATCCGGGCGCCACTGGTGGTGGTTTCCGCCGGCGCCATCCTGTCTCCGGCGCTGCTCATGCGCTCCGGAATCGGCCCCGGGGAAGAGCTTGCCCGGCACGGCATCGACGTCGCGGCCGAGGCGCCCGGCGTAGGGCAGAATCTCTGCGATCATCCGGCCCTGTCGGTGGTCTGTCAGGTGAAAGACGGTGCCCTGATCGATTTCGACGCCCCCATCATCCAGACCATCCTGCGTTACACGGCCGAAGGGTCGGACAAGCGGAACGATCTGCAGATCGAGCAGTTCAGCTTCACCGGGCGCCGGGGCGGACCGCCGCTGTTCGGAATCGCCGCCGTCATCGAGTATCAGTACGGCCGCGGTGAGCTGCGGCTGGCCTCCGCGGATCCGCACGCGCTGCCCGTCATCGACAACCGGTTCTGCGAGGACGAACGGGATGCGGATCGTCTGGTCGGCTGCCTGAAGGACGCGCTCGCGTTCACCCGCACCGGTCCTCTGGCAGACATGATAGAGGCCGTTACCTTCCCGGATCCGGCCCGACCGAACGACGACGACTCGCTGAAAGGACTGGTACGGAAGCGCTCCGGCAGCGGCTACCATCCTTCCTGCACGGTGAAGATGGGACTCGCCAGCGACCCCATGGCCGTCGTGGATCAGTACGGCTGCTGCCATTTCCAGGATGGGCTGGTGGTGGCTGATGCATCGATTCTGCCCTTCGTCCCGCGGGCGAACACGAACCTCTCCTCCATCCTCGTCGGCGAGATGATCGGCGAGTGGCTGCGCACCCAGCCCGGCCGCTACGGACTCTGACGCCCGGCATTCAGGGAATTCACAAGGAAACTCACATGGCAGACCTCAGCATCAGAAATGTCTCCGTACTCGATGGCACCGGCAGCGAAGCCTTCATGGCGGACGTCTATGTGACCGGCGGACGGATCAGCACCGTGGACACCGGCATGGCCGGCGGCAGTGCCGCCCGGGAGATCGACGGCAGGGGTCTGACGCTGGCGCCGGGGTTCATCGATACGCATGCGCACGATGACGGCGCCTTCTTCCGCCACCCGGGCATGGAATTCAAGTTGGCCCAGGGCGTGACCACGGTGGTCAGCGGCAACTGCGGCTTCTCGGCCATTCCCGCCGATCCGGATCAGGACAGCGTGGCTGCCAGCGGCGGCATCCTCGCGGGACTCGCCGGCGAGTTCACGGACCTGGACGGCTACTTCCAGGCCGCCCTGGAACGCCGGCCGGCCATCAACAACATGATGCTGGTGGGCCACAATACGGTCCGTACGCTTGTCATGGGCATGGATCAGCGCGCGCCCACACCGGCGGAGCGCGGCGCCATGCACGATCACGTCAAGCTCGCCATGGACCAGGGCGCCTGCGGTTTCTCCACCGGCCTCATCTACCGGCCCGGCCGCTGGTCGGAAACGGACGAGGTGATCGAGCTGGCCAGCACCGCCCGGGACTACGATGCGCTGTACACGACCCACATGCGCAACGAAGGCGACCATCTGCTGGACGCCGTGGACGAGACTCTGCTCATCGGCCGCGAAGCGGGCGTACACGCCCACATCTCCCACCATAAATCCGCCGGCAGGCAGAACTGGGGCAGGATCCGTGAATCGCTGGCCAAAGTGGACGCTGCCCTTGCTGCCGGTCAGCGGGTGACCCTGGACGTCTATCCCTATACGGCGGGCAGCGGTCGGATGATCGAATACTTCAATCTGGACCGGATCAGTCGGGATCTCGCCGAGGTGATCCGGATCGCCAGCTGCCCGGCCTTCCGCGAGTACGAGGGACGCATGGTGGCGGACATCGCCGCGGAGGCGGGTGAGGACGTCACCGAGACCGTGCACCGCATTCTCACGGCGCCCAGGGGCGACCGGACCATCTGCATTCAGTTCATCATCGACGAGGCGGACGTGGAGACGAACCTCGCTCACGCGGACATGATGGTGGGCTCGGACGGCATTCCAGACCTGAGAGGCAAACCCCATCCGCGGCTGTTCGGCACCTTCCCGCGGGTGCTCGGCCACTATGTGCGTGAGCGGGGCGTGCTCGCGCTGCCCGAGGCCGTTCGGCGGATGACGTCGCTGTCTGCCGAGACCTTCGGCATGACCGAACGAGGACAGATCCGGGAAGGCTACTGGGCCGATCTGGTGCTGTTCGATCCGGCCACCATCATCGACGGCGCCACCTATGACGCGCCTCAGACCGAGCCGGAAGGCATCCAGCTCGTCATCGTCAACGGCGCCGTGGCCTACGAACGCTGGGATGCGGAGCAGGCCGGCGTGCATACGGGTATCGGCACGGGCCAGATGCTCAGATACCGGCGCACGTCCTACGGCAACTGAGCAGAGGAATCCAGCCATGAACGCCATCTCCGAAGACCCCCGCCTCGCCCTGCTGCAGCGGGTGCTCCTCATCACCGGCCGGGTGCTGCTCGGCCTCTACTTCATCGTGCCCGGCATCACCAAGATCACCGGCTGGAGCGCCATGAGCGCCTACATGGCCCAGCACGGGGTGCCGCTGATTCCCGTGCTCCTGGCGCTGACCGTGGTGCTGCAGATCGGCGGCGGCGCCTGCCTCGCCATCGGCTACCGGACCGGACTCATGGCTTTCCTGCTGGCGGGTCTGACCCTGGTGATCAGTCTGTTCATGCACGACTTCTGGAACGTTTACGAAGGCGTGGATCAGGGTCACGAGACCCAGAACTTCATCAAGAACCTGGCCATCATGGCCGGTCTGCTGTACGTGGCGGGGTCGTCAACCGCCGGGACCAGATCCGACTGAGCGTCAGACGTCGCCGAGACGATCGTTCAGGCGTTCGAGCTCGGCTTCCCAGGCCGCCTGACGCTTCGGCTTCTGAAACCTGGCCTTGCGTGCACGGTCTTCCGCCAGGAGCGTCTCGAGCTCGAGAATCCTGTTCAGCAGCGACTCTCCGTCGTTGAGCGGAGTCCGATCTGCCGGCTTCGATGCGCCTGACGGATCCGACGCCATGTCCTCGGCTCCCGACTCGGCCGCCGCCGCATAGAATTCGTCCGGTTCGGCAATCTCCCGCAGACGGCCGTGCGAAACTTCGACGAACCGGTTGGCCACGTTGTCGATGAAGCGCCGGTCGTGGGACGTCATCAGCAGCGTCGCCCCGGACTCAGCCAGCTGCACCTCCAGTTCCTCCCGGCCATCGATATCGATGTGATTGGTGGGTTCGTCCATCACCAGGAAATTCGGCCGGTTCAGGCGCAGCATGAGAAACATCAGCCGGGCCCGCTCGCCACCGCTCAGAACACTCACCCGGCGCTCGTGGTCCAGGTACGGAAACCCTGCGTTGATCAGACCGTTGCGCAGCGTGGTCTCCTGAACCTCCGTGGTCCGGCGCAGGAAATCCAGCAGGGTCTGGCCTTCGGCACCGTCCGACCCGTTCACTCTGCTCACCTCGTTGAGCTCCTGATCGTAGTACCCCACCACCGCCTGCGGCGAGAAGCTGAAGGTCTCCGTCGTCGTCCCGGTCTCCTGCTCCTGCCGGAAGGCCGTCATGATCAGGGTCAGCAGCGACGTCTTACCGCAGCCGTTGAGACCGAGCAGCGCCAGCCGGTCGCCGGGACGGATGATCAGTTCATCGATCCGGAACAGCGGCACGGTCGGCGCATCCGGCGGCGTCACAGTCAGACCGGCCACCCTGAGCATGCGGTTCGACCGTGTGTCGCGGCCTTCCAGGGTCAGCGACAGGCCCGATCCCCGGGAGACGAACGTCTTCGCCTGCTCGAGCCGGGCCACCCGCTTCTGCATGGTCTTGGCTTTTCTGGCCAGCTTCTCGTTGTCGTAGACCTTGCCCCAGATCGCCAGACGCTTCGCACTGGCTTCCAGTTGCGCGATCTTCTTCTCCTCGTCCGCCCGGGCCGAGGCGGCGGCGATGTCCATTTCCGTGAGCGCCTGCCTGGCCGCAGAGTAGGGCAGATCGAAGGCATAGATGCGCTCGTCACGGAGAATGAGCGTGCGGTGGGTGACCGCGTCCAGCAGCGCCCGGTCATGGGAAACCAGCAGAAAGGCACAGGGAATCTCTTCCGCCAGGTACTGCTCCAGCATGGCGAGGGTGGCCAGATCCATGTGGTTGCTCGGCTCGTCGAGCAGCACCACATCCGGCTCTCCCACCAGCACCCGGGCCAGCATCAGACGGTTGAGCTGGCCGCCGGAAAGATCACCCACGGCAAGCGCATGCTGTGCTTCGCCGAAGCCGAGGTGGGAAAGCGTGACCGCTGCCCGGAAGCCTTCCGTATCCCTTTCCGATTCCGGAATACGACCGAGCACGGCATCGTGCAGGCTGAGTTCGGCTTCCGACTCCGGCAGGAACTGCTCCAGCATGGCCAGCCGCAGGCCCTGACGACGGCTGATCTCGCCCTCGTCCGGGACCACGCCCTCCGGATGGTCGTCACCCGCCAGGATCTTCAGCAGGGTCGACTTGCCGCAACCGTTGTGTCCGTTCAGGCCGATCTTGTCGCCCCGGGAAATGGACAGAGCCAGGTCCCGGAACAGTGGCTTGGTTCCGGCCGTGTAAGAGAGATTACGGCAGCTCAGCAGAACGGACATGATCAGCGGGCGGCGCTGGTCGCTCTGGCGATGGCCTTCTCGTCGATGGCCAGAAAAGCCTGCCAGGCCTCATCCATCTGGGGCTCCCAGCGATCGAGAATCGGGGTGCGGCAGTCCGCCTCCGGGAGACCGCGGACCTTGGAAAGATAGTGATAAAGGAAGGCGGACACCCGGGCATTCACCACGCAGTGGACCCAGATCCGGCGGCCGGCAAAGGCGTCCATCACCCCGAAGAATTCTCTCAGGTCCCGTACCGTCGGTGCTGCGAAATCCACCGGAATGTGCACGAATCGCATACCCAGCCCGGTGACGATGCTGCCCTCTTCCGGAATCGCGTGATCAGAATCCGCCAGTGCCAGATTGATCACCACTTCGTAGCCGGCTTCGGCCATCAGCTCGAACTGGTCGCGTCGTGGTTGCCCGGAGGATGCGATGTCTTCGGTGAGCGGGACGTAATTGGTGATGGCCTTCAGTGCATCCATGTGATCGAGGCTCTCCTGTCCTGGCTGTCCATTATGAGTCAACTCCATGAGTCATCCCATGAGAAGGCGTCATCCCACCAGCCAACCCCGCTCATATCACCCGCACGTCCAGATCCAGCACCGCATAGGCGCCTTCCCGGGTGAGACAGCCCTGCACGTGCTCGCCGGGCTTGAGATCCCGCCAGCAGGTGCGTACCCCGTCGAGCCGACCGACCCGGGCGATCTGCAGCTTCACAGGCCGACCCGTACGGGCGGCCTTGCTCCGATCGATGAATCCGAGCCAGGGCACGTAGCCGTATTCGCCGCTTTTCCTGAGCACCCCCACCGCCTCTCCACGGGTGCTGTCATGCAGCTCGATGTTGCGGTGATTCAGTTTTCTGCAGAGGATGAGCGACATAGCCCGAACTGTATATTTATACAGTATTCCGCGCCAGTCTTCTGGCGATGTATTGCCTGAACTGGACTTTACGACAGAATTGCTGTCGTATACTGTCGTAACCTTCAGTCAACGTCGAACCCGCCGTACCTGCCAGGTGGGAGCCTGCCAATGAGAGTCAACGCAAACCGGGTGCGCGCGCTGCGGGAGGACCGTTCCTGGACCCAGGAAGAACTCGCGCTTGCTGCCGGTCTGAATCTGCGCACCGTGCAGCGTATCGAAAACGAGGCCACGGGCTCGGCGCAGTCGAAAAAGGCGCTGGCGAACGCCTTCGACATCGACAGCAGCGAGCTGGATCAAGACAGCACCCACCTCCTCCCGCGCTACGAGTTCAAAACCGTGGAAATCGAGCCCGGCGAAGGGTTGCTCTCCGGCATCAGCCGTGACGGGTACCCGGATATCACGCAACTGCTGAACGCGGAGGGCGAGGATGGCTGGATGCTCATTCAGATCCTGACGCCGGACTTCGCAGAGCGGCTCCGGGCCGGCCGCACCGGCCGGTTCGTCGCCCTGATGCAGCGGGAGCGTCTGCCTACAGATGACGAAGCGCGTAGCGCTCGAACCAGGCGTTGATGTTCGGATAATCATCAGCCGGAGTGAGACCGGCGAAGCGACCGAAGTTGAGTGCCGCGAGCAAGGTGCAGTCGGCGATGGTCGGATGATCCCCCATGATGAACTCGTTGCCCGCAAGCCGGGCTTCCACCCGGCCAAAGCCCGTCGGCAGCCGGACCAGCTCCGCTTCCGCGATGGCCGGATTCGGCGGCAGCCCGAGTGGAGATCTGTGCGCGTGCACGTAGCGGATGACCCTGAGCAGCACGTTGAACTCGATGTCCCGCTCCACGTTGCGGGTCCGGGCGCGGTCGAGCGGGTCCCTGCCGATCATGGGCGGCTGTGGGTGGAGCTCCTCCAGGTATTCGATGATCGCCAGTGACTCCGTGAGAAAGCTCCCGTCATCCAGCTCCAGCACGGGCGCGGTACCCGCGGGATTCCGGGCCAGATGCGCGGGGCTGTTCTGCTCACCTTTCGTGAAGTCCACGAGCACCGTATCGATCCGGATCCCCTTCTCGCGCAGATAGAACCCGACCCGGGCCGGGTTCGGCGCCGCCGGAAAGGTGAAGAGTTTCATCCGCCTCAGTCCACGATCGCCTGATACACGCGCTGCCGCAGCTCCCGGCGGATCGGATAGGTGGATGACGGCATGAGCTGCGTCAGCAGAATCACATACAGATCCTCCTCCGGATCCAGCCAGAAGAAGGTGCTGGCCGCACCGCCCCAGTGGTGCTCGCCGGGGGAAGTGACGAACTTCGCCTTCACCGGGTCGATCACCACGGCCCAGCCGAGACCGAAGCCGATCCCGTCGTAGCTGGTCTCCGACCAGACCGGCTGCCCCATGGCCGCCATGTCCCGATTGTCCGGCAGATGATTGAGCCGCATGTAGTCGATGGTTTTCGGGCTCAGCACCCGCGCGCCGTCCAGCTCACCGCCGTTCATCAGCATCTGACAGAAGCGGGCGTAGTCGCGCATGCTGGCGGTCAGACCGCCGCCACCGGCATACACGCTGGCGGGCGACAGAAAGCTGGAATCGTCTGCTGCGTCCTGCAGCTTCAGGCCGCCCCGCCGCGCCGCCTCCTCCGCGCTCGGTGTGGTGCCGATACTGCTGAGATCGCCGCCGACCAGCGGCGCGTAGCAGGCCGCGAACCGCTCGCGGTCCGCCTCGCGCACATGAAAACCCGCATCGCGCATGTCGAGCGGATCGAACAGCCGGGTCTGGAAGAACTCGGCCAGGCTCATGCCCGACCACACCTCCACCAGCCGGCCGAGCACGTCGATGGACACGCTGTAGTTCCAATGGCTGCCGGGCTGACAGAGCAGGGGGACTTCCGCCAGCCGGGCCACCTGGGATGCCAGGTCTCCGCGGCCGCCAGGGAAATCGAGCTTCGCCGCCCGATAGGCCGCATCCACCGCATTGGCCTGCATGAATCCGTAGGTGAGGCCGGACGTGTGCGTGATCAGATGATGGACCGTCATGGGCGTTTCCATGGCGACCGTTTCTGTGATGGGTGCATCACCGCCGACCCACACGCGGGTGTCCGCGAATTCCGCTAAATGGTTCGCCACCGGATCGTCGAGCTGAAAGCACCCTTCCTCGTAGAGCATCATCGCCGCCACCGAAGTCACCGGCTTGGTCATGGAATAGATGCGCACGATGGTGTCGCGATTGAAAGACCGGGACGATGCCTGGTCCGCCAGCCCCCGGGCCTCGAAGAAGGCGACGCTGCCGCGACGGCCGATCAGCACGCTGGCGCCCGCCAGCCGTTCGCTCGTGATCTGGTCTCCCAGCCAGCCGCTCACCCGTTCGAGCCGGGCTGACGACAGGCCCACGCTTTCCGGGCTGACCACTTCTATTTCCGCCGAGTCGCTCATGCCTGTTTTCACTCCTGGAGATCCGGTCATGCAGTGTACCTGAGGTAGACTGACGGCCATCGATCACCAGCATCCCGGGAGACCGCATGAAGCTCTACGATTTCGCCGGCGCGCCGAACCCGCGCCGGGTACGGATTTTTGCCGCCGAAAAGGGCATCGACCTCACGCTCGTCCCCACCGACATGAGCAAGGGGGAACACAAGACACCGGAATTTCTCGAGAAGCACCCGAGCGGCAAGATCCCCGTGCTGGAAACGGAGGACGGTCAGTTCATCGGCGAGAGCGTGGCCATCTGCCGCTACCTGGAGGCCATCCAGCCGGAGCCGAACCTGTTCGGAGCCACGCCCTATGAGCTCGGCCGCATCGAGATGCACAACCGGATCCTCGAGCTCGAGTTCTGGACTCAGATCGGGATCAGCTGGGTGAACGGCCCGGTGGTGGCGAAAATCGCCGCAGGACGCTTCAAACAGAACCCGGCCGCCAGGGAAGCCAGTGACCGGAACGTGCACGCCTTCTACGAACGGATGAACCGGGAGCTGGCGGATCGTGACTACATGACCGACGGGCTGGCCGACGACCGGTTCACGGTGGCGGACATCACGGCCTTGAGCGGAGTGGACTTCGCGAAAGATCTGGTCGGGCTGCCGCCGTCGGAAGACCTGGCCCACCTCTGGGACTGGCACGCCCGGGTGAGCGCCCGGCCGAGCGCTTCGGCCTGAGCGGCGGGATGCGCCCCTCCCCCGCCATCTCCCTCCTGGGCGCACTGTGCCTCGCCGGTTGCGGGCAAACGGCAACCGATGGGAAGACGATGCGCTGTACCGATGGTCCCACGGCAACCTTCCACTTTCCGGATCCGGAAACGCTCACGCTCACGGTGCACGGCACGATGCACAGGCTCGAGCGACAGCGAACCGCGTCCGGCGCACGCTTTTCGGGCGAGGGCGTGGACTTCTGGAACAAAGGCCGGGAAGTGATGCTCACCCTGGAAGGACAACGCTTCACCTGCACGATCGACTAGCGCTCAGCCGAGGAAGAAGGCCATCACCGCCGCCACCAGATCCAGGAACCAGGCCTTGGCCGCCCGCCACCAGCCGGGCAGCTGGGCCTCCTCCCACTGATCGTTGGCCGCACTGAGCACGTAGGCCTGAATGGCGTCCGCATCGTCGGCATTCAGCACGTCCGCGAACCCCGCCATGCCCGTGCCCTGGAAGATCCCGTCCAGAACGATGTTGCGGAAGACCGCATGCTTCTCCACCGACAGCTGACGCAGATCGGGCACCACGGCGCTGTTCATCAGCGCGCCGCCATGGCAGCGGCCGCAGTGCTCGGCATAGAGGGATTCACCGGCCTGCACCATCTCCTCCGTGCCCTGACGCGGCGGGGGCTGGTTCAGCGCCGGTGCCGGTAACGGCGGCGGCAGCGTTTCGGTGGCATCCAGCTTGAACACCAGCAGCCGGCCGGGCTGTCCCTGTGCGGTACCCGGCATGTCGAAGGTGAGCGGTGCCGCTCCACCCCAGCCGGCCATCACCGCCACGTACTGTTCGCCATCGAGCTCGTAGGTGATGGGCGGTGCCACCACACCGGAACCGGCAGGGGCCTGCCACAGGCGCTCGCCCGTCCGGGCCCCATAGGCGTAGAGGTGCCCGTCGCCCGAACCCTGAAAGACCAGACCACCAGCCGTCACCAGCACGCCGCCGTTCCACATGCTGCTGTGCGGCACCCGCCAGACTTCCTTCTGACTGCTGGGATCCCAGGCCAGCAGATGGCCGGTCATCAGCCGTTTCAGCACCCCGCGGATCAGCGCCTCGCCCATGGGTGGAACCATCAGGGTCTGCCCCTGAGCCAGGTTCCAGTGACCGCCGGGAAGGTATTTGAAGGCAGTCGCCGTGCTGTATTCCGCCTGATTCTCCATGGCCGGGATATAGACGAGGCCGGTCTGTGAGCTGAATGCCATGGGATGCCAGCTGTGCCCGCCGAAAGGCGCCGGCCGGGTCACTTTCACTTCCGTGCGGTGATCGGCGTTGTCCGTTTCCACCGGCCGGCCGGACTCGAGATCCACGTGGCTGGCCCAGGTGGCTTCCACGTATTTCTCCGCGGAAAGCAGCTCGCCCGTCGCTCGGTCGATCACGTAGAAAAAGCCGTTCTTCGGCGCCTGCATGAGGACGCGCCGGATCACTCCACCCACCAGGATGTCCGCGAGGATCATGTGCTGGGTGGCCGTATAGTCCCAGGAGTCGCCGGGCGTGGTCTGATAGTGCCAGACGTATTCGCCGGTCCCGGGTCTCAGCGCCACGATGGAGGAGAGGAACAGATTGTCGCCGCCGCCCGGACTGCGCACGTGCCGGTTCCAGGGCGCACCGTTGCCGACACCGATGTAGAGCAGATCCAGGGCAGGATCGTAGGCCATGGAATCCCAGACCGTACCGCCGCCGCCGACTTCCCACCAGAGATCGCCCGACCAGGTGCGCGCGGCCATGGCCATGGCGTCGTTCTCGAAGGGCTCGTCCGGATTGCCCGGCACGGTGTAGAAGCGCCAGCTGAGCGCGCCGGTCCCGGCATCGTAGGCACTGACATATCCGCGCACGCCGTACTCGGAGCCGCCGTTGCCGATGATCACGTTACCCTTCACCACCCGCGGCGCACCGGTGATGGTGTACGGCCGTTCGGGGTCTATGGTGAGCGTCTCCCAGACGGGTTCGCCCGTTTCCCGGTTCAGCGCTATGAGACGGCCGTCGATGGTGCCGACATAGACGCGGTCGCCCCAGGCGGCCACACCCCGGTTCACCACGTCACAGCACGCTTTCTGTCCCCAGGCTCGGGGCACCTGCGGATCGAACGTCCAGAGCAGCTCACCCGTCCGGGCATTCAGGGCGTAGACACGGCTCCAGGTGCCGGTGGTGTAGAGCACCCCGTCGATCATGAGCGGTGTGGCTTCGAGACCGCGCTTCGTACCGGGCTCGAAATACCAGGCCAGGCCCAGCCGGTTCACGTTTTCCGTATTGATACCGGCAAGGGGACTTTCACGGGTTTCCGCAGGGTTGCGCCCGTGCACGAGCCAGCTGCCCGGCTCCTGGTCGAGGGCCGCCAGTCTGGCTTCGTCCACCGGCGCGGACCAGGCGGCAACAGAGCAGAACAGCACACAGAGCGCCGCGAGCAGCCGATCAGTCACGAGACAATCCTTTCAATGATGAAGCGCCGTACCCTGGATGGTCACCCGGTCGCCGATCCGGGTCTCGGGAAAGTAATCCCAGATGGCGTGGTGCTGAAGACAGCGATTGTCCCAGAACACCACCGTACCGGGCGCCCAGCGCACCCGGCACTGAAGACGCGGCTGATTCGGGACCAGTGCGTAGAGAAAACCGAGAAGCGCCGCGGACTCACGCGGCGCGAGCTCCTCAATGCGGACCGTGAAGCTCGAATTCACGAACAGCACCCGACGGCCGGTTTCCGGATGCAGGGGGGCCACGGGATGCACCGCCCGCGGATAGCTCTGGTCGGGTCTCAGCTCGATGTCGTAATTCGCCAGGTCCTTGCGGCCGTCGTGGAAGGCCGTGAGCGGGTCCAGCATCTCCTGAATCGGTCCGGACAGCGATTCGTACGCCTCGTACATGTTCGCGAACAGCGTGTCGCCGCCGATGCCCGGCAGCGTCCGCAGGTACAGCGCGGAGCCGAGCGGCGGCTCCGTCTCACAGGACAGGTCGTTGTGCCAGGCTTCGCCGTTGGCGTGCTTCGAGGTGGGGGTGGCCTTCACGTTGAAGATTTCCGGGTCACCACCCGCGCCCAGCAGGCGCTTGGAGGGATGACGGTGCAGCTCGCCGAACCGGCGCCCGAAGGCTTTGTGTTCTTCCGGGGTGAGATCCTGATCCCGGAAGACGAGGACCATGCGGTCGAGCAGGAGCTCACGAATGCACTGGATATCAGACTCCCGGAGACGGGCGAGGTCGAGCCCGGTGATTTCCGAGCCGAGTTTCGGCGTGAGAGGCTGGTGTTTCCACATCGGGCTAGGTTAGCCCAGTCCCCGAATGCGCGCAGCCCGGGATACGGGCTGCGTCTGATTCCTGCGGCGGACCCGGGCGTGCCCGCCTGTCGATCTCCGATCAGTTGCAGGCGATACCGCGGTTGGCGGCCGACATGGCCACGTCCGCTTCACAGGCCGCGAACTGTTCCGGCGTGATGGACTGCATGCGGTATTCACCCAGACAGTTGCCGTCGGTGCAGACATCGTTGACCGCACAGGTGGGGGCCATGTCCGCGCCATAGCCGCCGAAGGTGGCCAGCAGGGTGTTGTACTCGCCCGGCGTGCTGCTCTCGATCCGCCAGTTGTCGTAGTTCGCCATGGTCGGCGCCGGATTGCCGTCGAGCTCGCAGACCGCGAACCGGTCGCTGGCACTCTGGGCGCGGAGGTTGGCAAGCTCGTTGCGCGTCCAGCAGGGGCATTCCGCCACCGCCGCCGGCTGCTTCACGCAGGGCATGTCCGGATCACCCGGGCCGCGCCGCTGTTCATAGCGGGCGTAGATCCACTTCGAGCTGCGCGAACAGTTTTCGAACGGATTCTCGGCAGTGAAGTCCGGCGAGCAGCTCTGCAGCTCACAGAACGCGACACACATCATCCGCAAGCCGCGGGTAGCACCCTGAAGCTCGTCGCAAACGCCCGAGTTCAGGCCTGTGGTCCTCAGATAGTTCAGCCGGGAGTAGCGCCCCTTACGGGTGTGCTGGTAGTAGGGCTTGTCCGACTTGCTGACCAGATCGGCCCGGTACCCCTGCCATTTCCCATGACCTCTGTCCGCGGCCGCGTTGCCGGCTGCGAGCAGCCCGATGATCAGTAACACGAGTACTCTCATGTCGATAACCTTTCGTCACACCGTCCTTGAGATTTCATCCCGCTCGTCCGTCGGCGGGATCAGATTCGGGCGTCACGTCTCGTTTCGCCTGCGACACGTTTCTTTGCAAACGCTTGAGATGCATTTTTCAATGCCCGGCCGATTCGAACTGTGAGGGTCATCACATGCTTACATCCGCCAGCATGTTCTCCGGAACGGCCTGAAAACCTCGTTTTCAGGGGCTTCCGGACCCGTGACGGGTTAGTATCCGTCGCCACCGATCGATCGAACCGCTGCACATGTCCTGGCTTACGCGCCTCGCTCTGATTCTGGCTGCCGTCGCGGCGGCCATCTTTCTGGCCGCCTGGCTGCATCCGCTCCCGGGGGAGGCGGAGAACCCGGCCGGCTTCAAACGGAACAGCGCCTACTATGTGCCCGCAGCGGATGGCACCCGGATCGCGCTCGATCTCTGGCTGCCGGAAGATCTGGAACCCGGGGCCAGGATCCCGACCCTGATCGAAGGCAGCCGCTACTGGCGAGACGTGCGTCCGACCCTGGTCGGTCGGGTGATGAATCTGTTCGGCTCGCCAGGCCCCGGCATGCTGACGGATGGTTTCAAGGCATTCTTCACCGACCGGGGCTATGCCTACGTGCACGTGGAAGTGCGCGGCACCGGCGCCTCCTTCGGCCGGCACGATACCGAGTATTCCATGCAGGAGATGGCCGACTACTCGGCCATCCTCGACTGGATCGTCGTCCAGCCCTGGTCCAACGGAATGGTGGGATCCATCGGCATTTCCTATGCCGGTACCACGGCCGAGCTCATGACCACCACGCTGCACCCGGCGCTCAAGGCGGCGGCACCGCTCTATTCGGATTTCGACACCCAGTACCATCTGGCAACACCCGGCGGTATCTACCAGCCTGCGTTCGTGGAAGCCTGGTCCAGGGTGGTACTGGCCATGGACAGTAACAACACCTGCCTGGTGATCGGCGGCGATACCTTCCTCGATTGTCTGCTCGGCCGGTTGCTGGTGGGCGGTATCAAGCCGGTGGACGGGCCGGAAGCGGACGAGCTCGGTGACGCCATTGCCGAGCATGATTCACCGGACCCGAGCGTGCTGGTGGACGGTCTGCGTTACCGGGACAGCCGGTGGGGGGATGCCGGCTACTCGTCACTGGAGAACCAGGCCTATGCCCGGAAGTCAGAGATCGAAGCCTCTGCCGTACCCATGTATGTCGTGGCGGGCTGGTTCGACGCCGCGACTGCGGAAGGCACGCTCGCGCGGTTCGTGAGCTTCAGCAATCCGCAGACCGTGGTCCTCGCGCCTTTCAGCCATGGCGGCGGCTACGACACGGACCCGTTCCGGCCCGAAGATGCGGAGCCGGTCTTCTCCCTCCACGAGCAGCTCGAGCGGATGGAAGCCTTTTTCGCCGCTCATCTGAAAAGCGAAGGCAGCGCACCCGGCCGGAGTCTGAGTTACTACACCATGAACGGCGGCTGGCAGCAGGCTGACGGCTGGCCACCCGCAGGCTTCTCGAACCGGCACTATTATCTGCAGCCGGACGGCGTGCTGGCGCCGACCCCGGCTCCGATTCAGAGCGTCACGGACCATGCCGTGTCCGCCGAGGCCGGCACCGAGCCGGATACCCGCTGGATGACCCAGCTCGGCGGCGGCGACGTGATCTACAACGACCGGAACGCGGCGACGGCTCTGGCGTTGCGCTTCGAGACGCCGCCGCTCGAAGCGGACATGGAGCTCACCGGGACCGTGGTGCTGAACCTGATGCTGGAAAGCGACCAGCCGGATGGGGCGCTGCATGCCTATCTCGATGCGCTCGCACCGGACGGCCGCGCCATTTATCTCACCGAAGGCGTGCTGCGTCTGAAGCACCGCAGGGTGTCCATGGCACCGCCCGTGTATCCGCATTTCGGGCCCTACCACAGCTATCTCGAAGAGGACGCCGCCCCCATGCCCGAGGCGACGCCCGCACCGGTAGACCTGGGGCTCTACGTCACCTCGGCGCGGATTCCGGCCGGCTACCGGCTGCGGCTGTCCCTGGCGGGCGCAGACGCCACCTCCTTCGCCCGGATTCCAAAGACCGGGCCGCTGCCGAACTGGCGGGTACATCACGGTGGGGTCACCGCCTCCCGAATCACCGTGCCCCTGCGGCCCTGGCCGGGAGACGCGCCGGGACCGCAAACCGGCTCGCAATCCGGAGAATTGGCTCTATAATTGCCGCCCCACCTCGCCGGTGGACCCCACGCGCCCGTAGCTCAGCTGGATAGAGTGTTGGCCTCCGAAGCCAAAGGTCCCGCGTTCGAATCGCGGCGGGCGCGCCATTTTTCAACTCCCTGCGACTTGTTATGCTTCGCTCCGTCTCCGACGGACGATCAGGACGCACGCATGAAATGGTTCGCATGGATACCTTCCACCATTCTTCTCTCAGTACTGACAGCGTGCGGACAGCCGTCCGAACCGGAACAGACCAGCGAGCCGCAGCCTTCCGTCGAAGCAGTTTCCCAGACGGCTGAGAAGACGGCGGACCTGGACGTCTTCTTCGGCGCCGTCCACGTTCACACCCGCTTCTCCTTCGACGCCTACACCAACGGCAGCCTGTCCAATCCGGCCGATGCCTACCGCTGGGCGCGCGGCGAAGCCATCGCGGGCGGCGGTGGCGGCGGCGACCTGCAGATCCGTACACCACTGGACTTCTACGCCGTTTCCGATCACGCGGAATGGATGGGCGTGTTCAAGGAGATGGAAAATCCGGAGAGCCCCCTGTCCCGGCATCCGATGGCTGCCCGCATTACCGGTACCGATGCCAACGACCGCATGCAGGCGTTCGCACAGATACTGAGGGAGTTCAGCATGGGCGAGTCGGACGATCGGCTGATGAGCCCGGAAATCAACCGCAACACCTGGCGGGAAATCGTGGAGACCGCCGATGCGTACTATGAACCGGGTACGTTCACCACCTTTCCGGCATTCGAATGGTCCGCCAATCCCGAGAT
>JAUIAV010000007.1 GCA_030425195.1 Gammaproteobacteria bacterium | reverse complement strand
GCGTTCACGGGCGCGGCCACGGACAAACCGGGGCTGGTGGAGGCCGCCGCCGGCGGCACGCTGTTTCTCGATGAGATCGGCGAGGTGCCGCTCTCTGAGCAGGTGAAGCTGCTGCGCCTGCTGGAAACCCGGCGCTTCCGCCGCGTCGGCAGCACGGAGTGGCGGGACACCGACTTCCGGCTGATCTGCGCCACCAACAAGGATCTGGCATCGATGGTGCGGACGGGAACGTTCAGGGAAGATCTCTACTACCGGTTGAATGTGTTCGAGATCCTGTTACCCCCCCTCAGAGCGCGGGCAGCGGACCTGATACCCCTCGCGCGCAGTATCCTGGACCGTCTCGAACAACCGCAGATGTCTCTGTCCGCGGCTTCCACCGAGATGCTCGGCAGCTACGACTTTCCGGGGAACGTGCGCGAGCTCAGGAACCTGCTCGAGCGGGCCGTGCTGCTGACGGACGGCGACGTGATCGAACCGTCAGCTTTTCCCGATACGGTGCGCCAGGGTGCCGGCGGCCCGCTCCTTTCAGACCCGGGTGCGGAAACGGCTCTGATCCCCCTGGTGAAGGTGGAGGAGGACTATCTCCGTCGCGCCGCTGCCATCCATCATGGTGACCGCAAGTCTCTGGCGGCCGCGCTCGGCATCAGCGAACGGGCCCTTTACCGGAAGCTCGCCAAGCTGGACGGTCCGGATCGCTAGACTCTTCCGATGCGGGAACGATCACTGATCTTCAGGGCCTGCTGTCTTCCGGCTGGCGGATGGCCGCGCTCGCCAGGAGCAGACAGAGAATTGCCACGGCACAGAGCGCCTCCACAGCCGTGTATGCGCCCGTCAGGTCGTATCCCAGACTGAACAGGAACGGTCCGATGGCGCTGGCGAACACAGTGATGGATGTGTTCAGTCCGCTGATCTCGCCGAGGTGCAGGCTGCCGAACAGGCGTATGAATGCCACGTTCGAGATCACGCCCCAGAGTCCGCCGCCGGCACCGAAACCCGCCACCAGCATCCAGTATCCCCAGCGCGCTTCCAGAGCCATGAGACCGGCAGCACCCACCAGAAAGGCACTCAGCATGATCAGCAGGAAGGGTTTCAGCCGCTGCCGGTCCACAAAGGCGCTGCCGATCAGATTGACGCTGGTGGAGACGATGGCCTGAGGCAGAAAATAGGCGAAAGCCTCCGTCCGGCTGCGTCCGGCTTCCGCGAAGATGGAGACGATGTGGAACGTGACTGCCGTCCCGAACAGGGCATGGATGGCGAGACCGCCGCTGTACAGCCAGAAGCTCGGGCTTCGGCGGGCTTCGGCCAGGGTCCGATCCGGGGCCCGGTAGACCTGGCGCTGTGCGGACTCCGCGTGCCGAGACAGTCCGTCGGGAAGGAGCCCTTCCTCCTCAGGCGCGTTGCGCAGAAAAATCAGCGCAATGAGCGCGAATCCGAAGATCAGCACCGCCGACATGAACCACAGGGCCCCGCGCCAGCCGAGAGCATCGATCATCAGAGCCAGGACGAGCGGGGCGATGGAAAACCCCAGCGAGACGAAAACACCGCGGATTCCCGAGACCAGACCGCGCCGCTTCTCGAACCAGAGCAGCAGGACGTTGCGTGACGCGCTGGTCAGCACCCCCTGGCCGGAGAAGCGCACGCCGAAGTAGCCGATCAGAATCAGAGGCAGGGTGAGGGTCGCCAGCGGCAGGCCGAGCAGGGCTGCCGTGGTGCCGCCGATCCGATCGATCAGGCTGATGAAGGCGATCATCAGCCCCAGCATCACCGAGGCGCCGACCACCATGACTCTGGCGCCGACCCGGTCGTAAAGCCTGCCTGCCCGGGTCAGAAGAAAGGCGCTGCCCACCGTGCCGCAGAGATAAGCGAAGCTGAGCTGAGAGCGGGTGAGATCGAAAGCTTCGATGAACGGGTCGGTGAAAACTGCCATTCCCATGGTCTGGCCGGGCACGCTCATGAGGAATCCGAGTGTGGAGAGCAGCCAGATCACCCAGCCGTAGAAAATGGGAAAGCGATCGACGGCGAACGGCCATCGCGACGGCAGACGCAGCCTGCCGGGTCTGTCCGGTTGTTCCGTCATCGATGGTCCGTATCAGACGGTCTGAAATCCGGTGACCAGCGATACGAACAGATCCGGCCGGAAGAAAATGGAGCCGTGGCCCGTCATCTCCATGACCCGGCACTCGCAACTGGGGATGGCGTCGGCGATGCGCCGGGCTTCGGCGAGATTCATGTCCTGACGGCCGCAGGCGACGAGCACGGGAACCGGAAGACTGCCCAGCATCTGCGACGTATCTTCCTCCTTCTGATGCGCCGTGTGCGCTTTCAGGGCGGCATCCCGGTTCTCATAGAATCGCCAGGATTTTCGGGGTGTGACGGCCGGCTCACCAGCCTGCTCCAGCATGCTCCGGGCCCGGGCGCCCAGCGCCCGCTGTTCCGTCTGCTCCACGGGCGGCGTCAGAGCGACATCGAACAGCCCCAGGGCGATCAGCTTCTGGGGATGGCGCAGCGCGAATCTGGCAGCCGTTCTCGCACCATAGGCCACACCGAGGACGAAAGCCTTTCCGATGCCGAGGGCGTCCATGATACCGGCGAGGTCGTCCGCGTACTGGGGGAAGCTGAAGCCGTCATCGTCTCCCCAGCCGCTCTTGCCGGTGCCGCGGATGTCGAAACGCAGCACCTGGAATGTCTCCAGCAATCCTGCCAGCACGGGTTCCCAGCAGGTGAGATTGTGGCTGGCCGGATTGACCAGGGCCAGCGTGGGTCTGTCCGGATTTCCTTCCAGAGCGTAGTGAAACCCGATTCCGTTCACGGTGATGAAGCTGTTGGCGAGATCGTAGGGTTCTGACTGGGTCATGGCTCGTGGTCGATGGCCTCCGGGAGCGCGACCTTACCATGCTCCGCCCGACCGGAGAGCGTATGCTTTCAGGCCCACTGACGGAGGCCCGGCATGACCGATGACACCGAAACCCTCTACGAAGAACGGGACGGCATCGCCGTCATCGCCATCAATCGCCCGGAAAAGAAGAACACCCTGACGGACAACGTCATTCAGGGCATCGCCGACGGGGTCGAGCAGGCCAGCCGGTCGAAGGACGTCTGCGCCATCGTCCTGAGAGGTATCGGCGATACGTTCACCGCCGGCTACGACCTGACCGCTGGCGGCAGCTGGGATACACCCTACGACGCGCCGCGTGTGGAGCATCGGGAGGGTGCCTGGGATCCAGTCCGGGACCTCCAGTTCATGGGCAACAACGTCCGTCGTTTCATGAGCATCTGGCACTGCCCGAAGCCCGTCCTCGGAGAGATCAAGGGCTGGGCTGTCGGGGGAGCGACGGATCTGGTGCTCTGCTGCGATCAGCTCTACATGGCGAGTGATGCGCATATCGGTTATGCGCCGAGCCGCGTTTACGGCACACCGACCACCATGCTCTGGGTCTACCGTCTCACCATGGAGCACGCCAAGCAGTTTCTGCTCACGGGCCGGGCCATCGATGCGCCCACGGCGCTCAGGATCGGGCTGGTCTCCCATGTTCTGCCGCCGGGCGAGCTCAGCAGCTTCATCGAGGAAGAAGCAAAGCTCTACCGGCACATTCCCGCGAACCAGCTGGCGCTCAACAAGCTGCTGATCAATCAGGCCTATGAGAACATGGGCCTGCGTACCAGCCAGCTGCTCGGTACCCTGTTCGACGGCATGACCCGGCACACCGAGGAGGCCTACCGGTGGCAGGAATCCTTTGCCGAGAAGGGCTTCAGGGAGGTCATCCGGGAGCGTGATGCGCCCTGGCAGGACTATGGAGAGCGGCGCAAGGACGATGCAGGAGAAGATGATGGCTGACCTGAACGATTTCCGGGCCGAAACGCGAGCCTGGCTCGAGAAGAACTGTCCGGAAGGCGCCCGGGGTGCCGGCCCGGTATCCATCGGCAGCCGGAGCCTGGATCTCGGTCCGGATCTGGAAGTCTGGCTCGAGCGCATGGCCGGAAAAGGATGGACCGTGCCCACCTGGCCGGTCGAGTACGGCGGCGCTGAGCTCGACCGTGACCACTACCGGGTGCTGATCGAGGAACTCACCCGCATCCGGGCCCGTCCGCCGTTGTCCGGCCGGGGTGTCAACTACATCGGTCCCACGCTGCTGGAGTTCGGCACGGACGGGCAGAAAGCACGCTGGCTGCCGCAGATCGCCCGGGGTGACGGTGCCTGGGCCATGGGTTATTCGGAACCGGGCGCAGGATCCGATCTGGCGAGTCTCTCCTGCCGGGCGGTGCTCGAAGGCGATCACTACGTGATCAACGGGCGCAAGACGTGGACGAGCGACGCGGTGGATTGTGACTACATCTTCGTGCTGGTCCGGACATCTCCGGACAAGCCCAAGCACCAGGGGATATCGCTGGTGCTGGTGGACATGTCGCAGGAAGGCGTGCAGGTGCATCCGATACGTCTGCTCTCCGGCGCCTCGCCGTTCTGCGAGACGGTTTTCGAAAACGCGCTGTGCCGGGCCGACGACGTGGTGGGCGGTGTGGACAACGGCTGGACCGTGGGTAAGCGGCTGCTTCAGTTCGAACGATCCACGCATGCAGGCATCAACATATCCGGGTCCCAGGGCGGTCGTGCGGAGGAGAGCCGGGTACCCGAGCTCGTTCAGGCCTATGCCGGTGCCGATGACGGGATCGATTCCCCGGCCATCCGGGCCCGGCTCATCCGCTTTGCCATGAACACTGAAGCCCAGCGATTCACTCAGGCCCGGGCAGTGGAGGAGCTGAAGTCCCGTGCCCCGGGTTTCACGTCGTCCGCGGTCAAGCTCACCGGCGCGCTGCTGAAGCAGGAAGGCGATGAGATGCTCGTCGAGGCCATGGGTGTCCGCATGCTCGGTGCTGACGACAGTTTCAGCGCCTCCGAGCGGAATGCGCAGCGCACCTGGCTGTACGGAAAATCCCTGACCATCGCCGGCGGCACGAAGGAGGTGCAGAAGAACATCATCGCCAAGCGGGTGCTCGGGCTGCCGGATTGAGTCTATACCTGTGAAGTCGTGCAACCAGTTCGAGACGGAGCGTCTGCGCTTCCGCACGTTCGAGCCCGGAGATCTGGAGGCGCTCGCGCGTATCAATGCGGATCCGGTGACCTCCCGGTATGTGGGTGACGGTGAGCCTCTCTCCCGTGAGCTCACCCGGCAGTGGATCGAGAACAGCCGGCAGAACGTGGCCCGTCATGGCTACGGCACCGGCGCTGTCGTCCTCCGGGAAACCGGTGAGCTGATCGGCTGGAGCGGGATTGCCCGGCCGGAAGAGGGTGGAGAGGAAATCCTCTACGGGTTCGATCGGGCTTTCTGGGGGCGGGGTTTCGGCACCGAGCTGCTGGAGGGACTGCTTTTCTGGGCGCGGAAAACGCTGGATCTCGACGAGGTGCGCGCCACCGTGCATCGCGACAATGCGGCCTCCATCGCCATGCTCGAGCGGGCGGGATTTGCGCTTGCCGACGACGGCTACGATGGCGACCCGGAAACGCTGCTGTATATCAGCCTGCCGCCGCCTGTGTAAGGTCTGAATGGAAACGAAACAGAATTCTGGTAGCGTGCGCGGCCGTCATGCGTAATCGCATCCTGGAAATCGCCGCCGCCCTGATCGGCGTGGCCATCGTCGTGGTTCTCTATCTGGACCGCAGCGGCGGTGATCCGGCACCCGAACCTGAGGCCCCCGAAGCGGCGTCACCGTCCGTCCAGGTGCCTCCTCAACCGTCTCGAGTACCCTCGAGCCAGGCTGACGCCGGGCCCATGGCTGAGCCTGCTACCGGTCCGGAACCCTTGCTTCAAGAGCCTGAAGAGCCGGAAGTCGCAGAAGCGCGGGATGCCTGGGAGTTGGCCCGGGTGGAGCTCGATGCGGTCGAAGTGGAGCTCGAGAAGCTCGATCAGAGATTCGATGCGAAGGAAGCGGAGCTGACCGAGCGTGAAGCGCAGGGAATCGATCCCGAAGTTCTCGAAGAGGAGATGCTGATTTTCCTCGACGGAATCGTGGACGAGTACGATGCGCTCGAAGCCCGGCTCGCTGAAGCGGAAGCCGCCGAGCTCGCCGCCGCGGAGCGCCTGGCGAAGTTGCGGGGGGAGGTTCCGGAATTCGGAGACCCCGGTACGTAGATCTGACGCATGGCGAGTCACAGACCGGTCATCAAGCTGCGCTAGGGTTTCGCGGCTCAACAGGCCGATTCGAGTCCGTCCATGTTCAGTGCTGCCGCGAAGTCCCTGCCCGTCGTTTCCAGCCTTCTGTTCGTACTGTCTGGTCCGCCGGCGCAGGCAGGAGAGGCCGCCGGGAAGTCCGTTCACGAACAGGTGCTGGAGGTGCTTCGGACCCAGCAGGGCGCGGTGACCCGGCCGCTGCCGGAGCTGCACCCGGCCAGGACCACCTTCAATGCGGAAGCCCCCATTCCACCGCAGTGCTACACGAAGACTGCCGGACAGTTCAATCCCTGTTACGTCTGCCATCAGAATCCTGTCGAGGGTCGGGAAAACACCATGGGGGATGGTCGGCTGCAGATCTCCTATGCGTTCAGCGACGTGGGCATGACGAATCACTGGGAGAATCTGTTCGAGGATCGTTCGGAAGCTGTCGCGAAGATCAGTGACGAAGAGATCAGGACCTGGATTGCCGGGGACAACTACAGTGAGCTGGCACCGCGGCTGAAGGCTGCCGAGTTCACCGGCTGGATTCCGGACCTGGAGAATCTGCATCTGGCAGGGGCGGCGTTCGACCGGGAAGGCTTCGCGCTGGACGGCAGCCACTGGGTGGCCTTCAACTACAAACCCCTGCCCAGCACTTTCTGGCCCACCAATGGTTCCACCGACGACGTGATGATCCGGCTCGGCGAGCCCTTCCGGACGGATGCGGTGGGCCGCTACTCCAGGGAAGTCTACAAGGCAAACCTGGCGCTGGTGGAGCTGTCGCTGAAGGGATACGAGCGGATCGGCTCGCTGCCGATCGATGAGGCGGCGGTGGGCGTCGACCTCGACGGTGACGGTTTGCTCGGCACGGCCCGGGAGGTGATCGCCCGTGAGCATTTCGTCGGTGGTGCCCATGACCGGGTCACGGCCACCTACCTCTATCCGCAGGATACCGAGTTCCTGCACACGGTCCGCTATGTGGGCGTGGACGCTGAGGGCGGCGTCGTGGTGCCACCGCGCATGAAGGAAGTCCGCTACATGCGCAAGTGGAAGGCTTACGACAAGGCCATCTACGCTCGGGAATACCAGCTCGAGAACTTCGCCAAGGAAGCCGGACGGCTGCCCGCTTACCAGCTGGTCGGAGACCATGGCCTGGACAACGGCTTCGGCTGGTCCGTTCAGGGTTTCATCGAGGGTCATGACGGGCGGCTGCGCTCCCTGAGCTACGAGGAAAACCTGTTCTGCATGGGCTGCCACAGCTCCATCGGCGCCACCATCGACAAGACCTTCGGCTTTCCCCGCAAGATCGATGGTGCCGCAGGCTGGGGTTACATCGATCTGAAAGGCATGCCTGACGCCCCGAACCGCGGGGAACAGCGTGGGGAGATCGCAACCTATCTCGAGCGGGTCGGCGGCGGCGGTGAGTTCCGCTCGAACCCCGAGATGTTCGAGCGCTGGTTCAATGAAGACGGACGCCTTGACGAAGCAGCGATCGCCGGAGCGCGGGACGTCTACGAATTGATCGCACCGTCCCCCGAGCGGGCGCTCGAGCTGAACAAGGCCTACCGCGTGATCGTTGCCGAGCAGGATTATCTGTTCGGTCGCGATGCCACGTCCGTACCGCCGGAGAATGTCTTCCGCTTCATCGACAACGGGACCGCACCGACGCTGCCCGTCGACCGCTTCTTCACCTGGGACATCCGCCTGGACTGGGATGCTGTCCTCCCTGACGAGGGCGCTGACCGGCAGCGGGGTTCAATCATGACGGGTGAATGAACCCGTCATCTTTCTGTCAGCACATCGTCACGCGACCGCCATCTGCGTGAAATCCCGGTAAGGCAATCTGCCTGTGTTCGTCAGTTCGCACCGGGGCAAGGGGTGTGAACGCCCCGAACCATCAGTCAAACAACTACTCGAGGGAGAGTAAGCAAACATGCAGTTGAAACCCAAGTATCTGGCTGCGGGCGCACTGGCGCTGGCAGTTTCTCAGTCGGCGGTCGCGGGGACAGATCCCTACTTCTCGCCACTGACTCAGTCCGCAGCGGTGGCACCGCCCGACCACCCGAACGAGGTGAACAATCCGTGGCAGACCCCTGCGGGCATCTCCCAGACGAAGCTGCTGAGTCTCGTCGAGGTGGAGAACGACGTCATGCAATCGATTCAGCGCACGGACGGAGATGGCCTGGGCAACCCTTCCGGTGCCGGTGCCTCCATGTTCGACATGCTGGCGTACAGCCCCTGGGGCCGCTACATCTTCATCCCGCACGAGACGGGCATCGGGGCGGGCGTATCCCGCTATGACACCCGAACCGGCATCAACGAGCTGATCTTCGCCGGCGACGAGACGGGTGATCGCGCCGAGGTGCTCGGCGATTCCTGGGAGTTCGACTACGGGGCATTCGACCCGGCGCGCGTGACGCCGAACGGTACGGTGATCGCGGGTGAAGAGTGGTCCGGTCAGGGCCGGATCGTGGAGATCCTTCATCCTTACGCTGACGCACCGGCAGACCCGACGGCGGGTTCGCCGACCATGCAGCCGGGCGTCGACTACCGCGAACTCACGTCCATCGCCAAGGTTTCCCACGAAGGGATCAATTTTTCCCTGAAGTACTGGAACAGCGTCATCTATTTCATTGACGAGGATCGTTCTGGCTCGATCTACAGACTCGTCCTCAATGAGAAAGGCAACTACGCGGACGGCGGTCAGACGTTCGTGCTCAAGGTGAATGGCTTCGCCGGAAACGCGGACGAATGGTGGAACGGCGGTGCGGACGACGATTCAGAGGTCAACGGGGACCCGGCGGTACAGGCATCCCGATTCGGGCCGGCTACCTGGGTGCCGATCACTGACGAGGCGGGTAACCCGCTGGAAGGCGTCAAGAATCCGTTCGACAACACCGACGTGGATGACAGCGATCAGTGCCTGCCATCGGAGAACCGCTGTCAGCCGGCAGAACGTCCCGGACGGATCGCAGCGGACGACGTCGGCGGTACTCCCTTCGGCCGCCCTGAGGACATGACGGTCGGGCGCAACCATGCCGGTCGCGAGATGCTGTACGTGACCACGACTTCCGAAGACGCGGTGATCTCCATCGAGATTCTCGATGGCGACCGGGCCATGGTCAGACAGTTCGTCAGCGCGGACACGCCGAAGAATGTCGGCTTCCTGCCGACGTCCGGGCGTCTCAACTCTCCGGACAACCTGGCTCAGGATGCGCTCGGGAACATCTACGTCATCGAAGATGCGCCTAACAGTTCGGCGGAGGGCGGCGACGTCTGGTTCGCGCGCGATACCGACAACGATGGCGTGGCCGAATCTCTCGACCATTTCATGAGCATCCAGGTAGCAGGCTCCGAGGCGACCGGAATGATCTTCCATCCCAGCGAGCCCACGAAGTTCGTGATCGCGGTGCAGCACCCGACCACCACGGACATCGCGACCCTGGGAACGCACGGCGATGCGATCTGGGAATTCGACATCGGGAACGTGCACCCGCCCCTGTGCCGCAAGGGTTCGGTCAGGAATTCCACGTTTTACGGCGGTACCGACATCAAGGGCTGCACCGGTGCCTGGGACTCTGATTTCGAACGCCGGCTGATCGAAGCGAGCCGCAACGGCAACAACCGGGAGGCGAACGTCTACCGGCCGTAGGTGGCGGTCCGAGAGGCCGATGATCGTCAGCGGGGATCCCTGCGCCCCTCGGGATCCTCATTTCAAAGCCCCGCTCCGGCGGGGCTTTTTTTCCTCATCACCCGCCTTTCATGCGGTCGCGAAGCCGCCGCATGCCGGCCAGCCAGCGGTCGTAGTCGCTGGCCTTCCGCTGAAAGTAAGTCTCCACCTCCGGATGAGGCAGCACCAGGAACCGCTCTTCCCGCACAGCCTCGATGCAGGCGTCCGCCACTGTCTCCGGTTCCAGCACGCCATCCAGACTCGCCTGGGTTTCGGGCCGGTTCTGCAGCGCGTCCGGTCCCAGGATGGCCGTACGCACGGCCTGCGGGCAGAGGACGGAAACGCCGATGCCCCGGTCGCCGTAGTTGATGGAAATCCATTCGGCGAAAGCGACGGCAGCGTGTTTGGAGACGGCATAAGGGCCCGAATCGATCTGGGTCAGCAGCCCGGCTGCCGAGGCGGTGTTCAGCAGATAGCCGCCGCCCCGTTCCAGCATGCCGGGAATCACCGCGCGCGCGGCAGCAAGATGGGAGAAGACGTGGACGTTCATCATGCGCATCCAGTCCTCGGTGGGGAGGTCGAGACCGCCCCGCTGCCCGTACCCGGCGTTGGAGACGAACAGGTCGATCGGACCGAGGCTCGTTTCAGTGTCGGAAACGAGCTGCTCAATGGCGGTCTCGTCGCTGACGTCGAGCGTCTTCGCGGTTGCGACGGCGCCGATCAGGTCCGCGGTTTCCTGCGCGTTGGCACCGTTCATGTCCGTGCAGACGACGGCTTTCGCCCCCACTCCGGCCAGTCCGATGGCGATCGCTCTCCCGATACCGGACCCGGCGCCGGTAACGACGGCAACCTTGTTCTCGAGCTCCATGTCATCTCCCTCTCTGCGTCACAGACCTTTCCGAATATAGCATCCGCCGGTGCCTTGACCCTGACGACCAAAAGAGTGAGAGTCATCGCTCTGTCCGGGAAGGGCAGGTCAGACATCTCGGGAATCGGTTCTCGATTCTTCAGGCAGAGATTCTTAGAGGAAAGATTCTTAGAGGAATAAGGGGAGGCTATCCGCGCATGCGATATGAAGCGCCATCGTCCAGCAAAGAGGCTGCGAAACTCCTGGCCAGTGCCAAGGGTAAAGCGGTCGTTCTCGCCGGGGGTACAGATTTACTGGTCAGGATGAAGAGCGGAGCCGTCGAGCCCGATCTCATCGTGGACATCAAGCGTATCGGGGCAACCCAGGAGATCAAGAAGTCGGGTAATGGCTTCAAGATCGGCGCCGGCGTATCCGGCGCCCGCCTCGGCAAGCACCGCGCGCTGAAAAAGGCCTGGCCGGGCGTGGTCGAGGCGACCAATCTGATCGGCTCGGATCAGATCCAGGGACGCTGCACCATGGCCGGAAACCTCTGCAATGCTTCTCCGGCGGCAGACAGCGTACCCGCCATGGTGGCGGCCAATGCCAAGGCGAACGTGGTGGGTCCGGGCGGACGTCGCACGGTGGCGGTGGAGAAGATTCCGACCGGTCCCGGTAAAACGTCGCTGAAGAAAGGCGAGATCATCGAGTCCATCACGCTGCCGGCCAAGGCACCGCGCTCGGGAGATGCCTATCTCAGATTCATTCCCCGCACGGAAATGGACATCGCCGTGGTATCCGCCGGGGTGAATCTGACGCTGGACAGCAAAGGTGTGGTGAAGAAAGCCCGGGTCGCACTCGGCGCCGTCGCACCCACGGTGCTGCTGGTGGAGGATGCCGCGAAAGCCATCGTCGGCACGAAACTCGACGACGACGCGCTGGCGGCACTTGCCGCTGCCTGCGAAGCAGCCTGCAGACCCATTGACGACATGCGCGGCACCATCGAGTTCCGCACCGAGGTCGCCGGCGTGCTCGCGCGGAGAGCGGCGCTGACTGCCTATGAACGCGCGGGAGGTAAGAAGTGAACGGAGTACAGGTATCGACCACCGTCAATGGTGATGTGGAAGAGTTCGTCTGCCATCCGGGCGAGACCCTGCTGGAAGTGCTCAGGAACCGTCTGGGGCTGACCGGCGCCAAGGAAGGCTGTGGCACGGGCGACTGCGGCGCCTGCAGTGTGATCGTCGATGGTCAGCTGGTCTGCTCCTGCCTCGTCCTCGGTGCCGAGGTGGAAGGCAGGAAGGTCGCCACCGTGGAAGGTCTGGCTGACGGCAACAGACTGCACCCGCTGCAGGACAAGTTTCTGGAGCACGCGGCACTTCAGTGCGGTATCTGCACCCCGGGATTCCTCGTGGCTGCCAAAGCCCTGCTGGACGACAATCCGGATCCGACGGAAGAGGAAATCCGCTACGCGCTGGCCGGGAATCTCTGCCGCTGCACGGGTTATGACAAGATCGTGCGAGCGGTGGATGCCGCCGCGGCAGAGCTCAGGAAGTCTTCGAAGAAGAAGGCGTCCGGACGGAAGAAGTGAGGAGAACGGGCAATGGCTGAACAGAGTTATACCGAACAGGAATTCAAAGTCGTCGGTTCCCGCGTACGGCGTCCGGACGGGGTCGACAAGGTAACCGGCAGGGCCCGCTATGGCGCGGACGCCTTCGCGCCGGGTCAGCTGGTCGGGCGGATTCTCCGCTCACCCCATGCGCACGCGAAGATCAAGAAGATCGACATTTCACGGGCGGAGAAGATGAAGGGGGTGAAAGCCGTCATCACGTGTGACGATCTGCCCGACCTGACCGGAGGCCGGGGCCCCAACTTCGACATTCTCGTGAACTGCATGGCGCGCGGCACGGCGCTCTACCACGGTCATGCGGTGGCCGCGGTTGCAGCTGTCGACGAGCCCACCGCCAGAAAGGCGCTCAAGGCCATCAAGGTCGAGTACAAGGCGCTGCCGCATGTGACGGACGTGGACGCGGCCATGGCCGAAGATGCTCCCATCGTCCAGCCGGGCGTCGAGCACGACGGCAAGCCGTCGAACATCGTCAACGTATCCCAGTTCGGTCACGGTGACGTGGACGCGGGATTCGCCGAAGCGGACGTGATCATCGAGAAGAGCTACCGGACCGAGCAGACGCACCAGGGCTACATCGAGCCCCATGCCTGCCTGGCGAGCGTCGGGCCGGACGGGGATGGCGAGCTCTGGGTGACCACTCAGGGACACTTCACCTTCCGCAACGTCTGCGCTCAGCTGCTCGGCATGGACATCGCCAAGCTCAAGGTGACTTCCTCGGAGATCGGCGGCGGCTTCGGCGGCAAGACGCACGTCTGGATGGAGCCGGTGGCGCTGGCCCTGTCCCGGAAGGCGAACCGCCCGGTGAAACTGGTGATGGGGCGTGATGAGGTGTTCATGGGCTCCGGTCCTACCTGCTCGACGTCCATGGATGTGAAGATCGGCGCGAAGCGAGACGGCACCATCACCGCCGGGCAGGCCACGCTGCGTTATCAGGACGGCCCTTTCCCGGGTCCCTGGGGCATGCTCGGGGCCATGACCTCCTGGGCCTGTTACGACCTGCCGAATGTGCAGGCCGTGGCGTACGACGTGCTGGTCAACCGCCCGAAGGTGGCCGCGTATCGGGCCCCGTCCGCGCCCATGGCGGCCTTCGCCGTGGAGAGCACCATGGATCTGGTCGCTGCCGAGATCGGCATGGATCCGGTGGACTTCCGGTTGCAGAACGTGGCGAAGGAAGGCTCGAAGGCAGCCTATGGCCCCACCTACGGACCGATCGGGATCGAGGCGACGTTGAGGGCGGTTAAGAATCATCCGCACATGAAAGCGAAGCTCGGGAAGAACCAGGGGCGGGGTATGGCCTGCGGTTTCTGGTTCAATTTCGGCGGTCAGACCTGCACGGATCTGAACATCGGCGTCGACGGCACGGTGAACCTGACCATGGGTACCGTGGATGTGGGCGGTGCGCGGGCGTCCATGTCGCTGATCGCGGCAGAGGAACTCGGCATTCCCTACGAGAAGGTGAAGTGCAACGTGGGCGACACGTCCTCGCTCGGGCACAACGATACCACCGAGGGCAGCCGGGGTACCTTCTCCTCCGGCATGGCGACGATCTTCGCCGCCCGGGCCGCCATCGACGTGCTCAAGGCGCGGGCGGCGCTGATGTGGGAAATCGATGTGGACGACATCGAGTGGAAAGACGGCGCAGCGCATGCAAAAGGCATCGAGCACAGCAATCTGGCGCCCCTGACCCTGGCCGAGATCGCAAAGAAGTCACCCCAGACCGGCGGACCCATTGCCGGCCATAACGAGGTGGTGGCGGATGGCGCCGGCGTCTCCTTCGCCAGCCACATCTGCGACGTGGAGGTGGATCCGGAGACGGGCAAGACAAAGATCCTCCGCTACACGGTAGTTCAGGATGCGGGCAAGGCCATTCATCCGGATTACGTGGAAGGTCAGTTCCAGGGCGCTGCCGCTCAGGGCATCGGCTGGGCGCTGAACGAGGAATACGTCTACGGTGAGGACGGCCGTCTGCAGAACCCGAGCTTCCTCGACTACCGGATTCCCGTCTGCTCGGATCTGCCGTTCATCGACACGGAGATTCTGGAAATCCCGAACCCCAATCATCCCTATGGGATCCGCGGGGTGGGGGAGACCTCCATCGTCCCACCGCTGGCTGCGATCGCCGGCGCGGTGTCGAATGCGGTGGGTGTGCGTCTCGACCACACACCCATGTCTCCGCCCCGGGTGCTGAAGGCGATCCGGGAGGCCAACGGCCGGTAGCGGGCGGTGCCCAGAGTCAGCCTCGCCAGCGGCTTCCAGGCCGCCGTGGACGGCGCTGTGTCGGTGGAGATCGAGGCAGCGACGATCCGGGAGCTGGTGCGCCGGCTGCAGGAGCAGTATCCGAAGATGACCCGCCACTTTGACGAAGGGGTGGCGGTGTCCATCAACGGGGAAATCTACCGGGACATCCGGGATCTGAACATTCCACCGGATGCGGAAGTCTTCCTGCTGCCGCGTCTCCAGGGCGGCTGATCCCCGGTTCAATCCGGCGGTCTGCCTCCGTCGCAGGCGGCGGAGGCGAGGCCGCACAGCTCCGGCTGCCCCTGACAGCAGTCGTGCAGCAGAAACTCGACCAGATCGCGGACGTGTCCGGGGTCGACGGCGTAGATCATCCGTTGCCGGTCACGTCGGCTGGTGAGCAGTCCAGCGCGCTGAAGGGCGGAAAGATGCCCGGAAAGCGTTGAAGGGGCCACGTCGAGGTGCTGTGCGATCTCGCCTGCCGGGCGGCCTTCGCGGCCTGCGCGTATGACGAACCGGAACACCTCGAGCCGCAGTGGATTCCCGAGTGCGGCGAATTGCTGAGCCGGTGACTGGTGGGCGGGCATCATCATTATTTCGTTGTTTCATTATTTCGGGAAATAATGAATTAAAGCAGATTCCGGCGTAGGATCCGATGCTGGCCCGAAAGGTCCAGGCCGGAAACCCTGCCGGTGAAAACCGACTTACGGAAAACAGAACATGAGTATTCGCCTGGGAATCAACGGGTTCGGCCGGATCGGCCGGCTGGTGATGCGTGCGGCCTGGGACTGGCCGGAAGTCGAGTTCGTGCAGGTGAACGATCCGGCCGGTGACGCCTCGACTTTCGCCCATCTGCTCGAGTTCGACTCGGTGCACGGACGCTGGGATCGTCGGATCCGGGGCGAAGGCGGATCACTGCACGTGGACACCGCCGAGATCCGATTCAGCCAGGCGGAGACCATAGAGGCCAACGACTGGTCGGGATGTGACCTGGTCATTGAAGCCAGCGGCCGGATGCGCAAAGTCGCGCTGCTCGAACTCTACCTGGCCATGGGCGTCGGGCGGGTGGTCGTCACGGCTCCGGTCAGGGAACCGGGTGCGCTCAATGTGGTGATGGGTGTCAATGACCATCTGTTTGATCCCTCTGAACACCGGATCCTGACGGCCGCATCCTGCACGACGAACTGCCTCGCGCCGCTGGTCAGGGTGATGCACGAGCGGTTCCGGATCCGGCACGGCAGCATGACCACCATTCATGATCTGACCAATACGCAGAGCATCCTGGATCAGGCTCACAAGGACCTCAGACGGGCACGGGCGTCCGGGATGAGCCTGATTCCGACATCGACGGGCTCCGCCACCGCCATCGCCGAGATCTTCCCGGAACTGCGTGGCTGCCTGAACGGTCACGCGGTGCGGGTTCCGCTGGCCAATGCATCGCTGACGGACTGCGTTTTCGAAGTCGAGGAGAAGACCACCGTCGAGGCGGTGAACATGGCGTTTATGGAAGCCGCGGCAGGGCCCCTGGCCGGAATCCTGGGTTATGAGTCGCGCCCGCTGGTGTCCATCGATTACCGGACAGATCCCCGATCCTGCATCGTGGATGCGCTCAGCACCATGGTCGTCAACAGTACCCAGGTGAAGGTCTTTGCGTGGTATGACAACGAATGGGGCTACGCCAACCGCACGGCAGAGCTGGCGCGCATGGTGGGCGCCGCGGCCGATGGCTGACCCCCAGAGTCGTCCACGGGGGTGTCCCGCCTGAAATCCGATATCCGTCAGTACCTGGTCGTCACCGGCAACTACTGGGCGTTTACGCTGACGGACGGCGCCCTGCGGATGCTCGTGGTGCTTCATTTCCACCAGCTGGGGTTCTCGCCGCTCGAGATCGCCGCGCTCTTTCTGTTCTATGAGTTCTTCGGGATCGTGACGAATCTGCTGGGCGGCTATCTGGGCGCCCGCATCGGTCTGAACCGGACGATGAACATCGGCCTGGCGCTGCAGGTGGCTGCACTCGCCCTGCTCACGGTGCCGGCCACCTGGCTGACCGTGCCCTGGGTCATGGGTGCTCAGGCCCTCTCGGGGATCGCCAAGGACCTCAACAAGATGAGCGCCAAAAGCGCGGTCAAGCTGCTGGTGCCCCCGGGGCAGCCCGGCAGGCTGTACCGGTGGGTTGCGCTGCTTACCGGCTCGAAGAACGCTCTGAAAGGCGCCGGTTTCTTTCTCGGCGGCCTGCTGCTCAGCGTGTTGGGATTCACCGGAGCGCTCCTGCTCATGGCAGTGGTTCTGGGAGCCGTCTGGCTCCTGAGCATGCTCGTGCTGCGACGGGATCTGGGCCGCAGCGGTGCCAGACCGAAGTTCGAGGAGCTGCTGTCCAAGAGCCGCCCGGTGAACTGGCTGTCCGCGGCCAGGCTGTTTCTTTTCGGCGCCCGGGACGTCTGGTTCGTGGTGGCACTTCCGGTCTATCTCACCAGCGAACTCCACTGGACGTTCACCAGTGTCGGCAGCTTTCTCGCTGCCTGGATCATCGGCTACGGAATCGTGCAGTCGATGGCACCGGCGCTGACCCGCAGGCACGGCGATGCGCCTGATGGAAGCACGGCGCTGCGCTGGGCGCTGCCACTGGCAGTGGTGCCGGCGGCCATGGCCGCGGTGGGTCTGGAAGGTTCGCCCCAACTGGTGCTGATCGGCGGGCTCTTCCTCTTCGGGGTGCTGTTCGCGGTGAATTCGTCTCTGCACAGCTATCTGATCGTCTGCTACGCAAGGGAAGACGGGGCGTCACTGGACGTCGGCTTCTACTACATGTCGAACGCCGCCGGACGGCTGATCGGGACGATTCTGTCGGGCTGGATATTTCAGGTGTCCGGCCTGGCTGCCTGTCTCTGGGCGTCGGCCGTCATGCTGGTGCTGGCCGCGGTCTTCACGATCCCGCTGCCACGGTCGGGGCCGATAGCCGGCTCCGTCGACAGGCGGTAGAATTCCCGCCCCAAGTCAGCACACCAAGAGCCGCCAGCCTTTGAGCATCGAGTTTCTCGGTAAGCGCCTGACCGGCGCCTACACCATCCCTTCCGGCATCGTCGCCACGGCCGTTCCCATCATCGACTACCTGTTCCGGCATGTGCCGCAGATCGGCGTCATGACGACCAAGAGCATCGGCCCGCAGCCGCGGCCGGGATACCGGGAGCCGGTCTACAGCCAGTATGCGCCCGGCTGTTTCGTGAACGCAGTGGGGTTGACCAATCCGGGCGCCGAGCGGTCGGCGGAGCTGTTCGCGGCACTCGAGGTACCGGAGGACCGATTCCTGCTGACTTCGATCTTCGGTGGCAGCATCGAGGAATTCGTCGCGGTTGCCCGGCTGCTGGCACCATACTCGGACGGTCTCGAGCTGAATCTCTCCTGTCCCCATGCGAAGGGCTACGGCATGGCCATGGGCCAGGACCCGGAGCTGGTTCGGGACATTACCGCGGCGGTGAAAGCGGCCGTGGATATTCCCGTGGTTCCGAAGCTCACGCCGAACGCGGACAACATCGGGGAGATCGCCGAGGCTGCGGTGGCTGGCGGTGCCGACGCGCTCTGTGCGATCAATACGGTGGGTCCGGGCTATATCACCGCCCACGGATCACCCGTGCTCTCCAACGAACTGGGCGGCATGTCCGGCAAGGGCGTGCTGCCGATCGGACTCAAATGCGTCCGGGAAATCGCGTCCCGGGTGGACGTGCCCATCATCGGCTGCGGGGGCGTGAGTTCTGCGGACGACGTGCGCGCCTATCGTGATGCGGGTGCCGCGGTGGTCGGCGTAGGGTCGGCGCTGACCGGACTGACCACGCCGCAGATCGAGCGCTACTTCGCCGTCCTCGATGAGGAGGTGGACAGGGATGCGGGTGCGGGGGGTCCGGTGCAACGGGCGGAATCGCTCGTCCTCTACGACGTGGACATGCGTTTCGAGCCGGTCGAGCTGGTGGAGAACATCCGGGTCTGCGAGGACATCTGCATCCTCCGGTTCGACCGTTCCATCCGGATCCAGGCCGGTGAGTTCATCTTCCTGTGGATACCCGGAATCGGCGAGAAACCGTTCTCTGCACTCACGGACGACCCGTTCTCGCTGGTGGTGATCAACGTGGGCGAATTCACCGGCCGGCTGATGTCACTCGAGCCCGGTACCCGTGCCTATGTACGCGGCCCCCATGGCCAGTCAGCGGTGCCGCCGGAAGGTTCCCGGATCGTTGCGGTAGCCGGGGGTACCGGGCTCGCCGCCGTCTACCAGCTGGTCCGTGATCACGGACCGGGAGAGCTCTTCGTAGGCGCACGAACCGCGGAGCGTCTGTATTTTCTCGAGGAAGCGAGGCGGGTCGCAAACACGCATGTCGCCACCGACGACGGTTCGGAAGGGTTCGAAGGGTTGGTCACGGAGCTGCTCGATGCGCATCTTGCCGGGGTGCCCGAGGCGGAGCGGAGGCAGCTCCGGTTTTACAACTGTGGTCCGGAGCCCATGGTACATGCGGCCATTGCCGTGGAGCGCAAGTACTGTGCGGATGAACAGATCTACAGCGCCATCGACTATCTGACGAAATGCGGTGTGGGTGTGTGCGGGGCCTGTACCGCACCGGACGGGCGGCGGTTGTGCGTGGATGGTCCGTTTCTGGATGCGGCTGCGGTCTGAAGCTAGTCGACGTCCGGGGTGACCGGGCGTTCATTCTCTTCTTTCAGATCGATGAGCATGACATAGGCTTCCAGCTGCTCTTGTGCCTCGCCTTCCGTGTCGAAAGGCCCCATGTCGCCTTCGCGGGAGGAGAAGAACCACTCGCTGCCGCGGGGAAACACCCGGTGTTCCGAGCGTTCGTATTCTCTGGAGTGGTCCAGATCCGACTGTCTTTTCTTCTGATTGCTCATCCTGACCTCAATTGCCTGTCGTCTGATTTCAGGCCCGAATCTGCGAGGGTAGCAGTCTGGCGGCTCAGGGACGTGCGTTCCGTCACAGATGGACGCCGTCCTGAACGGGCTCCATGATGGGCGTTTTCGCCGGAAGCTGACGCCTCGTGTCCGAACCCCATACCATTGCCGGTGATTCCCGACGGGATGCCCGCAAGGTTTTCGTCCGTCCGAAGATCCGTCCGATCGGGGCGGCCAGCCAGTTCGTTCTGGCCCTGTCCGTTGCAGCGGCGATCGCCTGGCTGGCCCAGTCCGGCGGTCTCGCGGCCGCACCGGCGCGTATGCTGTTCATCCTGATTCTCGCCGCCGAGCTCTGGCTGTTCGAAGTCATCCCCGCGTATGCGGTGGGCATTCTGGTGATCGCCCTGCAGATACTTCTGCTCGGTAATCCGCAGGGTGGCGTGTTCGCCGAGGCGCCCGACGACTGGGAGACATTCGTCGTCGTCCTCGGGCACCCGCTCATCTGGCTGTTCTTCGGCGGGTTCGTGCTGAGCGCAGCGGTGGCCAGGACCGGGCTGGACGTTTCCCTGGCCCGGCGTCTCCTGGCGGTGTTCGGCGGCAGCCCGGCCCGCCTGCTGTTCGGCATCATGGCCGGGTCCCTGACCTTTTCCATGTTCATGTCCAACACGGCGACCACGGCCATGATGCTGGCGATCACCGCACCCGTGGTGGCCGGTCTGCTGCCGGGCAGTCCCTTCGCGAAGGCATTGCTGCTCGGCGTGCCTTTTGCGGCGAACCTCGGCGGGATGGGGACGCTCATCGGATCCCCGCCGAACGCCATAGCAGCCGGGGCCCTGATCGGGGTGCCGGGCCAGGAGGTGGGATTTCTCACCTGGATGGGCTACGGGCTGCCGCCGGCCATCCTTCTGTTCGGCGCAATCTGGGCTTACCTGGTTTTCAGATATCCGATGCGGGAAGGGGAGAAGCTGTCCCTGCCGGTGCTGACGGAATCGGCCGAGGATGCACCGCCACGGTGGCAGCGCATCCTGACCGTGCTCACACTACTGGTCACGGTCGGGCTCTGGATGACGGGAGAATGGACGGGATTACCCAGTGCCGCGGTGTCTTTCCTGCCGATCACCGTGTTCACGGCGACGGGCATACTCCGGGACCGGGACGTGCGGGGTCTGCCCTGGGACATTCTGCTGCTTCTCGCCGGCGGGCTGGCGCTGGGCAACGGGGTCCGGGACACCGGACTGGCGGACTGGCTGGTGAACCTGCTGCCGTTCGAAGGCCTGGGAGAGATCGGTATCGTGCTCGTCATCTGTTATGTGACCGTGCTGCTGTCGAACCTGATGAGCAATACGGCGGCGGCCAACATTCTGGTGCCCATAGCCGTGGTCCTGGCGTCCGGATTCGAGAGTACGGCCGTGGTGGCGCTGGCGCTCTGTGCATCCTGTGCCATGTGTCTGCCGATCTCCACGCCGCCGAATGCCATCGCCTTCGGCAGCGGCAGACTGGCCGCGGGCGACTTCCTGACCGGCGGTCTGCTGATCGGGCTGCTCGCCCCTCCGGTGGCGCTCGGCTGGATGATTCTGGTGACCGGCAGCTAGCTGCCCTGGGGCTTGTCGGACAAGCCCCCCGGCCAGTCAGACCCGGTCCCGGAATGGTTTATCCGTCGGCGGCGGGTCGGGTATTCTCGAACCTCTGGAATCTTCGGCACTGGGGGACCCATGCAATTACTGAAAGCCACGATGCTGATCATCCTGATGCTCACGGGTCTGCCGGCTGCGGCGGGTGTGCTGGATGAAATCCGGGAGACGGGTGAGCTGAGGCTGGCTTATCGGATGGAGTCGCCCCCGTTTTCCTCCAGGGCACCGGAGGCCCTGGCGCCGGAAGGCTTCACCATCGACATCTGCCGCATCATCGCCGGGGACATCCAGACCCATCTGGGTCTGGAGGAGCTGAAGATCACCTGGGTGAAGGTGGATGCGGATGAGCGGATTCAGGCCATCGTCGACGGCAGGGCGCACATCGAGTGCGGCATCACCTCCGTGACTCTGTCGCGCCAGGAGCGGGTGGATTTCTCGAATCTGTTCTATGCCACCGGCGCCAGCCTGATGATTCTCAATTCCAGCGACATCCGGAACGTCAACGACCTGGATAACAAGCGCGTTTCCGTCGTCGAAGGGACCACGACCGAGACGGTGCTGGTGGAGGCGCTCGAGGAGCGGGGCATCAACGCTCGGGTCGTACGGGTCCCGAATCATGCGGACGCGCTCAAGCGCCTGGTGAACAAAAATACCGACGCCATGGCTGCCGATCAGGCGACGCTGTTCGGTATCGGCTTCAAGTCCAGCGGCGAGCACAGGCTGGTGATCACGGAGGACATGCTGTCCTTCGAGCCCTATGCGCTGCCGCTGCCGCGCAACGATGCGGACTTCAGGCTGGTGGTGAATCGATCCCTCTCGAATCTCTATCAGCGGGGTGATGTGGGGCGGTCGTGGGAGCGTCACTTCGGCGTGCATGGGGTGAAACCGACCCAGATGCTGCTGACGCTCTATCGGTTGAACTCGTTTTCAGAATAAAGGCTTCCGGAGGAGAGATAGACTCGTGAGCGAAGAGATGGGATTGTTCGAGGTCATGTACAACTGCCGAGCCATGCGCCGGCTGGATACGAAGGAAGTGCCGGAGGAACTGCTGATCAGGCTCATCGATGCGGCCAATCAGGCACCGTCCGGTTCGAACATGCAGAACGGCCGCTGGATCCTGGTGCGCGATCCTGAGGTGAAGCAGCAGCTCGCGGATCTCAACAGAGCCGGGGTGGAAGCCTATGTGGGTCCGCAGGCAGGCCGCGCCGGCAGCCTGCCGCATCAGAGTGCGGAAAAGCGGGAACGGATGCTCAATGCCGTCCTCTGGCAGATGGAGCACATGCACGAGATTCCTGCCCTCATCATCGCGTGTATGGAGTTCGGTCAGAAGGTGGACGCGGTGACGGCCGCCCGCGGTGGCGGATCGATCTGGCCCGGCATTCAGAATCTCCTGCTGGCCGCCCGGGCACTCGGTCTGGGGGCAGCCCCCACCACGCTGGCCCTGGGCGATCCGAAAGCGGTCGCAGACGTGCTCGATCTCCCGGAGACCATGGCGGCTTACTGTCTGATCCCCGTTGGTTATCCGCTCGGCCGGTTCGGCCCGGTCACGCGGAAGCCGGTGGAAGAGATCATGCGCTTCGACCGCTGGTCCTGAAACGCCCCGGACAGAAACTGCCGGCAAACTGAGAACCAGTTAACACCTGGCATCCCTGATTCTGTCGACGAAACCTGATTTTCTCTAGAGTGCGCCTGCACCCGGATGCAGCTTTTTAGAGGAATCATGAAGACTCCGACCCGTTTCAGCGTAACTGGCACCCTGCTCACCGCCGTGCTGGCGTCCTTCGGCGCCTCCGCGCAGCCAGACGTCCGCGAGGACGCGGCAGACGTCCGCGCAGACGCTCGCGCGGATGCGTACATAGAGGAAATCGTGGTCACGGCTCAGCATCGTGACCGTTCCGAGCGGGAAGTGAACATCAGCATGGCAGTGTTCACCCGCGAAACGATCTCCGAGCTGGCCATCGCTTCGGGCGTTGACGTTGCCCGCCAGACGCCCGGCTTCACCCTGACGGATTCGGGTGGTTTGTCGGTTCCCGTCTACACCCTGCGCGGCGTTGGATTCGATGATCATCAGCCGAACAGCTCCTCGACGGTCGGCGTCTATGTCGATGAGGTTGCCCAGCCTTATCCGGTGATGACCGCCGGGCTTCGACACGATCTCGAGCGGATCGAACTGCTGAAAGGCCCTCAGGGCGACCTCTACGGCAGAAACACCACAGGTGGTGCACTCCGCTATGTGGCCAATCGGCCAACGGACGGCTTCGATGCCGGTATGAGCGTGGGCGCGGGCAACTACGAGACGCTGGAGGTGCGCGGTTTCCTCAATGGCCCGCTGAGTGAACGGGTCAGCGGCCGAATTGCGGCGGCGGGCGTGTCCAGGAACCAGGGCTGGCAGGAAAATGAGATTACCGGCAGCGATGCCGGCGCCTATGACGAATTCAGCGTTCGCGCCATGGTGGACATCGCCGCCACGGACGACCTGGACATCCAGCTGACCGTGCGCACCGAACGTTTCGACGGAGAACCGCAGACGCCGCAGTCCACCGTGGTGCTGCCGTCATCCAACGCCACGGCGGCCTTTCTGAACGGTATCGGTCTGTATCCGCTGCCGGGGCTGGATCCCCTGATGGTTGCCGATCAGTCGGATGCGGCCGCTGCCCGCTGGGATCTCTCACCTCGGCATGAGCGGGAACAGACGGGTTTTTCCGGTGTAGTGGACTGGCGGATCGGGTCGCTGACGCTCACCTCGGTGACCGGCTATGAGGTGTTCGAACGGACGATAGCACTCGACTGGGACGGCACACCGGCGCGTCTGCTGGGCGTGAACGCAGACACGGAGATCGAGAGCTTCACCCAGGAATTCCGCCTGGCCTCTGCGGATGATGCAAAGCTGACCTGGCTGGTCGGCGCCTACTTCTCCTCCGACACCGTCGAAGATGTGAGTCACTATGACGATTCCGAGTCGCCCACGGTTGGATTCACTTTCGGCAGCGACTCCCGTCAGGAGACGGACAGCGCTGCGCTCTTCGGGCACGGCAGCTGGTCGGTGAACGAGCATTTCAGATTCAACCTGGGTGGTCGTTACACGAGCGAGACCCGGTCCATGGAAAACTGCACCGTCGATACCGGTGACGGCAGCGCGGTCACCGCCCTGCTGACCTTCCAGGCGCTGGGCATGCTGACCCTGACCAATCCGGAAGCGCTGACCCCGGGCGGCTGCGTTCATCTGGAAGGGGTGGGCACCAGCACCAGCCCGCCGGCACCCGATGTACGGATCCCGGGTGTACACAAAGACGAGATCGAGACGGACCAGGCGACCGGGCGCGTCGGCATCGACTGGCTGCCGAATGACGACTGGCTGGTGTTCGGCCATGTATCCACCGGCTTCAAATCCGGTGGCTACAACATGTTCTCGGCCCTGGTGGTGGATCAGTTTGCCCCCTATGACGAAGAGCAGCTGACCGCCTTCGAAGTGGGTTTCAAGGGAAAGACGCTCACCGACCGGCTCATGCTCACCGGATCACTCTTTCAATACGACTACGAGGACAAGCAGGTCTCCACCTTCATCCCGGATCAGCTCGGCATCTTCCCGGGGCTGGTCGGCATCCAGAACGTGCCGGATTCCCGGATTCGAGGCATTGAGCTCGGCGCGGACTGGCTGGTGACCGGAGGTCTGTCGCTGACGGCGAACGTCAGTTTTCTGGATACGGAGATCAGGGACTATGAAGGCGCCTTCGATGTCTTCAACCAGCAGATCTTCGACGCCTCCGGCCAGCCGCTGCCGAACGCGCCGGAAGTCGCCTATCAGCTGATGGGCGCATACGAGCGGGTCCTGATGGGCAGCATGTTGGTTCGAATGTCTCTCGCTTACAGCTGGCAGGACGAGAGCTACTCGCAGATCTCTGCCATCGATGCCTTCCAGGTGGATGCTTTCGGGGTGCTGGATGGGCGGATCACGGCTGGTCCCGAGAACGGACGCTGGAATGTATCGTTCTGGGGCCGGAATCTGGCCGACGAGAGCTACGGATACAGCAACGCCCTGGCTCAGGACAACGTGGTTCGCTATACGGGCATGCCCCGCACCTACGGTCTCGCGTTCAACTACAACCTGGACTGAGTCGCAGCCGGCGGGGGTCGGACGGGCGTTACGGGAACGGGAGTGTCATCCACGGGTAACAATCCCGTTCCACTCTGCGCGCACCGAGTTCCCGAGATCTGTCATTGTCACCGCACGTTCCGGCCGCCGCACCGTCACCCGTTCAGCGTCTGACCCCGGCGGAACGGCTCAACTTTCTCGTCACCAACCGGATCCCGCGCCGCTGGCTGACTCTGTTCATGGGCTGGTTCAGCAGGCTGAAGAGCCCGCTGCTGGCCAGCTGCTCGATCTTCGTCTGGCAGCGGTTCGCCGACGATCTGCGTCTGCATGAGGCCCGTCACACACGCTTCGACAGCCTGCACGACTGCTTCGTCCGTACGCTCAAGCCCGGTGCCCGACCGGTGGATCCGGATCCGGACGTGCTCGTCAGCCCGGTGGATGCCGTGGTTGGCGAATTCGGTGACGTGGAAGGCCTCAAAGTGCTGCAGGCGAAAGGATTCCCGTACGGACTGGACGAGCTGGTGGCGGATCCCGCGCTGATCGACCGCTATCGGAACGGCCGTTTCGTGACGCTGCGGCTGAAATCCAGCATGTATCACCACTTTCATGCACCGCTCGACGGCAGCACCCGGGCGATCGACTACATCTCGGGAGACACCTGGAACGTCAATCCGATCGCGCTGAAGAAAGTGGAACGGCTGTTCTGCCGGAACGAGCGGGCCGTGGTGGAGTTCGAAGCAGAGGGTCCAGGACGCGAACGGGTGCTGATGGTGCCCGTTGCCGCCGTGCTGGTGGCCAGCATGCGCTTCAAGGGGCTGGATGTGCCGCTCAGCCTGCGCTACCGCGGACCGAACCGGATTCCCTGGCCGCAGACGTTCGCGAAGGGGGACGAGATGGGTTACTTCGAACACGGCTCCACCCTCATTCTGTTCACGAGCCGTGGATTGGAATTTGACGGATCCGTGGTGACGGGTGAAGTCATCAGGATGGGGCAGCGGTTGATGAACCATGCCGCTGGTCAGGGCTGACATCTTTCTGCCATCGTTAGGCAACAAATCGATCATATTCCGGCTCTAGGCTCTGTGCTGCCCATGTACAGAGGATTTCCGGTTATGGCTTCCCCCAAAGCACCCCTCATCGATTCCTCGAAAAAGATGAGTTTCCGAGAAGAACTCCGACTGCAGCGCTGGGACGATCACCGCTTCTATCATCAGAGCCGGATCAATCAGTCCCTGCACTTCGTCAGTTCCATCTGTTTTCTCTCCAGCTACGCGATGATCTTCATCAATCCCGGTGTGGCGGTGATGGTCGGCTGGCTGCTGGCCATGCTGACCCGTCAGTCGGGCCATTTCTTCTTCGAGCCCAAGACCTATGATCAGGTCAACGGCACGACGCACGAGCACAAGGAGCGCATCAAGGTCGGCTACAACCTGCAGCGCAAGCGGGTGCTGCACGCCGTCTGGGCGGCAACGCCCGTGGTGCTCTACTTCAATCCTTCCCTGTTCGGCACCATGACGCCGGCAAGGAACTTCGGCGAGTACCTGCACAACCTGGCCATGCTCTGGCTCTACGTGGCGATCGGTGCGCTGCTGTTCAGGATGGTGCAGCTCTTCTTCCAGCGAAACGTGCAGACGGGACTGGTCTGGGGCACGAAGATCCTGACGGATCCGTTTCACGACTTCAGAATCTACGCGAAAGCTCCTGGCGCGCTGCTGAAAGGCGAGAGGTTCGATCCCATGCTCTACGTGCGCGAAGAGCTCGACGAAGACATGGCCGAGCTGACCCCGGGATCGGCCTGACCGGCCGCTGACCCGGCCGGCGTCGGACGCCGGCCGGGAAACAGGCGGCTGGCGATCATTTCTCTGGCCACCTGTCTGCGGATACCCGCATTGCTGAGCGTTTCCGGTGCATCCCACCAGCCGTCTGCCCGCATCTGAGTGGCTGCCGCAATGAACCGGCCGGTCACTTCGGCGAAGTCTTCGTCCGTGTAATTGTGACTGAAGATGAACCGGCCGGTACCGACCCAGGCCAGGCTCAGTCCCTCTGCCCGCAGGTAGTACTGCAGCATCCAGTTGTAGCGGCCGGGTCTGTCGTAGGTGAGGATCCAGATGGACGAGAGATTGTGCACGGTGAGCGGCACGGCCTCACGGCGGAACGCCTGGTTCAGCGTTGCTGCCCGCTCGTTCCACACCGATTCGGCCGCACCGATCGCCTCCTGGAACGCTGCCGAAACCGCGTAGGTCAGAAACTCGTTCATTGCGGCCAGCACGTAGGGGTGGGAATTGAAGGTGCCCCGTGCGTAGCAGATGTCGGTGGGGCTCGTGGATTTGAACCGCCGCATCAGGTGCGCCCTGCCGCAGATCACCCCGACGGGCAGGCCGCCGCCCAGCGTTTTTCCGTAGGTCACCATGTCTGCCCGGACGTCGAAGTACGACTGAGCGCCACCCAGACCCAGGCGGAAACCCACGAAGACCTCGTCGAAAATGAGAACGATGCCGCGGCGGTCACAGACCTCGCGCAGCCTGCACAGCCACCCGGCGTAGGCGGTCCTGTCGAAGCCCGCACTGCGATCACTGGCAATCAGCATCGCATCATTGGTCGCACCCCGGTTCGGATGCAGCGCCTGCAGCGGATTCACCAGCACGCAGGCGATGTCCTTGCGGGTATTCAGCACCTTCAGCGTGTCATCGCTCATCTCCTTGAGCATGTAGACGTCCCGCGCCCGTCGTTGACTGCCTACGCCGGGTTGCACGCCGTCCCACCAGCCATGGTAGGCGCCCGTGAACTGGACCAGATGGGTGCGCCCGGTGTGAAAGCGGGCGAGCGCCACGGCCTGCATGACGGCTTCCGTCCCGGACATGTGGAACGAGATCTGGTCGAGCCCGGAAATCTCCCGGAGCATGCGGACGTTTTCGGTGATCACCGGATGATACGGGCCGAGGACGGGTCCCAGATCGCGGACCCGATCGACGGCCCGGTCGATGCAGCCCTTGTAGAAGTCATAGCCGAGCAGATTGACGCCGTAGGAACCGCCGAGATCGTAGGACCAGTTGTCATCGGGGTTCCGGATCCGGACGCCGTCGCTCTCCTCGGCGATGGCGGTTGCCGGGATCCGCTGCTGCACCAGGCGCCGGTACTGGAACGGCACCCGGTAGGCACTGGTGAACTGCATGTCGGCCACAAAGGGCTCCAGTTCACGGCTGGCAGCCAGAGTCCGCGGCGATGCAGCGGAAATCCGTTCGGCCAGCCGGTCGAAGGCCGCCCGCCGCCGCGAGACCAGATCCTGACCGGCGCCGTCCGAGCCGAAGGCGGTATCCGGACCGTATTCGTAGAACGGCACCAGCTTCGCCAGGCGCTTCGACATCCGCGCATGGCCGGCGATGGAAGGGTGTTTGGCCCTGGAAAGCCGCAGTCGGATGGTGAGTTTTCGCAGCAGGAAGATGGCTGCGGTGAGGGCGGTTGCCCAGACCAGGATATGCGGGATCATGGGGTGGGTAGGGTAGTCAGGCCCCATGACGGAACCATGACGCTGGTAAGGCGCTAGAGCCTGCTCAGAAATCTCCGGATTTTCCGTTTCGTGAGGAAGATGGCGGATATCGTACGGTCGCCGCTGGCCAGAGCCGGGTAGCGTTTCAGGCCCAGCGCCCGCATGGGTTCGAAATCCTCATCCACGCAGACCTTCTTCACCTGAATGTCTGGGAATTCGGGGAGAACCTTCTCGAGCGACAGACCTGCCGCTTTGCATCGTCCTCAGAGGGCGGAGTAGAAGTAGGTGACGCTCGTTTTCGACATGCGCTGGGTCTTACGGGTAGCAGCGGGAGAGGGTAGTCTCATGGACGGTTGAATGCCACACAGGGAGAGGAGCGTTGGAGAAACGGGGACTCGAGGACGGGGTGCTCGAGCTCGCAGCGGCCACCACCCGTCTGGAGGCGGCCCGCGCGCTGGTCGAACGGATCGGCGGGTGCCTGTATGCGGACGACCGGCCGGATCCGAACCACCTGCCGTTCCGGGGACTGATCACGGTGGTGACGGACCAGCCGGCAGCCGTTCACGAAGTGGGCGACGTGGGGGTGTATCTGGTGCTCCGCCGGCTGAAGAAGCCGGGTCCGGCGGCAGCGCTGGGTCTGTTCCCGCTGGTCAGGGCAGAGGGAATGAGCCACGAGGATGCGGACGCGCACTGGCGGGACGTTCACGGACCCCTGGCGCTCGAGCATCACGGCCACATGAGCCACTACACACAGTTGAGCGTGGTCGAGAATCTGTCCGGGCTTCCGCTGGACGGATTCGCGCTGTGCGGGTTCGAGAGCCTCGAAGATCTGCGAGAGCGGTTCTATTCCACCGATGACGGACCCGGGGTGATCGCCCGGGACGTCGCCTGTTTCGCGGATCTCAAGCGGTCACCCCGACGGCTGATCGTGACCGAGCAGCGGTTTCCTGTGAACGGACGCTGATCGGCATCAGGATTGACTTGCCCTCCACCGTTGCCCGCAACGATCAGGCGTTCTCGATGAATTCCACCCAGTTGCCGTCCGGGTCTTCCACCATGGCTATCCGGACCCCGGGACGGATCTCCGTGGGTGGAATGTGGACGGGGACACCCGCATCGCCACACTGTCCGGCCAGGTCATCCAGGTTGCTCACACTGATGGTCCAGTACCGGTAGCCGCTGGCACCGGCCAGACCGCCGGGCGGCGCTTCGACGTCCGAGAGATTGCCGGGTGTGACCAGCTTGATGAGACTCGTCCCGCACAGCAGCCGGTGCATGCTGCCGCCGCCGGGCATGGGTGTCTCGGCCTGATAGTCCAGGCCGAGCAGATCCCGATAGAAACCCAGCATGGCATCCGGATTGCGTGTCACGACGCCTAGGTCGATTGAGTCTTTGGCGAGTTCTAGGCTCACAGTGATGTCTCCTGTCTCTGTTTGATGAGAGGGGTCATTGAACTGCCCGCGCTGTCGCGCGATGCGGCGGTGCCGGCTCCCTCTCCCGGAAGAGTCCTACTGTACACTGTGGCTCGCTCATTCAGGGAGAGAGGCGATGGCGGACGGCGCCAATATCGAGATCCGGTCGGCCCGGGCGGACGAGATGGCCGAGCTCAGGCGGCTGACGGGTTACGCCTTCGCCAACAACGATGAGCCCGGGACGGAGCCGGATCCGGATCCGCTTCAGCCTGAGCAGACCTACTGCGCCTTTGCGGGTGCCCGGATGGTGGCCTCTTCGGGCGCCTTCGATTTTCAGATGCGGATGAATGGCCGCGAGATGGTGGCGGACGGCGTCACCATGGTGTCCTGCGATCCCGGATACCGTCGTCGGGGCCTGGTCCGGCAGCTGATGGAGGGCCTGCTTCAGCGGGCCCGGGACCGGGACGTCCCGCTCGCCGTTCTCTGGGCCTCCATGGGCGCGATTTATCAGCGCTTCGGGTATGGGCTTGCCACCACGCAGGTGAGCTACGAGATACCGCTGCGGTTTCTGGAGTTTCAGTTCGGGGAACGTCCGGAAGGTGAAGTCCGGCTGCTGCCGAAAGACGAGGCACTGCCGCTGCTCGAATCCGTCTACGAGCGCTTCGCGCAACCGGGCAACGGCCTGCTGCGCCGGGGAGAACTCTTCTGGAATCTCATGCTGAAACGGAGCGACGGCCAGCATACCTGGATTGCCGTGTACTTCGATCCCGGCGGCGAGGCCCGTGGCTACTGTCTGTACAGAACGCGTTTCGACCCGGCGCTGTTTCCGGAGTCTTCGCAGATCCTGCAGGTGTTCGATTTCGTCTGGCTGGACATTTCCGCCTACCGGGGCCTGTGGCACTACCTGGGCAGCCATGATCTGGTACAGACCATTCGGTTCGACTACGTCGCGGAGGACGATCCGGCGCCGGGCCTGCTGCTCGAGCCGCGCATGCTGCGGCGGAAGACCTGGGACGGGGTCTGGATGCGGGTGGTGGATGCGGCGACTGCGCTTGCCGGGCGTGGATACGACCTGGAGGGCGAGGCGGTCATCGAAGTGGTCGACGACGGGCTCTGTCCGTGGAACAACGGCTGCTACCGGCTCACGGTGGACGATGGCACGGCGGCCGTGGAAAAACTCGGTGCCAGCGCCAGCCCGGATCTGGCGGTGAAACCGGACGGTCTTGCATCGCTCCTGTCCGGTCACAGCCGACCGAGCGATCTGGCACGCATGGGCAGGATTGCGGTGCCGGACCCGGGCCGGGAAGCGGTGCTGGATGCCCTGTTCTCGACCCGGCGACGGCCACACTGCCCGAACATGTTCTAGGGAGCCTGGTCCAGACCGAGCTCGGATGTCAGGGTGGCAAGCTGGGCTTTCAGTTCTGCCACTTCGGCCTCCAGTGACGCCACCCTTTCGTTCAGAGCCGGATCGCCTGTTCCGGGCGTCGCCGGCTTTGCGGATGCCGCTGGGGGTTCGGCGGCCTCCCGGGCCGGGGATGCCGACGCCGCCGGAACGTCACCCGAGAGCAGATGCGCATACTCGTGATCCCGCCGTCCGGGGGTGCGTGGCAGCCGGGCAACTACCGGGCCGCCTTCCCGGTCGATGAGCGTATCCAGCGTTTCCTGCACCTCGTCATTGTCGGCGAACGTATGCAGGCGGCCGACGTTGGCCTTCAGCTCCCCCGGTGTGCGGGGGCCGCGCAGCAGCAGCACGGTCATGACGGCGAACTGGGCGGGATCGAACTGGAAGTCCGAAAACGGGGTATTGCACAGCCGGTGGCTGAATTTCTCCACCTGAGTCCGGAAGTTCTCCTCCACCCGGACCAGGTGCTTGTCCTGCAGCCCCCTGAGTGTGGCCAGCACCTGTCCGGGCTCCAGGTTCATCACCGGCTCGCGGGAGGATTTCTGATTGCAGGCATTGGTGAGGCCATTCAGCGTCATCGGGTACTGGTCCGGCGTGATGACGGATTTTTCCATCAGGCAACCGATCACACGCGCTTCTCTGTCGTTGAGCTCGAGGGGCATCTCTTTTCGGTCCGGAGTGTCTGAGACCGGCATCCTAACCGATCCGGCCGCGCGGACTAAGAGATGCCCCGAACGGTTCAGCGGGCAGCACCGTGGGAGAGCGCCGGGTACCCGTCCGCGGCGTTCTGACTGCTCCTGGCGGCTTCGGGTTCGACGTCCGGACCCGCACTCATGATCGCGGCGATCTGCTGAAAAGCACCGGACCAGGCTTCCCGGGCTTCCGGAGTGAATGCATCTCCAAGCGCGGATTCCAGCGTGTCGATCAGGACCCCGCCCACCAGCGGATAGTGACCGGGTTCCACCCCGTAGCCCCGGTGCCGATCCCCCAGTCGCTGCAGCATCGGCACGGCCTTCTCCGTCGAGGCCAGGCTGGAGACGATCAGGTGCAGGCTCTGGAGAAACTTCCGTACCTGGCGCTCCATGCTCGTGCTGAACAGGCTCTGCAGCTGCGGTGCGACCGTGAACAGCCGGTCATAGAAATCCGTCACTACCTGGGTGCCATCCGCCATGAGCAACTCGAAGCTCTCCTTCAGCAGCTTGAGCTGTGTCGGAGAGAGGTATCCACCTACGACAGCGCCTCTCAGCTCGGCGAAATCCCGATGGTGCGGTTGCAGAAGCCGCATCTACGCCGTCTAGGCGCGCACCATCGATCTCCGCACCCGTGAGATCCGCCCAGCAGAGCTTGGCCCCGCGCAGATCTGCCCAGCGCAGATCCGCACCGGTCAGGTTGGCTCCCGTGAAGTCCGTACCGCGCAGATCGGCGTGCATCAGATCTGCGTGATGGAGATCAGCGAAGCGGAACTTCGACCGGTTCAGCACGGCACCCGGTAGATCCGCCCGGCTGAGCCGCGCCTTACTGTAGTCGCGCCCTGCCATGGCACCGCTCTCTGTCCAGCCTTCCTCCTGGCAGCGGCGGACCGCGTCCAGGGCGAACTCGTTTGAGAGGCTGCCCACCTGGCCGAGGATCCGGCTGCGCTCGTTGTTGCGCAGCACCCGGTTGATCACCAGGAGCAGGAGGCCGTCTACAACGAGTCCCGGGCTCCAGTCCGTGTAAGCGCCCGTGACCGCCTCGATGAGCCCGGCCGGTGGGTTCAGGGACCAGCCCCAGATGAACATGCCCATCCCTGCGACGAGCAGGAGGACGGCGAAGCGCTCTACGGTATCGAAAGACTGCATGGTTCAGACCCCACATCTCAATTCAGTGGCGTCAGAATGGAGCCGCTCCGTTGGTCTGACCGTTGTGCTCAGCGTGGTATTTACCCGGATAACGGCCGTTCATCGCCGGATCCGGCGGGAAACTGTGCAGAATTGCACAGTTACCGGGTCAGAGCGCCTCCAGGAAGCCGATCAGGGCCGCATTGACGGGCCCCGGCGCCTCCTGCTGGACCCAGTGGCCGATGCCGGGCAGCAGCACCACGTCAGTGAGCTCGGGCACACTGGCGGCCATCATCGCGCGCAGTTGCGCCTCATCGGCCCCGCCGATCACCATGTCCGAGGCGCCTGCAATGAACAGGGTCGGCACCGGAACGGCCACCCCGGCCAGATCCGCGGTCAGCTCCCAGGACAGATCGAAGTTCCGGTAATAGTTCACACCGCCGCGGAACCCGGTCTTTTCGAACTGACCCGCGTAGTAGTCGAGATCCGCTTCGGTCAGCCAGTCCGGCAGACCCAGCGGACGGCCGATGCGCGGCATCCAGCCGCCGGCCGCCCGTTTCGGATCGGTGACCTCGGGCGGTTCCCGCGGCGAGTCCGGGCTCTGGTAGATACGACGGAGGAACTCGCGCGGATCGGCATCGTACTCCTTCTCTGCCACGCCGTCCGGCTCGTTGTGATAGAGCATGTAGAAGAAGTTGTCGCCCGTCCTCTCCCGCATGGCCGCCATGGGCGACGCGGGGCCGCGTCCCCCATGCGGCACACTCATGAGCACGAGACCATTGAAGCGTTCGGGGTACAGGAGCACCGTGTTGGCGGCCACGGGGGATCCCCAGTCATGGCCGACCATGGTTGCCTGGTCGATACCGAGCGCATCCAGGATCCCCACCATGTCCGCGGCCAGATTGACCTGGTTGTAGCTGCTCACGTCCTGGGGCGCATCCGTTTCGCCGTAGCCGCGCATATCCGGTGCGAGGGCCCGATATCCGGCATCCGCGAGTGCTCTCAGCTGATGCCGCCAGGAGTACCAGGATTCCGGCCAGCCGTGTGCCAACAGAACCGCGGGACCCTCGCCCATGCTGGCCACGCGCATCCGGATACCGTTGCTCTCGATGGTCAGAAACTCGACCCCCGGAAGGAGCTTCTGCTCCTCGCTCAGCGCCGGTTCGGCCGTGGGTGTCTCAGCCGGCGCGGCGGCGCTCTCCGGCGGCGTTGCTGCACGTTCACTGCAGGCGGTGACCGCCGTCAGCGCGAGCCAGACGCACAGCGTTGCTGTCGGATTGATCCCGCGGCGCATGCTTCTCCCCCTGGTTGGACCCACCTCCACGGTAGCCGAGCGCCGCTGAAAATCAAAGGCGCGCGTGTCAGGAGAGAAGACCGCGGATGAAGTCCGCGATGGTGTCGGTGTCACAGTCGCCGATTTCCTCGCCGGCCAGACGTTTCACTTCCCCTCTGGCGTTCGCCATGGCGACCGAGCGACCGACGTGACGGAACAGATCCATATCCGGAAGGTCATCCCCGAACGCGATGGACTGGGTCAGATCGATGCCGGCTGCAGCAGCGCAATCCACCAGCGTCAGGGACTTGTCTACCCGGCTGGAAACCACATTCGCGAAGGTGTGGTCATCTGCCGGGATGAACCTGAGCGTTTCGAATGCATCGGCCAGGGCCAGAATTTTCGGGATCGGACGGCCGATGCCGTCGACGGCGACCTTGGTGGTACGTTCCGGGTCGAGTACTTCCAGAGGAACCACCATGTCGGGGGTGGCATGGTGGTAGTCCCGGAGGGTCTCCGGATCCAGCGTTTCGCTGGAGGCGAACCGATGACCATCGGTTTCGACCGAAAATCGGATCGATTCGCCCGTTGCCGTCATGGCGTCGATCAGTGGTTCTATCTCGTCTGCGATGGGGGCGACCAGGCGGGCGCGTCGACTGCCCGGCTCGAAGACCGCCGCGCCGTTCAGGCTGATGGTGAGGGCTCGATCGATCAGGGCCGCGGGGACAAAACGGCGGATGCTGCGGATGGGCCGGGATGTGGCGATGACCAGCTGGAAACCGGCATCGTGCGCACGCAGCAGGGCTCTCAGGTTGGCTGGACTGACCCGTCGGGAGCGGTCGAGCAGGGTGCCGTCCAGATCGAAGATCAGCGCGCGCAAGGATCAGTCCTCCACCGGAAACGGACCATCCTCGAAGACCCTGTCGTGATAGCCCTTGCTGCCGATGGCCAGAGTGAGCGGGCTGACGATGGGCTCATTCCGCGCCAGATGTTCGAGCACCCGCTGAAAGTCCCACGCGGGCTGCCAGCCGAGATCCCGTCTGGCGGCTTCGTTCACGTACACCCGGTCGATCCGGTCCAGCATCCGATAGCCGCGATGATGGTACACGTCCTCATAGCCGGGGCAGCGGCCCGCGACCACTTCCGGCGCGCGGTGGTTGAGGTCCGCCAGGTCGTCTTTCCGCAGCGGTGACGTGGCACTGATGATGTAGCGGCCGAAGCCGATACGTTCGGCGGCATCCCGGGCCGAGAGATGGGCCGCCACCACGTCCTGGAGCTCGACACGCCGGTAGAGAAACTCATTGGCCTTGAGGTTCTCGTCATCGAACGCGCTCCGGCGTTCGCGGCTGTCGTCCTCTTCCGGGAAAAAGCGCGAGGTTCTCAGAATGAGGCAGGGGAGGCCCTGCTGCCTGTGGACCAGCAGACAGAGATCTTCCGCGGCGGTCTTGGTCACCCCGTAGATGTTTCTGGGCCTGGGCACCACCTCTTCCGTGATCCAGGCAGCCGGTGTGCCCGGTGGCGGGCGCAGGGCATCTCCGAAGACGCTGGTGGTGCTGGTGAAGACGAATCGGCGGACGCCGGCCGCCGCGGCAGCTTCCAGCAGGGTCAGGGTGCCGGACACGTTCGTATCGATGAATGCCTGCTTCGGGTGTGTGGCAACGTGCGGCTTGTGCAGGGTGGCGGTATGAAAGACCGTGCGAACGTCTGTCATGACCTCTTCGACGAGCGCTCTGTCGCCGATGTCACCGGTGCGGTCCGTCCAGGCGCCGGGCGCGATGTCCAGACCGGTCACTGCCTCGCCCGCGCCGCGCAGGGTCCGCATCAGCGCTTCGCCGAGATGTCCCGAGCTGCCGGTAACGAGTGTGCTCAAGGGGAGGCCGTCAGGCGGCGGATTCCGGTTCGCCGGCGTGCGTTCCGGTATCCGATGGTGCCTCGTGACCCCGGTCTATGCGCGCGAGCTCCGGAATCCACAACCGTATAAGCAGGAGACTGCCGGCCATGAGCACGCCCGCCAGCAGCAGTGCCAGATCGATACCCTGGTTTTCGGCCACCGCGCTGATCGGGATGATCCCGAGGGGCATGAAGCCATGAGCCATCATCATGATGGCCATCACCCGCCCGCGGATGTGATCCGGCAGCGCGATCTGGATCACGCTCATGTTCAGAGATCCCATGACGGCTCCGAACAGCCCGGAAACCGCCCCGAAGAACATGGCGGCCAGCAGATTTCCGGACAGAGCGAAGGCGCCGACGAAGATGGCCCAGAGAAAGCCGGCGTAGAACATCACCCGGCCTTTGCTGCCGATGTCGCCGGCTCTCGCGAGGAGCAGTGATCCTCCGAGCGCGCCTGCACCCGCCGCCGTCATCAGAAGGCCCAGCGTATCGGGGCCGCCGTGAATGATGTCCGCGTTGAACGCAGGCATGAGAAAGGTGACCGAGAATCCGAAGGTCATGGGTACGAAGCCCATCACCAGCATCCCGAGAACGATGCGTTCACTGCGCATGAAACGGAAGCCTTCAACCACGTCGTCCAGCGGACTCGCGCCCTGGTGATGGGGATTTCCCTGGTAGTGAATGAGTGCCGTGCAGATCACCGAGATCAGGTAGAGCAGGGCCACGTGGAAGATCACGATGCCCACGCCCTCCGCGGAGCTGGTGTCACCGGCGGCGAACAGTGCGATCAGCCCGCCGGCGAGGGTAGGCCCGACGATGCGGGACAGATTGAAGGTGGCGGATTGCAGTGCCATGGCGTTGACGACCTGGTCCCGGCCGACGATCTCCGGGGTCACGGATGCCCGGGCCGGCATGGACAGCGCCAGCACGGTGCCATTGAACACACCGAAGTAGATGAAGTGCCAGAAAGTGACCTCGCCGGAGTAGACGATGGCAGCCAGCGCTGCCGTGGCGATGGTGTTCATGATCCCGGAGACGATCATGATCGACCGCTTTCTGAGCCGGTCGGCGATGACACCGCCGGCCAGAGAAAACACCACGGACGGCAGCATGAACGAAAGCATGACCCAGGTGAGCGCCATGGGCGAGGCGGTCATGTCGTAGATCAGCCAGCCCCGGGCAACCATCTGCATCTGCATGGCGAATGTGGCGGCCACGTTGCCGAACCAGAGCAGCCGGAAGTCACGGAAGGACAGGGAAGAGAACATGCCGGTCTTCGCGGCTTCAGTCACGGCAGGGCTCCGAATGAAAGACCGGCAGGGTTCCGGTCGCAGCACGACAGTATACACCCGCCCGTATGAGGCTCCCCGGCAGAGAATGTCGCGCACCATTCTGGTGCCGGCCTGACGGGTCTCGATCCGTTTCGGTGCAGAGAGAGCGCTGCGGCCTTCGATTCTCGGCGTTTCAGGGCGGAAACCGACTGGCCTCAAGTTTGCATCATGAGAAGCAGGCAGACGAACAGGCAGATGAGGCGACAGAGCCATCAGAACCGACAGGCATACAGGGGAACCCGGATGAGCTGGCTGATTGTGACCGATCTGGACGGCACGCTTCTGGATGATGACTACCTGCACACGCAGGCGGCCCAGGCGCTGGACACCATTGCAGACACCTACCCGGATGCTCGCATCGCGCTGGCATCCAGCAAGACCCCCGCAGAGATGATCGAGCTGGCCGGACGGTGCGTTTCCGACCCCATTCTCATCTACGAGAACGGCAGCGGGATGGCCTGGCGGGAGTGCACCCTCTGCCGGCCCGGTGCCGAGAGACTGGACGGTTTCGAGATCGAAAGCTTCGGCCGCCCTTATGCGGAGGTGCTGGCCGAGCTGCGCATGCTCCGCTTTCAGCACGACTACCAGTTCCGGGGATTTTCGGACATGGCACCGGATGAGATCGCCAGGGAGACGGGCCTCAGTCTTTCCGGCGCGGAGAAAGCCCGGCAGAGGGTCGGGTCCGAACCGATCCTCTGGCTGCAGGATGACGCAGCGCTCGAGCGCTTCCAGGCGGATCTGGCCCGGAAACATCTCGAACTGGTCCGGGGCGGCCGCTTCCACCACGTTGGCAGCAGTCTGAACAAAGGCCGGGCCCTGGCCAGGCTCTGGCGCCTGCTCCGATTCCAGTTCGGGATCCACGCGGTGACGCTCGCCTGTGGCGATGCGCCGAACGATCTGGAGATGATGGAGCGGGCCGATCATGCCATCGTTTTCCCGACCCGCGAGGGCGACTATCTGGAGCTTGCCAATCCGAATGCCCACCGCGCGCCCGTGGCCGGTCCGGGCGCCTGGCTGGACGCAGTCACCGATCTGCTCGACCACCACCACGAGGCCGCCTGAGGCCGGGAGCGATCCATGAGCGATTTCTTTCAGAACGGCATCATCACCACCCTGCACAATCTCAGCGATCGGCCCGTCGAGGCTCTGGAAGCGGAGCTCGCCGGGTTCGCCGAGCAGCGCCCCATGGCACTCGTGCTGCCCTGTCTCTACTCGGAGCTCGCCACTCCGGCGCTCGCGAAGATCGTCCGCGAGCTCGCACAGGTGCCCTACCTGAAGGAAGTGATCATCGGTCTGGATCAGGCGAGCGAACCGGAATACCAGCACGCGCTCGAATATTTCTCCGTGCTGCCCCAGAGTCATCATGTGATCTGGAACGATGGTCCGAGAATGCGGGCCATACAGGCGAAGCTGTCCTCAGAAGGGCTCGAGCCCGGTGCCCGGGGCAAGGGCTGCAACGTCTGGTACTGCTTCGGCTACGTGCAGGCGCTCGGCAATACCGAAGCGGTAGCCCTGCACGATTGCGACATCACCACCTATGACCGCAGCCTGCTTGCGCGCCTGATCTATCCCGTGGCCAATCCGCAGTTCGCCTACGAGTTCTGCAAGGGCTACTACGCCAGGCTCGGGAACGACAAGCTGAACGGACGGGTCAGCCGACTGCTGGTATCACCGCTGATCCGGACCATGAAAAATCTGTCGGACGGCCACCCGTATCTGGATTATCTCGACAGCTTCCGCTATCCGCTCGCCGGTGAGTTCGCCATGCGTGCCGATGTGCTCACGGACCTGCGGATACCTTCGGACTGGGGGCTCGAAGTCGGCATTCTCTCGGAAATGTTCCGCAACTATTCCACCAACCGGCTCTGTCAGGTGGAGATTGCCGACAACTACGATCATAAGCATCAGTCTCTGTCTGCCGAGGATGCAAGCCGCGGCCTGTCCCGGATGAGCCTGGACATCACCAAGGCTCTGTTCAAGAAGCTGGCGACCTACGGTGTGGTGTTCGATCCGGGCTCGGTCCGCACCGCCAAGGCCTGCTACTACCGGATCGCCCTGGACCTGATCGAATCCTACGCCAACGACGCGGTCATCAACGGTCTTTCCCTGGACCGTCATGCGGAGGAGCAGGCGGTGGAGCTCTTTGCGTCCAACATCCTCAAAGCGGGAGAGGCGTTCCTCGAAGGCGGAGACGAGTCACCGTTCATTCCATCCTGGAACCGGGTGACCAGCGTGTATCGGGACGTGTTCGCCGATCTGCTGGAAGCGGTGGCGGCCGACCGGGCCGACGGGTTGCCCGACGCCGCCGTGAGGGCCTCGACCGCGCGGGCGGTGGCCTGAGGCGGCATCCGACTGATTCAGTCAGCGGCCGCGTCAGTCGCGGCAGTCACATCCAGCCAGAGAACTTCATAAGGCGCCAGAGACAGGTGTTCGCCCACCGCCACGGATCTGCCGCTGAGCAGATCCGGAAATTCGCCTTCCTCGAGACCAATGCCGTGAGTCGGGATGTCCTGCGCTTCCGGGCACATGGAGGCGGCAATCACCAGAGCCTGAGAGGGACAGGTCCGCCGCAGCACGAAGGCCCCGGGCGGGCACGGGCTCACTGCCTGATCGGCCCAGACCGCCAGCGCAGGCTGAGTTTCCCGCAGCCGCATCAGGTTGCGGCAGTGAGCGAGCATGCGGGATTGCGGAGAGTCGGGATCCTGAAGGCGCGCCTCCACCACCTCCTGTTCCCAGTAGCCCCGATTGATGGAGCGGGTTCTGCCGGTCTGCTCCACGAGGTGGAGGTCGTTCACGGTGGCAAGCAGGCTGTGAATGTAGAGGGCCGGCATACCCTGAAACGAGAAAAGGAGGGTGTGGGCGGCGAGGTAGGCGGGCAGTGACTCCTCGAAGGCGCTGAACAGTGCGACGTTGATCTCGTAAGGTCGCTGCCGGCCGTCGCCCGCATCCCGCATGGTCACGAAGCCGCCCCGATCGTGCATCCTATCGACAAGGCGGCGCACGTTCTCTTCGGGAATGAGCCCCTCCAGGGGCCGCAGACCGATGCCGTCGTGGGAGGCGATGAAATTGAGATAGGTGGTGCCCGGCGGCGGGGTGGTGAGACGGGCGGCCCAGGTGGTCAGGTAGGAGGCGTCACCGAACACGTAACTGTAGAGCAGCAGCGGCGCCAGAGAGAACTGATAGACGATGTGCGCCTCGTCCCCCTGGCCGAAATAGCTGATGTTCTCCTCATGAGGCACGTTGGTTTCCGTGATGAGGCGAACGTGCGGCGCGGCGTGGTCGACGAGCGTGCGGAGAACCTTCACCACCACGTGCGTCTCGGGCAGGCTCATGCAGCTGGTCCCGAGCCGCTTCCAGAGAAAGGCGACGGCATCCAGCCGGATGAGGCTGGCACCCTGCCGGATGTAGAAGAACAGTATGTCCACGAAGGTTTCGAGCACATCCGGATTGGAGAAGTCCAGATCGATCTGATCGTCGCTGAACGTGTTCCAGACGTGACGGATACCGGCATAGGTATGCACGGTGGAAATCAGCGGTGTGCTCCTGGGCCGGATCACTGCGGAGGTATCCGAGTCCTCGGTGAGCGTGATGAAGAAGTGACGCCCGGGATCCCGACCGCTGACGAAATCGGCGAACCAGAGCGACTCCCGCGAGCAGTGGTTGATCACCAGATCGAACATCAGCTCGTAGTCGTCGGCCATCGAACGGACGTTCTCCCAGCTGCCGATGTGATGATCCACCATACGATAGTCGATCACGGCGAAACCGTCGTCGGACGAGGAGGGGAAGAAAGGCAGGAGATGAACGGCCCCCAGGTCCGCACCAAGATGGCGCATGAGAAACCGGTGCAGAACTTCGAGCGGCGCTTCGCCGTCGTTGCGGAGCGTGTCTCCATAGGTGATGAGGAGGGGGCGGCCGTTCCCGGCGGCGTCGCGCCGGACGGGCCCGTTCTTTGCGGTCGAGGCGATGGTCGCCAGGCGCCGGGCCAGCGGGACAGCGCTCTGAGGTCGGTACAGGTGATTCAGCAGCGGGATCAGGGCCGTGAAAAGGACGTCCTGCTGGCCTGAATCTTGCTCGTTCATTTCCCCATGTGGTTCTGTCGGTCTGATCTTGCGCTACCGGTTTAGAGACTCATCTGAGGTAAGCAGTATGCGTGCCAGGCTGTGAGTTTCATTGACTGGTGCGTGATGGGGGTATATCTCATCGGCATGCTGGCGCTGGCGGCGTTTGTGGGACGTCGTCAGCGCTCGCGCAGGGATTACTATCTCGGCGGCAACGATCTGGGGTCTCTGTCTCTGGCGACGTCCACCATCGCCACCCAGTGTTCGACCAACAGCCTGCTGGGTGCGCCCGCCTTCGTGGGTTTCGCGGCCGGCGGCGGCATGCTGTGGCTGCAGTACGAGCTGGCCGTACCGCTGGCCATGCTCGCTCTGATGCTGCTGTTCGGACCGATCCGTTCGAGCGGACACGTGTCCGTCTATGCGTTTCTCGAAGAGCGGCTCGGCCGGGAAGCGCGACTGGTGGCCAGTCTCGTTTTCCAGATCTTCCGCGGTGTGGCCACGGGTGTCACCGTGTACGGCGTGGCGACGGTGCTGACCCTGCTGATCGACCTGAGCTACCCGGCTGCGGTGGCCGTCCTCATGGTGGTGACCGTCGCCTACGACGTGCTGGGCGGTATGCGGGCCGTGGTCATCAGCGATGTGGTGCAGATGGTGCTGATCATCGCGGCGGTGCTGGCCACGCTGGGTATCCTGGTCGGACAGATTGATCTCGGCACCATTCAGGACCTGGAAAGGACCCGGGCCCTGGACTTCAACTGGGGCCTCCGGGAAGGAGAAGCGTACGGCTTCTGGCCCATGCTGATCGGCGGGTTCTTTCTCTACGTGGCGTACTATGGATGCGATCAGAGCCAGGCGCAGCGGGTGCTGGCCGCGCGTTCGGTCAGTGCGTCGAACAGAGTCCTGCTGCTGAACGGGCTGCTCAGATTCCCACTCGTCCTGCTCTACTGCCTGCTCGGACTGGCGCTGGCCGCCTATGCCGCCGGGACACCCGGGTTCGTCGACGATCTGCCCCGGAGCGGGTCGGGAACACCCAATCTCAACATGGTCTTTCCAGCTTACGTGCTCGACCACTTTCCGCCAGGACTCATCGGTCTGGTGATGGTGGGGCTCTTCGCCGCCGCCATGTCGTCCATCGACTCCGCTCTGAACTCTCTGTCCGCCGCGACCGTGGAGGACTTTTACCGGCACGGGCGCCCGCAGGACGAGCGCAGCCTCTTTCTCCGCTCAAAGCTCGCAACCTTCGGCTGGGGTCTCTTTGCGGTGCTGTTCAGCTTCCAGGTGGAACACATTGCACCCACCGTTCTGGAAGCGATCAACAAGGTGGGCTCCATGGCCAATGGCCCATTGCTGGCGCTCTTCGTGCTGGCGCTCCTGACGCCCGCCGGTGCTCAAAGCCGGCGCCAGGCGGCTGCGCTTCGGGGCTTTGCCGCCGGTCTGGGGACCAACGTCTGTCTCTGGCTGTGGCTACCCGGCCTGTCGTGGCTCTGGTGGAACCCCTTTGGCTTTTTCGCAGCACTGCTCGTCGCCTGGATACCGCTGCCTGAGGGTTGGCAACGCATGCTCGGACACGCGAGCCCGACCGATCGGCGGCTCCTGATCGGCATGACGGCACTCATTCTGCTGGTCTGTCTGGGCTTTCAGCTGCTGTAGTACTCTGTGACGGCCGTTTCCGCCCGGGTGCCCTAGAGCCCGAGCACCCGCTTCGCCAGCACGTCCCGCTGAACCTCACTGGCGCCGGAGTAGATGGTTGCCGCCCGCTCGTTGAGATAGGTCGGCAGGGCCGTCAGCGCATGCGCCGGCCCGACGAACGGCGACTCGGCGTAGGGATTCAGCGCCTCCGGCTGGAAAGGCAGGCCGTACCAGGCGACGGCTTGTGCAGCGAGCTCGGTGATCTGCTGTTTCACCTCGGAGCCCAGCGTCTTCAGCACGGAAGAGATCGCCCCGGGACTGTCGCCCTTGTGAGTGGCGGCCAGCACCCGGAGCTCCAGGACGGTGACCCGCTCGAGAAAGATCTCCGCCTCGGCGAGCTTCCGTCGGAAGGCGGCATCTTCGCAGAGGCTGCCGCCCTGGCCGCTGGCTTCCTGTCCGGCGAGACGTCTGAGTCTTGCCAGTGCCTCCCGCACCCAGCCGGTGTTCACATTGTTCGATCGTGCATGCTGCATGAGGGATTTGGCCACCCGCCAGCCGTCGCCTTCAGTGCCCACCCGGTTCGCCACCGGCACGCGGACGTCGTTGAAGAAGACCTGGTTGAGCTCGTGATCGCCGCTGATGCTGATGATGGGCTGCACCTCCAGGCCCGGCGTGGTCATCTCGAGCAGCAGAAACGTGATACCCGACTGGCGGGCACCGCTGTCGTCCGTGCGTACCAGCGCGAACATGTGGGTGGCGAAGTGCGCACCCGTCGTCCAGATCTTGGATCCGTTCAGCACGTAGTGGTCGCCCTGACGCTCGGCCTTCAGCTTGAGAGCGGCCAGGTCAGAACCTGCACCCGGCTCTGAATAGCCCTGACACCAGATGTGCTCGCCACAGAGAATGCCGGGCAGGTACTTCTCCCGCTGTGCCTCCGTGCCTTCGGCCATCAGAATGGGGCCGAGATGGCGGATGCCGCCGTTGAAGAGCAGGGGCGCACCGGCCTTGAAGCACTCGATGCCGAAGATGTAGCGCTCGAGGGCGTTCCACCCGGTGCCGCCGTAGGCTTCCGGCCAGGTGTTCGCGATCCAGCCCTGGCGGGCGAGGATTCTGTACCAGCGCTGCCCGGCTTCGATTTCCGTATGCACGCCGGTGGTCAGTCTGGCCGCGTTTCTGAGCTCATCGTCCAGGTGCTCGCGCAGAAACTCGCGGACCTGGTCTCTGAAACGGATGGCGTCGGCAGGGAGGTGTGCGTGCACGCAGCAGGCCTCAGTGTAGATACCCGCTCAGACTAGCAGGCCGGGCGGGGCGTACCTTGCGTGAGATCAATCGGCGGTTTCTCTTTTCCGGCCCCCTGCGCTAGTGTTCCGTCCCGCTGATTCGTTGCTTTTTTCGGGGGATACAGGATGGAACTGAAGGACAGAGTCGCCGTGATCACGGGCGGCAGCGGCGGCATCGGGCGTGCCATGGGCGAAGCGTTTCTCGCGGAAGGCGCGCGCGGCGTCATGCTGGCAGATCTGGATGGCGGGGCGGTCGAAGATGCAGCCCGGGCGCTCGGCTGCGAGGGCATGGTCTGTGATGTCACCCGGGAAGCGGACGTTCAGGCGCTGGTCGCTGCTGCTGAGCAGCGATACGGTCAGATCGATCTTTTCTGCTCCAATGCCGGTGCCGGGGGCGCGGGCGTGCTGACGGACGCCGGGAATGAGGTCTGGCAGCAGCAGTGGGAGCTGCATGTGATGGCGCACGTGTACGCCGCCCGGGCGGTGCTGCCGGCGATGATCGGGCGTGGTGAGGGATACCTGCTGAACACGGCATCCGCCGCCGGGCTGCTGGCAGCGCTGGGGTCCGGTCCATACACGGTGACCAAGGCAGCGGCAGTGAAACTGGCGGAATTCATCGCCATTACCCACGGCGATGACGGAATCAGGGTCAGCGTGCTCTGCCCTCAGGGAGTGAACACGGCCATGGCGCCCAGGAGCCTGGGAGATGGTCAGACCGACGGCATCATCGAGCCGGAAGCACTGGCTCAGACGGTCGTCGAGACCATCCGGGAGGAGCGCTTCCACGTGCTGCCGCATCCGGAGGTGGAGGAGTACGTGCGGCGCAAGGGCAACGACGTGGATCGCTGGCTCGTGGGCATGCGCCGGTTGCGGCGGCAGACGCTGGGCGCCGCCGACGGCTAATCCAGCCTGACGATCCGGGTGCCCAGATTGCCGCCCGCGAGCAGATCCACGAAGGCGGCCGGAGCGGCCTCAAGTCCCTGCACTTCGTCGGTGAGGGCAATCAGGCTGCCGTTGGCCAGCCAGCCGGCGATGTCCTGGCGTGCGGCCGGATACTCGTCGGCGAAGTCGAACACCAGAAACCCCCGCATGGTGATCCGCTTGTTCACGAGCAGGCCGGGCACGCCTTTCGGGCTCGGTTCCGGCGAATCCGTATCGTACTGGGAGACGACGCCGCAGCATGCCACACGCCCGCCGACGTTCATGCGGAACAGCGCGGAACCCAGCACAGCGCCCCCGGTGTTGTCGAAGTAAACGTCCACGCCATCCGGAGTGGCTTCTTTCAGCGCCTGCCGGTAGTTCGGGTCCCGGTAGTTGACGGTGGCATCGAAGCCGAGCCTTTCCCGCAGCACGGCGCCTTTCTGGTCGCTGCCGCAGACACCCACCACCCGAGCACCCCGGATCTTTGCCATCTGACCGACGAGATGGCCCACGGAGCCGGCGGCCGCGGAGACCATGACGGTCTCTCCCGAAGCCGGCTGCCCGACCCGGAGCAGTCCGAAGTAGGCCGTGAGTCCGTTGACGCCCAGCGGACCCAGGTAGTTCACCGGATCCTGCGTCGGATCGAGCTTCGTCAGATCCTTCGCCGGCAGGTTCGCGTATGCCTGCCAGCCGGTAGAGCCCATGACCCGGTCGCCGACCATGAATCCATCCGCGCGGCTTTCGATGACTTCGCCTACCCCGGTGCCGTTCATGACCACACCAGTTGCGGGAGCACCGGCATAGCTGGCGCTGCCCTGAAGGCCGGCCCGGGTGCCGGCAGTGATGGCGAAGGCGATGGTTTTCACGAGCACTTCCCCGGCTCCGGGTACCGGCATGGGTGCTTCGGCGAGCCGGTAGTTCTCCGCGGTGAGTTTTCCCTCGGGCAGTGAGTCGATCAGAATCTGCGGGTTGTGGGTCATGCTGTGTCTCCAGAGGTCAGTCGTTGAGGCCGTCTTCGCCGTAGCGACCGGCAGGCCCGCCGCCGCCGGGTCCGAGACGGCCCTGATCGCCGAAGTGACCTTTGCCGGGCACGTGATTGATCTCGATGCGGATACCGTCCGGGTCTTCGAACAGCACGGAGTAGTAGCCTGGCGCGAACTGGCTTCCATCCTCCGGCGGATGAACGATGCGCGCGCCGATGGACTCGGCATGCCTGGCGATGGCGTCCACGTCCTCCCGGGAGCGCGCCCGGATACAGAAGTGGTGCAGCCCGGCCGTCCACTGATCAAAGACCTTGCCGCGCTTTTCCGGCGGCGCCGCTCTGGCCAGCAGTCCCGTTCGGCCGCCGATGCAGTAAACGGTCTCGTCGTTGCGGATGAGCGTCTTCATGCCCATGAAGTGACAGAGCGATTCCCAGAACGGCAGTCCCGATTCGGGATCGTTGATGGTGAACTGGATGTGGGCGATGCCGTTGATCTCGACACTCATGTGTTTTCTCCCCTCTGCCCTGTGGTTGCGCGGTGCCGATGGCGGTGCCAGAGCAGACCATAGAGGGCCGCGTTGACGAGAACAACCAGAGTGCCGAGCAGAATCTGCACGTCCGCGGTCAACCCGGATGGATAGAGAACGGGGAGCAGGTACTGCTCGACGAAGTCCTGCTCGTAGGTGGCGTCCCCCCCGAGGCTGCGCAGCCTGTTCTCGAGCGGTGTCAGCGGACAGATCCGGCCGCTGAACTCGATCCAGGCACCCCAGAAGGCGGTGGGCAGATGAAGCCAGACCAGCTTCGGCCAGCGCAGCGCCAGCAGAGCGCCGAGCATCACGAAGACGACGAATCCCAGATGCAGGACGACGATGGCGTCGGCCAGGATCCGGTAGAGCATCGCTCGATCAGCGCTCCCGGTAGTTGCCCGGCCGCTTCTCGAAGAAGGCGTTGACCGCCTCCATATGGTCGGGCTCCGCATGGCAGACGGCCTGGAAGGCCGCGGACATGTCCAGCAGCTCGTTGAGGCTCGCCTTTTCGCTCGCCCGCATGAGCTGTTTCGTCAGTCGGACCGCGTGCGGCGGATTGGCAGCGATGCTGGCAGCAAGTGCCAGAGCCCGGTCGATGAGTGCCCCGGGCTCGACCACCTCGGAAACGAGTCCCATGCTGAGCGCATCTCCCGCCTGCACCGGCTCACCGCTGAAAGCCATCTTGCAGGCGTTCGAGTATCCGACGGCTCTCGGCAGGAACCAGGCTCCGCCGTCACCGGGGATGATGCCGAGCTTCACGAAGCTTTCGGCGAACATCGCCTTCGTGGAGGCGATCCGGATGTCGCACATGGTGGCGAGATCGCAGCCGGCGCCGACCGCAGGGCCGTTCACGGCGGCAATCACGGGGACGTTCAGGCTGTGAATCGCGCGCGGAATCCGCTGGATTCCCTTGCGGTAGGCGTCCGCCTGATCGAACGGGTCTCCGGCGAAGAGTCCCTGGCGATCACGCATGTCCTTCACGTTGCCGCCGGCACAGAAAGCGCTGCCTTCCCCCGTCAGCACCACACACCTGACGGACGCGTCGTCGTTGACCTCGGCGCAGGTCTGCTCGAAGTCGTCGAACTGGTCGGGGCCGGTGAGGGCATTCCGGGTATCCGGGCTCGACATGGTGAGAAGCAGCACGTGATCGTGCCGCTCGCGGGTCAGAAAGCTCATGATTTCTCCTGTTCGGCTGACGCGCCTGGAAGTGTACACCGCCGTGCGGTGTGGGCCGGATCGTGCCTGTGCTAGCGGTCCGGCTGCTCCTCGCCGATCTCGGTCAGATCATCGATGCACTTCACCATCATCGGCGTTCCCGGCTGCACACCGGCGGCGATGCACTGCTGTTCATAGCGCTTCTGCCATTGCGCGTCCCGATCCCCGCCCTCGGTCATGTCGTCGAGCGACGGCCCGGCACTGCTGCAGCCACAGAGAAAGGTGATCAGAATGATCTGGACGGACCGGTTGAGTGTATTCATCAGAGGCCTCGAGCGCCCGGAGCCGACGACCGGCCCGGGCGGAGCCGGGTGATCAGGGCAGCTGCACCAGCCAGCCGCCGTCCTGGAACCATTTCTTGTTCAGCTGCTCCAGCACGCCGCTCGCCTCCATGGCGCGCATGTAGTTCTGCACCAGATTCAGCAGCAGCGGGTCGCTGGGCGGTACCGCGATGCCGATCGGTTCGATGGTGAGCGGCTTGTTGGCCGCCACGAGACCGGCATCCGGCCAGCGCATCATGGAGAGCATGATGATGCTTGCGTCGGCCACGAACAGATCCACCTTGTTGGCCAGCAGCAGATCGATGGCGGCGTTGTAGTCCTTGGTCGTGGTCAGCGCGGCATTCGGCGCCACTCTCTTCACGAAATCCTCACTGGTGGAACCGGCCAGGGCCGCCACCTTCATGTCGGTGCGTCCGAGCTCATCCCGGCCCAGTGCGGCCAGAGTTTCGGAGCGGGCCAGGATCGACTTGCCGGTGACGTGGTACGGTGCCACGAAGGCCGCCCGCATGTTTCTCGGCAGAGTGGCCGTCATGCCGGAAATCACCAGATCCACCTTGCCGGATTCGAGCGCAGGGAGGAGTTGCCCGAACGGCATGTCGACGATCTCCAGTTCGACGTTCAGCGCCGTGGCGAGCATGCCGGCCAGGTCCACGTCCATGCCGATGATTCTGCCTTCCCGGCTGTTGAAGTTGAACGGCGGCTGTCCACCGGACATGCCGACTTTCAGCGTGCCGGTCTTGGCGATACGTGTCAGTACCGGGGAATCGGTCGCCGCGTTGGCAGCAACGGGCAGGGTGACGAGCAGACCGGACAGCAGGGCGAGAATGCCGCGCCGGGTGATCCCTCTGAAGAAATTGCGCATGTCGAATCCTTAATTCTGGTCGATGTGTTCTGTTACCGGCTCGACTCTCGGGAGAATCCGTTCTTCTACCGGCTCGGGGCGCCGTTATACCGCGCCATGTCAGGCTGAACAAGACACAACGGGCGCGGCCTGAGGGGGACGGGCCGCGCCGTGCTCATCGGAGGTATCCGAGCCAGCGTTCGAACAGTTCCACCAGGAGCCGGTCGTTCGCCCGGTAGATGCGTTCCCGGCCCACCCGCTCCACGCTGAGGAGCCCGCTCTCCACCAGAGCGCTCAGATGTCTGCTCGTCGTCGGCCAGCTGCAGTCGAAACGGCGGGCGATCTCCCCGGCTCTGGCACAGCCCCGGTAGTGGACCGACAGAAGAATCTGCCGGCGGACGGAATGGGCGAGGGCCGAAAACACCGCATCCGCCTGCTCGAGCTCGCTGACGGTCTTCGGCGTATCGGACGGTCGTTCGCTGACACTGCTCACGGAAGTGGGGTGACGTGCGGGAATTCCATGTTGGGTTTGCCGCCGCGGGATTCACAGAGCCCATCCACCTTGAGGGTGGGCCAGTGTTCGGCGAGCAGTTGCTCGAAGCGGTTCTCATTGCCTGCGGCGACACGATAGTGGCAGATGACGGTTTCCGACATGGTCCCTCTCCCGGATGATCCGACCTTCAATTAGCTTAAAAGCTAAATGTTGATACAAAAGATACGCCGATGAAATTAATTAGCAAGATGGCTAATACAAAATGGCTGATAGAAGATGGCTAAATCAAAATTGGCTGATACAGGATGGCTGAAAAAAATGAATCAGCGACCCGTTGATTCCCCATCAGGCGGTTGAATGCGCCTGCTGACCGCTCCCGGCCTTTCTCAGCCGCTCACCTGGGCTCGGCGGGCCTCACGACGCTCAATGTGAGCGCGCATCCGTTCCTGGCGCTCACGGGTTAACGGGTACTTCCACAGAAGCGGCAGGGCAATACACGCGACCAGTGCCGGTATCACGCTGTACAGCAACGCGACGGCAAGCTTTGCCGTGGCGCTGTGCTCGTCAGCCGCCGGATCGAATCCGAACCAGGCCGCGCCGTTGGTGGCCAGGAAGACGCCCAGAGCGACGGCCGCCTTGTTCGTCATCCCCCACAGAGAAAAGTACAACCCGGTGCGCTGTTCGCCCGTGCGCAGCGTATCGAGGTCGACCACGTCCGCCGCCATGGAAGCCGGCAGAAAGACCAGCGAGCCCACCGCGGAACCTTTCAGCATCATCACCACGAAGAACAGCCAGTACTGACCCGGACCGAGCAGCGGTATGACGGCGCTCCACAGCGAAAGCCAGGCGATACCCAGAACCACCGTGCGGTGCTTCCCGAGGCGGCGCGATATTGCGAACCATATGGGAATGGCGGCTGAGCTGGCGATGTAGTAGGCAAGGATGAAGAAGGCGTAGCGGTCGAACGTCTCTTCCATCACTGACTGAACAAAGAACAGTGACAGAGATGCCGTCATGCTGACGGAAGTGACCAGGAAGAGAAAACCGATGACAAGGCGCCGGTAGGGCCCGTTCGCCCAGACGATTTTCAGACCCCGACGCCAGGGAACGCGGGCTGCGGCCACCGTGCGGGCGGGCGACTCACGCAGCCAGATAAGCGCCGGAGCGGTGAGGAGCGGCAGCATCACGACCACGACGACGGCGACTGAGAACAGGGCGTTGTCCGCACCCGGCAGGCCAAGTACCAGCGAGGCGTACAGCGGAATGAACAGCGCCATCAGAGTGCCGCCGTATCCGAATGCCTCCCGCCAGCCCGTCACCCGCGAGCGCTCGTCGTAGTCCGGAGAGAGCTCCGCGCCCCACGCCCGATAGGGCAGGTCCACCACCGTGAAGGAAAGATACAGCAGACTGATCCAGACGAAGAGATAGAGACTGGATACTCCGTCGCCCCCCAGCCACGACCAGACGAACCTGGCGGATTCGCTCTGCGGTACGAACAGCATCCACAGGGAGAGCATCATCAGCGGCATGCCCATGGCCAGCCACGGTTTGCGCCGCCCGAATCGGGTCTGCCAGCGGTCGGAAAGGATGCCGATTGCCGGATCCGTCACCACGTCGGTCAATCGTGACAGGGCGATCAACGCCCCGACGAGCGCCAGCGAGAGGCCCAGATTCTGAGAATAGAAGGCCGGTATGTATAAGGCGATGGGTAGCCCCACGATCGAAGTCGGGAGGTTGACGACGCCGTAGAGCGCCATCTTCGCGCGACTCAGACCGCCTGCAGCGGTATCCACCGCGGCTACCCCTCAGCCCGGGCGGCCTACCAGAGCCCGTATCTCTGGACTTCCGCGCGACCGACCACCATGTGGTGCACCTCGTCAGGACCGTCCGCGAAACGCAGGTGGCGCATGTCCATGTACATCTCCGCCAGCGGCGTCCACTGGGAGATCCCCGTGGCACCGTGGATCTGAATGGCATCGTCGATGATCTGGCAGACCTTCTCCGGCACCATGGCCTTCACCGCGCTGACGTAAACGCGCGCTTCCTTGTTGCCGAGCACGTCCATGGCTTTAGCTGCCTGCAGCACGGCCAGGCGCATGGCGTTGATCTCGATGCGCGCACGGGAGATCACCTCCAGATTCTTGCCGAGCTTGACGATGGGCTTGCCGAAAGCTTCCCGGGTGGCGCCTCGTTGCACCATCAGCTCCAGGGCTTTTTCCGCCTTGCCGATGGAACGCATGCAGTGGTGGATGCGACCGGGCCCCAGGCGGACCTGGGAGATCTCGAAGCCGCGGCCCTCACCGAGCAGGATGTTCTCCTTGGGCACCCGGACGTTGTTGAACTTCAGGTGCATGTGTCCGCGGGGCGCGTGATCCTGACCGAATACCTGCATGCCTTCGACGATTTCCACACCGGGTGTGTCCATGGGCACCAGGATCTGGGACTGCTGCTTGGAGGGCGGTGCATCCGGGCTCGTCTTCACCATGGTGATCATGATCTTGCAGCGGGGATCCCCGGCGCCGGAGATGTAGTACTTCTCTCCGTTGATGACCCATTCGTCGCCTTCCAGAACCGCCTGGGTGCTGATGTTCTTGGCATCCGAGGAAGGCAGCCCCGGCTCCGTCATGGCGTAGGCGGAGCGGATCTCGCCGTTCAGCAGCGGCTTCAGCCACTGCTCCTTCTGCTCCGGTGTTCCCACCCTTTCCAGAACCTCCATGTTGCCGGTATCGGGTGCGGAGCAGTTGAGCGTCTCCGATGCCAGCGGATACTTGCCGAGCTCGGCGGCGATGTAGGCATAGTCCAGGTTGGTCAATCCCTCGCCGATCTCGGAATCGGGCAGGAAGAAGTTCCACAACCCCGATGCCTTGGCTTTCTCCTTCGCGCCGTCCAGAAGCTCGAGCTGCCGGGGATGCCAGGACCACCGGTCCTCCTTCTCCTGGTGGAGCCGCTCGAACTCCTCGGTGATGGGGACCACATTGTCCTGAATGTGTTTTTTCACCGCGTCCATGAGCGGCTGTGCCTCTTCGGACATCGCCAGGTTGAATAGATCCGCTTCCAGATCCGACATGCCTAATCCTCCGTCGTTGGCCCCCGAGATGGGGAAACGAGTCATAGTATGTGCTCGCGCAGAGGCGGGAAAGGGTCTGGGATCATTTCCGGGTTAGGATGCGACCTGAGCATGGGATGGAACAGACGATGAAAATCGATGCCCCGGCAGCCGCGGACCTGGAGCGGATCGGATCGACGGCGGCCCGGCTGGAACGGCTGGGATACGACGGACTGCGCCTGGCGGAGCTGAACCACGATCCCTTCCTGCCCCTCACCCTGGCCGCCGAACATACGGAGGAGATCGAGCTGGTCACCTCCGTGGCTGTGGCATTCGCCCGGAACCCCATGTCCATGGCCGTGCTCGCCCACGATCTGAACGCCTTTTCCGGCGGCCGTTTCGTGCTGGGCCTGGGATCCCAGGTCAAGCCGCACATCGAACGGCGATTCGGCATGCCCTGGCACAAGGCGGCCCGGCAGATGCGCGAGTTCATCGAGGCCATGAATGCGATCTTCGACTGCTGGTACGACGGCAAGCGGCTCGAGTTCGCGGGGGAGTATTACCGGCACGATCTCATGCCCGCCACCTTCAGGCCGGAAAACACCGGCGGTTCCCGACCCCGTATCCTGCTGTCTGCCACCGGTCCTCTCATGACGAAGGTGGCGGCGGAGGTGGCGGACGGCATGATCATGCATCCCTTTTCCACCGAACGGTATCTGAGAGAGGTGACCCTGCCCGCGGTGCGCTCGGGTCTCGCGCAACGGGGACTGAGCCTGGATGGATTCGAGCTCGACTACGCCCCCATGCTCGCCATGGGCCGCAACGACGAAGCCCTGGAGCGCGCCATCGCCGAGGTGCGCGGCCGGATCGCCTTCTATGGCTGCACGGTCGCCTACCGCCCGGTGCTCGAGCTGCACGGCTGGGGCGGGCTCCAGGATGAGCTGATACCGCTCAACCGTGCCCATCGCACGGAGGACATGGCTGCGCTGATCACGGACGAGATGGTCCAGACGTTCGCCATCGTCGGAGAACCGGAAACCGTGGTGGAAACCATGCGGGACCGCTTCGGCGGTCTCATCACCCGAACCGGGTTCGGTGGGACCGGTCTCGATGAGGAGGAACTCGCCGGACTGCTGGCCAGGCTGCGAGGGTGAGACGGGCGGGAAGACGTGCCGGTGGAAGCAAGCAACAGGAGGTGAACTGGAATGACTGAGCGAGAGAGGAGGGGAAGCCATGCCCGGAAGAACGTCGATACGAAGGATCCTGTTCCGGAGCTTCTGGATGACGGCCATCTGTCTGCCGGGCATACACGCCATGTCGGCTGAAGGCGGCGAGCGGATATTCCTCCATGCGGATGAGCTGCCTGGCAGCGACGCCTATTCCATGCCGGAGCGGACCTATCACTCCGAAATCTTCAATACGGCAGTGGTGACCAATGTCAGCCGGCCGTCCCTGGAGGTGTTCCTGCCGGCTGAAGGCAACGGCGCGTCCGTGGTCATCGCGCCTGGCGGCGGCTTTCACGCTCTGTCCATCGACAGCGAAGGCAACGACGTGGCCCGGTGGCTGAACGGGAGAGGTGTGGCAGCCTTCGTGCTCCGCTATCGGCTGGTACCCGGTGGTGAGGATCCGGTGGCCGAGCTGGTGAGGAAGACGCCGGAGCAGGCGAGCGCCGACATGGCCGCCGTGGCACCCTCTGCAGGCGAGGACGGCCTCAGCGCGATGCGGCTGGTCCGGGCCCGGGCCGCGGCGTTCGGCATCGACCCGGATCGGGTCGGATTCATGGGTTTTTCGGCGGGCGGCACCGTCGCCATGCATGTGGCGCTGAACTTCGACCCGGACAGCCGGCCCGCGTTCGTTGCCCCCATCTATGCCAGCACCCGGGCGCTGGACCGGGTGACGGTACCACCGGAAGCACCGCCCGCTTTTCTGGTGGCCGCCACGGACGACCCGCTCGGCCTGGCCTCGGACAGCATCCGGATATACGAACAATGGCGCGCTGCAGACCTGCCGGTGGAACTGCACATGTATGCGCGTGGCGGCCATGGCTTCGGCATGCGCACGCAGAACCTGCCGTCGGATTCCTGGATCGACCGGTTCGGCGACTGGCTTCAGGCCAGCGGTTTCACCGGCTCCGGATGACCTAACCGCCGATGCGTTTGAACTCGGGCGGTCGCTTCTCGATGAACGACCGTACGCCTTCCTTGAAGTCCTCCCGTTTCAGGGATTCATCCATCCAGGCGTTGGATTCCCGCATCGCGTCACCCAGCTCCATGTTCAGATGCCGGTAGACCTGGGCCTTGATCACCTTGAAGGAGGTGGGTGAAGCGACGGCGGCCAGCTCGCGGATGTAAGCAACGGCGGCGTTGACGGACTCCCCGGTATCCACCGCCCGTTCCACCACGCCGAGCTCGTAGGCCTCGTCCGCGAGAAACTTCCGCGCGCTCCAGAGCAGATCCAGAGCCCGGCCGGGACCGATCAGCCTCGGCAGCAGCCAGCTCGAGGCGTGCTCGGCGATGAGTCCCCGCTGTGAGAAGGCGGTAGTGAATTTGGCCTGACGCTCGGCGAAACGCATGTCGCAGAGCAGGGCGTAGCAGAAGCCCAGGCCGGCACAGGGACCGTTGATGGCGGCGATGATGGGCTTCTGGACGGACAGGATGTAGGTGAAGCTGACCTGGAAATTCCCGCCCATCTCCGGATCGCCCGGATCTGCCTTGAGCGCAGAGAGATCTTCGGCTTCTGCGCTGGTCCCGGCGGCGGTGGCGTCCAGGCCGGTGATGTCGGCACCAGCGCAGAAGCCGCGGCCTGCGCCGGTGAGGACGATGCCGACGACGGCGGGGTCTGCCTCGGCCACCGCCAGCGCATGCCGGATCTCCGCCATCATTCTCCCTGTCAGCGCATTCAGCGCTTCCGGCCGATTCATGGTGATGATGGCAACCGGATCCTCGACCCGGTAGGCGATCTGTTCGTACTGAGCCATCTTTCTATCCTCCCTTGCCCGTGGCTAGCTCCGGACATCTATGAGAGCGCAACTGCGCGCGCTTGACCAGACCCGGTGAAGCCTACAGGAGGGCTTGGCTGCCGAATCCGGGCAGCAGGGTGATGGTGCCCCGGGACAGACGGACCTGCTCGTTACGCTGCCATTCGCGCAGATAGCCGTTCACGACCTGGCGGGATACACCCAGGTAGTCGGCCAGTTCCTGCTGGGAGAGGCGGACGTGGATTTCCGTTTGCGACGGCTGCTCATCCATCTGAGCGAGATCCCTCAACCGTGCCGCCATCCGATCGGGAACCGAAAGGAAGGCCGAGTCGGCAACCAGCTGACTGGTCCAGCGGACCCGCTCGCACAGGAGAGCCAGCAGGTGGCGACTGATCTGCGGACGCCGGTCCATCAGCGCGAAGAACGGCCGCCTCTGGATGGTGATGCATTCGCTGCGCTCGACGGCGGTGCCGGTTGCGGTGCGCAGGCCGCCGTCTATGAAAGCGATTTCGCCGACGATCTCGCCGGGTTCGATCAGATTCAGATTCAGCTCCCGGCCGGACGGGGACGTCACCGATATCCGCAGCTTCCCTGCCACCAGTCCCACCAGGGTATGTCCGGGCTCGCCCTGTCGGAATACGGTTTCGCCGGACCCGAAATGCCGGATCGAGCAGAGCTTCTCGATCTCCTGCAGAGAGGTTTCGTCCAGACTCCCGAAGGCGGGACTGTTGCGGATGATGTCCATGGGTTCGATATTTTCCGGTTCTGCACGGGTGAGTGTCACCGGATTGACAGTTCCTGGCGCGTTGTTGAGCGATTATACGGCGGCTGGAGGACTGCATTGACGAATGGCCCCGTCGCGGGGGCGCTCGAGGGATGACGCTCATGTGGCAGATCAGTCACGTTCCGAGGCGGGTCAGGGTGCTGGCAGGGATCTCTGCGGTCTGCTACCTGCTGGTGGTCGTGATCAGCCTCTGACCCGGACGCCGATGGCGGGTGCATTGGCGTAGCCGGTTCAATACCATCGCGGGGATGAAGAAAATTTTCCTGGCCGCCGCCGTGATGGCGCTGATCGCCGCGACGGCGGCGTACGCCTACCGTGATGACCTGTTCGTCATTCTGATGGGCATGGTGATGGGACCGGAGGTCGGCTTCGCGGATTCTCCGGCACCGGCGCCGCCGGACTACGGCCAGCTGTCTTCCTGGGCATCACATCCGGCGCTCATGGACCCGGCTGACGAGCGTCCACCGGGCATCCCGGACAGGGAGGGCCCCGATGCAGGCGCGGTGGCCGTCTTTTTCGTGCACCCCACCACCTACATGTCGGGTGCGGCGTGGAATCAGCCGCTGGATGATCCGACCGCCAACCGGGTGGTGGATGAGCGCATCCTCCGGCACCAGGCTTCCGTGTTCAACGACTGCTGTGCGGTGTGGGCACCCCGCTACCGGCAGGCGACGTTTTTTTCCTTCATAGATACCGGCGGTGACGGGGAACGGGCGCTGGCCCTGGCTTACGAGGACGTGCTCGAGGCGTTCCAGGCGTTCCTCGACGGGATCGGCCCGGGTGAGCCGTTCATCCTGGCCGGCCACTCACAAGGTACCCGACATGCCGCCCGGCTCCTGCGCGAGGAGATCGCACCCACGATGCTTCTGCCGAGGATGGTGGCCGCTTACCTGGTGGGTTTCTCCATCGGTCCGGGCGACCTGGGCGGAGTACCCGAGTGTGATCGGGCGACGCAGACCGGATGCGCAGTGGGCTGGAATGCGATGGATGGAGAAGGGCGCGGGGTCTTCGGTGGTGTGGACGATCTGCTGTGCACCAATCCGCTCTCCTGGCGCGCGGATACGGAGTACGCGGGTCATGCGCTCAACCTGGGTGCCATCGGCTTCCCGTCCTGGCAGCCGGGCGCGGATGAAGACCCGGCGTTGACAGCACCCGAACCGGGCGCTGCCGATGCACAGTGTCTGGCAGGCCAGCTGGCGGTTCTGGACCTGCGCTCGGACGCCTTTCCCTCCCGCATGGGCGGCAACAGCATGCATCCCTACGACTACAGTCTCTTCCACATGAACATCCGGGAAAACGCGGGTGTCCGTGTGCGGGCGTACCTCACCCGATAGGTGCCGGTTTCAGGCAGCGGGTTGTGCCTGGGGCCCGCGCAGCAGATGTCCGGGCCTCGCCCCCGTGGGCAATCCGTCCTCGAAGGTCACCACGCCTGACTTGACGGTCAGCCGGTAGCCGTCGGCCTTCTGTATCAGCCGCTTGCCGCCGGCGGGGAGGTCGTAAACCATCTCCGGCTGGTGGAGCTTCAGCGCGTCGTAGTCGATCAGGTTCAGATCGGCCGCGTACCCGGGCGCGATCACCCCGCGATCGTTCAGGCCGTAGAGCTTCGCCGCGTCCTGTGTGAGCTTGTGCACCACGAATTCCACCGGAAGCTTCGGTCCGCGGCTGCGGTCCCGGGTGAAGTAGCTCAGCATGTACGTGGGTACGCTGGCGTCCACCAGCACGCCGCAGTGGGCGCCGCCGTCCGAGAGTCCGAAAACGCTCAGCGGATGCTCGATGACTTCCCGCTGGCCTTCCAGACTGCCCTCGTAGCGGCCGAACAGGATGAGCAGGGGACGGCCTTCGGCCAGCACGTCCATCATCACCTCCCGCGGATGCAGACCGCGCTTTGTGGCGACGGCAGCCACCGTGTCCTCGGGGCCCGGCTCGTAGGAGAGCGCTTCGTCCATGATGTACTGCTGTTCGTGGTCCGTGAGAAAGCGGACCGCGTCCGCGTTGTTCGGCAGCTGCACTTCCTCGTCGAGAACCCGTGCCCGGAACTCGGGATCCTTCAGGCGTGCCTGACGCTCGGCCAGCGGCAGATGGTGGATTTCCCGGTAGGCGGGAAACTGCCGCATGGGGTTGATGGTACCGTCCAGCGTCATGAGGATGGAGGCAGGGCGGGCACCCACCTGGGGACGCAGGCTCAGGCCCTCCTCGTTCAGGCGCTCCGCCAGATCCCAGACCGGGCTCGGACCGGCCGTCATCAGCGGTGTGATCGTACAGCCGGTTTCCCGGGTGATGTGCTCGATCCAGGCGAGCTCCTCCGGATCGCTGAGGGAGTCCGAAACGAACTCCATGGTGCCGAAGGAGAGCCCCTCGAAAGCCCGGCCGATCGTCTTCATCTCCTCCGCCGAGGCGCGGGTGCCGGGGACCAGATTGCCCGCTTTGTCCAGATGCCCGTAGAAGCGGGAGGTGGAGAATCCCAGAGCGCCCGCTTCCAGGGCGCTTCTGGTGAGGCGGCGCATGGCTTCCATGTCCTCCGGCGTGGCATCGTCGTAACAGCGGTCACCCATGACGAAGTGCCGGATGGCCACGTGCGGCACCTGGGTGCCTACGTCCACGGTGTAAGGGGTGTCGATATGATCCAGGTACTCCTCGAAGGACTCCCAGCCCCAGGGAATCCCTTCATGCAGGGCGGTACCCGGGATGTCCTCCACGCTCTCCATCAGCTCGACCAGCTCGTTTTCGGTGCCTGCGCGAACGGGAGCGAATCCCACGCCGCAGTTGCCCATGACGATGGAGGTCACGCCATGCCAGCTGGAAGGCGTCACGTCCTTGTCCCAGCAGACCTGACCGTCGTAGTGGGTGTGGATGTCCACGAAGCCTGGCGTAAGCAGGTCGCCGGCCGCGTCGATTTCCCGCTCCGCAGGACCTTCTGCGGCACCGGCGGCCGTCACCGCGGTGATGCGTCCTTCATCGACGACGACGTCTCCGGGAAAGGCCGCCTTCCCGGTCCCGTCTACGATGGTGGCGTTTCTGATGATGAGATCGTGCATGGTCCCTCTCCCGATCCTGTATTTGGCGAGCGGGCATCGTACCATGCTGCCCTCATACGCAAGGGGGGTACGGGGATGTACAGGGGACTCTACAGGCGCAGTCTGACGGCAATCGTGATGTTCGGCCTGCTGATCGGCTGCGGGCCGGAACCTGCCGAAACGTCAGGGCCCGAATCGTCTTCAGGAATGCCGGGCGGCGGTGCTGACGAAGGCAGAACGGTCGTGTACAGGGATACCTTCGGCGTACCGCACATCTATGCCCCCACCGTGGAAGCCGGTCTCTATGCTCAGGGCTGGACTCAGGCGGAAGACCGGCCGGAGCAGCTGCTCATGAACATGATGCTGGCCATGGGCCGGTTCTCCGAGATCGCGGGAGAGGATGGGATCCGGATCTCTCTGCTGGCGACCATGTTCGGTCATCTGCGCAATGCGGAGGCGTCCATTGCCCGCATGGACCAGACGGAGCTGGCCAGAATCACCGCATTCGCCAACGGAATCTCGGACTTCTACGCAGCCCACCCGGAGGATGTGCCCGAGTGGTGGACGGAAGGGGCGGTGACCGCGGAGATGGTGGATGCGTTCGGCCGCATGTTTCTCTACAACTGGTCCATTGACGAGGCTCTGGGTGATCTGGTCCGCGGTGGCATAGAGCCGGACTTCGAAGTTGCCCAGCGCGGCTCGAATCAGTGGGCGATCGGTCCGACGCGGACGGCGGAAGGTCACGCCATTCTGCTGATCGATCCGCATCTGTCCTGGTGGGGTCCCAGCCGGTTCTGGGAAATGCGGATACATGCGGGGGCGCTCGAAGGCAGCGGCGTCGGGCTGGCCGGTTCTCCTTACATCGGCCTCGGTCACAACGGCAACGTCGGCTGGGCCATGACCACGGGCGGGCCCGATACGGCGGACGTCTTCGCTCTGACGCTGGATCCGGAGCATCCGAACCGCTATCGCTATGACGACGGGTGGCGGGAAATCGCGCAGCATCCGGTGATTCTGGGCTTTCCGGACGGCAGCAGGCGGGAGTACGTCTGGGAGTCCTCACATCACGGCCCCATCGTCGCCAGGGCGGACGGCGTGGCCTATGCCGCGAAGATCGCCTACGACAACGGCACCAATCGCAACAGTGCCTGGGAAGCCCTCAACTTCGCGGAGGACTACCGGGGGGCGATGGCGGCGTGTGAAACGCTGTCCATGTTCCCGCAGAACGTGATGGTGGCGGACACCAGCGGTAACATCTACTACCAGCGTACCGGTCGTGTGCCGGTCAGAGCCGGGGGATACGACTGGTCCCGGCCCGTGGACGGCAGCACGTCGGCTTCCGAGTGGCAGGGCATCCATCCGGCAAGCGATCATCTTCAGGTTCTGAACCCGGAGTCGGGATATCTCCAGAACTGCAACATACCACCCGACGCCATGATCCCGGATTCACCTTTCTCGCTGGACGCCCAACCGGACTATCTGTTCTCGAGCGCCGATCACGGCGAACGCTTCGATGGCTGGACGAATCAGCGGGGCGCGCGGGCCATCGAGCTGCTCGAGGCGGATGAGGAAGTGACGGTGGAGGAGGCGCTGGCCTATGCCGTGGACGTCACCCCGTTCGGGTACCGGCGCTGGCTCGATGTTCTGAGACGCTCCGAACCGCCAGCCTCTGCGGAGCTCGATGAGCTGCTCGGCTGGGATGGACAGCTGACCCGGGACAGCCGCCCGGGCCTCAAGTACTACTACTGGCGGTCGACGCTGGACGGCATGGCAGGTGGGCCGGAGATCCGAGAGGCGGTGGACGATCACTACGCGATCGTGGAGCAGCGCCCGCCCCGGCAGATCGGGCTGACGGCGGAGCAGCTGGCCATGGTATCCCGTTCCTGGCAGGACGGACTGTCCCGGATGCGTCAGGAGCTGGGCGTCACGGACCAACCCTGGGGGCGTGTGTTCCGGGTGGGACGCGACGGGGAGAGCTGGCCTGTGGGTGGCGGCGGGGGAGATCACCTGGGTCTCACAACCCTGCGCTCCATGGGCTACGCCGACGCTGATGAGAATTTCGAGCGGCACGGTAACCGGGGACAGACGTCGACCCAGATCGTGGTGCTGTCGAAACCGATCCGGAGCTGGATCTATCTGCCGGTGGGTCAGTCAGACCGCCCGGATTCCGTGCACTTCCGGGATCAGGCCGAAACGGTGTTCAGCAACCGGACCCTGAAGCCGAGCTGGTGGACGCCGGAGGAACTGAAGGATCACATTGCCTCGCGACAGGAGCTCACGCCGCGCCTGGACAGCGTGCCCTGACCAGGAGGCTCCCTAGCCGAAACGGTCCCAGAACACCATGTCCGTGACCGGCTTGCGCGAAATGGGGCCGTGGCCGCCGCCGACCGGATATCCGATGGGCACATGGGCACAGGTGAACCAGTCGTCGGGAATGTGGAGGAGCGTTCTGACCGCGGCTTCCTCCCGGCAGAGCAGGGTGGTCAGCACGCAGCCGAGCCCTTCGTTCCGGCAGGCGAGCAGCAGATTCTGCACTGCGGGATAGACCGAACCGCCGCCCACCACGCTCGGCCGGCCCAGATCCTGATCCGTGATCGTCATGCGTCCGGGGTTGAAGCAGAACACGGCGATCACGGGTGCTTCGTGCAGATGAGTGGCCAGATAGGTTCCGGCGGCCAGGGCGCGCTCTGAAGCGGTCCGTGCCGGCTCGGGCATGTCCGCCATGTGCGCTTCGTAGCCCGGTATGTAGCCCTCCCAGTGCGGTCGGTAGAGGTCTTCGAGCGCCTGTTTCTTCGCCTCGTCGCGCACGGCGACGATCCGCCAGCCCTGATGATTGCCGCCGGTGGGTGCCCAGGTGGCCGCCCGGAACACGCGCTCGAGGACGTCCTCGGGCACCGGGTCGGGTCGGATGCGCCGCACGGCACGCAGTGTGGACATGGCATCGTAGAGTTCCATCGGACGAGTGCCTCATCGGTTGGATTCGCTTCGAGAATGGCGAATCCGTCCGGGTCTGGCAATGCCGTTGGGCAGGCAGTCCTGCCGTGTATACTCCGGAGCTTCTTGCCATGAGGAGACCTTCAGCATGATGTTCAGCCTCTTGAGACAGCCACTGGAAGGACGCTGGTGGCAGATCGGCTGCCGGGTCGCGGCCGGTGCTGCTGCGCTGGTGTTCAGCCTCGCGGTACAGGCCGTGGAAGTCGGCGATGCGGCACCGGACTTCACATTGCCGGGCAGTGATGGTGAGACCTATCGGCTCTCCGAGCTGCGCGGTCAGCACGTGGTGATCGCCTTCTTCCCGAAGGCATTCACCGGCGGCTGAACGATCGAATGCAAGGCGCTGCGTGACAGTGACCGGGAGATTCGGAATTTTGACGTTATCTACTTCATGGCGAGCACGGACTCGGAAGCCGACAATCGTGGATTCGCGGAAAAGAACGAAGCCAGCTTCCCGATTCTTTCCGATCCGTCCGGAGAAATGGCCGGCGCTTACGGCGTTCTGTCGGAGCGGGGATTTGCCCGCCGCTGGACGTTCTACATCGATGCGGAAGGCATCGTCCGCAAGATCGACACAGAGGTGGATCCCCGCACGGCTGGTGTGGATCTGGTGGAAGGTCTGGAGGCGCTGGGCGTTCCGAAAGCGGACTGAGTCGTGAGAATCTCGCTGATGCAGGCGCTGACGGCCATGCCTCGGGTGGATGCCGACGGCTGGCGATCGACGCCGTTTGCCGTCCGCTGGCTCATTTCCGCACGGGCCAGTGTGCTGCTGATGACCTTCGCGGCGGCGGCGTTCGGCGGCCTGCTTGCCATCGGCCATGAGACCTTCAGCCCGGGCGCCTGGGTCGTGTGCGTGGTTGGGTTGCTGCTGGCCCACGCCGCCAACAATCAGCTCAACGACCTGACGGATTCCGCGCGCGGAATCGACGAGGGCAACTACTTCCGGCTACGCTATGGCGCGCACGTTCTCGAGGACGGCCTGCTCAGCCGCCGGCAACTCATCCTGTACATGAGCATCACCGGTGCGCTGGCGGCGCTGTGCGGTCTCTATCTGATCGTCACCGTGTCTCCAGGTCTGATCGCGCCGTTTCTGCTCGGCAGCCTGCTGCTCATCTTCTACACCTGGCCGCTCAAGCAGTGGGGACTCGGGGAGCCGGCCGTGCTGCTCGTCTGGGGTCCGCTCATGGTGGGCGGCACGGCGTTCGCCGCCACGGGCAGCTGGGACTGGCCGATCGCCGTGGTTGGTACGGTGTTCGCGCTGGGCCCGACCACCGTCATCTTCGGCAAGCACATCGACAAGCTCCGCTTCGATCTTGACAAGGGTGTCCACACGTTGCCGGTGCGGCTGGGGGAGGCCCGGGCCAGGGTATGGGTGCGCGGCATGCTGGCGGGTCAGTACCTGTTCACCGTTCTGCTCGTGGTGCTCGGCTGGCTGCCCTGGACCGTGCTCCTGGCACTGCTGGCGTTGCCGCGCATGGGGCGTGCCTGGGAGGCATTCTCCCGTCCCGCACCGGAGCAGCCGCCAGCGGATTTCCCGGAAGCGGCCTGGCCGCTCTGGTTCTCGGCCTATGCCTTCGATCACACCCGCTGGTTCAGTCTGCTGCTGCTGGCCGGCTTCTGTCTGGCTCTGGCAGTTTGAGACGTTCGTTTCTGCCCCTGATCCTGCTCCCGGTGCTCTGCCTGGTCGCACCGCTGTCCGTTGCGGCTGGCTGGACGCCGCCGAACATCGTCGTCGTGCTCGTGGACGATGCGGGTCTCATGGACTTCGGCAGCTACGGCGGTGAAGCCCGTACACCCACCATCGATGCCCTGGCGACGGATGGTGTACGGTTCAGCAACTACCACACATCGCCGCTGTGCGCCCCTTCCCGGGCCATGCTGCTTACAGGTCTGGACAACCATCTCACGGGTGTGGCGACGATTCCCGAAATGCTCCTGCCCGATCAGGCGGACGAGCCGGGTTACGCCATGCGGCTCGCGCCTGGGGTGGAAACGGTTGCCACCAGGCTGAAGCGGGCAGGATATCGAACCTTCATGACCGGCAAATGGCACCTGGGCAGCGGGTCCGGCGATCTGCCCGCCGATCACGGCTTCGATCGGTCGTTCGTGCTGGATGCGTCCGGTGCGGACAACTGGGAGCAGAAACCCTACATGCCTTACTATGCCGAGGCCCCCTGGTTCGAGGACCGCGCACCGGCAACGCTGCCCGATGATTTCTACTCCTCGGAGTTCCTGGTCGACAGGATGATCGAATACCTGTCGGCGTCGGCCAGGCCCGAAGCACCTTTCTTCGCCTACCTCGCCTTTCAGGCCATACACATCCCCATCCAGGCACCCAGGGAGTTCACAGACCGCTACGAAGGCGTCTACGACGCAGGCTGGGATGCACTCCGGACCGAACGCTGGGAGCGGGCCAGGACCCTGGGCCTGATTCCCGCCAACGCGCCACTCGGCAGGAAACATGCCTCGCTGAGGGACTGGGATTCACTCGATCATGACGAACGGGCGCTGTACAGCCGCAGCATGGCGGTGAACGCCGGGATGCTGGAGGCCATGGATTTTCATCTCGGACGCTTCGTCGACCATCTGTCGGCAACCGGTGAGCTTGCGAACACGCTCTTCATCATCACCTCGGATAATGGTCCGGAATTCAACGACCCGGTGAATCAGAGCGGGATGGGCCTGTGGATGTGGCTGAACGACTACCATCATGAGCTTGCGCGGCTCGGAGAGCCGGGCAGTCTCGCTTTCATCGGTCCGGAGTGGGCAAGTGCGGCATCCTCGCCGAGCGCACTGTTCAAGTTCTATGCCTCGGAGGGCGGGCTCAGGGTGCCGCTGATCATCTCAGGCCCCGGCGTCGCCGCGCTGGACCTTCTCCCTGCCCGTGCCTTCGTCACCGACATCACGCCGACGATTCTGGATTTCGCGGAGGTTTCGGAGTCCGAAAGGAGCGGTTTCACCGGCAGGAGTCTGCGGGACCTGCTCGACAGCAGCGCCATGGAGGTTTACGAGGCCGATGAACCCGTGGGCATCGAGGTTTCGGGCAACGCGGCGCTGTTCAGAGACGATTTCAAGCTGGTCAGGAACACTCCGCCCCATGGCGACGGCGCCTGGCGGCTCTACTATCTCCGGGAAGACCCGGGCGAAACCCGGGACCTGGCAGAGAAGCTCCCGGACCGGTTCGAAGCCATGCTCGCCGATTACTCGGCATACGCATCCCGGGTGGGGGTGGTCCCCGTGCCGGAAGACTACGATGCGCTCGTGGCGATGCGCAGCAACGTGCTGGCGAAGCGTGCGGGTGGCTACGGCCTCTGGCTGGGATTTCTATGCCTCCTCATGCTGGCGGTGGTCGGAATCCTGATCCGTCGGATGTTTGTAAGAAGAATGTGAACCAGGTCGCCTGAACATCGAGATGTCTCTTTTATAGTCCGTCCACCCACTGGTTACAGGGATTTACCGATGAGCGAGATCACCGATCAGCAGACCGAACGCGAGCAGCCCGGCTGGCGTCCGGGTCTGAACACCACCTCCGCATCCGGTCAGTCGATGATCGGTCCCACCGTGGTCATCAGAGGCGAAGTCGTCGCCGAGGAGGACCTGCTGGTGAAGGGCCGGGTCGAGGGCTTCATCGATCACAGCGCCACCGTGACCGTTCATGCCGAAGGCACCGTGGCAGCGGAGATCAAGGCCCAGGAAGTGCTCGTTGAAGGCACCGTGGATGGCAACGTGTACGGCACCCGACGGGTGCAGATTGCCGAAAGCGGCAGAGTGAACGGCAACGTCTACGCACCCCGGGTCAGCGTTCTGGAAGGCGCTTCATTCAAGGGCGCCATCGACATGGATCCGGATGTGGACGCCATTGAGCGCCGGTTCCGGGAACAGACGGGAACCGAGATGAAACCGAAGGCGGAGAAGAAATCCGCGGACGCGAAGGCTGAGTCAGGCAAGGAAGAGGACAAGACCGATGCTGCGAAGGTTGATGGGCAGGGAAGATCCGACGAATCCGACGCCGGCACCGGCACCGGCGCCACCGACTGAGGCGGAGGAGAAGGACATGAAGCTGTTTGAAAGGGATGAGCCCGAGATCAAAGCACCGGTAAACCAGGTGCCAACGAACGATACGCGAGAGGATGACGCGAAGATGAACACGAAGCCTGAAGCAACCAAGGTCGATCCGCCGGCACCTGCTCCGAGCAGCGCCCGGGATGGCGTTTCCGTGATCGGCAAGACGCTGTTCGTCAAAGGCGAGCTGGAAGCGGCCGAGGACATGCTGATCGAAGGCCGGGTCGAAGGATCCATCAAACACACGGCACGGGAACTCACCATCGGTGTCTCCGGCGTGGTCAATGCGGACATCGATGCGAAAAATCTGGTGATCGAAGGGACGGTCGAGGGTAACATCGTCGGCGCGGAGTCCGTGGTGATACGCGATTCCGCGGATGTCCGTGGCAACGTGTACACGGGCCGAATCAGCATCGCCGACGGCGCCCAGTTCAGCGGCACCGTGGACATGGATCTTTCAAAAAGCCCGAAGCACTGAGCCGGGAGCCGGTGCCGGGTAATGCAGGGAATCCGCCCTGTCGGGAGCATTGATGGAGGCGCACCAGCAGGCGCTCGTCGACCAGGCCATCCGCCGCGCACTGACCTGCTACGACGATCATCATTGCCTCCTGCGGACCACCGAAGACCCCCGTTTCAGGGCGGTACAGGATTCTCTCGCCTTTGCTGCGCTGCTGCTCGCACGGACGGCAGCGGGTAAGGGCCGCAAGACGGAACTCGGGCTCGCCCGCCTTCTCATCGATAAGATTCTGCCTCTCCAGAACCGGGTCCGCCGGGATCCGGGCCGGGGCACTTTTCCTCTGCTGTTTTCTCCGGATGCCAGCCGTGCGCAAGTGATGGATCCGGATTCCCGGGAGCTGATGGGCTCGATACTCGGCGCCGTCCACCGGGACTACAGCCACCTGCTCGGTGAGAAACGCAGCGCCCGTGTGCTCGACGCCATTCGACTGGCCATCCGCGACAAGGACCAGGCGGCGCCGGAAACGACCTGGGGCAGCATGCTGGTCGCCTGGCTGGAGCTGGAGTTCGGTGACCGGTGGCAGGGCGAGCGCCTGGCGACCGATGTCGCCCTGAGCGGCCTGGAGCAGCTCACCGAGCGTCGGTTCGGCGATGCGCAGGCCTACGCCCGGGAGCTCTGGGCGCTCGGCCTCTGGCGCCGGAGTGCCCGGCTTCACGACAGCGTGCAGGGACTTCTGCCGGAACTGATCGCAGAGATCGCCCGATTTGCTCACCCCGGACTGCCGGAGCTGTTCGGGGCCATGACCAGCGGCCGCACGACGGTGAGCGCCTATCCGTGGATCGGCGCCTGGCTCACCTGGCATGCGCTGGCCGGTGAACCCCTGCTGCCCAAACGGATGACGGATCCGTTACATGCCACCCGGTTCGCCTTTCCGGCCCTGGCCAGACTGAAATCGCTCGAGTTGCCGGAAGGGGATGCCGCCACGGACCGGGAACCGCGCTCGCTCTGCGAGCGGCTGGGAGATCGGCAGTTCAGCGGCTGGATGGAACCGGGGCTGCATGTGGAGGCCCGCTCGTCGCCGAGGCCGGAGACCGGCCGGGTGCCGCTGGCCGGCGCTCGCTGGCGGACTCTGGAAGGCGGCAGTGCCTGGCTGCGTGCCCGTTCGTCGAAGACCGAGCAGGCAAGCTGCAGAAAACGGTTCGTGCATCTGGAAAATCCCGGCACCACCGTCGTCAGCGTGCACGACCTGGGACCGGGTGAGACCCGGATGATCGAGAACGGATGGTGGCTCTCCGGGCTGCACTTTGCGACCGAGGGGTTTCAGATGCTCGATGCGCAACGATCCGATGAAGGTCTCGAGCTGACGCTGAAACCCACCAGCGACAATGCCATCCTGATGTTTTCGCCACTCGGCTGATTTCGGATCCGGTTGCGGCCATCCCCTAGGGACAGGCTCCGGCAGGTCGGGGTATAGTTGCCGGATGCGTCGAGTGTCACGAGTCATGCTCATTCTCTGTGCGACCGCCCTGCTTGCGATGCAGGCGGCGGGTCTGCACCTGCATGCCAATCCGGAAACGGAAGGTCTGCAGATGCACGCGGACCACGTGCACAGTCTGGATCCGGACGGGCACGATCACTCGGACGACACGGACGTCACCATCGTCGAGCTCGGAGTGCACTGGGCGAAACTCGTCCCGCTTCTGCTCTCCGTCGGCCTTCTGCTACCCACGCCTTACCTGCTCCGCTGGACGCAGGACAGACCCCGTCAGCCCAGCGACCGGCTCCGAAAGGCCGATCGCTGGCGACCGCCCCTCCGGGCACCCCCGCTCTCTGCCTGACTGATCGCTGGACCGGTGCTGTGCGCAGCCCGGTGGATTTTCAGTGCGCTCGGTTCCGGGCGCGTATGGAGTATGGATATGCGGGCGTTACTCATGTCTCGAACAGGCCGGCTGCCTGGTGCCCTTTTTTGTCTGCTGGCCTGGTCCGGGTCGGCGCTGGGTGCGGAGTCGCTGACCCTGGAGAAAGCCGTCGAGCGGGCCCTGGCGGAAAATCCGGCGCTTGCTCTGTCGGACCATGAGCGTCGTATCGAGGAAGGCCGGGTGCTTCAGGCCGGGCTGCGGCCAAGGGTCGGGTTGGATCTGGAGGTGGAGAACTTTCTAGGCTCGGATCTCTATGAGGGTTTCGATCGCTCTGAGACGACTCTGAGCCTGGTCTGGGTGCTGGAACGTGGCAAGCGGAAACTGCGCAGCTCAGCCGCAGAGACCGGGCTGAGTGCCGCGGAAGTCGAAGCGGATCTGCGACGCGTCGAGGTGGCTGCCGCAACCGCGGATGCCTTCCTTGCGGTTCTGCGGGACCAGGAAAGGCTGGCGCTCGCGCAGGAAGGCGTCAGGCTTGCCGAGCTGACCCGGGATGCGGTCGCGGAAAGGGTCAGGGTCGCCCGGTCGCCGCAGATCGATCTGGATCGAGCCGAAGCCGATCTGGTCTGGCGGCAGCTGGACGAGGAGGATGTTGCCCACGAACTGCTGGTGGCGCGCCGGGTGCTCGCGTCCCGATGGGGCGCGCACCAGCCGGACTTCGACCGCGTCGTCGGAGACATCAGCCATCATCCCGTACCGGTGAGCTATGCGGAACTGATGGCCGAGCTGTCCGGCTCGCCTCAGATCAACCGGTACCTGACCCGGAGCCGCGTCCAGCAGGCTCAGTTGCGTCTGGCGGAGGTCGAGTCGAAGAAGGACTGGTTCGTGCGGACCGGCGCCCGCTATCTGGCCACCACGGACGATATGGCGTTCGTTGCCGGCTTCACGATGCCGATTGGCCGGAGCAACCCGAATGCGGGCCGGATCGAAAGCGCGCGGGCGGAAGTCGGCAGGGCTGAGGCGGAGCTCGTTGCCGGGCGCCTGGAGATCGAAACCACGCTGTTCCGGCTGCATGAGGAGCTGGACCACAACCTGCATCGGGCAGCGGCGATTCAGGATCAGGTGATGCCGAGGCTCGAAGCCGTCGTCATCGCTTCAGAGAAGGCCTACGCGACGGGTCGGTACAGCTATCAGGAACTCCGGCAATCTCAGATAACGCTGCTGCAGGCGCGAACGACCGCGCTGCAGGAAAACTACGAAGGTCACGCGAACCGTATCGCAATCGAGCGTCTGACCGGAACCGCCGTCGGTCGGCCCAGTGAAGAGGAGGTATCCCGATGATGACGACACGATTGCTGATGACTCTGGTCTCAGTCTGGCTGCTGCAGACTGCCTGTTCCTCCGGAGACGAAACGGCGATGCCCCTGGAAGAGGCTCATCATGTCGAGGGCCATACGGAAATCCAGCCGGAGATGGCCGACGCCTTCGGGGTGGAGGTGGCGGCGGCCGGCGCTGCCGAGATTCTGGAAACCATCGAGGTCTTCGGCACGGTGACCCTGGATCCCGCCAGGGAAGCTGCCGTGCAGGCCCGCTTTCCGGGTGTGATCCGATCCGTCTCTGCGCAGGTGGGAGATCGCGTGGAGGCGGGGGCCGCACTCGCCGAGGTGGAAAGCGATGAGAGTCTCTCGCGGTATTCAGTTACTGCTCCGACTGCCGGCGTGGTCGTCCAAAGGAATGCCAATGCCGGCGAGCAGACATCCGGACGCACGCTGTTCAGGATCATCGATACGGGAACCGTCTGGGGGATGTTCCGGATCTTTCCCCGGGACCGCAGCCGGGTCGGCCCGGGTGAGTCCGTCGCGATCTCCACTGCAGCAGGAGAACGGCTGGCGGAAGGGGTCATCGACTGGATCGATGTCAGTGTCCGGAGAGATCAGTCGGTCTCCGCCCGGGTGATCCTGGAGAATCCGGAGCGCAGGCTGCTGCCGGGTATGTTCCTCTCGGGCCGCATCATCGTCGCCCGCCATGCCGTGAATCTTGCCGTGAAACGCTCCGCGCTGCAGACATACCAGGGCGAAACCGTCGTGTACCGGCAGACGGGTGATCTCTATGAAGCGCGCCCGGTGGTGCTTGGCCGTCAGGATGGGACCTGGGCGGAAGTTCTGGACGGACTCAGCGTGTCGGATCAATACGTGACGACGAACAGCTATCTGATCAAGGCGGACATCGACAAAGACTCCGCGTCGCACGAGCACTAGGAGTTCCGAATCATGCTCGATCTGATTCTCAAGCTGTCCGTGAACCGGCGGGGAGTGGTGTGTTTCATCGTGCTCCTCCTGGCGGGTTTCGGCGTCTGGAACTTCACACGCCTGCCGATCGATGCGGTGCCGGACATCACCAACGTTCAGGTGGTGATCAACGTACCGGCGCCGGGTTACACGCCCCTCGAGGTCGAACAGCGGGTCACGTTCTATCTCGAAAACGCCATGGCGGGCATGCCTCGACTGGTGAGTACGCGATCTTTCTCGAGGTACGGACTCGCCCAGATCACCCTGGTCTTCGAAGAAAAGACGGACATCTACTTCGCCCGGCAGCAGGTCAGTGAACGGCTCGCCGCCGTCCGTTCGAGCCTGCCGTCGGGCATCGAACCGCAGCTCGGGCCCATCGCCACCGGCCTCGGCGAGGTGTTCATGTTCACCATCGATGCGGAACCCGGCGCCACCCACCCGGACGGGTCGCCGATCACGCCCATGGATCTGCGCACCGTGCATGACTGGATCGTGAAACCTCAGCTGCTCCGGGTGCCCGGCGTGGTGGAGGTCAATCCCATCGGCGGGTTCAAACGGCAGATCCAGGTGGCGCCTGACCCGGCACGTCTGCTCGCTGCGGGTCTCACGTTCGACGATCTTGCGACGGCGATCGGTGCGCACAACGGCAACCGGGGCGCCGGGTTCGTCGAGTACAGCGGAGCGCAATGGCTGATCCGGATGCCAGGCCTCCTGGCTGACATGGAGGCGCTTTCGGCTATCCCCGTCGCCGAACGGGATGGTGTACCCATCCTGCTCGATCAGGTGGCGGATGTCGGCCTCGGTCGCGAGCTCCGGGCCGGGGCAGCGACCCAGGGGGGTGAAGAGGTGGTGCTTTCGACGGTCTTCATGCTGATGGGAGAGAACAGCCGGGCCGTTGCCAGTGCGGTGGGAGAGAAGGTGCAGGAGATTGCGGCCTCCCTGCCGCCTGGCGTGAGTCTGAATGCCGTCTACGACCGGACGGAACTGGTGGATGACACACTTCGGACCATCCGGACCAATCTTTTCGAAGCCGCCATCCTGGTGATGATCGTGCTCTTTCTGTTTCTGCGGAACTTCCGCGCGGCCCTGCTCACCGCGGCCGTGATACCCATTTCCATGTCCATGACCGTGACGGGCATGGTAGAGGCGGGTGTGAGTGCCAATCTGATGAGTCTGGGCGCGCTCGACTTCGGGCTCATCGTCGACGGCGCGGTGATCATCGTGGAAAACTGCATGCGCAGGCTCGGCATGGCCGGCACCGCGACCACCCGCCTCGATGAGCGTCTGCAGATCGTCTTCGAAGCCACCCGGGAGGTGATAAGGCCGGCCCTGTTCGGTGTTTTCATCATCACTGCCGTGTATCTGCCCGTCTTCAGCCTGTCCGGTGTGGAGGGCAAGATGTTTCATCCCATGGCCATCACCGTGGTGATGGCGCTGCTGTCGGCCATGCTGCTGTCGGTCACCTTCGTACCGGCAGCCGTCGCACTTCTGTTCCGGAAACCCGTGCGCGAACCGGGAAACCCCGTGATGGACCTGCTCAAGCGCGGTTACCGGCCACTGCTGAAGCTGGCTCTCGGATTCCGGGCTCCGGTGCTGGCGCTGGCGGTGCTGCTGGTGGCCGCAGCGGTCTGGCAGGCCAGCCGGCTGGGAACCGAGTTCATTCCGAGCCTGGACGAAGGGGACATCACCATGCACGCGCTGCGGATTCCCGGTACGTCTCTCGCGCAGGCCATCGACATGCAGACGGGCCTGGAGCTGATCGTCGCCGGGCTTCCGCAGGTCGAACGCGTGTTCTCCCGGATCGGTTCCGGTGAAATCGCCACCGATCCCATGTCGCCGAGCATGGCGGATACCTTCATCATCCTGAAGCCCCGGGCACAATGGCCGGACCCCGGCCAGAGCAAGGAAGCCCTGATCGCGGAGCTCGCGCAGCTGGTGGAGCAGGTGCCTGGCAATCAGTATGAATACCTGCAACCCATCGAGATGCGGTTCAACGAGCTGCTTGCAGGGGTACGGGCCCAGCTTGCCATCAAGGTGTTCGGTGACGACTTCGAGGTGCTCACCGAAGCGGGAGAAGCCATCGAAGCCGCCGTTTCCCGCCTGGCCGGAGCCAGCGACGTGGCCATGGAGCAGACGTCCGGTCTGCCGGTGCTGACCCTGGTGCCGGACCGGGCCAGGCTCGCCCGGTACGGTATCGATCTCGCGTCGCTCCAGCAGCTCGTCGCCGCAGGTCTCGGCGGTGAGGTGGTGAGCGAGCTCTACGAGGGGGATCGCCGCTCCGACATCGTGCTCAGACTGGGGGACGGCATTCGAGAGGATCCCGATCGCTGGGCCATGCTGCCGGTACCCCTGCCGGAAGGCGGCTTTGTACCGCTCGGTGAGCTTACCCGGCTGGAAATTCAGGAGGGCTTGAACCAGGTCAATCGCGAGAATGGCAAGCGCCGGGTGGTGGTGACGGCCAATGTCCGGGGTCGCGATCTGGGTGGTTTCGTGGCCGAGGTCCGGGAGACGGTGGCCGGGCTGGATACGGTGCCGCCGGGCTACTGGATCGAATACGGTGGCACCTATCAGAATCTGCAGTCCGCCAGCCAGCGGCTCACGCTGGTCATTCCCATCACGCTGCTGTTCATTCTGGCTGCCCTGGTGGTGGCGCTGGGATCCGTTCGCGATGCCGGCGTGATCTTCGCGGGTGTGCCGCTCGCGCTGACCGGTGGTGTGGTGATGCTCATGCTCCGCGACATTCCTCTGTCGATCTCCGCCTCCGTGGGTTTCATCGCTCTGTCCGGCATCGCGGTGCTCAACGGGCTGGTGCTCGTTTCGTTCATCCGGGATCTGAGAGCGGAAGGGGCACAGCTGGAGGACGCCATCATCGAAGGCGCGCTGACCCGACTGCGGCCGGTGCTGATGACGGCGCTGGTGGCATCTCTCGGATTCGTGCCAATGGCGTTCAACACCGGCGTGGGCTCCGAGGTGCAGCGGCCGCTGGCCAGCGTGGTGATCGGCGGGGTGCTCTCGTCCACACTGCTGACGCTGTTCGTGATCCCCGCGCTCTACCGGGTGTTGCATGGCGGACGGCGCCATGGCGCAATGGAGGGGTCGCAGATCAAACCAGACAAGGAGTGAGCATGGGTGACCTTGATGACAAAGTGGAAGAAGTCCTCGACAAGCTGAAGACCGAGCGGGACGAGCTACGGGTGCAGCTGCATCTCCTGAAGGCCGAGGCCAGGGAAGAGTGGGACGAGATGGAGAAGCAGTGGGACCACCTGGAATCGCGGATGAAGCGCGTTGGCGATGCGGCGTCGGATTCCGGCGGTGAGATCGCGGCGGCCGGCAAGCAGCTGGCCGAGGAGATCGGCAACGCCTACAAGCGGATCAGGAAATCTCTGGGCTGAGCACCGGCTGAACGGGTGGGACGCGTATCGCGCGTTCCACCCGTTCATTTCTCCTGAGCGTCCCGAAGTCAGTCCGGAAGACCGAGTACCCGCTTGGCGATGATGTTCGCCTGGATCTCGCTGCTGCCGCCGTAGATGGTGGTGGTGCGCAGATGCAGGAACTCTTCCGTGGCTCTGAGCTCATCGGCGGTGAATCCCACCTCCTCGTGGGCGCCCAGCCCCCTGAAGCCCATCAGGTCCCGCTTGAGATCCGCACCATCGCGCTGCAGGGTGGCACCGACCAGCTTGAAGATGGAAGTGGCGGCACCCGGCGTTCCCGCTTTGCTTTCCTCGTTGACCCGCTGGGCGGTGTAGTTGAGCGCCTTGCGGGTCATGTTCAGATCCAGCACCTTGTCCCGCAGCGCGGTGTCGGCGATCAGTCCATCGTTCTCGCCGATGTACTTCTTGGCCACCTTCACCAGCACTCTGGCCGGATCGGCGATGCTCGCACCGCCGGTGAGACCGCCGATACCGGACCGCTCGAACTGGAGGAGACGCTTGCCGACGGTCCAGCCCTTGTTGAGCTCGCCCACCAGATCGTTCTTCTGGGCGATCGCATCGTCCAGGAAAGTTTCACAGAACGGGGAGGATCCGGAGATCAGACGGATGGGCTTGGTGGTCACCCCCGGCTGGTCCATGGTCAGCAGCATGAAGCTGATACCGTCGTGTTTGGGTGCGTCGGGATCCGTACGGACCAGGATGAACATCCAGTCGGCTGTCGCCGCTCCCGAGGTCCAGATCTTCTGACCATTGATCACGTAGTGGTCACCGTTGTCCACGGCACGGGTCTTCAGAGAGGCCAGGTCGGATCCGGCGTTCGGCTCCGAATATCCCTGGCACCACTGGACCTCACCGCGGGCGATCTTCGGTATGTGGCGCTGCTTCTGGTCCTCCGTGCCGTACTCCAGCAGGGTGGGCCCGATCATGGAAGTGCCCATACCCATCAGGGGTGAGCGGGCGTTGATCTTCGACATTTCGGAGTAGAGGATCTTCGCCTGCTCGGCGCTCAAGCCCCCGCCGCCATACTCGGTGGGCCAGGTGGGCACGGTCCAGCCCTTTTCGGCCATGCGCTCGAGCCAGAGGGCGACGTCCGGCTCCAGGGTGACTTTGCTGGATCCCGTTGCAATCTGGCCGGGGCCGCGAGCGCCCTCCGGACAGTTGTCCTCAAGCCAGGCGGCTACTTCGGCTCTGAATTCGTTTGCTTCACTCACGACTGTGTCCCCGGAAGAATCAAACCGGAAAAGATAGCGGCTGACAGAGGATCTGTCGAATCCCCTGAGCCGGCACCCGCCGCCTACCAGGTGTCGATATAGGGGTATTTCTTCTCCGTACGCGGCGGCGTCGGCGGCAGCCGTTTCAGAGACCGTGCGATCCAGGTGCGGGTCTCGGCCGGGTCGATCACGTCGTCGAGACCGCCGCCGGTACCCGCGTTGACGGCCTTGGCGCTCTCATATGCTCTGGCCACCCTTTCGTCGAATTCCTGCTTCCGCTGCTCCGGATCCTCGATGGCGGCCAGCTCCTTCCGGTAGCCGAGCTTCACGGAGCCTTCGATGTTCATGCCGGCGAATTCGGCCGTGGGCCAGGCCACGGTGAAAAAGCCTACCAGCGCACTGGCGCCGCACATGGCCTGCACGCCGAGTCCATAGGCTTTGCGGACGATCACACCGAACAGCGGCGTGGTGATGTTGGCACCGGTGTTGAACATGCGCACGGAGTGCCGGACCAGGGCCGTGCGTTCCACGTCCGGCCCTACCATGATGCCGGGGCAGTCCATCAGCGAGAGGATGGGGATGTCGAAGGCATCGCAGAGCTGCATGAACCGGGCACCCTTGTCCGCCGCATCCGAATCGATGGCTCCGGCGAGATGATGCGGATTGTTCGCGATCACGCCCATGGGTCTGCCTTCCACCCGGATGAACGCCGTGATCACCCCGATACCGAACTTCTCGCGGATCTCGAGCACCGAGTCCTTGTCGGCTATGGTTTCGATGATGTCGCGCATGTCATAGAGACGCAGACGGTTTTCCGGCACCACGTGCCGCAGCAGCCGCTGATCGTGGGACTCCCAGTCCTCGATGCTGCCCTGAAAGTAGGATAGGTACTTCTTGGCCACCTGGACGGCTTCCGCCTCGTCCTTCACCAGAATGTCCACCACGCCGTTCGGCACCTGGAAGGACATGGGGCCTACCTCCTCCGGGGTGTAGATGCCGAGACCGCCGCCTTCGATCATGGCCGGTCCGCCCATGGCGAGCGTCGAGCCTTCCGTGGCGATGATCACATCGCAGGCGGCAACCAGTGCCGTATTCCCGGCAAAGCAGCGACCGTTCGTGACGGCCACGAGCGGTACCAGACCGGAGAGCTTCGAGAACTGGGTGAAGGTGTGGGTATCGAAAGCGACGCCCGGACCCGTCGAGTCATCGCCCGGACGACCGCCGCCGCCTTCACCGAACAGCACCAGCGGCAGGCGGTACCGTTCGGCGAGCTCGAACATCCGGTCCTGCTTGTAGTGATTGCGCGCGCCCTGGGTACCGGCCAGCACGGTGTAGTCGTAATGGACGACCATGGCCCGGGCAGCTTCTTCTCCGAACAGGTCGGCATTGATGGTGCCGGTGCCGGCCACGACGCCGTCCGCCGGCGTGTTTCTGCGCAGGGAGGTCATGTCGTGGCGCCGGTGCTGACGGGCCACGATCAGGGGCCAGTACTCATTGAAGGATTCCGGATCCATGAGTTCGGCGATGTTCTCTCTCGGCATCCGGGAACCGCGCGCATGCCGCTTCGCCACCGCCTCCGCCCGGTTCTCATCCAGGGTGAAGGCATGCCGGTCGTAGGCTTCCTGCAGATCGCCGCGGATGTGATCGAGATCCAGCTCTTCGGTGCCGGCCACCTCGGTGCCTTCGACCTCTGCTTCCTCGATGAACACGATGGGGTAGCCTTCCCGGACCACGTCGCCCGCGCTCATGGTGACCTGACGGACGATGCCGGACACTTCCGCGCGGATCACGTGCTCCATCTTCATCGCTTCCACCACGGCCACGGGGGTTCCGGCCAGGACCTGGTCATTCTCCGCCACGTCGATGGAGACGATGGTGCCCTGTATGGGAGCGCCCACACCGATGCTGCCGTCCGGCCCGGTGGCCGGACCCGTTCCGGCCGCGTCGGGCGCTTCGGCGGCGCGCTCGGCCTTGACCCGGGCGTCGTGATCGAACAGGGCCAGCGGATCGTTCCTGTCCACCCTGGCACCGGCGAAGCCATCGCTGGCTGTCGTCTGCCCGGAGGGAGCCGGCTCCGGGTTTCCGCTCGAAGATGGGGCTGCCGTCGCGAACCGCTGACGCGCGTCAGCGGGCGCCGCGGCCAGATCCTCGAGGTGATCGTCGGTCCAGCGGGTGTGCACCGCGCCGGACGCGAAATCCGGGTGCGCGAGGATGTTCGAAAGGAAGGGAATGTTGCTGCCGATGCCCTCGATACGGAACTCGGACAACGCCCGGCGGGTTCTGGCGATGGCAGCGCCGAAGTCGTCCGCCGGCGCATGGCAGATGACCTTGGCCAGCAGGGAATCGAAGGCAGTGCTGGTGCGGTATCCCGCGTAGCCGAATCCGTCCGTGCGCACGCCGGGACCGTTGGGGGCCTCGTAGACGCTGATCAGCCCCCCGGCCGGCCGCACGGACCCGTCCGCACGGATGGTCTCCATGTTCACCCGGGCCTGAATGGCGTAACCGCGCGGCAGCAGCCGGGCCGGATCGGTCAGGCCCAGATCTTCCAGGGACTCACCGGCTGCGAGTCGGATCTGTGCCTGGACCAGGTCCACGCCGGTGACTGCCTCGGTGACCGTGTGTTCCACCTGAAGTCGGGCATTGGCTTCGATGAACACGAACGGCTGAACACCCTGCCGGCCGGTTACGTCCACCAGGTATTCGAAGGTGCCGAGACTGAGATAGTCCTCGTTCCGGGCGAAACGGACCGAGGCGTCGATGATGGCCTGGCGCAGATCGTCATCGAGGTTCGGTGCCGGTGCGATCTCCACCACTTTCTGATAGCGCCGCTGAACGCTGCACTCCCGTTCGTGCAGATGGATGGCGTTGCCCCGGCCGTCGCCGATGATCTGCACCTCGATGTGCCGGGCCTTCGGGATGAACTCCTCCACATAGACGTCCGGGAGCCCGAAGGAGAGCTCTGCTTCGGACTGGCAGCGCTGGTAGGCGTCTTCGATCTCCTGGGCTGAGAACACCACCCGGGTGCCGCGCCCGCCGCCACCGGCCACCGCTTTGATGATCATCGCACCGTCGGGGCCGAGACTTTCGAAGAACGCCTGCGCCGCATCGAGGCTGACCGATTCGTCCAGACCTCTCAGGATCGGCACGTCCGAATCGGCCGCCGCCGTGCGCGCCCGGCTCTTCTCGCCGAACAACGCCAGGTGCTCGGTGTCCGGACCGATGAACGTGATCCCCGCGTCGGCGCAGGCGCCGGCGAAGTCGGCCCGTTCGGCCAGGAACCCGTAGCCCGGATGGATGGCATCACAGCCCGTGGAGCGCGCCGCGTCGATGACGGCTGGAATGTCCAGATAACCCCGGGCGCCTCTTCCCGGCAGCACGTGCACCTCGTCAGCCACCCGGGTATGCAGACTCAGAGCGTCGTCTTCCGTGCAGACGGCGACGGTGCGCAGACCCAGATCACTGGCGGCCCGGATGACCCGGATGGCGATCTCGCCCCGATTGGCGACGAGCAGCGCGTTGATGGACATGGAGGCTCCCCGGAAAGCGTCAAACGGAAAATCCTCTCACAACCCACCCGGCGTCACCAGATGAACGCCATGCATGCCCCGGAACACCTGGCGGATGGGTTATCCTTCCTTTCCCTCGACCCCCAGCCGGAAAAGGAAGCCCGACCAGGATGAGACTGATTACCGCCACACTGCTGCTGCTGATGATGTGTCCTCTGCTGGAGGCGAAAAGCTGGCCTCAGGAAGTGACTGCGGCGGAAGGCACCATCGTCGTCTACCAGCCGCAGCCGGAAAAACTCGAGGGCAACGTGCTGACGAGCCGTGCGGCGGTATCGCTGGAGCTCGTGGATCACGAGGAGCCGATCTTCGGGGCCATGTGGTTCGAGGCCCGGATCGATACGGACCGGGAGGCGGGGACCGCCGTGGTACGGGACGTCAGGGTGACGAAGGTGGGCTGGCCGGACTCCCGGGACGCGGACGAGGTCCGGTTTACACAGATCATCGAAGGTGCCGTGTCGGAGACGGGCTTCGAAATTTCCTTCGATCGTCTGAGCGCCAGTCTGGAAACCGCCGAGATCGAACAGCAAAGCCTGGCGGATCTGAAGACGGATCCGCCCGGGATTCTTTTCGAGGAGACGCTTGCCGTGCTGCTCCTCTATGACGGTCAGCCCAGATTCTCCCCGGTGGATGACTCCAGCTACGAGCGCGCCCTGAACACCCCGTTCGTGGTGGTTCGAGATACGCGCTCGAAAGCCGTCTATCTCTCGAGCGGGCAGTTCTGGTATTCCTCATCGGATCCGCTGGGTCCCTTTGCGCCGACGGATAAGCCACCAGCCGATCTGGTCAGGATGCTGCCGGCCCCGGAGGCCGGCGATGCCTCTGCGGGCGAACCCCCGGCCATCGTCGTTGCCACCAGCGCAGCCGAGCTCGTCGTCACGGATGGCAAACCCGACTGGCAGTCCCTGCCGGGTGGCGAGCTGCTCTATGTGAAGAACACGGAGACCGCCTGGCTGAGGGAGCTGACCACCGGACAGATGTACCTGCTGCTCTCCGGGCGCTGGTACCGCTCCGCCGGGCAGTCGGGTCCCTGGACCTTCGTCCGCGCCGACGAGTTGCCCAGAAGCTTCAACGACATACCACCGGCATCGGACATCGGTGGCCTCAGAGTGTCGGTCGCCGGCACGGATGAAGCGGAGCAGGCCATGCTCGATGCGGCCATCCCGCAGACCACGGCGATCAGGAAGAGCGAAGCCAGTCTCACGGTCGAGTACGACGGCAAGCCGGCTTTCGAGAAGATTCCCAACACGTCCGTTTCCTATGCGGTGAACACCGGCGCACAGGTGCTCGAGATCAGAGGCGCCTACTATGCGGTGGACAACGGGGTCTGGTTCACGGCTGCATCCGCAGGCGGACCCTGGAAGGTGGCGGACAGTGTGCCAACCGAAGAGATCGAGAAGATTCCTCCCAGCTCGCCCGTCTACAACACCACCTATGTGCACATCTACGAGACCACGCCACAAGTCGTCTACGTGGGCTATACGCCGGGTTATCTGTGGTCGTTTCCCTTCTACGGTGTGCCCGTCTACGGCACCGGCTGGTACTACCCGCCGTACTGGGGGTCCTGGTACTACCCGCGTCCGCCGACCTGGGGATTCCACGTTGGCTACAACCCGTGGACGGGCTGGAACTTCGGGATGAGCTGGTCGAACGGCTTCTTCAGCTACGGTGTCAGCTGGGGTGGCGGCTGGGGTGGCGCTTACCGGCCCTGGGGCTGCTGTGGGGGATGGTACGGTGGCGGCTACCGCCGGCCGGTCGTCATCAACACGGGTGACATCAACATCGGCAACAGCGTCAGTATCGGCAATCGCACGACAGTGAAGAACCGGGTCGGCAACAACACGGTCAACGCGAATCGCCTGCAGCACACGAATCTGTACAAGCGGCCCGAAAATCTCCGGAGAAACGCGGACCCGGCAGCGGCACGGTCAGAGCTGAAAAGCGCACGGCCGGCACCACAGCGGGCAAACGACGTTTACGCGGATCACAACGGACAGATCGCCAGGCGCACGGAAGAAGGCTGGGAATCACGCGGCGGCGGCCAGTGGCAGACGTCGCGGGAGAACGCATCGCTGGAGAGCCGGGAAGCCAGAATCGATCGGGGCAGCATTTCCCGGGAATCGGTCTCCGGCGCAGGCCGCCAGGGATCCGGTCTCGATCGGGGCGGGCTGAACCAGGCATACCACGCCCGGCAGATGGGCGGCATGCGGGAAGCGGGTGCGCTCAGAGGCGGGGGCCGGCTGCGTCGCTGAGCCGCAGGCTGAACGGGGCATGCCCGGCGGTTGAACGGCTTTAACGGTCCGGCAGATCCGTAATCCTACGGAGTTGACTACTGGCCGCGGTAGGACACACTCGGAGCGACCGTGCAACAAGGCGTTGGTACTCTGGGTAAGTTCTACGTTCTCCTTTCTGTCTGCGCGCTGGCGGGCTGCGTCTATGTGAGTCAGACGGGTCCGGGGCCGAAGAGCGCAGCACTTCCTGCTCCGGAGGATTCCCGGCTGGGAAGGCTGCTCGCAACTGAGGACAGGAAGGGACGGGCAATGGTCATCGAGGATGCCGGGCTCGCGCTCACCTCGAGGCTCGATCTCATCGAAGCGGCGGAATCGAGCATCGATCTGCAGTATTTCATCTGGCAGAACGACCCGTCGGGCATCTTCGTCATCGAGCGGCTCCTGGCTGCGGCCGACCGCGGTGTGCGGATACGGGCACTCGTGGACGATGTGCAGCTGGAAGGGCTGGTTTCCAGGATTCACGCGATCACCCGGCATCCGAACATCGATGTCCGGATCTTCAACCCGTTCAGCGTCCGGCTGGGAATGGAGCTGCGTCTGTTCCGTCTCGCTGAGTTCGCCATCGACGGCAACCGGCTGAATCACCGGATGCACAACAAACTCCTGATCGCCGACAATCAGGCCGCCGTGCTCGGCGGCCGGAATATCGGTGACGACTACTTCGGGCTCAGTGTCGAGCGGAACTTCATTGATACCGACATCCTGCTGAGCGGGCCCGTGGTGCCCGATCTTTCTGCCGGTTTCGATACCTACTGGAACAGCGGCTGGGCGGTGCCCAGCGATGCGCTACTGCGTCTCGAGGTGGTCGAGCTCGACCTGGAAGCCGTGCGCGGCCGGATCGCAAAACGGCTGGCGGAGCACCCGGAACTCGAGCTGCTGCTCGATCCCGACCGGGTAACCGGGTTGACCCGTTCCCTGATCGAATCCCACCACCTGGACGCGGCCACAGCCGTGCTGGACGATCCGAACGTCGGTTGGGGACAGCTGCCGGATGAAGTGGCGGGAGCGCTGACCGAGCTTGCCCGGGACTGCCGGTCGGAGGTTCTGGTTGTGTCGCCTTACCTGGTGCTCACACCGGCGCTGATAGACATCGGCGATGATCTGGAAAATCGCGGCGTGCGCGTTGCCGTGATCACCAACTCGCTGGAGACCAATGACGTGGTCATCGCCCACGCGGCCTACGCCAGGTTCCGTGGCGCCGTGCTCGACTCGGGTGCGGCGCTGTACGAGTTCCGCGGAGATCCGGACATCGCCCGGGACGATCCGGCGGAGCATATCTCGCTGCACACCAAGTACATCCTGTTCGACGACGACAGGGTCTTCATCGGTTCACCGAATCTGGATCCACGATCGCTCAGGCTGAACACCGAGCTCGGTGTGATCCTCGAATCCAGGACGCTGGTTGCGGAGCTGAAAGAGACATTCGAGAGACTGTCCAGTGATAAGAATGCCTGGCAGGTCAGGCGCTCGGACGACGGGTTCGAGTGGCATTCGGCGAAAGGGACCATTTACCGGCAGCCTGCGAAGTCCTCCTGGCAGAGATTCCGGAGTTGGCTGCTGATGCTGTTTCCGCTGACCAATCAGCTGTGAGCTCAGGCCGCTCGCCGCCTGTTAGCCCTGATCCTGAAACACGGACCAGCGGTCCACGATCCTGCCGTCCTCCACCACGTGGAGGTCGCCGAACTGAAGCAATACCCGCTCGCTCTGCGTGGGCCGCAGGAAGGCGTAATCGCCTACCGACAGCGCGCCTCCGGGCGAGGTGGTGAAGGGCTCCTGATTCGTGCTGTGGTAGATCGGCTCCGGGATCCCTGTGGGTGACACATAGCGGGCCTTCCAGTAGCCGCCGTAGATGTAGTGCAGGCGCCGGGTATTCGGATCCCATTTCTCCATCACCCCGGCAACGAACGGTTCGCCGGCCACGTACAGGCGATCGTAGGTTTTGAGCACCGGAGCGGCAATGAAGGCTGCCGGCTGGTGATTCATCAGATGATGGGTATCGAAGTCCGTGGGCTTGACGACGCCTGAGCCTGCGGAAAGATCGTTCATGGTCCGGTCGTTCGCGTAGATGCCCAGCGTGTGGCTGCCAGCGCCATTGAGCGTGAGAGAGGCCGGATCGTAGCCCGCCGCCACCGCCTGATCGACGAAGGCCTGGTATCGTCCGAGCACGTCCTGGACCGCCGGATGTTCGAGGCCGGCCCCGAGCCCGGTAAGATGCGGCTCATAGCCCATCAGTCCCGCAAAACTCAGATGCTTCGGATCTCCCGCGATGACGCTCAGCATCCGGTCGAGCACGTCGCCGTCTTCGATGCCGCCTCTATGCAGGCCCACATCGATCTCCACGTTGATCCTGAGATGCCTGCCCAGGTTTCTGGCCAGCTCGTGGTATTCCTCGAGCCTGGCCGGCGTGTCGATCAGCCACTGGAGCTGCGCTTCGGGTGCGAAACCGGTCTCGGCTTCCGCCAGCCGGTCGTAGAAGACGCGCGCTGCCCGCACGGGTACGGGCTTGCCCATGAGCACGTCGGAGTCCGGGAAGGATTCGGCGATCTGATTCAGAAACGGCTGATGAAAAACCATGAGCGCCCGGGTCCCGGCCCGGTCCATCACGTGCGCGAGCAGTTCCACGGACGGCAGGGATTTGACCACCACCCGATACGTCCGCTCCGGCCCGACGGATCCGGCCAGCAGATCGATGTTGTGGTTCATCCGGGCGCGGTCGATCAGCAGCACCGGACGGCCCGGTCCCTCGCGCTTCAGCAGATCGTTGAGCGCGCTGAAGTAGGCGTCGTGAGGGGCGCCGCGGTCCCCGGGCCGCCAGAGCAGCGCGCCGCCCGCGGCGGCAAGGAGGGCGGCACCCGCACCGGCCATGACCGTGCGGCGCTTCATACGCCGAACAGCTTCTTCAGGTGGTCGTTCAGCAGCCGGCCCTGTGGATCGAGTTCGGCGCGAATGGCGCGGAACGCTTCGAATTTCGGGTACAGCCGGGTCAGCTCACTGTGTCCGAGGCTGTGCACCTTGCCCCAGTGCGGCCGGCCGCCGTACTTCCAGAAAATGGGCTCCACGGCGTCGAAGAGCGGACGGTAGTCCTGGTCCGCGGTTCGGTGCACGGATATGGCGGCCCGATCGCCGCCTTCGTCCATGGACAGCCAGAGGTCGTCGCCCCTCACGTAGCGGTATTCGAGCGGAAAGACCACGTCGATGTTTTCTCTGGCAATGGTGTCGAGCACCTCCCGGACGCACTCTGCGCCGACTTCCCGCGGCACCGCGTACTCCATCTCATTGAACCGGTTGCTGCGGACATTGGAGAGGATGCGGTAGGAGGCGTCGATGGTGACGGAGGGTTCGATCTGCTCCGCCAGGCCATTGATCAGCGGCCGCCGGTCGCCGGGCGGGATGTCCATCCAGGCCCGCATCGCTTCACCGAATGCGGCTTCCTCCTCCGGGGACAACGGCGGGTTGTCGATGGGTTCGTCCGTTTCGTCGATGGCGAGGACGAGCGCATAGTCTGAATGGGTCAGCGGAAACATCTCGAAGTGGCGATGGCTGGCGGCGGACGTTTCGAAATTCTCCAGGACCTCGTCGATGGGTGCGGCCCAGTTGCGCGCTTTGAGACGGTAGGCCGTTCGGTTCTGGAGCCTGATCTCGGTCAGAATGCCGAGCGCGCCCACGCTGACGCAGGCGGCTCTGAACAGATCCGGATCGGATGCTTCGGTGATGGAGAGTGCGTCCCCTGCCGCCGTCACCATGCGCAGGCCGGTGACGTTCCCTGAGAGTGAATGCAGGTCGAGCCCGGTGCCATGGGTGCCGGTGGAGATGGCACCCGCCAGGGTCTGCCGGTCGATGTCGGGGAGAATCAGAGGTCCCTGACCTACGGCCTCGAGCGCGGGGCCCAGGCTCGAAAGACGGGTTCCCGCACCGAAAGATGCCTGCAGGGTTGCCGGGTCATGATCGATCAACCCGTTCATCCGATCGAGGACGAGCAGATGCCCGTCCGTGGGAACCAGGGGTGTGAACGAGTGTCCTGCGCCTACCGGGCGCATGGGTCCTGAGCTCGACCGGATCCAGTCGATGAGTTCGCTCTCGGTGGCCGGCGCGAATCGGCCGGCGGGATGCGCGAGCAGCCTGCCGGACCAGTTCCGCCAGGGAAGGCTGCCTGTCTGCGCGCCCGCGGATCCGCTCGCACCGAACAGGACGGCCAGCGCACTGCCGGCCAGAAGACTGCGTCTCGTGATCATCGCCGGCCTCCCATGAATTTGATCAGGGCCCTGAAGTCGTCGGCTTCGCAGTCCATGCAGTAGCCGAGAGGCGGCATGTTGTTCAGACCTTCCACCGTGTGTGCGAGCAGCAGTTCCTCGCCCTGATCCCATCGCGCGTCCCAGTTGTCCCGATCGCCGAGCACCGGGGCACCGCCTTCGCCGCGGACGTGGCACAGCGCACAGTTCCTGCTCCATTGCGCCATCTGCTCCGCCGAAAGACCGCCGGGTGTGACAGCGCCGCCGGGGATGCTGTCTTCAGCGGGCAGCGCCGGTGACGCTGAGTCTGAAGCGCTCTGTCCGGCCGGATCCGAGCAGGCGGATACGAGAACGAGAACGAGCAGGGTGCTAAGGCCCCGCCATCCGCTTCTGCTTCTGAGCTGAAAGGCAGTCAAGGCATCTCTCCACCGGATGTTGCGGATACTCTACGCGGGGCGATGGGTGCTGGCCACCGGCATGGCCGATCAGGGGATGCCGATGAACTCCGTGTGGCTGGTGTACAGCTCCAGTTTCTCGATGTAGGCGCCGATGCCGTCGTCCGACAGCTTTCCGCCGAAAGCCTGCCAGGCCGCCTCATCGGGGAAATACAGTTCCGCCATGCCGGCATAGGGTTCGTTTTCCGGATCCAGGCTGTGACTCACCACATACCGGAAGCCGCCCGTGCTCTGCATCGCCTCCACCACGGCCGGCAGATGCACGTCGAGCCAGTGATCGTAGAGCGCATCGAGATCTGCATCCGGGCGGGGTTTCACCAGAAAGGTGATCTTCAGAAAACCGGACCGGCTGGTGGGAAAGGGTGCGTTGAGAGTGAGCGGCGCCACGGGCAGCTCGCCGGGAATGACGACATACTCCCGCGTGGCCCAGGGCAGGTAAGGTTCAGCCCGTTCCTGGAAGGAATCCGTCGGCCGGGTGCCGAAGGGCTCGTCGGGCCTCGGCAGTGCCTTCCCGAACCAGAGCTGGGCGACGCCGTCCCACCGGTCCGGGCTCTCGTCGAACACGGTGGCAAGGTAGCGGCTGGCCCCCGGTTTTCCGGCGCCCGCCTGAAGCTGCTGCCGCTCGATCACTTCGGGCATGTGGTTGGCAAACCAGTGGGCGATCAGTTCCTCCCGGGAAGCGTCCGGCTTCCGCTGTATGAGAAACATCATCTTCACGTCATCGCTTGGCGTGGGTCGGGTCATCTGGAATCTCCCTCAGTGGCGCGGGAGTCATCATAACCCTCGGGCAGCACCTCGGGGTCACCGCTCAAGATTCTTTCCCGGCTGCCGATATCTGGGTCCGTGCGTTCGATGACTCCGTATCCGGCGTTTCGAACGCCGCAGTGTGAACTCCGTCACATATCGGCGCTGGAGGAAACTCCAGCTCTGCCGATAGCGGAGGTATGAGAGAACCCGATAAGAAGGCGGACTGCACGGATGCAACTACCTGCTGACACCAGCGCGACCGAAGAATCCCTCAACAACCTCCTGGCGCAGCTCGAAGAGATGGATGATCTCCCGAGTCCGCCCGACATCGTCACGCGGATCATAGAGCTGCTCCGGGATCCGGAGTCGGACATCAAGGAGCTCATGGACACGCTGGCGAAGGATCCGGCGCTGGTTGCCAAGATCCTGAAAACCGCCAACTCGGCCATGTATGCCCGGCGCCGTGAGGTCACCAACCTCGCACAGGCCCTGCTCACCCTCGGACAGGCGGCTGCCATGACGCTGGCGCTGAGCTTCTCACTGGTGAGTTCGCTGCGGAAGCAGGAAGGCGGCGGTATTGATCTGGTCCGCTACTGGCAGCGTTCGCTGCTCACCGCCATCGGCGCCCGCGAGATCGGAGCTGCTCTGGGTGCTGAGAACATCGAGGAGCTCTTCCTCGGCGGTCTGCTGCAGGACATCGGTCTGCAGGTGCTCGACAAGCTGATGCCCGATCAGTATCGGGACCTGGAAAACGGACACATACACGCGGTGCTCACCCGTCACGAGATCGAGGTACTGGGCGTCGACCATGCCTGGATTGGTGCCTGGCTGCTCGAGCGGTGGGAACTGCCGGACATCATCTGTCAGGCGGTCCGCTGCAGTCACGAACCGGAAGGTGCCGAACTCGAGGATGACGTGGCCCAGTTTGTCAACACCGTTAGCGTGGCCAGCCGGTTCTCGGAGATTCTGCTCAATGATCCGGGTGAAGCCGGTATCGCCGCACTCGGTGTGATGATGCAGGACAAGCTCGGCCTGGATGAGCAGGCCACACTCGAAGTGCTCCAGAAAGTGGAACTCCGCATCCCGGACATCGAGAGCCAGTTCGGCATGGACATCATGGATGTGGAAATCGCCGCAGACATACTCGATCGCGCCCGCAAGCTGCTGACGGACGTGAGTCTGAATGCCCGCCGCGAGATCTCGGCCCTGCAGCAGGAAATCGACACGCTGGGGAACAAAGCCCAGACGCTCGAGCAGGAGAATTTCACGGACCGGCTCACCGGGCTCAAGAACCGTGACTACATGGAGAAGCAGCTCTCTGAGTGGGTGATCCGGGCCCGGAAGCTGGGCTTCCCTCTCAGCCTGGCGTTCATGGACCTGGATGGATTCAAGGCCGTGAACGATACCTACAGCCACAGCGCGGGGGACGAGATCCTCCGCAGCACGGCGCGCCTGCTGACCGCTCAGATCCGGGAGAACGATGCGCTGGCACGTTTCGGCGGAGACGAGTTCGTGCTTCTGCTTGGCGGTGAGACGGCCGAGAATGCGCGCATCGTCTGCGACCGTATTCTCAAAGCCTTCAACACCACGCGCCACGAGGTGAACGGCAACGAGGTGGAGCTCTTCATCTCCATCGGCCTCGCAACCTTCGATGCGGATTCCGATTTCAGCGGCACCGAGCTGATCGAGGCAGCCGACGAAGCCCTCAAGTATGCGAAGCAGCACGGTAAGGCGCAGGTGGTGGAGTATGCGAGCCTCCATTGAGGCCCGCTGAATCCGCTCTCGAGATCAGTCGTCGACCGCCACTTCCACGATCTTCACGCCGCCAAGACCGGCAGCCACGAACAGGTATCCGCGTTCGTAAACGACGTGATTGACGGACTCCAGATCGCCGAACTGCAGTTGACCCAGCAGAGTGATTTCGGGACTTTCGCCACAGCCATAGTCCCTGAAGTCGTTCTCGGCGGCCGCCACGTAGACGCCGGCTTCGCCGTTGGAGATGAACATCAGATCGTCGTCCACGGATACGGCGTTGGTAACCACCACGGAGGAATCGAGGCCCACTGAGGCCGGATCCGGGCGTGGCACGGTAGCGACCACCTCACCGGTATCCAGGCAGAGCACCTGTACGCCGGCACTGCCGGCAGCCACGAAGGCATGCGCCCCTTCGACTTCCACCGTGCTTTTTGACTCGGGAATGTCCGCACCCGGGAAGGGGAAAGTGCCGAGCAGGTTCATGGAACCGCCCGGGAACTCACCTTCTTCGAAGACGGCGAGTTGTCCGGGCGTGCCCTGAACGACGACGATCCGACCACCCACCGCATCGCGTGCGGCCCAGCGTGCATCGTGCAGCGGGTAGGAACCCAGTTCGCTCATCGTCCAGCTCGTGAAAGCGCTGACTTCACCCGCGCTGCCGGACGTGGTGTAAAGGACATCTCCGACGCCGAACACACTGGTTGCCGCGAAGCTGACGAGCGGTACTCGACGATAGTCAGAGAGGCTGAAACGGTTATTGCGCAGCGGCAGGCGGTCGAGCACAGCGGGAAACGCGACCGCCGGATCGTCTGTGGCGGACGCTGCGTAGACGGCATTGTCGAGGATGGAGACCGAGTTCACATCCGTATCATCGAAGACCACCTGAGAGTGCACGCGCGGCCGTCGTGCGCGCAGATTGTTGATCCAGTCGATGGCGCCTCTGCGCCCAGAGCCGCGCATGTTGTAGCTCACCACGCCCCAGTTACCCGGGCCGAGCGAGATCGAGGTGGCCTGCAGCGCATCCCCATCGACCTCGGGAGGTGCTACCTCGGCGACGAGTGTCAGCTCGATGTTTTCCACGGCCTGGACCGAGAATCCACCATCGCCGTCAGAGACCGGGGCAAGGCGTTTCTGGGGGGCGCTGCCGGCATCGATGGCGGCGCTTCCGGAGACCGTGGGTTCGACGTCGATGATCTCTTCGGTGTAGCTGACGCGCGGATCCAGCAGCTCCGGATTGTTGAAGACGGCCGCGTTGTCCGTCGTCTCGTCGGCACCGAAGAAAGGCGAGTCCGGATCGAAGGTCTGATATCTGTCGCCGCCGCCGCAGGCTGCGCAGAAAACCGCCAGAACGGCGAAGACCCCGTTCCTGAGAAGGCCTGGACCGGACCGATAGCGCCCGGATTTGAGTGTTGGTGTCACTGAGTTCCTTCCTGATGCAGTACCACACCCTCTGAATCGACAGAAACCGGCTGAACTTGACCTTCTGATGGGATGTGAATCCGGGTTCAGGGCGGTGTGATTCCTGAGCCGCTCCGATCCGGCGCCGAGGCCGACCATCGGGCCGTTCGCTGCATGTCACCCCAGCGGCCTTTTCTGCGGAACGTCCAGCGGACGAGTCCGACCAGCCGGAACACGGAGTTCAGCTGCCGGTAGCCGAAGTTCTCGAGGATGGCGGTGCAGAAAAGTGCCGCCATGTGCCGCGCCCGGGGATAGATGTGGAACGAAAGCTCCTCGAGCAGCAGCGCGCTGGTCGAGAGCAGAACGCCGAGACCGACGGCGACGAACATGAAGGCAAGGTAGGCCTCCATGGATATCCAGCCGAGCAGAAAAGCAATGATGAAGAAGACGTAGCCGCTCACCTCCACCAGAGGGCCGAGGAACTCGAAGAGAAACATGAAGGGGAAGGCGAACCAGCTGACCCAACCGCCGCGTGGATTGAACAGCATCCGGAAGTTCATCATCAGACTCTCTGCAAGGCCACGCTGCCAGCGTTGACGCTGATTTTTCAACGTTTTCAGGTCTTCCGGCACTTCCGTCCAGCAGATGGGATCGGGTACGAAAGTGATGCGGTATGGCCGCTTTTCCTTGCGCAGCAGCCGGTGGATGCGCACCACCAGTTCCATGTCCTCGCCCACCGTGTCGGTCCTGTAGCCGCCGGCGGAGATGACCGTTTCCTTCCGGAACAGGCCGAACGCGCCGGAGATGATGAGCAGGGCGTTGATCGGCGACCAGCCGAGACGGCCGAACAGAAAGGCACGCAGATATTCCACCACCTGCAGAAGCGCCAGCGGGTTTCGCGGCAGGGCGATCTTCTCCATGAATCCGTCGCTGACCCGGCAGCCGTTCGCGATCCGCACGGTGCCGCCGCAGGCCACGGTATTCGGATCGTCCAGAAACGGTTGAACGATGCGCTGCAGGCTGTCCGGCTGCAGAACCGAATCGGCATCGACGCAGCAGTACAGGGGAAAGCGGGCGGCGTTGATTCCGGCGTTGAGCGCGTCGGCCTTGCCGCCGTTCGCCTTGTCGATGACGCGGAGATTCGGGTGCACGCGTGAACGGTAGACGGCACCCACCGGTCTGGTCTCGAGGCGGATACGATAGGCTTCCGGGAAAGCTATGAGGTCGAACTCTTCGATGAGCCGGTCCAGGGTCCGATCGCTCGAACCATCGTTGATTACCACCACCTCGAACTCGGGATACTTGAGCTGCAGCATGGCCCGGATCGAGGTGGCGATGGTCGCTTCCTCGTTGTAGGCCGGCACGAGAATGCTGGTTGGCAGCTCGAAGTTCGCATACACACTCGGCAGACTGTCCACGCCACGGGCTTCCATATAGCGTCGAAGGCTGCTCATGGCGATCACGTTCAACGCCATGTAGCCGAGGTTCAGAAAGACGAAATAGCCGAGAAAAACCCACTGCGCGACGTCAATGACCTGCTCCATGCTCATCAGAGCGTCTCTTCCGCGATGACCTGATCCAGAATGTCACGTGCATAACGGTCTGCCTGAGCGGCCTGCACGCTGCGCAGACGCTCAACCGTCATGAACGGCAGGTTCGCCAGGGTCTGTGCTGCCCGGTAGCGCACCCACCAGGCCTCGTCGGACAGCAGATTGATCAGCGCCGCATCGTCTTCCGGCTCGCCAACGCGACCGAGCGCGACGGCGGCCAGCATCCGGATGTGCCAGCGGCTGTGCCCGATCAGCCGGCGGACGATGGGCAGCTCCCGCGGATCGTCCAGCTTCCGCAGGAGTGCCGTGATGATGTAGTCGTCGTCCGAGTACTTGAGCAGCCGATGGGTCAGCTCGTCGGCGACGGCGAGATGGCAGGTGTCGAGGTAGCGCAGCAGGCGGTTCGCCTTTTCGGGCGTGGCCGCCAGAATGGCCGCCGCCAGCGGTTCCGAGACCGCATCCGGACCGGCCCGGCGGAGGATGGTGGCAACCCGGGCCGGCGGCCATTCCTCCCGGTCCGTCATGTGCGGGATCACCAGCGGCAGGGCCCGCTTTGCATCGATCTGTACCAGGGCGCTCGCCGCCAGCAGGGACAGCAGCGAATTCCCTGCGTCCAGCAGTCCGGCGATCCGATCCCACGCGCGCGCTTCGCCGAGGTGACCGAGCGTCGCGGTGGCGATCAGCTTGTGCCGGATCTGATGCCGATCCAGCATCCGCCAGGCCCGTCTGTCCACGCCGAGTGCCCGCGCCAGCTCGTTGAGCCGCTGCTCTCCGGTGCCGCGGATGGAGTCATGCGCGACGTTCCATTCGTGGAGAAAGAACTCCAGGTTCCACCGCTTGAGCGGTGGCAGGGATGCCGGATCCAGGCCGGTTCCGTTGATCGCTTCGGCCAGCACGGGGCGCCAGATTTTCAGGAAGGCTGCATGACGGTGCTTCCTGAGGGTCAGCGATGCCCGCAGGAGGAAGGCGTAGCCCAGGAGGAGCACGGTCGCCAGCAGGGCGAACTGGCCGCTCAGCAGCGCAATGCGGAAGATGGGCTCAGAACTGGCGAGTGAATCCAGCACGTAAACGCTGCTTGTCGTAGAGGGTTGTCCATGCCTGGCCGAGCTCCCAGGTCAGCGCCCAGCGCCCGTTGAGCCAGTGCTGTCCGGTGAGCGTCAGCGTCTGCACCTCGTTGACCACGAAGAAGCCGCTGCCGATGCTCTCCACCTCTTCGCCGTTCGAAGCGATGAGGCTCACACGGCTGCCGTCGCCGTAGAAACGATCGATCTGGCCGCGATGGCTGTAGATCAGCGGCCCGCCGTCGATGGAAGCGGCATAGAGCGTGTATCCGGCCCGGTAGCGGCGGAACCAGTACTCGCCTGCGGCGGTCATGAGATCCAGGCTGGACAGCGTGTACTCGGCGTGCCGCCAGCCCAGCTCGACGCCGAATCCCCGGGGCAGGGTGCGGGCAGCCCGGCCGCTCAGGCTCCACTCGGGCAGTACTTCAGCCTGTGGCGTGATGCTCCCATCGAAGGTGAACAGCCAGCGTTCTCCGGCTGAAAGGCTGACCCCGGCGCGCAGCTCCTCGTCTGATTGACCGAATCGTTCCGTGGCCCGGGCCTGGCCGAACAGAGACAGACGGTTGCTCAGCCGGTAGTCGCCGCCGACGTAGAGTTCTTTCCAGCTGCGGTATCCGTCGGTCAGGTTGTCGTAGATGAAACCGCTTTCCAGCCTGGCCCTGCCGGGCGGCTCGTATCGTGCCCACTCTGCATCCGGAAAGCGGGTGCGTGCCTGATCGGCGAAGGCCACGATCTGCCTGCCCGCGTCGGGATCCGATGCGGCGATGCGAGCGTTGAGCTCCAGTCGCCAGAGCTCTTCGTAGCCGGGTGCCAGCGTTCTCGCCCTGGAGAGGATCGGCAGGGCTTCCTGCGGGCGGCCCATCCAGACGAGCACCTGACTTCTGCCGAGCAGGTAGTCGACGTTGTCCGGGGCAGCGTCGAGCAGCACCTCATACTCGGCCAGCGCGGCATCGTACTGCCCGGTCCAGCCGAGCTGTCTGGCGAGCAGGAAGCGTGCGTCGGAATCTTCCGGATGTGCCCTGAGCCAGTGCGTAAGCTCTGCCGGGTTGGCGTCGTGCCTGCCGGGCGCCACGTCTGCGTGTATCCGGGCGCCGGGAAGCAGAACCAGCAGCAGCAAAGCGGACAGAAACCCTGTTTTCATGCTCGGCCGGCCCGCAGTGGCTGACTGGCGATGTGCCGACGGATGCGGGCCAGCAGCTCGCGCGGGTTGTAAGGTTTCATGACGTAGTCGTTTGCGCCGGCTTCCAGCGCCCGCACCACGTCGTCCTCCATGGACCTGGCGGACAGCATGATGACGGGGGTTGTCTGCCAGGTGGCGGAGGCGCGGATCTCGCGGACGATCTCGAATCCATCTCTGTAAGGCAGCATGACGTCCAGAAGGACGATGTCCCGGGCCGGCTGTCTGGCGATGCAGTCGGCCGCGTCCCGGCCGTTGTATGCCACGAGCACGTCGAATCCCTCCCTTTCGAGCATGTGCTCGAGCAGGTAGGCAACGTGCTCGCTGTCCTCCACTACCAGAGCGGTGGGCGTTCCGGCCCCGCTCCCGGCAGGCAGATCCCGGGGTTGCGTCGTATCCATGCTCATCCCCTATGTATCGGTTGCGGGGAGCGGGAGTTGAGGCGTGTTTTCGGTCCAGTTCACAGATCGGGCAGATCGAAATCCCGGTTCCTGCGGGTTGGTCATCAAGAAGAGCACTTCCCGGCCGATAGCTACTGCGCACCTGAGGATAGGGCCGCGTGTCGAGTTTTCTGCCGAGAGCTTCAGTCCTTCTCCTGTTTCTGGCCGTGTCTGCCGAAGTACCGGCGGAAGCCGCCTGGATCTCAATCTGTGAATCCGGGACGGCCGACGGAGGTACCGGTATGCGCGAGTATCTCCGCCCGGATGGCACCCGGCGCTGGCTGGTGCTCGGCGCGGATGCCGACCCCGACTGTCAGAATCAGCGGATACCCGTGTCCGTCGATTCAGTGCGCTGGCTGGGGCTCATTCCCGCCGGGAAAACGGCCTGGCTCGGTCGGGGAATCGTGCTGCAGGGTTCGGAGCAAAGCGGGCAGCAGATCCGTATCAGCGAAGTCGAAGTGGCGGGACCGCCGGAAGCGCGCCGGCGGCCGTTGCCGATCGAGGAGAATCTGCTCGTGAAGCTGAACGCGCGCACCTTCGGCGTCGAGGAACGCGCCACCGCATCGCTCTCGGCGCACGGTCTCGAGCTCGAATGCCGCAGAGGTCGGCGTCCCGCGGGAGTCGCGTTGCGCAACGATCGGGTCCGGCTGCCGGCAGGCATCGAGACCGCACTGAATCTGACCTACCAGGCCGATGCGCAGTTCGGCATCGGCTACGCGGACGGGGAGAGACACCGCCTGGACACGCCGCGCCAGGTCGGCCGCCTCGAGAGCGGGTCCGTTCCGCCCGGCGACTGGGCTGCCGCTACCCTCCCACTGCCGTCGAGTTCGAGTCCGGGACCGGTGGGGAACGGCGGGTTTACCCTGGTCCTCTCCTGCCCGCTCGGGGACGGGAACGCGACGCTGTCGAACCTCTATCTCTCGGCGGGGGTCTCCCAGGATCGTCCTGCCCGGTCTGTCTGGATCTGGCAGCCTTCGGAGTGGCTGGCGCAGCCCGATCCGCTGCTTGAAGAGCTGGTCGCGCTGGAGACGCTCCTGGTGTACGTATCGGTGCCGATCAGCCGGGATCGGGTGACCCATCCGGAAATACTCGCCGCTTTCATCGAAAAGGCCGCCGCGCGGGGCGTCAGCGTCTGGGCCGTGGAGGGCGATCCCCATGCCGTGCTGCCCGATGGCCGGGCCGGACTTCTGCGGCGTGCGAAAGCGCTGTCGCGGTTCAACAGGGATCAGCCGGAGGAACGGCGATTGAGCGGCGTGCAGTACGACATAGAACCTTACCTGCTGCCCGATTTCGCCATCCATGCCGAAGACTGGCTCGCCGCGTACGTGCAGACCATCGAGGCGCTGGACGGCGTGCTGTCGATGCCGCTGGAAATCGCCGTGCCGTTCTGGTGGTCGGAGCTGACGCTGAACGGTCAGCGGTTGCTCGACCACCTGGCCGGCCACGTGCAGAGCGTCAACGTCATGAACTACCGCACGGATCCCGGGCAGCTGCAGCAGTTTGCCGAGCCGTTTCTGGCGTGGGGGGTGGCTCGCGGGATTCCCGTGCGCATCGCCCTGGAGGCCGGCCCCATTCCGGACGAAGACCGCTGGCACTACCAGCCGGCCGGGGAGGGGACGCTCTGGCACCTGGAGATGGGCGCCGAGCACCTGCTCGTGCTGCTTCGAAACCCGGCGATACCGGAGCGGGGATCCGCCTACCGCCTCGTTCGCAGGTCCCGATTCGAGGGTCGTCGACTGACCTTCGCCGGAGATCGGGCTCGGATGACGGGCACGATGACCAGGCTGGAAGGGATCTGGTCTGCCTGGCCGAGCTTCGCCGGCCTGGCTCTGCACGAATACCGGCTGCCGGAGGACTCGCGGGCTCAAGGCCGGTAGGGAGTGACCCGCACCCAGAGTTCCGGCTGGCCCTCTCCATCGAGCGCCGTCCAGCGGTCCAGGGGCACGGACTGCAGATACTGACGGTCGCCGTCTTCGATGAGCAGCCGGGCGCCTGACGGCGTCGCTGCCAGCTCGATGACCCGGCGCTGATACCCTCCGGCGGCTGCCGGGACCCAGACCCACATCTGATCCAACGCCGCCCAGGCGGGCGGCAGGTCCGTGCCGCCGGCAGCCTCGATCCTTTCACCGTCGCGCATCTCGAAGGTTCTGATTCTGGGGCGGGTACCGACGCAGCGTGCGCCGGGCGGGACATCAGCGCAGGGCGGTTTCGATTCGGCGAACTCGAGCATGAACCAGGCCGGGGCGGACTCCGTATCCGCGACGGCGGCCGACCAGAGAACGAGCCCGGCAAGCAGCACCATCAGCGTGCGTCCGCCTGTCCGGTCCGTATGGATCATCTGCGCTGGTCTCATGACGGCATTCTGGCACAACGTTCCGGATGCGCGTTGGCACGGTTGTAAGTCGACGCCCGATCATCGTGCGAACGCATGCCTCGCCAAGCTGTCGGCAGACGTGCGGAAAACTTGCGCCCCGAAAGTGAGACGCCTGTCACAAACCGGCTGGAAACTCAGTAAAAATCAGCGTTTTCGGCGTTTACCGCATGGATGCGGAATGTCCGTTGTGAGAATTTTGCGACCCGGTTGTAGGTGAACAAAGCAGCCGCTTTGCGCTACACGAAACTGAAACTCACAACGAAGTGAAGGACTTGAGAAGTGAAGGACTTGAAAATGGACTTGAAGACTCTGAAGAACGCGATGGGCGCCGGTCTGCTCTCCGCAGCTGCGATCGCCTCGATGCCGGCTCACGCTGCCACCGGGCAGGTTGACGTCGACATCTCGCTCCCCACGGTTCTGCTGATGTACTACTACAGCGACATCGAGCTGAATCTGGACGCGGACGCGCTCGGCAACTACATGGTCGGTACGAGCGGCAGCCTGTGTGGGGCTCCGGGTTCCGATTTCTGTGGCAGCAATACTGCCGGTATCGTCAACGTCTCAGGGATCGGTGCGAACACCAACGTCAACGGCCCGGGACTCAACACGCCCGATTTCCAGAACAGCACGATCAACTTCACGCTGGTCAATTCGGTCGGTGTTCGGGCGATCGGCTGTACCAACACCTACACGGCTGATTTCGACGTGACGGGCGACCCGGGCATTACCCCCGAGAGTGACGTTGCGATCACGGCCATCGACGGTGTGGCCTGTACGCCGAACCTGACTCTGGGTGATCTGGACTTCGAGCTGGATCTCGGCGCCATCACGGCGGGTACCACGCTCGTCAACGCAACGCTGGACGTCACCATCACCGGTATCTGATACCGACAACAGGGAGGCTCAAATGGACGTGAGCATCCTCGGTTCGGCACCCGGCAGGCGGCAGGCCAGGCGCCTCCTTTCGACAATGCTGCTCCTGCAACTGCTCGCCGTCGCGGCGAGCTGGTCAGCACCTGCGGCTGCCTTCACGCTGTTCCGGTTCTCCTCCGGGGCCTCGGTTCAGCTGGATCCTGAAGACATTCAGCAGGGCGGCGCGTCTCTCGGTCCCGGATCTGATCAATCCTTCGGTCAGGGCACGTTGCCGGTGGAGCTCACCGATTTCTCACAGCCTCTGGACATGGACCTCGCCGGTCCTCTCGGCGGCTTCTCGCTCAATACGCGGCTCTTCTCGAACCTGGCATTCGCCATCCGGCTGAGCAATCAGGAACGGAATCAGTGCCTGAACTCCGGTGATTTCGAGATCAGTCTGCGGATGTCCACGCCTTCGGGCGGACTCGAGAGTGCTGCTCTGAACGGTGGACGCCTCGGGGTGAGCGCGTTCGAACCGATCTTCCGCGGCGCTCTCGGGAACAGCCGATGCCCGGGGATCCTGCTCTACGGCTTCAGCCTGGATCTGTCCCTGGAGGATGCGGTCGCGGACGGCGACTACAGGGGCGAGAGTGAGATCATCGTCGAACGGCTGGGCGGGGGACAGGCACAGACCGCTCAGGTCACGCTGGAGGTCGGTGTGCCGAGCATCACCCTGCTCTATCACCCGGACCGGGTGCGCATCGATCTGCGTGCCGTGGCGATCGCGGGTCTGCTGGGGGCCGGCACGTCCTGCGGCACGGACGGTTGTCTGGATCTGGGGGCGCAACGGTTCGATGTGAACGCACTCGGGCAGCCGATCCCGGTGAATGTCCAGGATTCGGCGGTGGCATTCGCGCCCGTGCAGACCGTGACTCTGCAGAACGCCGTTGCCGTGCGCGCGACCGGCTGCAGCGGAAACACCTACACCAGCGCCAGCTATCAGATCGTGAATCCCACCGGAGGGATCCAGCCCGGGGCCGGAAACATCGGCGGGCTGCTGGGGGCCAGCTGTGGTCTGGACTTCCGCTACGGCGATCTTTCCTTCGACCTGGATCTGGCACAGGCGTCGAACGCCAATGCCACCGCAACCATACAAATCACAGTGACTGGAATCTGAACCATGAATCTGCAGGTCTTGAAACGTACCTTCGTACTGCTGCTCTCGCTGGCCGGTGTCGCAGCCCACGCGCTGGAGGCGCCGCCGCCGAGCATGGGCGTCTCGCCCTCCCGGCTCGAAATCGAGGTTGCGGGCAGCACGGCGACCGGGTCGGCCACCGTCCTGAACATGAGCGACAGGGACATCCGTATCAGCACGGAGGTGGTGAGCTTCGATCTGGACGAGAACAACGAGTTCCGGCAGCTGCCGCCCGAACCGGGCGGTCTGCCCACCGCGCTGATGATGAATCCGGTCGAATTCACGGTACCGGCGAACGGCTCGCAGATCGTCCGCTTCGCCGTCATGCCGGAGCGTCTGAAAGGGGCAGGTGAATACCGCGCAATGATCTTCTTTTCCGAAGTCGTGGACACCAGCCACGCCTCCGTCAAGGTCCGCTTCCGGCTCGGCATGCCGCTTTACGCGGTGCTGGGTGATGTGGAACGCAGCGCCAGCCTGCACGATGTCGCCTATCAACCTGCCAGCAGCAGTCTCGAATTCGATCTCACCGCCACGGGTTCCGCGCAGGTCAAGCCTTCCGGTTTTTATGTCTTCTGGCCGGTAGCCGACTTCCCTTCGGAGCAGAAGGCGCTGGAGCTGGTGGCAGAGCTGGCGAGGAATCCGAACAAACGCCTGCCCAAATCGACCGTGGGCGGGCGGATCATGACCAAGCCGGTATTCCCAGGCGCCCGGCGCGTGCTGACCGCACCGCTCCCGCAACCCCCGGACGCCGGTGAGTACAAGCTCGTTTACGCGGTCGAGGCCGGCGGTCAGAGCGTCCAGCGGGTAGTGGAGTATGTGCCCCCGAACGCATTCATCGTGGATTCCGACTGACAGCTAGGCGCTAACACTCGAGGATGGACAGGACAGCCACCACGATTCTTCTGACCACGGTCTTCCTGACCGCGGTTTTCGCTCGCCCTGTGTCGGCGGCGGCAGCGCTCGAAGGCGGGGCGCTGTTCGCCGGCATGGACGTCGGCCAGTTCGCATCGGCAACGGTCTCTGCCGGTGGTCCGGAGTACCGGAGCGAGCTGGTCGGCATCCTCGTCGACGGAAAAGAGATCGCCACGGAGCTGGTGTATCGGGATGGCGAGCGCTTTTTTCTGCCGGGGCAGCTGCTCGGCAGGCTCGGGATCAGCGGACGGAACTGGGACGGCGATCTGGTCCTGGTCACACCGGGCGGTGACGTACGCGCGTCACGTGCCCTGTTCCGGCAGATCGAAGGTGTCCTCTACTTCAGCGAAGCGCTTCTCGAGGACGTGCTGAAGATCCGCTGGGAGTTTCTGCCCGATAAGTACGCGATCAGCATGACGTTGCCCTGGTGGCAGTCCGGCCAGGCGGCTCATGACGGCACAAGGCGCGAGGATGTGCACGGAAGCGGTGTCGACGTCAGGCCCTCGAGCTTCGGACTGACGCAGATCCGTCTGGATCATTCGCATTTTCACAGCGATCAGGGCAGCTACAACCAGTCGGATCTGCTGCTTCGCGGTCGGCTGCTGGAGGGGGTCTGGCGCGCCGAGGTGCAGGCGCACGAGAACCGCCCGACGCGTGCGGAAGACTACTACTGGCTGCGGGACTTTGAGCGTTTCCAGGGGCTGGTGGGCAATCAGGAAGTGCTGATCAATCCTCTGCTGCCGGCGATCGAGAACACGGGCGCACAGGCGCTCTACAGTTCCGGGGGCATCGAGTTCGACCCGTACGCCGATCAGACCCGGAGTCAGTATGTCCGCCGGTTCGGCATTCCCACCCAGGACATCGAGGGGGTGGCGCAGCCCGGCGCCATCGCCGAGCTGCGCGTCAACGAGCGGCCGATCGCACGGGTCCGGGTCAATCTGGACGGCACCTATCGGTTCCGTCAGGTACGTACCAATTCGCTTCAGTTTCAGACCACCCGGGTGCACATCCTGGATCAGCGCTCCCTGGTCGAGCTCGACATGCAGGACTTCACCCGCACCCCCATCGACCTGCTCCTGGACAGGGGTCAGACGGTGCTGTTCGCTGGTGGCGGGGCGAACGGCAACCCGCTCGATCCGGTGCTCGGCACCCACGGAGCCGCCGGTTTCGGACTGGCCCGCTACGGACTGACGGACTGGCTCACGCTGGAGGCCGGACTCCAGTCCGCAGTGCTCGGTTTTCATCAGACGGCGGGACTGACGGCCTCACTGGCCCGGAACTGGGCTGTCACGGCGTCTCTCGGGCATTCGGAGGGGGCGGCCGCACACAGTGTTGACCTGTACGGGCGTTCGGATCGCTGGCAGTTCACCGCCAGGTCTCAGCAACTCGGAGAAAACTTCCGCGGTCCCGAGAGCGCTGAGACGAGCGCGCACGAGCTGCGCTACGAGCGCTGGCTGAATACCTCGGTATCGGTCGGCCTGGAAGCGCGTTCGCGGAAAACGGGTGCTTCGACCACGGAATATCTGCTGCCGGGTGTAACCTGGCGCTATCGGCGGAACTTCGCGAAGCTGTGGCCGGACCTGGATGGAAAGTACCGGCTGGACGTGCGGACGAGCCATCGTCAGCGGGACTGGTTCGAGTTCATTCACAGCAGTTCGGGCAGTCGTGCGGAATACCGCTATTTCCGGAAACAGAACCATGAATTCTTCGGGCGTCTCGATCACCGGAGCTTCGACGACACCACCATCGCGGAGTTCGGTTCCATCTGGTATCCGAACCGGTTTGATGATCGGAGCCAGCTCAGCGCGAGCCTGCTTGGCGGCGGCAGTGGTTTCGGGTACCGGTTCCTCTGGGAGACGACCGTCCTGCCGGGTCTCTTTTCCCACCTTGAACTCCGCGAAGAGCCGGTTGCCACCGAGTACTTCGATCCCGGACTGCAGATCCGCTGGACCCTGTCCGTGGATCTGTCGATCGCCGGCGGCCGACCGGTACCGGCGCGCAACAACTTCGTGCAGGGACGGCTGGGATCCATAGCCGGGCGTATCACCCTGCCGGATGGCGAGGCTGTCTCGTCCCTGGGTGTGGATGAAGTCTCCATCCTGATCGACGGACGACCGCGGACAGCCGTCCTGCGGGGCAGGCACTTCTTCGTGCGCAACGTTCCGCCGGGTATCTACGATGTTGAGCTCGGGCCGGAACACCTGCCCATCAATCTGTCACCCCGCCGGGTGAGCTACCGCGTGAAGGTCGCACCAGCGGCGACCTCGGCCGTGGACTTCGTCGTTCAGCCCGAATACGGCATTTCGGGGAGGGTCTCCGATACGGAGGAGATCGGTATCAGCGCCGTGCTCGTCACCGTGGTCGGCGAGGACGGCAGGACCATCGAGCAGACCTGGACGGACAGCTACGGCCACTTCCGGGTCGCCGGGCTGACTCCCGGAGACTACGAGGTCCGCATCTCGGACCCGGAAGGCGCACCCGCCTCCCGTGCTGTGACCATCGTCGATGCTTTCGTCTTCGACGTGGACCTGAAGCTCGCCGCCGACTAGCGGAGCTGATCGGCCGTGTGTCTGCCGGACACCGGCACACGTTTGCCGGTCAGGCGGTGAAAGCGGCCTCCACTTGCCTGGATGACATCGGTTCCCAACCGGAAAATCCATATGTAACAGCAGGTTACGCTGGTGGCACGGAGATTGCTCATCTGTCGGTGATGCAACGGCATGAGCTCGGTCGATGACCCAGAATTCCATCCTCGAACGGCATTTCGGCGTGCACGCACCCGCCCTGGAGTTCCGCAGCGCCCGTTCCAGGGTGCTTGCTTCCAACCTGACCAACGCCGACACGCCGAACTTCAAGGCCCGGGACATCCGTTTCGAGGACGTGCTCCGAACCCAGGGCTTCAGCCGGACCGGTCAGGCTGTGCCCGGCGTGTCCATGGCGACCACCCAGACCGCGCACATACGCGTCGGCAGTGGCGGAGCGCCGAAGCTGATGTACCGGAACCCGTATCAGCCGACGCTGGACGGCAACACGGTGGAAGCCGAAGTGGAGCAGGGCAAGTTCGCCGAGAACGCGGTGCAGTATCAGGCGAGTCTCATGTTCCTGTCCGGCAAGATCCGCGGCCTGCGTGACGCGATCAAGGGAGGGGCATAGTCGTGGCGCTCTTCGATGTCTTTGATCTGGCCGGGTCCGGGATGCGGGCTCAGAGTCTCCGGCTGAATGTGACGGCGAGTAATCTGGCGAACGCGGACAACGTGGCCACGCGGCCGGAAGAGGCCTATCGGGCCCGTCATCCGGTGTTCTCGGCTCAGATGCGTGAGGTGGGTCTGTCCATGCCCGGTCGGCAGGGGGCAGAAACCACCGGCGTTCGTGTGCTGGGAATCGTCGAGAGCGGAACGCCCCCGGTCAAACGTTACGAACCCTCTCACCCGCTGGCGGACGAGCAGGGTTACGTGTTCGCCACCAACGTCAATCCCATCGAGGAGATGGTGAACATGCTGTCCGCTTCCCGTTCCTATCAGAGCAACGTGGAAGTCCTGAATACCACCAAGGAACTGCTTCTCGGGACCCTGCGTCTCGGGCAGTAGTCACGATCGGAGTGATGAAAGATGCCTGATCTGGCCATGCTGAACGATCTGGGGCTGACCCGTCAGCCTGAAACCGCTTCGAGTTCACCGTCGAATGGCGCCCTGCAGCAGGAAGCGTTTCTCGAGCTGATGATCGCCCAGTTCCGGAATCAGGATCCCTTCAAACCCATGGAGAACGGGGATTTCCTCGGGCAGCTCGCCCAGTTCGGCACCGTATCCGGGATCGAGGACCTGCAGAACTCCTTCGCGTCGTTTGCCGACTCCCTCTACTCGGACCAGGCGCTGCAGGCATCCGGACTGATCGGCCGGGAAGTGCTGGTCCCGGCGAGCTGCGGGGTTCTGGGCACCACCGGTGGCCTGCGCGGCGCGGCGGAGCTGCTTACGGCGACCCCCTCGATGACGGTGCAGATCACCGATGCCGCCGGGCAGCTGGTCCGGCGGATGGACCTGGGTGTGCAGGAAGCGGGACTTGCCTACTTCGACTGGGACGGGCTCGACGATCGGGGACAGCGGGCAGCACCCGGGGCCTATCAGGTCGAAGTCATCGCCGGCCCCGCCGGCATGCAGGAGCAGATGCCCGTGCTGCTGGAAACCAGAGTCGACAGTGTGACCCTCGGCAATGCCGGCGGGGTGCTGCTGAATCTGGAACAGCTGGGAGAAATACCGCTGGCGGACGTACGTCGCATCGGCGCATGAACGCGGTTCGGATCTAACGACAGATTTCAGGTGCGCGAAGCGCCCGTAAAGGAGAGACCATGCCTTTCAACATAGCACTCAGCGGCCTGAACGCCGCGTCTGACGACCTCAGTGTCACCGCCAACAACATCGCCAACGCGAACACCAACGGGTTCAAGCAGTCCCGCGCGGAATTCGCGGAAGTGTTCGCGGCGAGCTCGGAATCGCTCACCTCAAATGCCATCGGCAGCGGTGTGCGGCTGAAGAACATCGCCCAGGAGCATACGCAGGGCAACGTGGACTTCACCGGCAATACGCTGGATCTGGCCATTACCGGTCAGGGTTTCTTCACCCTGGCGAACAGCGGCGCCCTCAGCTACACCCGGGCTGGAGCCTTCGCAGCGGACCGGGACGGCTATGTGGGAGACGCGGACGGGCGGCGGCTCCAGGTCTATCCGCCCCTGGGAGGCGGTGTCTTCAACACGGGTGAGCTCACGGATCTGCGGCTGCTGACCGGACAGAATCCACCTCAGGCAACCAGTGCCATCGAGCTCGGGGTAAATCTGCCGGCGGATGCTGCGGTGCCGGCGAACCCCGTATTCGATCCGGCGGATCCGTTCAGCTTCAATCACACCACCTCCACGACGATCTACGACTCTCTCGGATCCGCTCACACGGCAGCCGTTTACTTCGTGAAGGGCGCGGCCGTGAATGACTGGACCACGCACATGGTGGTGGACGGCACGCCCGTGGGCGGCGCGAACGCGCTGACCTTCGACTCCGCGGGACAGATCGTGGCGCCGGCGGGCGGCCTGTTCACGCTGCCGCCTTATCCGCCAGGTAACGGTGCAGCCGACATCAACCTCGAGCTCGATCTGGCGCAGACGACTCAGTTCGGTGGCAACTATGCGGTGAACAACCTGTCTCAGGACGGCTTCACCGCCGGCCGGCTGACGGGCATCGAGATCGATCCCACCGGCGTGGTATTCGCCCGCTACACGAACGGTCGTGCGGATGAGCTGGGCAAGGTGGCCCTCTCGAACTTCGCCAGCGTGGGCAATCTGGGCCAGATCAGCGACACCAACTGGGTGGAAACCTTTGCTTCCGGAGATGCGCTCCGGGGAGAAGCCGGGACGGCCACCTTCGGCCTGATTCAGGCCGGGGCGCTGGAAGCGTCCAACGTGGATCTGACCGATCAGCTGGTGAACATGATCACGGCACAGCGGAACTTCCAGGCGAATGCTCAGGTGATCTCCACCGCCGATGCCATCACCCAGACCATCATCAACATCCGCTGACGGCTAGCGAGGCATAACGGATGGACGAGCTGATCTACGTGGCCATGAACGGGGCCAAGCAGTTGGAACGGGCCCAGGCCATGGTGAGCCACAATCTGGCGAACGCCAACACCGCGGGTTTCCGTGCCCAGATGCAGATGTTCCAGAGCCAGGACGTGGAAGGGCCGGGATATGAGACCCGGGTCAATACGGTCATGTCGCCGGGCGGCTGGAACGCGGCCAGAGGTGCGGTCATGACCACGGGAAACGAGCTCGACGTGGCGATCAGCGGTGACGGCTGGCTGGCCGTTCAGGCGCCGGATGGCAGCGAGGCTTACACCCGCTCCGGCGATCTCAGGGTGACTGCCCTGGGTGTGCTCACGACCGGGGCGGGACATCCCGTGCTGGGGGAGAACGGCGGGCCGGTGGCCGTGCCTCCGCATACGAAGCTCAGCATCGGAGGTGACGGCACCATCTCCGTGATTTCCAAAGGGCAGGGTGCGGAAACCATGGCCAGCGTGGCGCGACTCAAGCTCGTGAATCCGTCTCAGGCGGATCTCTACAAGGGCGAGGACGGCCTGATGCACACCTATGAAGGTGTCGACGCTGACGCCGATGCGGCCGTGCGGCTGACCAGTGGCGTGCTCGAAGGGTCGAACGTGAACGTGGTGGACGCCATGGTGGACATGATCGGCATCTCCCGGCGTTACGAGATGCAGGTTCAGATGATGAAGGTGGCGAACGACAACGCCTCGGCGTCCGCCACGCTGATGCGGATGTCCTGATCGGAACAGGACGGAAAGGGATCAAGGAGATGAGAAGATGAATCTGGGACTTTGGGCCGCGAAGACCGGCCTGGATGCGCAGCAGACGAGAATGGCGGTGGTTTCCAACAACCTGGCCAACGCCTCGACCACCGCCTTCAAGCGAGGCCGGCCGATCTTCGAGGATCTGCTCTATCAGAACGTTCAGCAGGCGGGCAGCCAGACGTCTCAGGACACGCAGTCACCGAGCGGTCTGCACCTTGGCACGGGCGTGCGCGTGGTCGCCACGGAGAGAACCTTCACTCAGGGCAACCTGAACAGTACGGGCAACGCCCTGGACATGGCCATCGAGGGACGGGGCTTCTTCGAAATCCTGCTGCCGGACGGAACCAGCGCCTACACCCGGGACGGGTCCTTCCAGGTGGACCGTGACGGGCAGCTGGTCACCGCGAACGGCTACATCGTGCAGCCGGGCATCAATCTGCCGCCCGGCGTGCTGAATTTCTCGGTGGGGTCGGACGGCACCATCTCGGTGCAGCTTTCCGGCCAGCCTGCACCGGTGCAGGTGGGCACCATGCAGCTGGTGGACTTCGTCAATCCCGGCGGGCTTCAGCCGAGGGGCAAGAACCTCTTCCTGGAGACTGCGGCGTCCGGTCCCCCGAATCCGGGAACCCCGGGTCTGGATGGCCTCGGCACCATCGAGCAGGGCTATCTGGAAGGCTCCAACGTGAACGTGGTGGAGGAACTGGTAACCATGATCGAGACCCAGCGTGCCTACGAGATGAGCTCGAAGGCCATCGCCACCAGCGATCAGATGCTCCAGTACGTGAACAACAACCTGTAAGGGCGGAGGGGAGATGAAACACATGGAAGAGACGCTCAGACGGATGGCGCTGATCCCGTTGGCCATGACCGGCCTCTGGGGCTGCTCCATGGTGCCGAGAGAGGCACCCCCTCCGAACTACGCGGACGCGCTGACCACGCTGGAAGCGCAGCGGCCGGTCAATGGTGCCATCTTCACGTCTTACCAGAGCACGGCATTCATCGAGGATCCGAAGGCTCAGAACGTGGGCGACATTCTCACCGTGCTGCTGGTGGAACGTACGGATGCGTCGAAGTCGGCCAGCACCAGCACCAAGAAGCAGACGTCGGTGGAGAACGCCAATCCGGAGCTGTTCGGGAGACCGGTGACACACAATGGCCAGCCGCTGCTGTCGGCCACGATCGAAGGGGATCAGAGCTTCCGCGGTGAGGGTGACAGCTCTCAGAGCAACTCGCTGGCCGGCACGATCACGGTGACCGTGGTGGAACGGTATCCGAACGGGAATCTGAAGGTAGCGGGCCGGAAACAGCTTTCGCTGAATCAGGGCAGCGAGTTCGTGACCATCACCGGCATCGTCCGGCCGATCGACATCGGCACCGACAACACGGTCACATCAGACCGGCTCGCCCTGTCGGAAATCAGCTACGGCGGCAAGGGTGCGGTCAACGACTCGAACAGCATGGGATTCCTTGCCCGCTTCTTCAACTCGCCCTGGTCGCTCTTCTGAGCCGGAGGAACTGAATGCGGCACCTCTACCTCATCGTTCTGTCGTTCTGTCTGTGTCTGCCTGCGGCACCCGCCCGGGCGGACCGGATCAAGGACGTGGCCAGCTTCGCCGGGGTGCGGACCAATCAGCTCATCGGTGTCGGCCTGGTGGTGGGTCTCGACAGTTCCGGTGACCAGACATCACAGGCGCCGTTCACCGTCCAGGCTCTGAAGAACCTGCTCGCTCAGCTCGGGCTGGTGGTGCCGCCGGGTGTGTCACCCCAGCTCAGGAACGTGGCCGCCGTCTCCGTGCATGCCGATCTGCCGCCGTTTGCCAAGCCGGGCCAGCAGATCGACGTCACGGTTTCTTCGATCGGAAACGCGAGAAGTCTGCGCGGCGGCAGCCTCCTGGTCACCACGCTGAAGGGTCTGGATGGTCAGGTGTATGCCGTAGCTCAGGGCAACCTGGTAGTGGGCGGTTTCGGCGCGGAGGCCAATGACGGTTCCAGCGTTTCGGTGAACATTCCCAGTGCCGGGCGGATCCCCAACGGCGCCACGGTGGAGCGCTCGGTACCCAATGATTTCGGCAGCCGCCCGAACATGATGCTGAATCTGCATGCGGGCGACTTCTCCACCGCGGCCCGGGTCGCACAGCGGATCAACACGGAAATGGGAGCCGATACCGCATGGCCCGTGGACGCCATCTCGGTGGAGGTCCGGGCGCCAGCTGATCCGGCCCAGCGGGTGACCTACCTTTCGATGATCGAGAATCTGGAATTCACACCTGCAGAAGCGCCCGCCAGGGTGATCATCAACTCCAGGACCGGCACGGTGGTCATCGGTGCGAACGTGCGTGTCTCGCCGGCCGCGGTCTCTCACGGGTCGCTGGTGGTGACCATCTCCGAGGACTTCGACGTCAGTCAGCCCGAGCCTTTCAGCGGCGGTCAGACGGTGGTCACGCCCAACTCGAACATCGAGGTGACCGAGGATGGAGGCCACATGTTCCTGTTCGATCCGGACGTCAGCCTGGACAGCATCGTCCGGGCGGTCAACGAGGTGGGCGCTGCGCCGGGCGATCTGGTGGCCATCCTTGAAGCGTTGAAGCAGTCCGGGTCTCTGCACGCCGAGCTCATCGTCATCTGATCATGACTGCGCCGGCCGTTTACACCGATTTTCAGAGCCTGGCCGCCCTGCATGGGGTGAACGGTCCGGGTGAATCCCGACGTCTCGAAGAGGTGGCCGGTCAGTTCGCCAGTGTCTTCACCCACATGATGCTCAAAAGCATGCGCCAGGCGAGCCTGGGCGACGGTGCCTTCGACAGCCAGCAGTCCCTTTTCTACCGGGACATGTTCGATCAGCAGCTTGCCCTCAGTCTTTCCACCACCGACGGTGTCGGCATCCGCCAGATGATCGAGGCGCATCTGCGTGATGTCACAGGCCTCGAGCCAACCAGCGCACGGAATGGCCCTTCTACGCAGCAGGCCGGGGCGGCATATGCCGAGGTGGCACGGATGACGGTGACTCAAGAACCGGGGCATTCCGCCGATACAGGAAACTCTGGGAATGCCCTGAATGAGCAGTAAGAAAGAGAGCTCCCTGGAAAATGCCTGACATACTGAACACATCGCTGACAGGCCTGCGCGCATTCCAGAGTGCGCTGGCAACCACCAGTCACAACATCGCCAACGTCAACACGGAAGGTTACAGCCGGCAGCGCGTGAATTTCGGCACGCTGCCCGCTCAGAATGTGGGTGTCGGCTACATCGGCACCGGTGTGCAGCCCGAAAGCGTGGTCCGGATCCTCGATCAGTACCGGGTGGACGCTCTGCGCAACAACGTATCGGAACAGTCCCGGCTGGCTTCCTTCAACGACCTCGCCGGCGGTCTCGACGGACTGCTGGCCAGTCCGGATTCCGGTCTCGCGGCACCGCTGCAGGACTTCTTTGCCGCTCTGCAGACGGTTGCGGACAACCCTTCCTCGGTCAGTGCCAGGCAGGTTGCGCTCAGCCAGGCCAATGTGCTGACCGACCGGTTCGGTACGCTGAGTGCGCGCCTGGAAGATCAGAACGGGCAGGTGAACGCCCGGCTGGACTCGGCGATCACCCAGGTCAATGCGCTGTCCGAGTCCGTGGCGGATCTGAACCTGGCCATCCGCGATGCCCGGGCGGCAGCCGGCGGCGCACCGCCGAACGATCTTCTGGATCAACGGGATCTGGTGCTGCGCCAGCTGTCGGAGCGGATCGGCGTGGACGTGGTGGAGCAGGACGACGGCTCCGTGAGTGTTTTTACCGGGAATGGCCAGGCACTGGTGCTGGGCGGCACGGCCAGCGAACTGACCCTGGCGGCGGGTGTGTTTCCGGCCGCGAATCCCGAGGTGGCCCTGGTGACGGCCACGGGATCGGCCATGACGCTCACCGGAGTGAGCGGCGGCGAGATCGGCGGCCTGCTGGATTACCGGCGGGAGATGCTCGAGCCCACCCGCAATACGCTGGGTCAGCTGGCGGTGGGGCTGAACGAAGCGCTCAATGCGCAGCATCGGGACGGGATGGACCTGGATGGCAATCTGGGCGGCGATCTCTTTGCTGTCGGGGCTCCCGAGGTCATCGGCAGCACGAACAATGCGGGCGGCGGCGATATCAGCGTGCAGGTGGCTTCCGCGGACGGTCTGACCGTGAGCGACTATCTGCTGGATTTCGATGGCGGTGCCTACACGCTGACCCGGCTCGACACCGGCACTGCTGTGACCCTGACCGGCAGCGGGACTGCCCTAGATCCGTATCTGGCGGATGGTCTCAGCCTGGTGGTGAACACACCGCCGGCCGCGGGTGATGAGTTCCTGATCAGGCCCACGGCAGCGGCCGCCGCGGATTTCGGCCTCGTGCTCGACGACCCGCGCGCTCTGGCAGCCGCTCTGCCGGTGGTGAGCAACGCCGCACTCAGCAACACGGGCGGCGGATCCATCGGTGGCGACAGGGTGGTCGATGTCACCGATCCCGCGCTGCTCGATCCCGTGACCATCGAGTTCCTGGATGCAGCCACCTATTCCGTGAACGGGAGCGGCAGCTTCGCCTACACGCCGGATGCGCCTATTCAGGTGAACGGCTGGGAAGTGACGATCAGCGGCGCCCCGGCGGCCGGTGATACGTTCACGGTCACCTCGAACGCAGGCGGCGTCGGTGACAACCGCAATGCTCAGGCCCTGTCCGATGCCTTTGATTCAGGCATCTTCAGCGGCGGCAACGTGAGCGTTCAGGAACGGTTCGAAAGCCTGGTCTCCCAGGTGGCCACGGATACCCGGCGCTCGGGCATCAGTCTCACCGCGCAGAATGCGATCACGGAGCAGGCCATCACCGAGCAGCTGTCGGTATCCGGCGTGAACCTGGATGAGGAGGCGGCCGACATGATCCGCTTCCAGCAGGCCTACCAGGCGACGGCACAGATGATCGGCGTGGCCGACGTGCTCTTCCAGACCGTTCTGAACATGACCAGGACGTAACAGCAATGCGGATATCCACCGTCGCCATGCAGCGTCTGGCCATCAATTCCATCCTCGATCAGCAGTCTGAGCTGGCCCGAACCCAGCTGCAGGTCTCCACGGGTAATCGGATCGTGAAGCCGTCAGACGATCCGCTGGCCACTCAGCGGATCATGGAGCTGGATGCCACTCTGGAGCGGATCACCCAGTTCCGGGAGAACGGTGAGCTCGCCAGAGTACGCCTGTCGCTGGAAGACAATGCCCTGTCCAATGCCACGGATGTGCTGCAGCGCGCCCGGGAGCTGGTGGTTCAGGGCAGCAACGATACCTACACCCCCGCGAGCCGCGGCCTGATCGCCACCGAGATCCGGCAGCTCGCCGACTCCCTGCTGGAGGTGGCGAACAGCCAGAACGGCCAGGGTGAGTATCTGTTCGCCGGGTTCAGGAGTCGCTCCGAGCCTTTCTCCCGGACCGCAGCCGGGGTGGTCTACAACGGCGATCAGGGGCAGCGGCAGCTTCGGATCAGCGAATCCCGGCAGATTCCCGATGGAGATCCGGGATCGGCCGTCTTTTTCGAAGTGCCTACCGGCAACGGCACCTTTGCCGTGGCCGCAGCGTCCGGCAACACGGGCGGGGGACTCATCCTGCCCGGTGCGGTGGTGGATCCGGCGGCCTACGACGGCGACACCTACGAGATCGTCTTCACCGGCAGCGATACCTTCGACGTGGTGGATTCCGGTGGCGGGGTGGTCCAGTCCGGCTCCTACACGGAAGGTGAAACCATCGCCTTCCGCGGCATCGAGGTGCGTATCGAAGGCGTTCCGGATCCGGCTGACCGCTTCCAGGTGGCGCCGAGCAGCTTCCAGAGCATGTTCGCGACGCTGGATGCCATCGCCACGGCCCTCGAGAATACGGGCGAGACGGATATGGCGCGCGCGCAGACCCGGACGGCGCTCAACAGCGGCCTGGCCAATCTGGACCAGGCCATCGACCGGCTGGTGGAGGTGCGCACGGACGTGGGTACCCGTCTCTCCCAGTTGGACACGCAGGCCGGCGCCAACGACGAATACGAGCTTCAGCTGCAGACCACGCGGAGCGATCTGCGCGATCTGGATTTCGCGGAAGCGGTAGGCCGGTTGAATCTGCAGCTCACCGGACTGCAGGCCGCGCAGCAGGCCTACACCCGGGTGCAGGGCCTGTCACTGTTCAACTTCCTCTAAGGAGCCTCCCGGACATTCGAATGCTCCGTAAGCCAGCGTTGCGCATACTTGTTCAGAGGCTCCCTGGGGCCGTCCCGGGTCGGATGCACGGCGCGAACGTTAACTGGCCCGCAATTACACCGAAATTCCTAAGGTTTTCCGACAGCCACCCGATATAGGGGAACAAGTGGCGAGTGATTCCCTTCGGGGTCGACCACTGAACCGGCTGAAGAACTACCTAAGGAGAGTGTTTCATGGCCCTTGGAATCAATACCAACGTTCTGTCGCTCAACGCGCAGCGGAACCTCAACAACTCCCAGAGTGCTCTGGCGACCTCTCTCGAGCGTCTTTCCACGGGCCTTCGGATCAACAGCGCGAAAGACGACGCGGCAGGTCTCGCGATCGCCGAGCGCTTCACCACGCAGATTCGCGGCCTGAACCAGGCGGTGCGGAACGCGAGCGACGGCATCTCTCTGGCTCAGACGGCAGAAAGTGCTCTCGGCGAGCTGACCAACAACCTGCAGCGGATCCGCGAGCTGGCCATTCAGTCCGCCAACGTGACGAACTCTGCTTCCGACCGTGCGGCGCTGGACAACGAAGTTCAGCAGCGCCTCGACGAGATCGACCGGATTGCCCGTCAGACCTCGTTCAACGGTCAGAAAGTGCTGGACGGCTCCCTGGGCACTGCCACCTTCCAGGTGGGCGCGAACGTCGGCGAGACCATCAGCATCAGCCTCGGTACCAGCGTGCGCACCAACCAGATCGGCCAGGTGGCGACCGCAACCTCCGCGACCGAAGTGAATACCACTGCGCTCTCCGGTGCCGGCACCATTCAGGTCGGTTCCAATGCGGCAGTCACCGTCGGTGCTTCCGTTGCGGGCACGGGCGCCGGACAGAATGCCGGCAGCGCCTTCGCCAAGGCGGAAGCCATCAACAACTCCGGTGTATCCGGACTGACGGCGACGGCGGCAACCAACGTCGAGCTTTCGATCGCGGACACCACGGGTACGGGCGTGGGTGCGACCTACAGCCTGCGGATCAACGGCCAGGACATCTTCGCTTCCTACAGCCAGGAAACGAACGGTGTCCTGACCACTTCCCAGATTGCGGCTGCCATCAATGCCCAGTCCTCGAACACGGGTGTGACCGCGGCGCTGTCCGGCGGCGATCTGCGTCTTTCGGCCTCTGACGGCCGCGACATCATCATCGGTCAGGACGTGGCCGGCGGTGTGGCTGGCGGTATCACCGCTGGTGCAGGTGGTGCCACGACGGTGAATGGCGTCGAATTCCTGGACGGCACGATCGGTACCGTGGCCAACGCCACCGCGACAAGCACCGATGCGACGGCAGTCAATGGCGGCCGGCTGACCTTCACGGCCAACGAGAACATCATCATCACCGGCGATGGCGATGACATGGGTCTCGGATCCGCGAACTTCACCATCGCCCTGGACACCAACACGCTGTCCACGGTGAACGTGACCTCGGTTGCCGACTCCAACAACACGATTTCGCGGGTCGACTCGGCTCTGACGGTGATCAGCACGCTTCGAAGCGAGCTGGGCGCCATCCAGAACCGGTTCGAGTCCACGATCTCCGGCCTCCAGGCCGTCTCTGAAAATCTGTCCGCTTCCCGCGGCCGGATTCAGGATGCGGACTTCGCGGCCGAAACTGCGGCTCTGACCAAGGCTCAGATCCTCCAGCAGGCTGGTGTGGCCGTGCTCTCGCAGGCCAACGCTCAGCCTCAGGTGGTCCTGAGTCTGCTTCAGTAAAGCAGGTCTGCTTCAGTAAAGCAGGTCTGCTTCAGTAAGCACCGGCGCCACGCGGTCTGACGAAGGCGCGCGTGGTGGGTAACGGAGCGGTCAGGGAAGATCGCGCCGTCCGGGCCGGGCACAGTGCCCGGCCCCGCCGTCTCGAGACAGGACATTCTCAGGCGGAAAGGGTCCGCTTCACGGCGGGTTCCAAGGACAGGGTCTTGGATGGGAAATGAGCCATGCTGGACGTGACATCAACTAATCAGGCCTCGACGGTGGGTCCCGCTCGCCGGACGGAGACGTCGATTGCCGCAGCCGTTCGGGCTGGCCAGAACACGCCGAGCGGCGGCACGAGCTTGCCGGTGAACGGTGTTTCCCGTTCGGAGCCCGTGGAGCTGCCGGAGCTCGAGCGCCTGGCCGAAAGCATTTCCCGCTTCGTGAAGAGCATGAACCGTGATCTCAGCTTCAGCGTCCACGAAGCCAGCGGACACACCGTCGTCACGGTGCTGGACGGTGAGACCAAGGAAGTGATCAGGCAGATCCCCAGTGAGGAATTTCTCAGGATGTCGGAAGCGCTGGCCAGCAACCGCGCCCTGCTGCTGGATACGGAAGCCTGAGTCACGCAGCCTGGTACGGAAAATGCACCCTGACCTCCTGATATTCTGACCCGGAGCGGCCTGATGTCCTCTCTTTCATCACCAGGGATCGGATCCGGACTCGATGTGGCGGGGATCGTCTCCCAGCTCGTCGCGGCCGAAAGAGCCCCGACCCAGACCCGCCTCGATCAGCGCGAAGCGCAGGCGCTGGCCAAGCTGTCCGCGCTCGGGACGGTCAAGGGGGCGGTGAGCACCTTTCAGAGCGAGCTCGAGCCGCTTCTGGATCTGGAAACCTTCCAGGGCCGGACCACGGGATCGTCGAACGAGGAGATCTTTACGGCCACCGCCGATACCAGCGCGGTGCCCGGCCGTTACGGTATCGAAGTCGTCTCCCTGGCGAGCGGCCACAAGATCCGAAGTGACGCCTTTGCCGCCGCGGATGCGGTGGTGGGCAGCGGCACACTGACCATCAGTTCCGGGGCCGAGAGCTTCACCGTGGACATCGCCAGTCCCAACGACACGCTGGTGGAGATCGCGGCGGCCATCAACGATTCCGAATTCAATACCTCGGTACTCGCCGGTATCGTGAACAGCGTGGAGGGTGCGCATCTGGTGCTGACCTCGGCAGAGGAAGGTGCAGCGAGTGCGGTCACGGTGCTGGCCAGCGGCGATGCGGGGCTGGAGACACTGATATTCGACCCGCTCGGCGGCACCGTGAACATGACCGAGGTGGATGCGGCAGCCGATGCCGCCCTGTTCATCGACGGTCTCGAAGTCTCTGCCGCCAGCAATGTGGTAGCCGATGCCATCGAAGGGGTATCCATCGATCTGGTCGCCGCACAGCCCGGCACCGTCTACGATCTGGTGGTGGGCTTCGACACGGAAGCCGCCCGGGATCAGATCCGTGCCTTCGTGGAGGGCTACAACGAGCTGGTCGGCACGCTCTCCAGCCAGACGGCTTTCGACGCGGACACCCTCATCGCGGCGCCGCTGTTCGGTGAGAGCGCCGTTCGGAATCTGGTCTTCGACCTCCGTTCCACCGTCGGCAGTATCGCGGACGGCACATCGAGCCCCTTCCGCGCCCTCACGGAAATCGGTATCAGCACGAACCTGGATGGAACCCTGACGCTGGATGAAAGCGTGCTCGGCGATGTATTCGCGAGCGGCTTCGATGATGTGGGCCGGCTGTTCTCCGACGACGGCGGCTTCGCCACGCTGCTCGACGAGATGCTCGGCGAATTTCTCGAGCCGGAATCGGCCCTGTCCACCCGGGAAGACGGTCTCGAAACCCTGATCGACGACATCTCGGGTCAGCGCGAAGCTCTGGATCTGAGGATGGCGTCAGTGGAAGCGAGGCTGACGGCGCAGTTCTCGGCCCTCGATTCCCTCATCAGCCAGCTGGACTCCACCAGTGCCTTCCTGGGGCAGCAGCTGGCCAACCTGCCGGGTTATTCGAACAACCCGGGCAGCCAGTAGACCCAATCAGAACAGGACGTCAATCATGAACAATCCACAGGGTGTGAGTGCCTATCAGAGTGTCGGGGCCGGCGGCGCGATCGGCGGCGCTTCCCGGGAGCGTCTGGTGCAGATGCTGCTCGACGGTGCCCTGGAGCGGATCGCCACCGCCAAGGGTCACATCCAGCGTGGTGAAGCGGCACAGAAAGGTGAGCAGATCGGCAAGGCCATCTCCATTGTGGATGGGCTGCGCGGGAGCCTGAATCCCGAAGCGGGGGAGATCAGTCAGAATCTGGGGGACCTCTATGTCTACATCAGTGGGCGCCTGCTCACCGCGAACGCCGAAGCGGATCCGGCGATCCTGGACGAGGTCGCCGATCTGCTCCGGGAAATCAGGTCGGCCTGGGATGTGATTCTGGCCGGGCAGACCGCCGATCAGGGTGCCGCCTGAGCATGAGCGGAACACGTCAGACGCTGCGATCGAAAATCAGAACGGTCTCGGACGCGATGCTGGATGCCGCAGAGTCGGGTGACTGGGAAGGGGCCTCGGAACTCGGCGGTCATCGCCGGGATCTCCTCGAAGCCCTCTTCGACGCCACGGAAGACCCGGCCGGGGAGACGAGCCTGGTGCAGAGCATCCTCCGGTCTGATCGCAAGCTCGCCGCGCTTGCCCGGAACGCGCGCACCCGGGTTTCGGACGCACTCTCAGAGCATCGGCGCGGCCGGCGGGCGGTGGGCGCCTATCGGGAAGCGGCGTCCACGGACACCTGAGAGGCATCCGGACGCGGCTCCGGTGCGATGATCGAGTTCTCCTCCCGTGCCATGATGTCCCGCAGCCGGTCCGCCCAGAGCGACAGCCAGGCATTCACGTTCTCCAGCATTCTCCTGCCGGCATCCGTCGGCAGCAGATGGCGGCGGCGGCCGTCTTCCGGATCCGGCTGCTCTTTGAGCAGGCCATTGGTCATGAGGGTGGTGATGGCGCGGGACACGGTGGTCTTGCTGATGCCGGTTTCCGTGGCGATCTGAGTGACGGTGCAGGGAGCGCCGCGGCGCCAGTGGCTGAACACCATGTGCATCACGCGGAGTTCCTTGACCGAATAGATCCCCTTGTAGCTCGTCTCCGACTTCGAATCGATATCGATCACGATGCCGAGGTAGTCAGTGAGCAGATCTCCAAGGGCATCGACGAATTCGCGGGTCACGGAGTTGAAATTCCTGGCTTGGGGCGTGGTTGATGGTAGCAAAAGGAGTTTTTCTCCGGCAGTGTGCAAATGCACAGTGGTCTCCGGAATGCCGTTTTTTCGCGGCAGCCGATATCACTCTGATATCACTCGCACCCAGAATGGTGGCAACTCTCCCCATTTTGGGTCCATACCGTTGCAAACCCGAAACTAACGTTGCCAACTCGCGGCGACGGCAATTAAGTTTGCTGAAAAGCGCGACCCGACGGATCGATCAGGCGATCGTGAAGCGGAGCGGGATCATAACAAGTTCGGTAACGGACAGGCAGGGAAAGACACAGGGATCTGATCGATCGGCAGCACGAAGGCGCGAGTTGGCCCGGGTGCTGAGAGAGATCCAGGAGATCCAGCAGGCCGACCGGATGACCGGTGGGAACAGGGGAGGCGCCAGAGTAGAAACCTGACTGGAGTGCCTGATTTGATCCCACACGGGAAAGTACTGGTTCTGGATACCGACGGAACCCGCGCGCGCAAAATCGCCCTCTTCCTCAACTTCTTCGGCTATTCGCCACAGATACACGAGCCCGCCCGGCATCTGGATGAACAGGTGTTCGAAGGTCAGTGCCTGACCGGCGTGATCGTGGTGGGTCCGAGGGAAACACCGGCGGTGACCGGCTGGCTGGAAACCGTGGAAGCGGCGGCGCCGGATGTGGCGCTCTTTCACTGGGAAGGACGGGCCGATCAGGCACCGGCCGAATTCGCACGACCCAGGCCCGGGAGCCGGGGACTTCTCCCCACCGGAACGACGCCCGTCATTCGAACCCTGGTCGAGCTGATCGGCCAGGTTGCCCCCTTCAACACCAGCGTGCTGATTCTCGGGGAGTCCGGCACCGGCAAGGAGCGGGTGGCACGAAGCATCCATGCGCATTCCGATCGCTCGGACGGGGTGTTCGTGCCCGTCAACTGCGGTGCCATCCCCTCCGAGCTGATGGAGAGCGAGCTGTTCGGTCACGAGAAGGGGGCCTTCACCGGGGCCCTCAGTGCGCGCAAAGGCAGATTCGAGCTCGCCGAGGGCGGCACGCTCTTTCTCGATGAGATCGGAGACATGAGCCTGGAGATGCAGGTGAAGCTGCTGCGCGTACTTCAGGAGCGCACGTTCGAGCGCGTCGGCGGCAACCGTACGATTCGATGCGACGTGCGGATCGTCGCGGCCACCCACCGGAATCTCAGGCAGGCAGTCGCAGAAGGCCGGTTCCGCGAAGATCTCTACTACCGGCTGAACGTATTCCCGCTGGAAGTGCCCGCCCTCAGGGAACGGATCGGCGACCTGCCGCTGCTCGTCGACGAGCTGGTGACGGATGTGGAGAGACGCTCCGGGGTCTCCGTGCGGTTTTCGCCCTCCGCCATGCGGCAGCTGACCCGGCACCGGTGGCCGGGTAACGTCCGCGAGCTGGCGAACCTGGTGGAGCGCATGGCGATCATGCACCCGGGCAGAACCATCGAACCGTCGGATCTGCCACAGGACTACCGGGATGATGTGCCCGATGATCCGAGGATGGAAGTTGCCGCCGCCGTTGAGGACACAACCGTGCAGGTCCCCGATCCGGACGCTGCGGCCGGAGAGGGTCTGTCGGTGGACCTGAAGGAGCACCTCCAGCAGATCGAAAGGGAGCTGATCGAACACGCGCTGCGGCGTTCCAGAGGTGTGGTGGCGGAAGCCGCCCGTATGCTGAACGTGGGCCGCACGACGCTCGTCGAGAAAATCCGGAAATACGAACTGGACACGGACGCCAGCCGCGTCGCCTGAAGCGTCGGTCTTCCGTCGCCTGACCCTTCTTCCCGGACCGGAGCCCGTCGGATTGTTGACGGCTTTCCGTCAGAGACCCCCTATTCCGGCATCCGCCTCTACATAAGCGACTGATATTCCAGGAGTTAACGGCAGCGGCATGTTTTTTGCCTTATCTGTGCCATGTGCCTGGATCAAGCCGGGCAGGCAGACCTGGACCATCAGGCCGAGGAGGCGAGCGACGATGATTTCGAACCCCGTGCCGAGCAGGGGGGTACCGGACGGCGGTGCCCGATCACGGCAGGAGCTGGAGGCAGCCTTCAGGGTTTTCAACAGCCTTTCCGTCCGGCTGGAAGAAGCTTACGGAGACCTGGAAAGTCAGGTGGCTTCCCTGGACGAGGAACTCCGCGTTGCCCGTCAGGAACGGGAGGTGCAGCGGGCGGAGAAGGAGCGGATCGCCGCCCGCATGGCCGGACTCATGGAGGAGCTGCCCGTCGGTGTGGTGCTGGTGGGTGCGTCGGGTCTCGTCGAGGAAGCGAACCCGACAGCCGTATCCATGCTGGAAGGGCTCGGGAAAGGTGCGCATTGGGAGAAGGTGGTCGCCGGAAACCTGGTGGGCTCCGGCAGCGGCGGTGACATCGTGCTCGAACGCCGGCGGCGCCTGACGCTGACCCGCCGGGAGCTGGGCGGTGGTACCTGCGTGGTGGTGCTGACGGATGTCACGCAGATTCACGACCTCCAGGAACGGGTGGTCCGAAACGAAAGACTGACGGAGATGGGGGAGATGGCCGCACGCCTTGCGCATCAGGTCCGTACTCCGGTAGCCACCGCCATGCTGCATGCCTCTACCCTCGCACGATCCGGTGAAGACCGTGCCCGGCGCAGCGGCGAGAAGATCCTGGCGCGGCTCCGCGAGCTGGAGGTGATGGTCAACGACATGCTGATGTTCGCCAGAGGCGATGTGGGTGAACTGGTGAGGGTATCTGCTGAAGAGATCGTCGAGCAGGTGAGACGGACCCTGGACCCGCGCATGCTCCATGCGCTGAGTACGGATGTGTCCGCCGCTCCCGGATCTCATTGCGTGTTCGTCAATCAGGATCTGCTGGTCGGTGCGCTGGTCAATCTGGTCAGCAATGGCGTGCAGAGCGGAGCCGAACACGTGGCGCTCTCGGTGCGCAGTTCGAGCGAAGGCTTTCTGGAGATTGCCGTTGCCGATGACGGTCCGGGTGTGCGTGACGAGATCGCCGGACGTATCTTCGAGCCGTTCTTCACGACCCGGTCCGGTGGCACGGGCCTCGGACTGGCGGTGGTGCGCACGGTCGCCGAGAGCTTCGGCGGCTCCATCACGCTGGAGCGGAACGCCAGCGGGGGTGCCACCTTCCGTCTGCGGCTGCCGCTCGACGCGGGGCTCGAAAACCGCTCGCTGCGCGCGGCGGCGGGAGGGAACTGAGTGATGGGCAGCTCCCGGATACTCGTGGTCGAGGATGACGCAGCACTCAGAGAAGCACTCGAGGAAACCCTCCTGGACGCCGGACATGAAGTACTCGTTGCCGGGGATGGCGCGGAAGCGATGCTGCTGATGGATCGCTCGCCGCCCGGACTGGTGATCTCCGACGTGCAGATGCAGCCCGTGGGCGGTCTGGAGCTGCTGGCGCATGTGCGTGAGCGTCATGCCGGTATTCCCGTGATTCTGATGACGGCCTACGGTTCCATACAGCAGGCGGTGAGCGCCATGCAGCAGGGCGCCATGGACTATCTGGCGAAGCCGTTCGACGGTAAGGCCCTGATCGAGATGGTCGACCGCTACCTGCCCGCCGCTCCGGCCGGCCTGGATGAGGACCTGATCGCCAGAGATCCGAAGACGCTGAGCCTGGTGGATTTCGCCCGGCGGCTCGCCGACAACGACCTGACCGTCATGATCTCCGGCGAAAGCGGCACCGGAAAAGAAGTGTTCGCCCGGTTCATTCATCGGCATTCCCGGCGGGCGGAAGCGCCTTTCGTCGCCATCAACTGTGCGGCCATTCCGGAAAACATGCTCGAGGCCATGCTCTTCGGCTACGAGAAGGGCGCGTTCACCGGCGCCCAGTCCGCCTACCCGGGAAAATTCGAGCAGGCTCAGGGTGGCACGCTGCTCCTGGACGAGATTTCTGAGATGGGTGCGCCGCTTCAGGCCAAGCTGCTCCGAGTGCTGCAGGAGCGGGAAGTGGAGCGCCTTGGCGGCCGCAAGGTGATGGACCTGGATGTGCGTGTGATCGCCACCACCAATCTGGACCTGAAAACGGAGGTGGCCGACGGCCGGTTCCGTGAGGATCTGTTCTACAGGTTGAACGTGCTCCCACTCTGCCTGCCACCGTTGCGGGAAAGGCCCGGTGACGTGCTGCCCCTGGCAGAGCACATTCTCAACGGGCAGAAGGCTCTGCGCCCTGACGCCACCCCCACGGCGCTTTCCGAGACCGCCGTTGGACACCTGGAAAGCTATGCCTGGCCCGGCAACGTGCGGGAACTCACCAATCTGATGCAGCGCGCGGCCGTGCTCTGTGATGGACCGGTGATCGGGCCGGAGCATCTGACGTTCGAAGGGGCGGCCTCGAAGGTGGTCGCTGTCGATATGCCTGACCCGGCGGAAGCGGAAACCGCGACCGTCGCTGCCGGACCCGTCAGTCTGGAAGAGGATCTGAAGGCACGGGAACGCGAGGTGATCTTCGAAGCGCTCCGTACGGGAAACGGCAGCCGTGAAGCAGCCGCACAGCGGCTCGGTATCAGTCCCCGGACACTCCGGCACAAACTGGCACGAATGCGTGAGGAAGGCGCCGACATTCCCGGCGAGGCGGTACGGACCGCATGAGGAGGCTCCCGTGAACAGTATCGATGTCTCCAGCCTGCTTGCAGAGATGCGCTCGCTGGCCGCTCAGGCTCAGTCTCTCGACATGGCTGCCGGGCCTGCGGCGGACCGCGTGCCCGATACCCGCTTTGCCGACCTTCTCGGCGACTCGGTGAACGCCGTGAACGATGCTCAGAGCCGGGCGACGGAGCTCGCCCGGGCCTTCGAGACGGGCGAGGGAAATGTGGACCTGGCGGAGGTGATGATTTCGCTGCAGAAAGCCAACCTCTCCTTCACCGCCATGACGGAAGTCCGTAACAAGCTGGTCAGTGCGTACCAGGAAATCATGAATATGCCGGTTTAGGTCCCTCAGGAATCGGGTGATGCATTTGTTCAGTCTGAAGCTCACGAGGCGGAGATAGATGGCGGAAGCACAGGAAGCCTCGACACCCATGTCGGCCAGAAGCCAGGGCGCTGCCATACCCGGTATCCGGCAGGTGCTTCTGCTGGTTGCTCTGGCGGCGGCCGTTGCCGTGGGCGTTGCGATCGCCCTGTGGTCGCAGAGCCCGAGCTATCGCGTGCTCTTCCCGTCGGTGGATGCGAGCGAGATGGGACCGATCGGTGGTGTTCTGGAAGGCGCCGGTATCGAATACCGGTTCGACGCCGGCTCCGGTGCGCTCATGGTGGACGGTGCCAGCGTGAGCCGGGCCCAGATGCTGCTGGCCGGACAGGGTCTCCCGCAGAGCAAGGGTGTCACGCTGGAAAGTCTCTACGACGGGCAGGGATATGCGACCAGTCAGTTCATGGAGACAAAGTTCTACACCCATGCGCTGGAATCCAAGCTCGAACGGATCATCGGCAGCCTGAACACGGTCAAGGCGGCCCAGGTTTCTCTGGGGTTGCCGAAACCGTCCGCCTTTCTCAGGGACCGCAAGTCACCCACCGCTTCCGTGGTCGTGCACCTGTTCCCCGGACGGGTGCTGGAGCCCGGCCAGGCGAAGGCCGTCGTGCACCTGGTGGCCTCCAGCGTTCCGGATCTGGAACCGGCCAACGTCACGCTGCTGGACGAGAACAGCAATCTGCTCTCGAGTCAGCCGGGCGAGGACGTGCTCGGCGCAGCCACCAGCCAGTTCGAATACCGGCGACGGCTCGAGAACGCTCTGGCGGAGAACATCGACACGCTGCTCGTGCCGATCATGGGACCGGGCCGTTCCCGGACCCGGGTGGTCGCGCGCCTCGACTTCACCGAGCTCGAGGAAACCACCGAGCGTTTCGACCCGGCCAGTCAGGTGGTGCGCAGCGAGCAGACATCACAGCAGGAGTCGGTCGGGGGCACCCTCGGGGCGCTGGGCATTCCCGGTGCGCTGTCGAATCAGCCGCCGGTGAACGCGCTCGGCAATCCGCCCCGGAATGCCGCGCCAGGCGCCGCTGCTGCCACGGGCACGGTCGAGAGAGAGCCGCTGCCGAGAAGCAGCGCTCAGGATTCGATCCTGAACTACGAGGTGGACCGGACCATCAGCCGGAAACGGGCACCGCGGGGAGAACTCGAACGTCTTTCCGTGGCGGTGGTGCTGGACTATCTGCCGGCTCCGGGCGGCGGCCGGAACGCGGAGCCGGTACCGCTGAGCGAAGATCAGCTGAACGAGATCTCCGGACTGATCAGAGAGGCCGTCGGCTACGACGAAAGCCGGGGCGATACGCTGAACCTCATCAACATGCCGTTCCAGGCGCCGCCGCTGCCGATGGAAGCCGAGCCGCCGCCGGTCTGGGAAAATCCCATGGTCATGGATGCGGGCAAGCTGGTGCTCGCGGCCGTGGTCGTGCTCTCGCTGGTGATCTTCGTGCTGAAGCCGCTGGTGCAGAACCTGCTGCAGCCGCCGCCCGCACCGGCGCCGGCGCTGCCTTACGATCAGGCAGGACACCCGCAGATGCATCTGATGCCGCGGGAAGACCCGCTCCAGATCGCGCAGAACATGGCCAATACCGACCCGAAACGGATCGCCCAGGTGGTGAAGGACTGGGTAGCGGCGGATGAGTAGTGCGGGGGAAGGGCTCTCGGGGAAGAGCAGGGCCGCCATTCTGCTGATGACGCTTGGTGAAGAGGCCGCCTCGGAAGTCCTGCGTCACATCAATCCCCAGGAAGTGCAGCATGTGGGTCAGGCCATGGCCGAGATCGGCAACGTGTCCCGGGAACAGGTGGACGCGGTGATCGAGAGCTTTGCGGTGGATATCCAGGAACACACGTCGCTGGGTATCGGCAGTCAGCAGTTCGTCCGGACCGTGCTCGCCAACGCACTGGGTGCGGATCAGGCCAACGAATTCATCGAACGTATTCTCCAGGGTCGGGATACCAAGGGTCTGGAGACCCTGAAGTGGACCGAGCCTGCGGTGGTGGCCGATCTGCTCGGGGAAGAACATCCGCAGGTGGTGGCGGTGGTGCTTTCCCATCTCAGTCACGAGCGCGCCGCACAGGTGCTGACGCGCCTGCCGGCGGAGCGGCACGGCGACATTCTCATCCGCATCGCCAACCTCGAAGGCATCCGGCACTCGGCGCTCATGGAGCTGGACGAGATCATGGAGAAACGGATCGCCCAGAACCGCGGAGACCAGTCCAAGAGCCTGGGCGGCATGCGTGCGGCGGCCGACATCCTGAACAAGCTGGGGCCGGACTATGAAAGCGGTGCGATCGAGAAGATCAAGGCCGTGGACAGTGAGCTGGGCATGCAGATCCAGGAGCTGATGTTCGTTTTCGAGTCACTGGCGGAGCTGGAAGACCGCAGCATGCAGGCGCTGCTTCGGGAGATCAGCAGCGATCAGCTCGGCATCGCGCTCAAAGGTGCGGATCCGGCCACGCAGGAGAAGATTCTCTCCAACATGTCGAGCCGTGCAGCCGAGATTCTTCAAGAGGACATGGAGGCCCGGGGCCCCGTTCGCCTTTCCGAGGTCGAGGAAGCTCAGAAGGAGATTCTCGAGAGAGCCCTGCGTCTGGCCGATGAAGGCAAGATCCAGCTCGGCGACTCCGGTGAGGAATATGTCTGAAACCGATGCGACCTCAGGGGCCGTCCGCTGGGTAGCGCCCGATGTGGGCCGTCCGGGTGCGGCACCGCCCATGACCGTGGACAAGCTGGAAGCGCTGCAGCGCTCCGCCTACGAGGAAGCCTTTGCACAGGGGCTGGAAGCCGGACGGGAAGAAGGCAGAAAGCTGCTCGCCGCCCGGGCGGAGGTGCTCAACGGCTGCATAGAAGCGCTGGCGGAGCCGTTCCGCGAGCTGGATGAGGACGTCGAACGATCGCTGGTCTCCCTGGCGATCCGGGTTGCCCGGCAGATCATCCGCCGGGAGCTGAAGACCGATCCCGGTCAGATCGTCGGTGTGGTCCGGGAAACCATCGGTCTGCTGCCCGTGACATCACGGGATGTGGTGGTGCACCTGCATCCTGAAGACGCGCAGGTGGTGCGCGCGGCGTTCGGAGAGTCGGGTACGAATCTGGCCTGGACGCTGCTCGAAGACCCGGTGCTCGCCCGGGGCGGGCTCAGAGTGACCACGGCCACCTCTCAGATTGATGCGCGGGTCGAGAAGCGGCTCGATGCCATTCTCACGGCGCTGGTCGGCGGAGAACGGGAAGAAGATGGCTGAGCCCGGACAGGAGGCGCCCCTGCAGCGCAGCAGGCGCTGGGCCGAACGGCTGAAGCGGGATGAAGCCCTGGTGGATGAGGCGGGGCGCCTGGTGGTGGAAGGATCCCTGCGGCGGATGGTCGGACTGACGCTGGAAGCCATCGGCTGCGAAGCACCGGTCGGTTCCTACTGCGAGGTCATACGGCCGGACGGCGGCCGGGTTGATGCCGAGGTCGTCGGCTTCTCGGATGATCGGATCTTCCTCATGCCGACCGGACACATCCGGGGTATGGTCAGCAACGCGCGGGTCGTTCCAACGCTGCGGCCTGCTTCGGTGGAAGTGGGTGAGGGCCTGCTCGGACGGATCATCGACGGCTCCGGCGCGCCCATCGACGGCCGGGGACCGCTGGATGCGCACGAGCGCGTGGATCTGCACGCTTCACCGATCAATCCGCTGGAACGGGCACCCATCGAAGCGCCACTGGATGTGGGCGTGCGGTCCATCAACGCTCTGCTGAGTCTCGGGCGGGGTCAGCGCGTGGGCCTGTTCGCGGGTTCCGGGGTAGGCAAGAGCGTGCTGCTCGGCATGATGACGCGGCATACCGCGGCAGACATCGTGGTGGTGGGGCTGGTGGGCGAACGGGGCAGGGAAGTCCAGGAGTTCGTCGCTCAATCCCTGGGCCCGGAAGGGATGGCCCGCTCGGTGGTGGTGGCAACGCCTTCCGATCATCCACCCCTCATGCGGATCCATGGCGCCCTGATTGCCACCAGCGTAGCCGAGTACTTCAGGGACAGGGGATATCACGTGCTGCTGCTGATGGATTCGCTGACCCGGATAGCTCAGGCGCAGCGGGAAATCGCGCTGGCCATCGGAGAACCGCCGGTTACCAAGGGCTATCCGCCCTCGGTCTTCGCCGCGCTGCCGGAACTGTGCGAGCGGGCCGGCAACGGCTCCCGTGACCAGGGATCGATCACGGCCATCTACACCGTTCTCGCCGAGGGTGACGATCAGAATGACCCGATTGCGGATGCGGCCCGATCCATTCTCGATGGTCACATCGTGCTGTCGAGGAAGCTCGCGGGTGCGGGTGTTTTTCCCGCCGTGGACGTGGAAGCCTCGGCCAGTCGGGTCATGAACCAGGTGACAGGCGATCGCCATCAGCAGCTGGCGCAGGCTTACCGGCAGGTCTATGCCACCTACACGGAGAATCAGGATCTGATCAACGTGGGAGCCTACAGCCCGGGATCGGATCCGGATATCGACCTGGCCATCAGGCTCTGGCCGAAGCTGCGGGCCTTTCTGATCCAGGGACTCGACCAGCCGGCACGGATGGATGTCTCCCTTGCCGAGCTCGAACAGATCTTCACACCGCAGCAGAACGACGGACAGGGAGCCTCCGATGGCGAAGGGTGAGAAACGTTCCGACCGGATGCGTTCCATCGAGGCTCTGGCGGCCCGGGAATCCCGGGACCTTGCCGCACGCATGGAGCATCAGGCGAATAGCGTGCGGGAAGCACAGACGCGCCTCGATGAGCTGACCGACTACCTGGACGGCTATGTGCGCGACCAGGCCGACAAAAACCGCGAGGGTGGGCTGAGTGCCATGCAGCTGACGGAAACCCATCTGTTCCTGGAGAGACTCCGGGAGGCGGTGAATCTGCAGAAGACGGTGGTGGAGAAGGCCAGAAGCCGCTACGAATCCTGCCGTGCGCACTGGATCGCGCAGCACGTGCGCACCAGCGCGCTCGGCTCCGTCGTGCATCGCTTCGAAGCGGAGGAGACGCGGGAGGTCGTCAGACGGGAGGAACGGATGGCAGATGAGATTGCCGCCCGCTATCACAGGATTCGGCAGCCGGACTGAACGTCAGTCTGATTTCAGCCAGTCGCAGGCGGCCGACTTCTCGAGGAAGGACCGTACGGTGACAGGGTTTTCCTGGTCGTCGTAGAGCGCGATGGCGACCCTCGCCACCAGATCCAGTTCCTTCCCGACCACCACGGCAGATCGTCCCCCCGGCCGCAGGGCCATGACTTCGGCGAAGGCATGCGGGATGTTGAGCACGTCCTGGCTGGATATGCCGGAGGGATCGAACGCTCTGAGATCCCAGAGGATTCCGGGGTTTGCCGACCACAGTTCCTGATGCAGGGTGGCGTAGGCGGTCGCTGCCGTCAGACTGACGGATCCCGTCAGAACCACCCGAAGAATGCCGCCCCGGACCTCGTGGGATATGCCTCCGTCGTTTCCGCTGGTGCAACTGTCATGACTGTCCATCGTCAAATCAACGCTAAGTTCATGATTCTTAAGAAAGTATGTCACCGGCCTCAAGGGCCGCCAAAGGCTTTTGAGGCCCCTCTGGTGAAAGTGCGGGGCCGATCACAATTCGCTCAGAAGACCCTCAAGGAATCCTTTCGGCTGTCGATGATCTGTCAGACGGCCCGGTATGGTCAGTTAACTAGTTGACACGCATGAGCGAGCTCGAACGCCGCCCTCAACTGAGAAAAGGAGTCCGGTTGTGGATCTAGCCACCCTGATAGGTCTGGTCGGTGCCATGGTGGTGGTCATGGCGACCATCGTCGTCGGCGGCCACCCCACGGTATTCATCAACACACCTTCCCTGATCATCGTCCTGGGCGGCACCGTCATGGTGACCATGATGAAGTTCAGCCTCGGACAGTTTCTGAGCGCCGCCAGGGTGGCCGTCCGGGCATTCATGTTCAAGCAGGACACCCCTGAATCGCTGATCGAGAAATCCGTGGAGCTGGCGCAGGCTGCGCGCAAGGGCGGCATCCTCTCCCTCGAGGAGGCCGAAATCCCGAATGAGTTCATGCAGAAAGGTCTCGGCCTCGTCATCGACGGTCATGAGCCGGAAGTGGTGCGGTCCATTCTCGCCAAGGACATCGGCCTCACCGTACAGCGGCACCAGGAAGGGTCCGCGATCTTTACGCAGATCGGTGAGGTAGCGCCGGCCATGGGCATGATCGGAACCCTGATCGGTCTCGTGCAGATGCTTTCCACCATGGACGATCCCAAGCAGATCGCGCCGGCCATGGCGGTGGCGCTTCTGACCACACTCTATGGTGCCGTGCTCGCCAACATGGTGGCGATTCCCATCGCCGACAAGCTCGAGCTGCGCAGCCGGGAAGAGAAGCGGGTCCGCTCGCTGATCGCCGATGCCATCGCGGGTATTCAGGACAGCCAGAATCCCCGGGTACTGGAGAGCCTTCTGAAGAACTATCTGCCCGAGTCCAAGCGGGCGTCGGAAGAGAAGAAGGTCGCTGCCTGAACCCGGGCCGTGTGAAGGAGTAGAGGACGTTGGAAGAACTGGACGGGGCACCGTCAAAGCCGGCTGGAGCGCCGAAATGGATGGTCACCTTTGCCGACCTGTCCACGCTGCTGCTCTGTTTCTTCGTGCTGCTGCTGTCGTTCTCCGAGATGGATGTGGCCAAGTTCAAGCAGCTGGCCGGTTCCATGCGGGAAGCCTTCGGCGTGCAGGCCGAGATAAAGAGCAAGCACATCCCGAAAGGCACGAGCATCGTCGCCAACGAATTCAGTCCCGGACGTCCGCAACCCACCGTGCTGAACGAAGTGCGGCAGTTCACCATCGACTCGAACAAGAGCACGCTGGACTTCGTCGACCCGGACGAGGTGATGGAACTGAAGGAATTCCAGGAACTGGTGGAAAAGGCGGAAGAGGATTCGCGGAAGGCGGAGGAAGCCCTTCAACCGGAGATCGAGGCAGGCATGATCGCCGTGCGCACGGTCGGCGCCCGGACCATCATCCACATCCGGGAAAAAGGTTCGTTCTCGCTGGGCTCGGCGGAAGTGGAAAAGAACTTTCTGCCGGTGCTCGAGAAGATCCACGGTGTGCTGCGGCAGACGGAAGGGGTGATCCGGATAGCCGGACACACGGACAATCTGCCCATTGCCACACTGAGGTTCCGCTCGAACTGGGAGCTGTCTTCGGCCCGATCGGTGTCGGTTCTTCATGAACTGATGGAATACGAGGGGCTGGATCCGGCACGGTTCGTGGTTGCGGGGTACGCGGATACGAAGCCCGTAGCTTCCAACGACAATTCCTTCGACCGGGCCCGCAACCGCCGGGTGGACATCTCCATCATCCGCGGCGAGGACTTTCAGGAATCCGTCTATCTCGAAGACTGAGCAGCCCGGATGGACTCCCTGAGTCTGATTTCCTCGGAAGTCAGACCGGACGTGGTCTCTTCCGGCGCCTGTATCTGCGTGTCGGCGCCGTCAGCGGTCCGCAGGTCCTTGGCCCGCCACTGCCGGCGCGGTCTGTCCAGCTCCCGCTGATGCAGCCGCACCATGAGAGCGGCCTCCGCGTCCGTCAGACCGCAACCGTTGACCAGCGATTCCACGCTGCCGCCGTCCCGGACCAGGCGTGAGGCCTCTTCGAACGATCGGTTGAAGGCGAACTGCGACTGAATCTCCAGGTTCCGATCGGTGAACGCCGTGATCCTCTGCTCCATCCGCTCGAGCAGGGCGCGTGACGTGATCAGGGTCTGGCCGTAGGCCGAGACCGCTTCCTGCAGATCGGCCATCTGCCTGGCGCTGGCCCGGATCAGCTTCGCCTGATGCCGGATCGTGAGGATGAGTCCCCCGAGCGTCAGAAAGATCAGTGTGCCCGCAATGATGTCGGCGTAACTGGCGAGGTAGGCGATGGGGCCCGTCGCGTTCATGGTCGGATCTCAGTCGTCGATGCGTGATTTCAGGCGCAACAGGGCCTGACCGTGGATCTGGCAGACCCTGGATTCGGAGATGTTCAGCACTTCGCCGATCTCCCGGAGATTCAGTTCCTCGTCGTAATACAGGGACATGATCAGACGTTCCCGTTCGGGCAGTTCCTCGATCAGTTCGACCAGTCGTTCCCGCCGGGTAACTTCCTGGAGGAGTTCGGAAGGCTCCCGCTCCGCCTCGCTTTCCACCTGCAGCGGCTCGCCGCTGTCGTCCGCGGGCTGGTCCAGGCTGAACAGCCTTGCCGCCGTCGCGTCCCGCAGGATCTCGTGATACTCCTCGGTGCTGATACCGAGTGACGCCGCCACGTCCACGTCCCTCGCCCGGGCACCGGTCTGGTTTTCGATTCGGGCGATGGCCTCTGTCACCTCACGGATCTTCCGGTGCACCGAACGGGGGGTCCAGTCGGATTTTCTCAGCTCGTCGATCATGGCACCCCGGATTCGGATGCCTGCGTAGGTTTCGAAGTTGGCGCCCTTGTCCGGTGAGAAGTTACGGCCGGCCATCAGAAGTCCGATGGTGCCTGCCTGTATCAGGTCGTCCACGTCGACGCTCGACGGGAGACGGCCGACCAGGTGATAGGCGATCCGCTTCACCAGGGGGGCGTGCTTTCTGACCAGATCCGCCTGGTCGATGCCTTCGTTCTTCAGGTACTCGGAAGGCGCACTCACGGCGAAAGTCTCGTTTCGCCGTCGCGACGGCTGGCTGCGGCCAGCGTCCGTTCCACGAAAAACTCCACGTGTCCGCGTGGCACTTCCGGAACTGGCCAGGCCATGGTTTTCCGGGCCAGAGTGTGAAAGGCGCGGGCGGACGCCGCACCCGGGTAACGCAGCACCACACCCGCCTGCTCCTGAATGGAGCGCTGCAGATAGATGTCCCGGGGGATTTCGCCGACGGGATTCAGGGTGACATCCAGAAAGCGTTCCGCGACCCGATTGATCTTCGTGAAGACGTCCTTCGCCTGTTTCATGTTGTCTGTCTTATTCACCAGCACGTTGAACTGATCCACGCCGTGGTCTCTGCTCAGCACCTTGATCACTGCGTAGGCGTCCGTGATGGAAGCGGGTTCGTCGCAGACGACCACGATCACCTCGTGCGCGGCGCTGCTGAAACGCAGAGAGCTCGCGGAGATACCGGGGGCGTTGTCCACGATGAGCACGTCCAGGTCGCCGGTCAGCTCGTCGAAAGCGCCGATCACACCAGCCTGTTCCCTTGCGGAGAGCTCCGTCATCCGGGTGACGCCGGAGGCGGCGGGGATCAGATCCACGCCCGGATAGACGGGCAGGACGATGTCCCTGAGCGAGCACTCTCCGGCCAGAACGTGGGCCAGATTGGACGCCGGCTGCAGACCGAGGTGCGTATCGATGTTGGCGAGGCCGAGATCGGCATCCAGCAGCATGGTCTTACGTCCCATCTTGCCGAGCGCGAGTGCGAGATTGATGGAGACGGTGGTCTTGCCCACGCCACCCTTGCCCGCGGTGACGGCGATCACCTGCACGGGATTGCGGCCGTCCTTCGGCCTCGATCCGGCGTGTCCGGAGCTGATCGGTAAGACGTTATCCATAGCTGGCCATCCGCTTCTCGCTGGTAAGGGTGTGGAGCGTGCCGGAGGGGCGCTCGATACCTGCTGCCGGACCGGTCTTCGCCAGGCCGTCGGAGCCGCTGAACGTTCTGGCCAGGCTCACCGCCTGGCTGACGAAGCCCGCGCGATAGCGGCCGGCTGTCTTGATGTCTTCTGGAACACGCTGACCGTCGGTCACGTAGCAGGCATTCAGGTCAGCTTCGATGAGCGCCGAGAGCAGGCCGCCGAGCGAAGTGGCTTCGTCCAGTTTGGTGACGATGGCGCCATCCAGTCCGAGCGGGTCGAAAGTGCGGATAGCCTGTCGGATGGCCTCGGTCTGCAGGTTCGCGGGCAGCGCCAGCAGGGTCTGCAGCGTGGGCGAGTGACGGGTCAGCAGCGTGAGCGCTTCCAGCATGCCGGTGTCGTTCGGGCTGAATCCGGCCGTGTCGATCAGGATGAGCTTGCGGTCCGCCAGCTGATCCAGGGTGGTTCTGAGGGATTCGGCCGTCCCGGCCACCTGAACGGGAACACCGAGAATCCTGCCGAATCTGAGCAGGTGTTCCTGAGCGCCGATCCGGAAACCGTCCGTGGTGATCAGTCCCAGCGCCTGCGGATCGTGCTCGAGTGCAAACCGCGCGGCGAGCTTGGCGATGCACGTGGTCTTCCCGGCACCGGTGGGGCCGACCACGGCGAAGATTCCGCCTTCCTCGCAGACATCCTGCTGAGTCACCGGAATCCGCTTGGCCAGAAGCCCGATGGCACTGCGCCAGGCCTTCTTCCGATCCGCTCCAGGCGCGATGGCATGGACGATTTCCTGCGTGAGCGGGCGGGAGAGACCGAGCCCTTCGAGGCGAGTGATGACATCGGCAAGCTCCGGCTGGCGTCTCTGCAGGTCGACCCAGTGCAGTTCGCCGAAGCCCTCCTCCAGGGTCCGCTGCAGCATCGCGAGCCGGGCGGAAATCTCATCGATCGCATCCGGTGCCAGCCGGGCACCGGGTTCCGGCAGCGTCGCGATGGTCTTCGTGGCGTCGAACAGGCGCCTGAAGTCCGTGCCGGTCGTCTCCGGTTCCCCGGTCTGTTCACCGGCGTCCGAACCCCTGGTGCCCGCCTCATCGAACAGGTCGTCGAGACTCGCTTCCCCGCCGTCGTCTTCTGCCGGGGCGGACTCCGCATAGGCGCGGGCGAAGAAACTGCCGATGGACGATCGGGGCCGCTCGGTTCCGGACGCGGGCGGGGACGTTTCGCTGGATTCCGGTCCGGCATGCGCCGGCGCACCTGCCGAGGCGGATGCAGCCTGGGAGAGGAACGACTGATTGGACTGATGCAGCAGCGCTTCGTCATAGTCCACCGCGGCGATCACCTCGATGCCCTCCGCCGTCCGCGCTTTGGAGAGGATGACCGAATCCGGCCCCTGCTCCTCCCGGACCTGCTGCAGCGCTTCCCGCATGGTCCTGGCGTGGAATCGTTTGATTTTCACGACTGACTCCTCATCCGCCGATGGCGCCGATCAGGCGTACCTTCCGGTCGTCCGGAATCTCGTTGTAGGCCAGCACGTTCAGCCCGGGGATGCCCTGACGCACGAACCGCGCGACCCAGCTGCGGATGGCGGGAGGCACGAGCAGGACCGCGGGCGACCCCAGGGCCTCCTGACGGTGGGTCTGCTCGAGCAGCGCCTTGTGGATCTGGTCCGCGAGATTCGGCTCGATGCCGAGTCCCTGAGGCTCGGCGGGTCCGGACGCATCCTTCATCATGCCTTGCTGGTTCGCTCCACCGTCATGCTGCAGATTCCGGCCGGCCGCGTCGCCGCCGTGCCGCTGATTCATACTGTCGTGCAGGATCTGTTCCAGTTTGGGATCCAGTGTAAATGCCGGGATTTCCTGCGCTAACCCGTTGATTTTGTGAACAATTGAAGAGGCAAGCGCCACGCGGACGGCCGCCAGTAATCTGGCGGGGTCCGGATTCGCAGGCGCGTGCTCCGCCAAAGTTTCGACGATGGTCCGGATGTTGCGGATGGGGATCTGCTCGGCGAGGAGGTCCTGTAGAACCCGGACCAGGGAGGCCAGCGGTACTACCTTGGGCACCAGGTCCTTCAGCGCCGCGTTGCCGGCGGTCAGCCGGTCGATGAGCTGCTGCGCTTCCTCGTGTCCGAGCAGCTGATGGGCGTGGGTCTTGATCACCTGGCTGAGATGCGTAGCGACCACCGTGCTGGCATCCACCACGGTGTAGCCGAGCGTGCGGGCATGATCGCTGGCCGTCGAATCGATCCAGACCGCCTCCAGTCCGAAGGCGGGATCCCGGGTTTCGATGCCGACGGGCTTGCCGGACACTTCGCCCGGATTGATGGCGAGTTCCTTGCCCGGATGAATTTCCCCTTCGGCGACGGGCACACCGTGCACGGATATCCGATAGCCACCGGGTGTCAGATTGAGATCGTCACGGATGTGAATCGGTTGTATCAGAAATCCGAGCTCGCCCGTGAGATTCTTCCGCACGCCGCGGATGCGCGACATGAGCTCGCCGCCCTGGTCCGGATCCACCAGTGGGATCAGCAGATAACCGACCTCGAGACCGAGCACGTCCACGGGCCCCACATCGTCCCAGCTCAGATCTTCGCGTACGCCTTCCGGTTCCGGCGGCGCTTCTTCCGGCTCTGCCACCGGAGCCCGGGCGAGCCGTTCAGCACGCCAGGCGCCGGCAAAGCAGGCGGCGCTGATCAGCAGGAAGACCGCGTTCGGCATCCCGGGGATGACGCCGAGCAGGAACAGCACGGAACCGGCGATGTTCAGCACCTTCGGCTGTCTGAAGAGCTGAGAGAGCACCTGCTCACCCATGTCCTGAGGCGCCGACATCCGGGTGACGACGATGGCAGTGCCGGTGGAAAGCAGAAGGGAGGGGATCTGGGCCACCAGCCCGTCGCCGATGGTCAGCAGCGTGTAGTTGTGCATGGCATCCGCGAACGTCATGTCGTGCTGTACCGTGCCGATCGCAAGGCCGCCGATGATGTTGATGAAGAGGATGAGCACACCGGCGACCGCATCGCCGCGCACGAACTTGCTCGCGCCGTCCATGGATCCGAAGAAGTCGGCCTCCTCGCGGATCTCGTTGCGACGCCGGGAGGCCTCGTCCTGATCGATGATGCCTGCGTTCAGATCCGCGTCGATGGCCATCTGCCGGCCGGGCATGGCGTCCAGAGTGAATCGGGCGGTGACTTCCGAGACCCGGCCGGCCCCTTTGGTGACCACCACGAAGTTGATGATCACCAGGATGGCGAATACCACCAGGCCGATGGTGTAGTTGCCACCGATCACGAACTCGCCGAAGGCCTCGATCACCCGTCCGGCCGCGTCGGTACCCTCATGACCATTGAGCAGCACGATCCGGGTGGATGCCACGTTCAGCGACAGACGCAGCAGCGTGACAAGCAGCAGCACGGTGGGGAAGACGCCCAGATCCAGCGGCCGCTGCACGTAGATGACGGCCAGGATGATGATGAGGGACAGCGTGATGTTGAAGCTGAACAGAAGGTCCAGCATGAACGGCGGCAGCGGGACGACCAGCATGCCGAGAATCAGAATCAGGAAGATGGGAGCACCCAGACCGTGATTCAGGTACGGCATGAGACGTCGGCTCAGCTCCTGGAAGTTCATCCTTCATCTCCGTCGGTGCTTTCGTCGATGTCTATGTCCGGGCGCTCCGGCGCGCCTGCGAGACCGGCCAGGTGGCGATCGAGCTGATAGATGTAGGTCAGCACCTGAGCGACCGCCACGTACAGACGTTCCGCGATCTCATCGCCGATGTCGGCGCTGGCATAGAGCGCCCGGGCGAGTGGCGGCGCCTCGAAGATGGGGACGTCATGCTCGTTCGCGATCTCGCGGATCTTCAGGGCCATGAGATCCGCACCCTTGGCTACCACGACGGGCGCACTCATCTCCTCGGCGTCGTAGCGCAGGGCTACGGCGTAGTGGGTGGGGTTGGTGACGACCACCGAAGCGACGGGGATATCCTCCAGCATCCGCCTTCTCGCGGCCTCCTGCTGAAGGGCGCGGACTTTTCCACGGACTTCCGGGCGTCCTTCCGTCTCCTTCAGCTCGTCTCTGACTTCCTGACGGGTCATGCGCAGCTTCTTCCCGTGATCCCAGATCTGGAAAGGGACATCCACGGCGGCGATCAGGATGAGGCCGGCACTGAACAGCACGAAAGCGACTGCCATCAGCCAGCCGGCGTGATTCAGGGCCTCCATGAGGTTCTGCCGGCCGAGCCCGATGAACTCGTCCGACAGCCAGTTGAGCACCAGCACGGCGATGGTGCCGACCAGTAAGAACTTGGCCATGGCCTTCAGAAGCTCCACCAGTCCGCGCATGGCGAACAGGCGCTTCAGGCCGGCAACGGGATTGATACGGTCGCCCTTGAACTGCATGGCCTGAGTGCTGAACGACCAGCCACCCAGACTCATCGGCGCGATCAGGGCCACGACCGTCAGCAGCGTGAGCCAGGGCAGCAATGCCTGGACCGCGGCGAGCGTTGCGTCCTTGAGGTAGACGAGCATCTGTTCCGTGCCGAGCACCGCCGGCCTCGGCAGGGAGAGATTGGCCGCCATGAGCCCGGTCACATCGTTCACCATGCCTTCGCCGAGCAGGAAAACGGCGAAGGCGCCGGTGAGCGTGACTGCCATGGCGTTCAGCTCCCGGGAACGGGCGATCTGTCCCTTTTCTCTCGCTTCCTGCAGCCGCTTCGGTGTGGCGGGCTCGGTGCGTTCCTGGAACTGCTCTTCAGCCACGGCTCGACTCCCGGGAAATCAAGGCACGAATCCCGTGAGGGCGCCGAGCGCAGCGAAGGCAGCCTCGAGCATGCTGGTGAGACTGACCAGGGTGGTCTGAAAGCTGAACTGCAGAATGAGGAATCCGAGCAGAACCGTCGCCGGAAACCCGACCGCGAAGAGATTCAGGGTAGGGGCGGCCCGGCTGATGACGCCGTAGGCCAGGTTCACCACCAGAAGCGCCACCACGGCCGGGAGTGCGACCAGCACCGCGCCCGCGAACATCTGTGATCCCCAGGCAACCACCGAGAAAAGGCCGTCCCGCCCGAATTCCGCGGCACCCGCCGGCAGTGTGGTGAAGCTCCGGACCAGCACTTCGATCAGCACCAGATGCCCGCCGAGTGCCAGAAACATCATCGTCGTCATGATGACGAAGAACTGGGAAAGGATCGGCACGTTCACGCCGCGCTGCGGGTCAACCAGCATGGCGAAGCCGAGGCCCATGCCCATGGCGATGGTCTGACTGCCGATGATGATGGCGTCGAATACCATCTGGACCATGAACCCCATGGTCGCTCCGATGACGATTTCCTGGGCGATGGCGAAGACCGCAACGGCGCTGAAGGTGTCGAACGGGGGTGCGGCGGGAATGAGCGGTACGATGGCGGCCGCGAGCACCAGCGCCAGCAGAATGCGAACCCGTGCGGGTACGAGCCGGGCGCCGAACAGCGGCGCGATCATGAGCATGGCACTGATCCGGAAGAAAGGGAGCAGGTACGAGGCGATCAGAGCGGACAGGTCAGGCAGTTCGGTCACGGAATGCCGCCTCAGCCGATCATGAGAGGAATGTCGGAGATCAGCCGCGTTGCATAGGTGGTGATGAGCTCCAGCATCCAGGGTCCGGCGATCCAGAGCGCGGCAACCAGCACGATCAGCTTGGGGATGAACGAAAGCGTCATCTCGTTGATCTGGGTCGCCGCCTGCAGCATGCCGATGAACAGTCCCACGAGCAGCGCGGACAGCAGCAGCGGCGCGGACAGCAGAACGATCACCTGCAGGGCCTGCTGACCGATGGTGATGACGGATTCCGGCGTCACAGGTAGAAGCTCCCCGCCAGGGTGCCGATCAGCAGCGACCAGCCGTCGATCAGAACGAACAGCATGATCTTGAACGGCAGGGAGACGAGCATGGGCGAGAGCATCATCATGCCCATGGACATGAGGATGCTGGCCACCACCAGGTCGATGATCACGAAGGGAATGAACACCAGAAAGCCGATCTGGAACGCCGTCTTCAGCTCACTGGTGATGAAAGCGGGTACCAGCACGCTGGTGGGGACCTCTTCCGGTGAGGCGACGTCGTCCGCCGACAGAGACACGAACAGCTCCAGTTCCGTTTCCCGGGTCTGGTCGAGCATGAACGCACGCAGGGGCGCCATGCCTTTGTCGAACGCTTCCTCCACACCGATCTCACCATCGAGGTAGGGGCCGAGACCTGCTTCGTAGCTGGTGCTGATGACGGGCGCCATCACGAAGAAGGTCAGAAACAGCGCCAGCCCGATCAGCACCTGATTCGGCGGGGTCTGAGCGGTGCCGAGCGCCTGACGCAGGATGGACAGCACGATGATGATGCGCGTGAACGAGCTCATCATCAGGACCAGGGCCGGAAGCAGGGTGAGCGCCGTCATCAGCGCCAGCACCTGGATGGTCAGCGAATAGGACGTGCCGTCCGCCTGACCGGTGGGCGTCAGCAGTCCGGCAGCACTCTGGGCGATGGCGGCGCCGGCCGTTGCCGCATCCGCACCATGTGCGGTGCCGGGCAGACTCGTGAGCGCGGACAGCGCCAGAATCGACAGCATGGCGGCGGCGCGTGCGGTCACGTCCGCCCCCGGCCCATGACGTTTTTCAGATGACTGGCGAAGTCCTGAAGCGGCACAGGCGCGCCGTCGGTAACGGGTTCGGCCTGAACGGGTTCTTTCAGAGTGTGCAGGTGCTGAATACCGGCGCCGCTGATGCCCATGAGCACCTGCTCTTCACCGGCCTGGAGCAGGATGATCCGCTCCTTGGCGGACAGCGGCAGCACGGAAACGATCCTCAGGTGCCCCCTGCCGCTGCCCTGACCCTGCTGCAGCCGCCGCAGGAACCAGGCCGCGGCGAAGATGAGCAGCAGCACACCGGCCAACGCACCCAGCATGTTGAAGGTCTGGCTGGTCCAGGAAGGATCCACGGAATTACTGGAACCGCCGGATGCGTTCGGCGGGGCTGACCACGTCGGTCAGCCGGATGCCGTACTTATCGTTGACCACGACCACTTCTCCCCGGGCGACCAGCGTGCCGTTCACCAGCACGTCCAGCGGCTCTCCGGCCAGCCGGTCGAGCTCGACGACGGAACCCTGATTGAGCTGCAGGAGATTCTTGACACTGATGGTGGTGCGGCCCACTTCCAGCGACAGGTCCAGGTCCACGTTGAGCACCACGTCCAGATTGATGTCCTGTCCGCCCTCCGCGGCGGGTCGTTCGCCCAGCTCGTCGAACCTGGCCCGCTCGACGGGTTCGCCCGTTGCCGGGACGGTCGCTTCGGTTTCGCTCATGAGAGTGCTTTCCTGTGGTTGGCCGTCATGCCTGATTCTGGAGACGTTCGACGATGCGGATGGCGTTGTGTCCGTTGGAAACCCCGAAGGTGCCCCTGAACAGCGGCACGGAGCCTGCCGTCAGCTGGACGGTCTCCGGCAGCTCGAGCGGCAGGATGTCGCCGATCCGGAGTTTCACGAGCTCACCCAGGTTGATCCGGGTCGTGCCGAGTACGGAACTCAGCTCGATTTCCGTGTTTCTGATCTGCGCTTCGAAGGCGTGCGCCCAGCGTGACTGCTTCTGCAGCTGATCCCCCCGACTGGCCGCGATCAGCTGGCGCTGGAACGGCTCCAGGGCCGTATTCGGAATCAGGATGTCGAGCCAGCCGATGGGCCGTTCTTCCAGCGAGACGTTGAACCGGGACACGGTCATGACGTCCGCCGGGTTGAAGAAGTTTGAGAACTCCGGGTTGGTTTCGGTGCCGATCTCCTCGAACTCGAGTGCCGCCACCGGTTCCCAGGCTTCGGCCATGAATCGCTGCGCCTTCTTCTGGAAGCGGATGGCCACACCGAGCTCTGTCACCGTGAAGTCACGGTTCAGAGGCTCGTTGTCCTCGTGAGGCCCCTCGCCTCCGTAATAGAAGTCCACGTAGTTCAGCAGCAGGTCCGGGTGAAGCACGAAGAGAACGTCCGAGTCCAGCGCCGACACGTTCGTCTGGTGAATGCTGGTCGGCCGGGAAATCTCGGCAACGTAGTCGGCGTAGCTGCACAGCCGCGGCGCATCCACGCTGACCTGAGCCTGGTTCTTCAGCAGCGGCCGGATGTTGTTCGCCAGCTTCCGTCCCAGGACCTGGTTCAGAAAATCGAGCGGCGGCATCTGGTTGTGCTGCATCCATTCCGGATTGGTCAGATCGAGCGCCCGGACTTCCGCGTCCGCCATGCCGAAGCCGCCGCCGGATTCCACGTCACCGCTGGAGACACCCTTCAGAAGGGCATCCACTTCTTCCGGGGAAAGCACTTCGCTCACTGGAACACCATGCTGGTGAGATAGACCGCATCGACACCTTCCACACCGGCAAGCTCGCTGAGCACCTCGTCGATCCGCGCTCTGGCGCTGTCCTGCAGCGCCCGTTTGCCGTCCACGGTGGAAAGCGATTCGTACTCCACGGTGGAGAACAGCATGATGAGCGCACTGCGGATCGCCGGCGCGTGCAGCTTCGCCGCTTCGTACACTTCCGTGTCGCGCGTCATCAGCTGGATGGAGGTCTGCAGATACTGGGAGTTCCCCTTGTCCTGGATGTTGACCACCAGAGCAGGGTCCAGCGGCAGATAGTTGGCCGGTTCGAGCTCTTCCACCGGAACCTCTTCGACGTCCGCCTCCGCTTCGGCATCCTCGGCAGTCTCCATTGCGGCCTGGGGTGGGAAGAAGGTATCCAGGACGACCTTCATCACCACCTGGGTCACGATGACCAGGCCGATGATGGCCAGGATCTGCATCAGGCCCAGTTTTGCTTTTGGCGACTCTTCAGCTGCGTCCGCGGTTTCTGCCATCTCGGGTCTCTCGTGGGGGCTGGAAGAGGCTGAGCAAAAACCGTACCACCGGCGAGATGTACGTAACCGACTGAAATTGAAGGAATAAAAATTCCGGTCGTTCAGCCGGACGGCTGGGTGATCGGATTATTGACTGTCCCGATCACGGATCCCTGACGGCCGCGCTGGGTGGCGGTTCAGGCCCAGGCGTCGATGAGACCGACCGGTGTGGCGGGCGCGGCATCCGCTGCGCCGGTGCCGCCGTCGCCGTTCGAGCGCTGTGCGGTTTCGCCGCCCTCCTGATCAGACGCCTGCTGTTCGCGATCGGTGATCTGGGTGTCGGCAAGCTCGATACCGAGGCTGTCCAGCAGACTGTCCAGGCGTGGCAGGGCCTGCTGAAGCGCTTCTCTGACTTCCGGACTCGCGCTGGCGAGCGAGATGCTCGCCTGATCGTTGTGCAGGGTGATCCGCACCTCCAGCTGGCCGAGGCTCGGCGGGTGGAGGCGCACTTCCGCCGTGTTGGCACCCCGGGTCGCCAGGCCGGCGAGTCTCTGGGCCAGCGGTTCTGCCCACTCGGCGGGTGCACCCTGCAGTGACAGCAGGGCGGAGGGCAGACCCGCCGGGGTCGGATGACCAGGTGCAGGCCCGGATGCGGGTCCGGATGCGGGCAATGTGGATGGACTCGCGAGGAGCGATCCAGCCTCTGGAGAAGTCTGGCTGAATTGGATGGCGGGTGCACGGGCCGCAGGGTCGGCAAGCGGCGGGCGCTGTTCACCGCCCCGATCACGCTGCCCGCTCTGGTCGGAGAATTCTTCGGCGAGGGCCGCGTCACTGAGTCCAGCGGCGGCGGCACCTGCTTCCGGGCGTGCGGCAACACCCGCTTCAGTCCCGGTGTTCTGAGCAGGGACACTGGCCGGGGGCACCGGGATCGCGTCCCCCCGCGCCCCGAAGGGGGGCTGGTGGAGCGCACCGACGTCGGCCCCGACCCGGGTGCCGGGTTCCGGAACGGCGATGTCCGCATCCAGTCGCAGCAGGGTGTCTGCGGATTCAGGGAGCGGTTGTGCGGACGCCGTCGAACGGCGTACCGGATCCGGCACGGGAACCACGGCCGGGTCATCGGCGCCGGTCGGCAGAAGCGTATCGGCCGCCAGCATCTCGGCGCCGGGGTCCGGCACAGCCATGCCGGTGTCCGGCGAAGTCATGCCGGTCGCCGGAGTCGTGTACGGCAGGGTGGTATCCACGCGAACCCGGATCAGATCGGACGCCTCCATGCGGGCGACGCCCTCCAGCTCGAGATTGGCGAACTCGTTCAGCAGCGCGGCGAAAACCGGTGGATTTTCGCTCAGCAGATCAACGGGTTGCGCCGGATCTGCCAGTGCCTCCGGGGTACCTGCGGAGCCGGCCGATACGGCCTGGACCACGCTCGAAGCACCGCTCTGGGCGGGAAGCAGCATCTGGGCCAGCACCAGGCTGGCCCCAACCTGTTCGGACACGGACAAGTCTCCCTCTAGTCACGGTTCGGACCTCTCTAAGGTGATGCAGGGAACGGGCCAGAAACCCGCGCCGTCAGCGGCGCAGTGGCAGGATGTCGGCGGTGCCCGTGTGGCGTTGTTCGACCCGTCGGGGCATTGCCCGGGATCTGGCCGGCCGGCTGCGGTCGATGGCGAGGGCCACGCCGTCGTCGCTGACCCGCACCACGGTCGCCGTGAAATCATACAGGCGGGTGAGATTGCCGAGATCGACGGCAAACGTCATCTGAAGCACCGCGCGGACGTTCAGGGCCGTCGCATGGGGCGTGATCACGAAAACACCGTCGGCACTCAGATCCCGGGTCACGCAGGGTTCGGCCGGCATCTCGGGATGGTGCAGGAATACCTTGGTCTCGGTGAGCTTGCGCTTGTTGGTCCGACGCTCCATGCAGACATTTTACGTCGAAGCCGCTCATGGGATGCGCGAGCTTGTGGCCCGGCTGTAAGCAGACGTGCCCGGGTGTCAGGCCTTTGCAATTTCGCCGGATTTTAGGCGCGAGGACTGATAGCCGTCGGCCTGGTAGAGGGTCTGCTCGCCGTCGCGGCCGGCGAGCAGATCGAGGGCCCGCTGGGTCTGGGTCTGGTGTGTGCGCACGATGGCGCCGTTCACCTCGTTCGCTTCCTGAGCGCGCCGCAGGGCATCGAGCACACGCTGCCAGAGGGTTTCCAGTTCCGGGACGAGGGCGTCCTGAGCGGCATCGAAACCGAGCTGATTGAGCTGGGCCCGGCGCTGCATCTCGAGTGCTTCCAGATGCAGGAGGAGGTCCTTCTTCTCTTCGGTGTGTGCGTTCAGCGTGTTCAGATTGTGCCGCGTGAGCGCCTCCCGTTCGTCGAGAAGCGTCTGGTGCAGGCGTTCGGCGCAGTCGAGGAGTTCTTCGATGACGGCGCGCAGCGGTTGAAGTCGGGCGCCCGGGTTCATGCTCGCCTTAGAGCTGATCTTCGAGCTTCAGGAGCTGGTCGGCGATACGGCCGGCGTCCACGTTGTAGCTGCCGTCGGCGATGGCCTGCTTGATGGCTTCCACGCGGCTCATGTCCACTTCCGGAGTGGCAGCGACGACGTCACCCAGCTCCTTGAGCAGCTGGGCGGAGCTGGTCAGGCTGAGCTGATCGCTGCCGGAAGCCGGATTGGATGCCCGTTCCGAACCGGCACGCTCCGACCGGGTATTCTGTCCCGGACTCGGCGCCGCAGGGCGCTGACCCGATACACCGTCAATTTTGTTAACCATCTGTTGTGCTCCGGAATTCTCCTGGACAACACACCCTTATTCGGCCAACGCCGGAATTACTTTAGGGGCTGTGTCGTTGAAATATTGTATGGACTGTGAGTCGAAATCTGAATGCTGTCCAGCCGGTTCGATCAACTTCTGCATCCACGGGCATCCGCCGCTCCTCAGTAGGAGATCACTTCGACGAGCTTGGGAGAGCGCACGATGCCTTCTACCGTCCGCCGGGACGAATCGTTTTCCACCCGGATCCGTTCGTTGATGGTGCCGTCCGAGAGCGCGGTGCCCGCCATCTGAACCATGAAGCCGGACTGGGTCACCAGCAGCGTCACCCGCTGCCCGCGTTTGATGATGTCCTCGTCGTTGAGCAGGTCGGCAGTGACCAGCCGGCCTTCCGGCACCGTCCGCTTCAGGATCTTGCCGCTCAACTGGCTCAAGTCAGTGAGATAAGCTCCCCGGGTGGTGGTGATGTCGCGTATTTCGAGTCGGACGTCCCCGCGGGTGAGCGCCTCCCCACGCGCCAGTGGCCTGCTGGTGACGAGCACCTGGCGCCGGGCCGACAGCTTGACCGGCACGTACACCTTCCAGGGGCTGGAGCCCCGGCAGCGGACGCCGATCACCAGGTTCTGACGGATCTCCGTGTTCGGCGGCGTGAACGCCTGCAGGGGCTGATCGCAACGGACGAGCTTCAGCCGGTTGTCCAGAGCGCCCACGCTGACTTTCACGTTCAGACCCGGGCGGGAGAGGCTTGCTCCGGCATGCGATTCCGCGGCGGCCCGGATGGAATCCGTGGTCTGCCAGGCGCCGGTTTCGGCCTGGACAGTGCTACCGTGGATCAGCATCAGCATCAGCATCAGCAGCAGGATCACGGCAGTGCGCGACGGACTGAGCCGCAACGTCAAAAATCCGTGATTTCCGGGCATGAACGCGTTCATGTAATTCAACGAAGCAATTATCGAGCCAGCGGCGGGATGCTGCCCGGTGGATTGCCTGGTGATGGACGCCGACGATGACCGGCGGGCCCTGCCTGGGTTCTGTTATGGTTTCACAGCGTTCGGTGATCCAATCAGGGAGGTGCAGATGAGCGTCCGGCAGAAACCGATCCGGCTCGGCACGGGGATTCTGGTCTGCGGTCTGCTGGCGGCCGCGGGCCTGGCGGCACAGGCGGGGACGGGCACGCCATCCGACCCGGCGGAAACCCGGCGCGAGGTGACCGAAGACCCCATGGTCTGCAAGCGGATGGCGCCCACCGGCAGCCGCATCCAGCGGCGCTACTGTCTGAAGCAGAGTCAGTGGGATGCCATGCGGGAAGGGGGGCAGCGGGCGGCCAATGATGCCATCGTCGAGGAATCCCAGTTCGGTTACCGGGGTATCGGCCCCGGTGGAACCAATCCGTACTGATTCGTTGCGCAAGCCGCGCCGCCGGTGCCTCTGGCGCCAACTCTGAATTTCCGGCAGGCTCCCGGAGATGCGCCCTCAGATCACCCGCTATCGGGACAGATCGCCTCTGTCCAGCGCCTTCCTGGCCTTTGTCTGCCTGGGACTTGCCGCGCTCGGTGTCTGGCTGGTATCCGCGGCACTCAGCGGCGCCACCCTGCTCACGGACCCGGCTGCCTGGCTGCATACCCTCGATGACCGGGGCGCGCTGGATGCGGTCAGCGGTGCGGCGGAGGTGGTGGCGGCCGTCCTCGGAATCGCCATCACCGTGGTCGCCATCGTTGTCGAGCTTGCGGCGACCCGGTTCAGTCATCTGATCACGAGGCTCTTCGTCCGGGAACCCGTGAACATGATCGTTCTGGGGCTTTTCCTCATTACGACGATTCAGTGCGTGTGGATCGGGATCACGCTGAGCCACGATGACGCCGGCATCCTTCCTCACGCGGGTTTTTTCGTTGCTTTCACCCTGGTCACCGTTTCGTTGCTGCTCCTGCTCCCGTACATCTATTTCGTTTTCACCTTTCTGTCGCCGATCAGCGTGATCAAGCGGATCTGCCGGAATGCGGTGAAGGCGATCGAGGATGGCATCCGCACCGCCGTCGAACCGGCGCAACGGATGACGCTGACGGCCATCGACGAGCTGCAGGACGTGACCCGCGGCGCCATAGAGCAGGGTGATCGCAGCATCGCCATGAGCGGAATCAACGGCATGGTCGCCATCGTCTATGACTACGCACAGCTGCGGGCACGCCTGCCCGAAGGCTGGTACGGGATCACGGAAGCCATCGCGCGGGATCCGGATTTCGTCGCGCTCACCGACGACGCCATCGACGATGTCGAGCAGGAGCGCATCTGGCTGGAGACCAAGATCTTCCGTCAGCTCAATGCGCTCATGTCGCAGAGTGCGGGCAATGCCCGGGACGTGGCCAACCTGATCGGCATCAATACCTGCCAGGTGGCCAAGGATCTGGGGACCGGCAATCCCGACCTGCTCTGGCTCTGCGTGCGAAGCTTCAACAGTTTCCTGCGCACGACGATCAACGCCCGGGACGCGCGAACGGCCTACTATCTGATGGACCGCTACCGCGAGGTGGCCGAACACCTGCTCGAGCAGGGCCAGGGAGAGAGAGCGTTCGAGATCGCCGGCTTCTTCAGTGAGTACGGCCAGCTCGCGCATCTCAACGGCATCTCCTTCCTGCTGGATGCGGCAGCCTACGACGTGGTCCGGCTGATCGAGCATGCGCTGACACTGGACAGCGACCAGGTGGACCCGCTTCTGGAGGTGCTGCTCGATCTGGACGAGGAAATCCGGGAGGAAAAGCAGGAGGACAGTCTCCTGGGTGTCCGCCGTTCGCAGATTCAGCTGGCGACGCTGTTCCTGATGCGGGGCGACCGCCAGCGCCTCGACCGCATGGTGGAGGACCTGAAGGGAGAGCGGTCCAGCCGGCTGCTGCGTCTGCGCCAGCAGCTGGAAAACGAGGACCGTCCTCAATACTGGGAGCTGATCGACCGGGGGTCGAACTTCGGGTATCTGTCGCCGGAGCGGCGTGACTATCTGGGTCCGCTGTACGAAGAGCTGCTCGGCTGACGTCGGTAAGGGGCAAGGCCGCGCACTCGGCGCTACAATGCCACCCGTATCAACCACCCGATGACAGGAGAATCCGGACATGTCAGCCAGCGTCAACTGGTACTACTTCCGAAAGGGCTGAACCAGCTGTACCCGAGCATCCAAGTTCTTGGAGGCAAACAGCATCGAGATCGAAGAAACCATCCCGGCGAGCAGAAAGCTGCAGAAAGAGGATGCCCGCAAGCTCCTGAAAGGCGCCCGTCGACTCATCGTGGCCAAGGGCAGGAAGGTGACCGAGTACGAGCTCGGCACGCGGATTGCCGGGGCGACGGTGGATGCCATGCTGGGCCCCACCGGAAACCTCAGGGCACCGACCGCCATCGTCGGCAGCACGGTGCTGGTCGGTTTCAACGAAGACGCCTACGGGGAGGTGCTCACCTGAGCGCTGCGGGTGACGGATGCTGACGACCGTCGCCGCTGGTGCGGCCGTGCTCTTCGTGGGTCTGGGGATCTGGATCTACAACGCACTGGTCAGAGACCGCAACCAGGTCAGGAATGCCTGGAGCGACATAGACGTGCAGCTGGTCCGGCGGCATGACCTGGTGCCGCAGCTGGTCAAGGCGGTGAAGGCCTATGCGGATTACGAGCAGGCCACGCTGGCAGCGGTCACGGAGCTCCGTGCGCGGAGCGAGTCCGCCCGCCGTCTGCCCGAACGCGCGGCGCTGGAGGATGCGATGGAAGCCGGGCTGCATCGGCTCATCGCCGTGCAGGAAGCCTATCCCGAGCTGCAGGCGGATGAGAACTTCAGATCTCTGCAGACCAGTCTCACGGAGGTCGAGGATCACCTGCAGTACGCCCGGCGTTATTACAACGGAGCGGTACGGGTCTTCAACACCCGGGTCGAGTCCTTCCCCCACCTGCTGCTGGCCGGGCCGTTCGGTTTCAGGCAGGCTGAATTCTTCGAGGCCGACGACGAAGCGCGGGCGAACGTCAGAGTGAATCTCACGTGAGCAGACTGTGCCCTGGTCGGAGCATCGTTGCGCTCCTGCTTGCGCTGCTGTTCTCCGGTGCCGTTTCGGCGGACGAGCGGATTCTTTCCTACCACGCTGATATCCGTATCGCAGCGGACGCCAGCATGACGGTGACGGAGACGATCCGCGTGCGGGCTGAGGGCAATCAGATCCGGCGGGGAATCTACCGGGATTTCCCCACATCCTTTGAGGACCGCTTCGGCAACGACTACCGCGTCCCCTTCGCGGTGGTCTCCGTTGTGCGTGATGGCGAACCCGAAGCCTGGCATACCGAATCCCGCTCGAACGGCGTGCGCGTCTACATGGGCAGCGCGTCGATTACCCTGTCTCCGGGCGAATACACCTTTGCGCTGACCTACCGGACGGATCGAAGCATCGGCTACTTCGAAGGCCGTGACGAGCTCTACTGGAACGTGACCGGCACGGACTGGGGCTTTCCGATCGATGAAGCCAGTGCCCGGGTCGTGCTGCCCGGCAGGGTGCCTGCTTCCGATCTGGCAGTGGAAGGCTATACGGGCGCGTTCGGGATCTCCGGGCGTGACTTCTCCGGCTCGGTGGAGGAGGGGGTAGCCAGCATCCGGACGACCCGGCCTCTCCAGGCCAGGGAAGGTCTGACTCTGGTGGTCAGCTGGCCCAAGGGCGTGGTGTACGAGCCGAGCACCGTCGACCGGATCCGGTTCCTGCTGATGGACAATCTGGGACTGCTGCTGGCACTGGCCGTGTTTCTTGCGGTTGCCGGATTTCTGATCTTTGCCTGGCACCGCTACGGCAGAGATCCGCGTGCAGGGGTCACCTTCGCTCACTACGAGCCGCCGGAGGGTTTCTCGGCGGCTTCCATGCGCTACATCCGCAGGATGGGGTATGACGCCGATGCACTCTGTGCCGCGGTGGTGAGTCTGGCCGTGAAAGGCTATCTGACCATCCGCCAGACCGGTGACGATTACGTGCTCGAGCGGGCCTCTTCTGCGGAGCCGCTGGGCCCCGGCGAGGAAGTGCTGATTTCCCGGCTGTTCCGGGATGGGCCGGAGGTGGTGCTGGACGATGAGAATCACGTGCTCATCGGTGCGGCGCGCAAGGCGCACCGCCGGGCGCTGAAGCGCAACTACTACAACGTCTACTTCCGGAACAATTCCCAGTGGCTGCTGCCTACTTCCATCGGCAGCGTGATCGCCTTCGTCATCCTGGTCGTTGCCGATCTTGTCAACCCGCTGGTGGTGGGTGTGTTTCTGCTGAATGCGGCGATGCAGGCGCTGTTTCTCATACTGATGAAATCCCCGACCCGGCGCGGCCGCCTGCTGATGGACGAGCTGGACGGATTCGAGCTGTATCTGAAAGTTGCGGAGAAAGACGATCTGAATCTGCGGCACCGGCCCGAGCTCACGCCCGAGCTGTTCGAACGCTATCTGCCGTTCGCCATCGCCCTGGGTGTGGAGAACGACTGGGCTGAGCAGTTTGCATCGGCGCTGTCGAAGATGGACCGGGGAGAGCGGGCCGCTTATTCGCCCCGCTGGTACCACGGCGACTTCAATGCCCACCGTCTGTCCGGCTTCGTGGACAACGTGGGATCCGGTTTCTCCAGCGCCATCGCCTCTGCCGCCACACCGCCGGGATCCTCTTCCGGCGGTGGCGGGGGGGGATTCTCGGGCGGAGGTGGCGGTGGCGGAGGCGGCGGAGGCTGGTAGGTCAGCCTGGCGCGGTAAGGCCCAGGCGGGCCTCGGCCTCGTCCCGGAGCTGACGCTTGAAGATCTTGCCGGAGGCAATTCTCGGCAGCGGCTCTTCGGCGAAGTGGAAATAGCGCGGAATTTCGAAACGCGCCAGATGTGGAAGCAGAAAGGCCCGGAGCGCTTCCTCGTCGATGGGTTCCGAGCAGAACACCGTCGCCCCCACTTCTTCGCCGAGGCGGGCATCCGGGACCGCGTAAACGCTCGCCTCGATGACCGACGGGTGCTCGAGCAGGGCCGCTTCCACGGCGCCGCAGCCGATGTTCTCGCCGCCGCGGATGACCAGGTCCTTGATGCGGTCGACGATGTAGAGATAGCCTTCCTCGTCGATCCGCGCCACATCGCCCGTTTTGAGCCAGCGCCCATTGAAGGTCTCGGCGTTGGCGTCGGGACGCTCCCAGTAGCCGCGGATGACCGAAATGCCCCGGATCTGCAGTTCTCCCCGCTGCCCCGGCGGGAGCGGATTACCGGAGTCGTCCACCACCCGGATGTCCAGGACTGCGGAGACCCTGCCGGAACTCGCCGGATGATCCAGGTAGTCCTGGCCGCCGATACCCGTACCGATCGCGTTGGTTTCCGTCATGCCCCAGCCGGTATTGGGCAGTGCCTTCGCGAAGGTCTGCTCGATGCGCCGCACCTGCTCCGGCGCCCGGGCCGCACCCCCGCCGCCTACCGTGGCGAGACTGGACAGGTCGCGGCCTTCCCTGATCGCATACTCCACGAGATCACCCGTCATGGCCGACGGAGCAACGACCGAGCTGATCTGTTCTGCCTCGATGAGATCGGCTGCCTGGGCGACGTCCCACTTGTACATGGAGACTATCCGGCGTTGGGACCGGTAGGAGGAGAGGAAGACCGCGTGAGAACCCGTGGCGTGAAAAAGCGGTACTGCCAGCAGGGTGGCAGGCTGAGTTTCAGGCTCGGGAATGTCCATGCCGGCAACCAGGGCGGCCGCTCTGCCGTCGAGCTCCCAGGACAGCAGTGCCGAAAGAATGCTGCGGTGGCAGCTCACGGCGCCCTTCGGATGTCCCGTGGATCCGGAGGTGAAGAAGATGGTCGCGTCGTCGTCCGGGGCAATCTCTGCGGGAGGCATCCGGGCATCGGGATACCGGCTCTGAATCTCGTCGTAGGAAAGGGTGGCGGTGCCGGAGACGGCATCCGTGCGCACGCCGATCACGGTGATCGCAGGCGCATCCCCGCACTGGGCCAGACGCTCCAGCCGCTCGCCGTCGGCAATGAGCACTTTCGCGCCGCAGTCCTTCAGACCGTACTCCATCTCATCCGGCTGCCAGAGGGCATTCATGGCTACGGCGATGGCGCCGATGGACGTGGCTGCTTCGAAGGCGACGATCCATTCCGGATAGTTGCGCATGCTGATGGCGATCCTGTCGCCTTTGACGACGCCATGCTCTTCCACCAGGGCGGTGGCCAGGCGTCCGGCCTGCTGCCAGATGTCCTCGAAGCTGTACCGTTCGTCCTCGTAGACGACGAAGGTGGCATCGCTCAGATTGTCCTCGTACAGCGCGCGCAGCGACGCGGGCGCATTCAGAAAGGCCCGGCAGGTATCGCCGTACTGGATGACTTCGGTCAGTTCGTAAGCCTCACCGGGCCCGGTCAGAGTGGCGATGGCTTCGTCGCGTGTGGGCATGCTGCTTTTCCTTTCTCTTCAGTCCAGCGGCTGGTACAGACGCGTTCTGATTTCTTTCGGGTCACTCACTTCCGTGGGGTCGTTCTCATAGACATCCCAGCCGCCGAAGCCCGGCGACAGGCCCCGTTCCTCCCGCCACGCATTCATGGCATCCCAGGCAGCGGCCACTTCCTGGTACGGGCCGAAAAAGACGGTTGTCGCGGCCTTGCCTCCCGGCAGCTCTGCCGCCTTGATTTCTCCACTGCCTTCCACCGGTTCCGCCACCGGCACGCCGGCCTGAATCTGAAATCTGTCGGTCATGCCGAGGTAGCGAAGAAAAGGCATTCCGGTGATCTCCGCGCCCAGGCGGCTGGCATGCCCGTGGACGGCGGGGAAGATCCTGGCGAGGGCCTCACCCAGCGCCTCAGGCGCGACCTCATCCTCGATCACCAGGACCGGCTGTGGTTTCAGGGTGACGACTTCGATTTTATAGGACATCCTGCTCTCCGCTCCGCCCCGTCATTCTGCGGCCATCGATGGGAGGCTTCAAATGTCCTTGCGCCTGGCGGAAAATGTCTGGAGAACTTGGTTCCGGAGGGGGAAGCCATGGCTCGACAAGGGGGACGATCGCCGGCCCTGTCTGCCGACAACCACGCGGCACAGATGGCCGAATACCTGACCGCCGGCCGTGAGCGGGCGTTGTCGCTCGGCAACCGAGGCCCTCTGCGCCTCACCGACGATGGGGCGCTGCACCCTGACATCCTCAGCGCCTACCGGAAACAGGGGTTCTATGTTTTCGAGCACCTGATCGGCGATTCGGAGCTCGCCGAGCTGCGTGCGGGAATCGATGAGATGCTCGAGCGGGCGCCGGTCCGTCCCGGGGCCGATGTGGACGCGTCTGGCCGGCCGGCGCTGGGTCTCGACATCAGCCGTGACTCCTACCTCTGGGCCCGACCACTGGCGGATCCGGTGGGCGGCACGTCAGCCAACGGCGGTCGGCATCCGGCGAAGATGGCGGAACCGGAACCGGCAGCGGGTGCGCCTGACAAGGTCATCTACATGATGTTCAACCTGTGCGAGAACATGGAAGCGGGGCTCAGGGTTTATGGTCACCCGGGACTGCTGGCCATCGCCGCGACCATCAACGGGCCGGACTTCGTCCCCTATAACGATGCAGTGTTCGTCAAGCAGCCGGGGCTCGGGGCATCCGTTGCCTGGCATCAGGATGGTCTGACCCACTGGGACTCGCCGGACTGGGATCCGGAGATCCATGGCTTCAACTTTCAGGTGCAGCTCTATGACTGCACGCCGGCGAACTGCCTGTGGGTGGTGCCCGGATCGCACAGGCTCGGCAAGCTGGACATCAGGCAGATGGTGGACGACAACGGCGGCTCGGACCGATTGCCGGATGCCGTACCTCTCTACTGCGACGCAGGCGGAGTGACCCTGGTCAATCGACAGGCCCTGCACTGCTCGTTCGCCAACACGTCACCTGATCTCAGGGTGTCTCTCACGTTCGGATTTCACCGCCGTGCCTCCGTGCTCGGTCAGCGGGGCGCCATCGTCGTCAGCTCGGATCAGGTCTATGACGAGACGCGCATCTTCGAACGGTCGAGTGTGATTCAGACCGCCATCGACGCACGGGCGCGGCACTTCCCGGAAGAGACTCCCTTCGCCTACCAGCCTTTCCGTGGGCTGGAAGATCAGTACCGGTGGGACGAGGCGGGAAAGATCCGCCTGCACGACTACAGCCTCAAGGACCTGGGGATCTGATCCCAGGCGGCAGTTCGGGTACGAGCCTCAAACCGCCCGATTCAGGCGGTTGACCGCTTCCTCAGAGAGATCGAGCGAGCGGCCGATGCGCTCGCGCATCTCGTCCAGATCGATGCCGTCCGTGCTCTTCTTGCCTTCGCAGTAGCGGGCGTAAACGCCGTGCACGATGGCGGCCGTCTTCCAGCGGTTGAAACCCACGTAGTAGTCGAGCAATGACAGGTCCCGGCCGGTCTGCCTGGCGTAGCGTTCGGCGAGTTCGGTTCTGGCGGGGAACCCGGGTGGTGCCGTCGCACCCTCCGGCGGCGGCGGTTCCCGATCGGTGGGATCGGGCCACTGATTCAGCGCGTAAGCGAGGTCGGCCAGCGGATCCCCCAGCGTCGAGATCTCCCAGTCGACGACGGCGGCAATGGTGCAGTCCGGTCCGACCAGGCAGTTGTGCACCCCGTAGTCTCCGTGCACCACCCGGGCTGGGCCCTGATCGGGCACGTTCTCGAGAAAGAACTGCTGGAGCTCGTGCGCCCTGGGATCGTCGAAGTCCGCGGGCTCTATGGACGCCATCCAGGACCGGTACCAGGTCTTCAGCTGCCGGCCTACGTAGTCTTCCTTCTTGCCCAGATCGCCAAGGCCCACCTCGTCCGGGTCCACCGAATGCAATGCAGCCAGCACGTCGATGAACGAGAAGGCCATCTTGCGCCGTTCCGGCTCCGGCACATAGGTATTCGTATCGTCTGCGTTGTACAACGGGTGCCCGTCGATGAGGCCCATCACGTAGAACCAGGCACCGGTGACCTCCGGGCTTTCGCAGAAGCCCAGTGCTGCCGGGACGGGCACGTCGGTTGGGCCGAGAGCGGAGATCAGCGCCCACTCCCGGCTCATGTCGTGCGCTTTCGGCAGCAGCTCGCCCTGAGGCGGACGGCGGATGACGGCCGAGTGTCCTTCCGCATCGTCCAGGCGGTAGGTCAGGTTGGAGTGTCCGCCCTGCAGGCGCGTCCACCTGAACGGCGGCTTCAGACCTTCCACGTTCGCCTCAATCCACGCCTCGACCGGTCCGACCCGGTAGCCCTCCGGTCCGAGAGACTCGTCGTGTGTGCTCATTGTTTCTGTATCCCCCTAGCTGTCGAGCGTGGCGTTCATCCGATCCACGGCGGCCAGATAGTCTTCCATGAATTCCCGGACCACGTCCCGGGTTGACTGCACGTCGTTCATCAGGCCCACGCCCTGGCCGACGAAGAAGGTGGCCAGCTGCCTTGCGCCTGCGTGCCCGCCCTCCGCCAGCTTGGTGATCTTCGAAAGCGGTGCTTCGCTCACCAGCGACTGCAGCGGCATGGGCAGCGGCTCCGGTGCCTCTTCGGATTCCCAGGCATCGGTCCAGGCGGAGACCAGCTGGCGCGAATACTTGCCCGTTCTCGCTTTGGATCTGACCGTCTGCCGGGAGCTCGCCTGAATGTACTTCTCCTTGATGACGGGCGACGTTTCCGCCTCCGCCGTGGTCAGCCACATGGACCCCGTCCAGGCCCCGTCGGCGCCCATGGCCATGGCCGCTGCCATCTGGCGCCCCTGAACGATTCCGCCGGCAGCCAGAATGGGTACGCCCGAACCGGCCACCGCCTGGGCGACTTCAGGGACCAGGACCATGGTGGAGACCTCGCCGCAGTGACCGCCGGCCTCGGTTCCGGCGACCACCAGGATGTCCACGCCGGCCTCCACCTGGCGGGTAGCATGTTCCTTCGCGCCTACGAGCGCTGCCACGGCGACACCCCGTTCCTTTCCCATTTCCAGCATGTACCGGGGTGGAACGCCGAGTGCATTGGCGATCAGTCCGATCGGATGAGCGAAGGCCACGTCGATGATGTTGGCCGCCTTGCCCTCGGTAAGAAAACCACCGGCGCTGCCCCGCTGTTTCTGATACAGATCCGCCGTGTCCACATCGTGGCGGGCGAGCACACTCCGGGCGAAGTCCCGATGGGTCTCCGGGACGCGCTCCAGAATCTCTTCGGACGAGTCGTTGCCGTCCGTCACCGCCATGGAGGTCGGCGCGATCAGATCCACGCCGTAGGGCATGCCGTCGATGTGCTCGTCGATCCAGTTGAGCTCGATCTCGAGCTGCTCAGCGTTGTAGCCCGCCGCACCCAGCACGCCCATGCCGCCGGCCTTGGAGACTTCCACCACCACGTCCCGGCAATGGGTAAAGGCGACCAGCGGGAACTCGATGCCCAGCAACTCGCAGATCGGGGATTTCAGCGCCATGTTCTGCCTCCTGAAGTGTCCGCCACCATTATGGCTCTTTTTCTGCGCCGCGGCCTTCTCCGCCGGCTTCGCTGGGTTAGACTCTGCCGCTTGCAGGAACTGTCAGAGGAGAACGCCATGAACGGCGCGGAAAGCATGCTCGAAACCCTGGTGGCCGCAGGCGTGGAGGTCTGTTTCACGAACCCGGGAACCTCGGAGATGCACATGGTGGCCGCCATCGGCGCGTCCACGGGCATGCGTTCCATTCTGTGTCTCTTCGAGGGCGGATGCTCGGGAGCCGCAGACGGGTATGCGCGGATCGCCGGTAAGCCCGCCTGCACGCTGTTTCATCTGGGCCCCGGTCTGTCAAACGCCTCGGCCAACATCCACAACGCCCGGAAGGCACATTCGCCCATGATCAATCTGGTGGGTGATCATGCGACTTATCACAAGCAGTTCGACGCGCCGCTGAATTCGGACGTGATCGGTCTGTCCGAGCCCGTTTCGCACTGGGTCAGGAGCGTAGCCGACGCACCGGCGCTGCCAGGAGATGCAGCAGAGGCGGTGGCTGCATCCGGAATACGGCCGGGCCGCATCGCCACGCTCATCGTGCCCGCGGATTGTGCCTGGAACGAATCCGTGCCGCCCGCGGAGACCATCGTGCCGTCGGCTGCGCCGCTCGCCGGCGACCGGGCCGTGGCGCAGGCTGCGGACATGCTGTCGAACGGCCGCAACACGGTGCTTCTGATGTCCAACATGGCGCTCAGCGAAACCGCCCTCGAGCTTGCCGATCGGATCGCGCAGAAAACGGGTGCCCGCATCTTCTGCGACACCTTCGTGCCGCGCCTGCCAAGAGGGCAGGGCCGGCCGGAGATCGAGCGGCTCGGTTACTTCGCCGAGCAGGCCACGGAGCAGATCCGAGAGGCGGAGCAGCTCATCATGGTGGGCACCAAGGCACCTGTCGGCTTCTTCGCCTATCCGGGCAAGGCGAGTGAGTTCGCGCCGGAAGGCGCCGATCTGCACACGCTGGCCGCGGTGCACGAGGATGCGGAGGACGCGCTCGCCAGAGTGTGTGACGCGGTCGGTGCAGCCGATCTGGCGCCCCGGCTCAAGTCCCTGGAACTGCCCGAGTTCACATCCGGCGAGCTCAGCTCCCGGTCGATCGGTGTCGCGCTCGCCCGACTGCTGCCGGAGAACGCCATCGTCGTGGACGAGGGTGGTACCGCCGGGTCGGCCTGTTTCCCGGCCTGTGCGGGTGCTGCCGCGCATGACTGGCTGATGCTCACGGGTGGCTCCATCGGCTACGGTCTGCCTCAGGCCATCGGTGCCGCCGTCGCCGCGCCGGAAAGGAAGGTGGTCTGCGTCCACGGTGACGGCGGCGCCATGTACACCATCCAGTCCCTCTGGACCATGGCCCGGGAGGACCTGGACATCTGCATCATCATCTTCGCGAACCGCAAGTATCAGATCCTGCAGATCGAGCTTTCCCGGGTGGGGGCTCAGACCATGAGCCCGAAAACGCTGGAGATGCTGGATCTCTCCAATCCCGATCTGGACTTCGTGAAGCTGGCAGAAGGCATGGGCGTCACTGCAGCCCGGGCCACGACGGCGGACGAGTTCAACGATCTGCTCGGGCGCTTCCTGGGAGATCGGGGGCCGAGGCTGATCGAAGCCCTCCTGCCGTAGGCAGGAGGCGTACTGCCGTAGGCAGGAGGCGTACTGCCGTAGCGGGAGGGCTACGCCCGCCGCAGCGTGATGCCGCCGTCCACGGCGACCGCCTGGCCGGTGATCATCCGGGCGGCATCCGAGGCGTAGAACACGGCCAGGTTGCCGATGTCCTCAGGTGTCTGCTCGCCGCCGAGCGGCGTCATCTCGGCCACGACCGTCTCGAAGATCTGACGCTGCGGCACGTTCGACAGCTCCGGCTGATTAGCCTGCATCCGCGCGGTGAGCAGCTCCCAGGCGCGGGTCCAGAGCAGCCCAGGACAGATACAGTTCACGCGGATACGCCTCGGCGCCAGCTGCAGTGCGAGCGACTTGGTCAGATGCACGACGCCCGCTTTGGCCGCGCCGTAGGCCATGAGATCGGGTGTGCCCGACAGCGCGGCGATGGAGGCGATGTTGACGATACTGCCGCCATCGGCGAGGCGCGGAATGGCGGCGTTCGAGGAGGCGAAAGCGGTGCGCAGGTTGTACCTCAGCTGCTCGTCCCATTCCTCGTCCGTCATCCCGGCCAGCTCATCACCGGACGTGAGTTCGTCCGGGCTCAGATCCAGGCCGCCGATGCCGGCATTGTTGACCAGCACGTCCAGGCTGCCGAACTCGTCGATCACCCGGTCGAAGGCGCTGCCCATGGCTGCCTGACTCGAGGCGTCGGCTTCCAGCCCGATCGCGCGCGTGGCGAGCGCGGCGGCCGCCTCGTCCGCCATGGTCTGGTCCAGATCGGTGACGGCAACGAGCGCACCCCGCTCGGCGAAACAGCGGGCGATGCCCGCGCCGATACCCCGGCCTGCACCGGTGATCAGAACCACCTTCCCGTCGAGACTCATGGCTTTCCCCTTATTCAGATGTCAGAGTATCAGGCCGCGTTCAGCAGACGGTCCCGGAATCCGAGTGCCGCCTCGCGCGGGTCGTCCGCATAGAGCACAGCCCTGGAGGTGCTCACGACGAGCCCGAGACCTCTGGAATCCCGTCCGGCCTCCAGCGTTGTCGACAGATCGGCCCCCTGAGCGCCAACGCCCAATACCAGAATGGGCATGTCGCCGCAGTGTGTGCGGATCTGCACCAGATCATCCGGATAGGTCGCTCCTGCGACGAGCATCAGATTGCCACGGCCGGCATCCCACTCGATTGCCGCATCCGCAACGCGCAGATACGTGGGTGCGTCCTCGGGATGACACTGGAGCCAGCCGCTTCCGGGATTGCTGTTCCTGCAGAGCAGAAACACCCCGCGGTCCTGGTACTTCAGGTAGGGCTCGATGCTTTCGAATCCGAACAGGGGATTCACCGTGGCAGCGTCAGCGCCATAGCGCTCGAAGACCTCCGCAGCGTAGCGTTCCGCAGTGGACCCGATATCACCCCGCTTGGCGTCCAGCAGCACGGGTACGTCGGTGGTGGCGTGTATGTAGTCGATCAGAGCCCGCAGCCCGTCCTCGAGTCCGAGCGCGGCAAAGTATGCGATCTGCGGCTTGTAGGCACAAACCAGGTCTGCTGTCTCGTCCACGATGCCGCGGCAGAAATCGATCACATCCCTGTCGATGCGCTCGGGGTCCGGATCCAGGCCCACGCACAGCATGCTCCGTTCCCGCCAGCCGGCTTCGAGTTTCTCGGAAAAAGTCGTCATGGCCAGGCAGCCTAATCGAGGTATGCGGGCGCATCAAACCTGCCGAGGCACCGATTGCCTGCACGCGGTCGAAGATGCTCGGGTGCTTGGACTAAACGCTGCCCGATACAGCCCGTTCCTGCGCTGCGATTCGATGGCGGGTACGATAGAGCCAGGCTGCCAGCCCGGCCGCGAATCCGGCGAGGACCAGGTTGCCGGCCAGGCCGATGCCGCGCAGGGCAGCTTCCTGAAAGCGCAGGCCATGACCGATCACCAGGGCGGCGAGGACAACGACCAGCAGCTGCTGAAGGCGCCGCCGGCTGGTCTGTGGATCCCGCCAGGCGAGCGCAGCTCCGGTGGCGGCCAGCAGCACCAGCCAGAGGCAGAGAGTGCCGGAGGAACCGAGAACGATCTCGGCAAGGCCCGCTGCGGCGATGGCGAGCGGGGTACCCCAGACGAAGCCGGTCCAGGCGTCGTCCAGTGCGGTCAGCTCGCCACGGCGGGCAAGCCACGCGTTGATGCCGGTGGTGGACACCACGGCGAGCGCCAGCCCGAGCAGGCCGTAGGCGAGCTTGACCCAGATCCCGGCGAACCAGCCGAAGTGCAGCTGATAGATGGAATACACCACCTGTTTGCCCGCCGGCCCGTCGGCGTAGCCGTCCGTCGTGAGAAATTTCCCGTCCGCATCGAAACGGTAGTTCTCCGCATAGATGAGGCGTCCGGCGTGTGTGGCGGAGATGCTCAGGTGCTGGCCGGCCTCTCCGGCGTCATGAACCAGGATCATCTCCGGGGTCGCGTCCGGATGCCGCGCCACGATTTCCTGCAGCGGCTCGACGATACGGACGGGGCCGGCGCCACTGTTCACTTCCGGATCGGGTGAGAAAACCGTTTCCACGATCGCTTCCCGGTCGCCGTCGTAGACGAGCTCGGCAAGCACGCCCAGGTTGATCAGCGCCAGTCCGAAGTAGGCACCGGTCACCGCAATCAGCAGGTGGAAGGGCAGACCCCAGACGCTGAGGCGATTGTGGATGTCCGTCTGAGTGAGCAGCCGGTTGCCGCCGAGACGGAGTGCGAAGGCATCCCGGAAAATCTTCGGGTGGGCGAGAATGCCGGAAATGATCAGGCCCACCAGCAGAGCGCCCAGGCTGCTCACCAGCACGATTCCCCAGGATTCGGGCAGGTGGAGATACAGGTGCAGCCCCACGAGCATCTCCGAGAAACCGTTGCGCTCGTCCAGCCCCCGGCTGCCGTCGGCATTCAGGAAGTAACTCGCATCCTCCGAAGAGATCCGCAGCCGCGGCACGTCGCTGGTCGGGAGAATCAGGTACATGTGCTCGGTGACGAAGTCCGGGTCCAGGATCGCCTGGTTGAAGGCCCGTTCGGCAGCCGCGGTGTCGAATTCCATGAACTCGGATACGGCCGGTTGCTCCCAGCGTTCCAGCTCGGCGAGGAAGACGAGCAGGGCACCGCTGAGGCAGACGAGGTACATGAGCCCGCCCACCAGCAGTCCGAGCCAGGTGTGCGCCGTCAGTGCGTTTCGCACCGATGCGGGTGTAAACGGTTTCACCTCAGGGCACCGATGCCAGCAGACCGCTGACGATGCCGAGCCCGGTGACCAGAGATACCGCGCGCATCCTTCGCGGGTCGGCGCAGATCCAGACTGCGAAGCTGCCCCAGAGTACGGGCATGAACAGCACGGCGAAAACCATGCGGTCCACGTCCAGTCCCGGCATCCAGCGGATGAGCGCCGCAGACACCAGACTGGCGACCAGTCCTGCCAGTGGCACTGCGGCCACGAACAGACCCGCGTTGGACAGCACCGAACGCAGGCTGGGACCGTGCAGTCCCCGGCGGGTCAGAGTCGTCGTCGTGCGGACGCGATCCTGCCGTCCGAAGGCGATGAACAGCCAGGCGACGAACGGCACCGTGAGCAGCGTGAAGACGGGTGCATACTCCGGGCCGGCTGCGATCACCCACAGCGCCAGACTGCCGATCAGGAAAAGCCAGCCGATTCCGCTTGCCGTACGCCGGTCGGGGGCCGTCCGCCGCCAGGAGAGGTAGAGGAGCGTGGTGCCGAACAGCGTGCAGAGAAAAGGCGGCAGAAAGGCCGGCAGAAAGATCATGACTAGAAGGAGAAGCTCAGCCGTCCCACCACGGTCCGCCGCTCCCCGGGGAAGCAGTCGCCGCGCGCAAGACAGGTGGCCTGGTATTTTTTGTCGGTGAGGTTGCGGACGTTGAGAGCCAGGTCCCAGGCGCCGAACTCGTATCCGATCATCAGGTCCGCCAGCGTGTAGGAAGGTGTTTTGAGGGTGTCGATGCCGTCCCAGGAGTCGCCTACGTAGCGCAGCCCGCCGCCGGCCCTGAGACCTGCGAACCTGCCCTCCGGCCGGTAGCCGAGCCAGATCGAGGCCTGATCCTCCGGCACCGTCGCCAGACGATAGCCGTCAGGATTCTCGGTTTCGAGATGACTGGCCGCGATCTCGATGAAGAAGTCATCGAGCACCAGGACACCCTCGAACTCGATGCCCTGAATCTCCGTCACGCCTTCCTGCTGAGAGGGCGCGTTCGGAAGGTCGTTGGGGTTCGAGAGGTTGGACTGCTCGATGTCGAAAATGGCGGTGGTGAAATAGGATCCGCTGGCGGCGTGGTGGTACTTCAGGCCCAGCTCCCACTGCTCACCTTCCTCGGGCTTCAGAGCGCTGCCCGTGATCATGTCGGTGCCGGCAACCGGCTCGAAGGACTCGGCATAGCTCGCATACGGCGCAAAGCCGTTGGCGAATTCGTAGAGCACGCCAAAGCTGGCGCTGATCTCGTCGTCTTTCTGAGACGCCGATCCGGTATCGGTCTCGGCGTCGTCGAACCTCACCCCCAGGGTGAAGTGCCAGCCGTTCACGACGATCTGATCGCTTAAGTAGAGGCCGAAGTCGGTAGTGGTGCTGCCGGGCGTATCGGTAATGGGCAGCAGGTCGGCGTCGGTGGGAACGTTGCCGTAGACGGGTTCGTACAGGTTGAGCCAGAAGCGGGTGTCCCAGGTGGCGGGGTCCGGCGAGAAGTTGTAGCCCATGGCAAAGTTGTAGGCAGAGTCGGTGTCGGTATCGACTTTCTGGTAGTGGACGCCGGCGAGGATCTCGTGGTCCAGGCTGCCGGTCGAGAAGGTGATCCGGTTGCGCAGGTCGATGGCCGCCTGGTCCGACGCGCCCTCTGCCAGATAGAAGCTCCTCGGGGTCAGGCCGTCCAGGTACAGAGAGCCATCGGTGTCGTAGACGTGGCGGTCGCCGCCGATGAAGGCCGTCCAGGCCTGCTGGTAGTCGGACGAGCTGTCCGTCACCCGCGCCGTGCCTTCGATCTCCCAGGTTTCATTGAACCGGTGTGAGCCGAGCAGAGTGACGGAAGTGGATTCGGTGTCGTAGAAGTTGAAGTCCGGCTCGCCCGAGTAGGTGGAGGACGGAATGCGGCGTCCGTCAGGCCCCGGAATCAGGGTGCCGGAGACGGGCAGGAACTGGGCGCCCACGTCGCCGTTGTTTTCCTGATAGGTGGCGAGCACGGTCAGCTCCGTCCGTTCCGTCGGACGCCAGGTGAGTGATGGGGCGAAGGTGACGGTCTCCTCTTTCACGTAATCCACCTGGGATTCGTTCTCGCGGTAGACGCCGATCACCCGGAACAGCCACTCCTTTGAATCGCCGATCCGCCCATTGAGGTCGCCGGCGATCTGGAAACGATCGTAGTTGCCGAGATCGGCGACCAGCTCGCTGCCAGCGTCCTCGTCCGGCAGCTTGCTGACGATGTTGACCAGGCCCCCGGGCGAGCCCCTGCCGTAAAGCACGGACGCAGGACCTTTGAGGATCTCCACCTGCTCGACGGTGTAGATGTCCGCCCGGGTGCTGTTGTAGTTGCCGAACAGGCCCTGCAGGCTGTCCCGGTATTCCGGAACGTCCAGGCCCCGGACCCGTACCCAGTCGCCGCGGGTAGCGTAGCCGTAGGTCTCGCCGAACACGCCGGATTTGTAGACGTAGGTGTCGGCGACGTTCAGCGCCCCACGGTCGAGAATCTGCTGGTGGGTTTCCACGGAAATGGATCGGGCCGTCTCCATGATGGGCGTGTTGGACTTGGTGGCGGAAAACCGGCTCAGAGTCGCAGTGACGATCATCTCTTCGATGGTGTCGTCGGAGGCGTTGGGTTCCGCCGCCATGGCCGCTGGGCTGAGGAGGAAAATCAGGGACATCAGGCCGAGAGGCAGTTTCGCCCGCATGGCGCTCTCCAGTGCAAGTAAAGGACGTAAGCTAAATGAGAATGATTACTATTACAAGCTATAGTTCATTGAAGGACGTGCGCGGCAGAACAGCCATCGACCCGGGCTGGATGCAATACGGAGAGCGCGGTTTAAAGTAGGCGTCATCAACCGAGGAGGAACAGGCAATGACCAGAGCCGGCCGGATGGTCGTCGTCGAGCATGAATCCCGGGTGCTGAAAGGAAATCCGCTCGGCGACCCGCACGTGCGCCGGTTTCCCGTCTGGCTGCCCCCTCAGTATGACCAGGGCCCGGTCGGACGCCGTTTCCCCGTGCTGTTCGATCTGGTGGGGTACACCGGATCGGGCTGGTCGCACACGAACTGGCAGAACTTCGCCGAGAATCTGCCACAACGGCTCGATCGGCTCATCGGTGAGCGGAAGATGGGACCCGCCATCGTCGTTTTCCCCGACTGCTTCACGAGCCTGGGAGGGAATCAGTACATCAACTCGAGCGCCATCGGACGCTATGCCGACTACCTCACCCGGGAGCTGATTCCATTCATCGATGCCGAGTTCCGTACGCTGGCCGATCGGGACCACCGCGGCTGCTTCGGCAAATCTTCCGGCGGCTACGGGGCCATCGTGCAGGGTATGCGCTATCCGGAGCACTGGGGCGCGGTGGCCAATCACTCGGGAGATGCCTACTTCGATTTCTGCTACCGCAGTGACTGGCCCAACACCCTCACCGAGCTGACCCGGTACAGGAAGCCGGAACGGAAGGCGGGTGCCTACGATGTCGAGCGCGCCAGAGCGGGGTTGAAGCGCGGTCTGGACGATGGTCGCGTAAGGCGCTTCCTGGCAGCGTTCCGGGATAAGGACAGGCCCTCAGGTGGGGAGGTGATGGTGCTGATGAACCTCTGCATGGCGGCCAGCTACGATCCGGCGCCTTCCGCACCCAACGGCTTCCGCCTGCCTTTCGATCTGGAAACGGGTGAGATCATCGAAGCCCGCTGGCGGCAGTGGCTGCGGCACGATCCAGTGCACATGGTGGGTGACCATAAACGTGCGCTGAAGTCGCTGAAGGCGATCTTCATCGACTGCGGCTGGCGGGACCAGTTCCACATCCATTTCGGTACCCGGCAGCTGTCGGGCGCGCTGACCCGGGCCGGGATCCCACACCGCTACGAGGAATTCGACGACACCCATTCCGGCATCGATTACCGGATGGACCGGAGCCTGCCGTTCCTCTACCGGGCGCTCAAGCCCTGATCCGGGCGCCCGGTCACCAGCAGTCCGATCACGATCACGCCGAGTCCCAGCCAGGAGGTGACGTGGATGGTCTCTCCCAGCACGGATGAGATCAGGAGCAGAGACAGGAACGGAGAGAGAAAGATCAGCTGACCGATCCTTGCCGCCTGGCTGCTCAACCGCAGCGCCTGCTGCCAGAGCAGGAACGTGATGCCCATTTCCACGAGCCCCACCCAGGCGCCGTAACCGAGGTTCTTCAGGGTCAGAGTCGGGAGCCCGGAACCCGCGAGACAGATGACGGCAAGCAGAGGGACCGCCAGCAGGAAGCTGGTGGCCATGAGTGCATGGGGCTCCGTGGTGGAGCGGGCGTTGTAGAGCCAGTAACCCGCCCAGATCCCGGTGGAAGCCAGAGCCAGCAGCACACCGAACCAGTCGAGATCGGGCAGGGTATCGAACCGTCCCTGGCTGAGCAGGACGACCACACCCAGATAGCCGATGCCGATGCCCCAGAGCATCCGGGGCGTGAGTTTCTGTCCGAGCACGGGCACGGCCAGGAGGGCGAGCACGATAGCCCAGGTGTAGTTGAGCGGCTGGGCAATCTGCGCGGGGAGCCGGTCGTAGGCTTCGAACAGCACCAGGTAGTAGAGGACGGGATTCAGCAGAGCAAAGACCAGGCCTTCCTTGAGATTCAGCGGGCGCCGGGGCCAGCCCTGTCGGACCGCGGCCGGTACGAAGACGAGTGCGGAGATGCAACTGCCGAGGAACAGCAGCTGCACCGGCTCCATGACCGACAGGCCGAGTTTGAAACCCGTGGCCACAGTGGACCAGAGCACGACGGCGCCAATTCCGAACGAGAGCGCCTTCTGATCATCCCGCACGTGCTTGCCATCCCGACATCCGATTGAGGCACGTTAGCGGATTTGGCAGTCTTGGGACATGGAAGCGCTGGAAACTCTCACCTCGTCGCTGAAGGAGCGCATCCGCGCCCGGCTCGACGCCTTTCCCGTCCAGCTTGCCGACGTGGACGACGCGCACCACGCGGCGGTGGCCATCACGGTGACGGGTACCGGATTCGGTGCCGATCTGCCCGGTCTGCCGGTCCACGAAGCGTGGAATGAAGCACCGGCTCTTATCCTGACCCGGCGGGCGGCAACTCTGCGTAAGCACGCGGGGCAGTGGGCGTTTCCCGGAGGACGGCTGGATCCCGGCGAAACCGTCGTGGAGACCGCGCTGCGGGAAATGCACGAGGAAGTCAATGTGAGGATTGGAGAAGACCAGGTGCTCGGACGCCTGGACGACTTCGTCACCCGATCCGGCTTCGTGATGTCACCGGTGGTGGTCTGGGGTGGTGTCCGGCTCGATACGGAGCCGAATCCGGACGAGGTGGCCTCCGTGCACCGCATCCCGCTCTCGGAGTTTCTGCGGGAAGACGCACCCATGCTCAGCAGCCTTTCCGGCAGCGAGCATCCCGTTCTGCGCATGCCGGTAGGCAGCGACTACATCGCCGCACCGACGGCGGCACTGATCTATCAGTTCCGCGAGGTCTGTCTGCTGGGACGGGACACCCGGGTAGCGCATTACGAACAGCCCGCCTTTGCGTGGCGTTGACCCGCCGGCCGCCTTTCTCCACACTCGCCGTTCGCTTACCCAAGGAGGACGACGACATGGCGATTCAAGAAGGCGACAAGCTGCCTGAAGCAACGCTCTACGTGATGGAGGACGGCAAGCCCACACCGAAGGCCACCCAGGACCTGTTCGGCGGTAAAAGAGTGGTGCTTTTTGCGGTCCCCGGTGCCTTTACCCCGACCTGTTCCCAGGCACATCTGCCTGGTTACGTGGTGAACGCCGATGCGATCAAGGGTAAAGGGGTGGACAGCATCGTCTGCGTATCCGTCAACGACGCCTTTGTCATGGACAGCTGGGGTGAGGAGAAGAACGCGGATGAGATCATCATGGCCGGTGACGGCAATGGCGAGTTCACCGCGGCCATCGGCCTGGAGATGGACGGCAGCGGTTTCGGACTCGGTACCCGTTCCCAGCGCTATGCGATGATCGTGGACGATGGCGTGGTGACCAAGCTCGCCGTGGAAGCGCCGGGTCAGTTCGAGGTCTCCAAGGCGGAATCCATTCTCGAGGCGCTCTGACCGGGGGATCTGACCTCTTGGCCGTGCCCGGATCGTGCGCTGGCTGATCCGCATTTCCGATCGAACCCATCCCCTGGCAGTACCGGGGGCCTGGGTGATTCTGAGCCTGATCGTTTACGGCATCGTCCTGGGCGGGCCGGACGTCGACAGCTGCTGCTGGAAGAACCGGACCCAGATGTGGGGCAGCGCGCTCACCTTCAGCCTGATATCGGCCTACCTGCTGGCGGCGTTCACCTACCTGTATCGCAGTCATCGGGACACGGTCCGTCTGCTCAAACCACAGATTTCGGATGTGGCCGCCATGGATGCGGCACTCCGTGATCTGTCCGGCCGGGCTGCCGCGGGTGCCGTACTCGCAGGAGCGGTTTTCGGCCTCCTCCAGTTCGCAGAAGTGCTTTTCTTCCGACCCGATGTCCTGAGTCCGTTGCCGGACGTACCGCTCATCGTCGGCAACGTGATTCTGTGGATGGTCGCCGCACTTCTGACGGTTGGACGGCTGCACGATGCCCGTGCCATGCGGCGGCTCGGCGGTCATATGGAGATCGATCTCTACGCACTCGACCGTCTCCGCCCCATCGGCCGCGCGGCGGTCCGGGACGTGCTCGTGGTCATGGGTGCGCTGGCGTTCATGCCGCTGCAGTCGCTGGATGCGGAGTTCCGCTGGGTCAACTATCAGACCGGTCTGATCTTCGGTCTCATTTCCGCCTCGCTGCTCTTCTATCTGCCGGTTTCAGGTGTTCACGATGGGATCAGACGGGCGAAGACGGCGCGGCTGACAGATCTGAACAGCCGCATAGATGCGGCCGATCGCAACGATGTCGGCACCCTCGAGCAGCTGCTCGCGCACCGGGAGCGGATCCTGCATCTTTCCGCCTGGCCGGTGGATGTCTCCATCGTCTCCAGGGTGGGTTTTTACCTCATCATTCCACCGCTGGCCTGGGTGGGTGCCGCGCTGGTTGAGACGCTGGTTCAGAGCTATCTGGATTGAGCATCGGCCCTGATGGGGCGGATGAGGCACTCCTGGGCGGCGGTGACCACCAGATCTCCCTGCCGGTTGAAGAACTGACCCCGCACGAACCCCCGGGCCCCGCCGGCATTCGGCGATTCCTTGGCGAACAGCAGCCATTCATCTGCCCGGAAGGGTCGATGAAACCAGAGCGCATGATCGATGCTCGCGCCCTGGATGCTGCCGCGCATCCGGTTATGGCCGTGCGGCAGCATGGACGTGCTCATGAAATCCAGATCGGACATGTAGGCGAGCAGCGACAGGTGGACTTCCGGGTCGTCCGGCAGCGGATCTCTCGCCTTCAGCCAGGTGTGCTTGACGGGCGGGTGTGTGCCCTGGTCGTCCATCGGGATACGCTCCACCTGCCGTGAGTCGATGGCCTCGAAGCGGAAACCGAAGCGCTGCATTTCGGCGTTGTCTTTCATGGCTTCCCGGAAGGCTTCCCGATCGCCGCGTAGTGCTTCCGGTGGCGGCACATCGGGCATGGGCAGATCGTGACTGACGCCGGACTCTGCCTTGTGCCAGGAGAGCGCCATGTCGAAGATGGCCCGGCCATGCTGGATGGCGACCACCCGCCGGGTGGTGAAGCTGCGCCCGTTCCGGATCCGGTCCACCTCGTAGATGATGGGCACGTTCCAGTCGCCTGGCCGGATGAAGTAGCTGTGGATGGAGTGGAGGTCGTGATCCGCCTCCACCGTCCGGTAAGCGGCCGCAATGGCCTGGGCCAGCACCTGTCCACCGAACACGTGCTCGGTCTTATGGTTCTGCCCGCGGTAGAGATTACGCTCGAGCTCCTCCACGTTGAGGATGTCGATGATGTTCTTGAGGATCGGGTTCACGTCTGGAGCCTGCCGGTGGGCTGTAGTACTTTCTCTGGCATTCTGGTTGATCTGAGGGCAGACCATGCGGTTCGTACGCGTTTATACCGGAGATGACGGCCGCTCGCACTTCGAAGATGGCGAGATAGCGCTCAAGGACATGGGCGGGATGGGTCGGATCTCCTCTCTGTGGCAGGGGAAAGGCGTTATTTTCCGGGAAGTGGATGGGGACTATGCCCTCGATTTTCACACCGCCCCGCGACGCCAGTTCGTCATCAATCTGACCGGTTCCGTCGACATCGAGGTGGGCGACGGGACCGTCAGGCGGCTGGGTCCGGGCGACATCCTGCTGGCTGAAGATACCACCGGCGAAGGGCACATCAGCCGGGCGGTGGATGGTGAACCGAGAAAATGCCTGTTCGTGCCGCTGGAAGAGTCCTGAACGGACGGAACTGAAACGACTGGAGAAAGCACATGGCGCTGGAAGTGCATATGTTTCCCTGCTTGAGCGACAACTACGGTTTTCTGGTGCACGATCCCGCATCGGGAGCGACCGCGGTGATCGATACGCCGGAAGTGGCCCCCATCAACAGTGCCCTGGCCGAGAAAGGCTGGACGCTCACGCACATTCTGAATACCCACCACCATTTCGACCATGCCGGTGGCAACGAGGCCCTGAAAGCGCAGTGGGGGTGCACGGTGGTGGGTGCGGCCAATGACGCTGCACGGATTCCGGGGATCGATGTGCAGGTTTCGGACGGTGAGCTGTTCAGCTTCGGCAGCACACAGGCGCAGGTCATCGAGACGCCGGGCCACACCACAGGCCACATCGCGTACTACTTCGCGGACGACGGCATCGCCTTCGTCGGCGATACGCTGTTTGCGCTCGGGTGCGGCCGGCTTTTCGAGGGATCTCCCGCGGACATGTGGTCGAGCCTCAGGAAGCTCATGGCACTGCCGGACGAAACGACCGTCTACTGTGCCCATGAGTACACCCAGGCCAATGCCGCCTTCGCGCTGTCCGTAGAGCCGGGCAACGCGGATCTGGTCGCCCGGTCGGAAGAGATCGACCGTCTGCGGGCGGCCGGAATCCCGACGGTTCCCACCACCATCGGTCTGGAGAAGGCGACCAATCCCTTTCTGCGTCCGGACAGCGGCAATCTCCGTGAGACCCTCGGTATGGCGGATGCCGGTCAGGATGACGTGGCGGTCTTCGCGGAAACCCGGCGGCGGAAAGACAGTTTCTAGTGCCTCCTGAGTCGGATTGAACACCGAAACCCAAACGGACCGGGCGGGTTTTGCGTTCGCGCTGACGGCGTACGGTCTCTGGGGTGTCATCCCCGTTTACTTCAAAGCGGTCGGTTTCGCCGGACCCTTCGAGATCATCGCGCACCGCATATGCTGGGCCGTGCTGGTGCTCGGGCTGGTCATCGTGGTCCGGCAGCAGATGGCGGGAATCCGTCACCTGACTCCAGGCAGGCTGCGCTGGCTTGCGCTGAGCGGCAGTCTGCTCGCCATCAACTGGAGCGTGTTCATCTGGGCGCTGCTCAACGAGCGGATGCTGGAGACCAGCATCGGCTACTACATCAATCCTCTGGTCAACGTACTGCTTGGCGGCCTCTTTCTCGGAGAGCGCCTGCGACCGGCGCAGATTGCGGCCGTGATGCTGGCCGGGGCAGGCGTCGCCAACGAGCTCTTTGCGGTCGGCGTCTTCCCCTGGGTGGGGCTGACGCTCGCGTTCACCTTCGGTTTCTACGGCCTGGTGCGCAAGAAGATCATGGTGGACTCGGTGGTGGGGTTAGGGGTGGAGTCACTGCTGCTGCTGCCCCTGGCCGGCGGCTATCTGATCTGGCTGTCAATGGCCGGCAGAGGCTCCGTGGCGTCCGGAAATGTCGGAGAGATCGCGCTGCTGGCGCTCGGCGGACCGCTCACCGTGATTCCCCTGGTCGCTTTTGCCGCGGCGGCTCTGCGTCTGTCGCTGACCACGCTCGGCTTCTTTCAGTATCTGGCACCGTCGCTGACCCTGCTGCTGGCCGTTTTCGTGTACGGAGAGCCGTTCAGAGCGAGTCAGGCGATCACCTTCGGCTGCATCTGGGCTGCGCTCATCGTCTTTTCGTTGGACGGATTGCGGTTTCAGCGCCGGGCCCGGAGGCTGAACCGCGCGGCCTGAGCGTCAGCCGTCGGCGTGCGGGGCCCCGTGGATGGCCTCGGCCGCCAGGATGCCGGACTGCATGGTTTCGAGCGGTCGGATCCAGGGCCGTACATCCTCCAGGCGCTCCGGGCGGCCGTCGACCGCCGCCTGGGCAGCATCCAGATTCTCGTAGACGCCGAAGACCACCACGTAGTAGAGGTCGTTTTCGCGGCCGAGCTCCAGAGTGAACACGTCCTCCATGCCGCCCAGATCGTAGTTGCTGATGAATCCGTCCGCCTGTGCCCGGGTCTCGGTGGCCGCCAGCTGCACGACGAACTGGTCGGGCGGAAGCTGCATGATCGAGTTGACGCGATCGGTGCGTACCACCGCGTCCTCGATGGCTTCGAAGTCGATGGCACCTGACGGATTTGCCAGGCCGGCAGTGGAGACGGCCTCGGACGGCAGGTCGGATGCCTCTGATTCGAACGGATCCGGATCCACATCCACCGGATCGCCCGGTAGACGCTGCGGCCGTGGATTTCTGGCCAGCTCCTCGTCGCGCACGCAGTCCCAGTCGTCCCGGGCTTCGTTCATTTCGCAGAACCAGGGTTCGCCGAGATCGGTGACCGGCGTTCTGCGCACCTGAGCATTCGAACAGCCGGTGAGCAGCGAGATCATCAGAATGCCCGCAGCGAGCATGACAAGACGATCCACTGGCAGAGTCATCGGGGAACAGATGCGGGATCTGTGAACGCTTCGGTACATAAAAGTTAAACGGTCAGAACGCATGATGCCCGTCGTTGAATCCTTCTAAACGATTGTTCATTATACCGGCGCTCCAGCGAGGTAACGTATGGTTTCGACTGTGACGGACTATGATCGTATCCCGCGGATCCTGAGGCTGAATGTGGCCGGACAACCGGTCGACTGGGTCAGCTGGCAGGAAGCGGTATGTCTCTACGCTCGAGAGATCGTAGTCTGGACACTTGGCGATGCGGTGTTGCGGATACGCGGCGGCCACTCCCGTGTGGACAGTTGTCAGTCTCACGTGGACATCCACGCCATCGTCGCCTGCGACGGCAGAGTCATGCCTCCGCAGCGGGGGGTGCCGCCGCTCACGAACGAAGCACTGTTCCGCCGCGATCTCAATGTCTGCCTCTACTGTGGCGGCACCTTCAGTGACGGCGACCTCACCCGGGACCATGTCATGCCCACCTCCCGCGGCGGGAAGGACAGCTGGTTCAACGTGGTGGCGGCCTGCAAGCGCTGTAATCATCACAAAGGCAATCGTCTGCTCGAAGAGTGCGGCATGGAGCTCCTGGCCCTGCCGTACGTTCCGAACTTCGCCGAATACCTGGCATTGACCAACAGCGGGCGGATTCTGGGGGATCAGATGGATTTCCTCAAGAAAAGCTTCAGCGCCCAGAGCCGGCTGCTCCAGTAACCCTGCGGCCGTGATCGGCCAGCACGTCCGCCACGCAGGCGGTGACCCGCTTGCCTGTGGCGATCTCCAGAAACTCGTTCGGCCCATGCGCGTTCGAGTTCGGCCCGAGCACACCGGTGACCATGAACTGAACCCCGGGGTATCTGTCCCCCAGCATCTTCATGAACGGGATGGTACCGCCGCAGCCCATGTACATGGCAGGTCGGCTGAAATAGGCCTGAGAGGCGTCGTTCATCGACTTCTCGAGCCAGGGCTCGACGGGTGGTGCGGCCCAGCCGGATTGCGCCGTGAGCGGGTCGAACCGGACCCGGGCGTCGAAGGGCGGATCCCGCTCCAGTTCCCGCCTGATCGACTCCGTTGCCAGAGCGGCATCCAGAGTGGGTGGCAGGCGGAAGCTCAGCTGGGCGCTGGTGCCGGGTCTCAGCGTGTTACCGGCGTTTCCCACCTCCGGGGCGCCTGACAGTCCCGTGGTGGCAAGGCTCGGGCGCCAGGTGTTGTTGATGAGGAGCTCCGCCGGATCGTCCGCCTCCGGGCGGGTGTTACCTGCCCAGGGAAACTTCTGATAGACGGCCGGACCGAGCACCTGCGCGGCCTTCTCGGCCTGAGCCCTGGCGTCCTCCGGCACCGGGGCGTACAGCGCCGGCAGCAACCCGCCGGTTTCCGGATTCTCCACCCGGTTCAGCACCTGACGGAGAATACGGAAGCTCGATGGCACGATGCCACCGGACATGCCCGAGTGCTGGCCTTCCTCGAGTACCTCCACCGACAGAACGCCAGGCGCAATCCCGCGCAGCGAGGTGGTGATCCAGAGCTGATCATAATTGCCGCACTCCGCGTCCAGGCAGATGACCAGTTCCGGGGAACCGATCCGATCCGCGAGCGTCTCCATATAGAAGGGCAGATCGAAGCTGCCGCTTTCCTCACAGCCCTCCACCAGCACCACACATCGGCCATGGCCGATACCTTCCGCCTGAAGGGCGGCGATGGCGGTGAGGCTGCCGAACAGGGCGTAGCCGTCATCCGCGCCGCCGCGTCCATACAGTCGGCCGTCCCGCAGGACCGGTTCCCAGGGCGACAGCCCGGTTTCCCAGCCTGAGAATTCAGGCTGTTTGTCGTAGTGACCGTACAGCAGCACGGTGCCGGATGCGTGACCCGCGGTGGCGGCGATCTCACAGAGCAGCACAGGCGTCCGTCCGGGCAGGGTTACCACCTCCCGGGTCATGCCATCGATCGCAATCGTGTCGCACCAGGCATCGAGCAGGGCTACGGCTTCCTGCATATGGCCGTTGGCTTCCCAGTCCGCATCGAACATGGGCGATTTGTTCGGGATACGCACGTATTCGCAGAGCGCGGGGATGATGGAGCTGTCCCACCGTTCTTCGACAAATTGCTGAATGCTGAGGCTCATGGTTGTGATCGGCTCCTGGAGGGGTTCTCGTCAGAGGCTATGGTAGGGAAGCGCTCCGGTGAGCGCACGCGGCCTTTCCAGGTGCGCCTCAGACGAATCCCTTGATGCAGTCGTAGCCGTACAGCCAGTCCGTTTTCTGGAGGTTGATCTCGGGCAGAAAGCGGCTGGTCAGGGACCAGGTCAGATTTCTCTTCCAGGCCTTCAACGGATCGCTCAGCATGAGCTGCCGCCGTTCCTTCTCGGAGAAGGCGCGCAACCGCCGCGCTCGCGGTTTCCGGAATCGCTCATAGTCCGCGAAACCCCGGTGCGGCTCATCTTCCCAGCGCTCCATCATCCGCGACAACACCCAGGCATCCTCGAGCGCCGCGGAAGGAGAGAGTTCCGGGAAGGGCGCGTGGGCATGGCAGGCCCCTCCGAGCACGGCCAGCTTCTCTGCAAACCAGAACTCGGCGCAGTCTGCTTGCGGATGTGCGACCCAGTTGACCACCCTGTCTTCGAACAGGTCCCGAAGATAAGCGTGTGCCTTGCCGAGCCGCTCAGCCATGAAAGCGGCAGGGTCGTCTGCGCCAGGTGAGTCCGGCACCACCAGGGTGAGCGCCAGCCGTTGGGTGCCGGGTTCCGCCGGCAGCGGCTGCTCCAGGGCGATGAGTCCGTCTGTGACCCAGGTGGTGAGGAAACGTCCGTGATCGCGGCTGGGATCGGCCCGCGTACCGATAGCACGGACCATGCGGGTTCCGATGGCCGGCTGCCAGCGTCTTTCGTTCAGCAGATTGGTGAGTCCGGGGCGTTCGGGGTCCGGGGGCAGGCCGCAGGCCACGGCGAGCGCCGGATGATGGCGCACGGAACCGTCAGCCAGGTGCAGTGCCCCCGAGCCGGATTCCGCGCTTTCCACCGCTGCGCCGAGATCCATGGGAATCGTCAGCCGTTCAGCCTGCTCCCGCAGGGCGGCGGTCAGACGGCCGCTCATCACCACACAGTCCGGTGCGCCGTAGCGGGCTTCGGAAAAGCCGCCGAGCGGCCGCTGACTGAGAAGAAACGCGGTTCGGGCGCTCCGTATCACCGAAAACTCCGGGAACAGAGCCTGAGCCTTCAGGATCTCCTTCAGGCCCAGCGCGTGCAGCACCCGTGTCCCGTTGGCGGTCAGGGTCAGTGGCACACCCTCGCCGGGTACCGCCGTATGGTCGTACAGCCGGACGTCCAGACCGGCCTGCCGCAATGCGATGGCGAGTGTGGTTCCGGCCAGGCCCGCACCGACGATGCCGGTACTGTTCAGCGCTCCGGTTTCCCGATTACCTTCCATCGGGTGCCCTCGCGGGTGTCTTCCAGCTCGATGCCCTCAGCCAGCAGCTCGTCCCGGATCGCATCGGCCCCCGCGTAGTCTCTGCTGGCGCGGGCTTCGTCACGGGCGGCGATACGGGCCTCGATCGTCGCCGCATCCAGGGTGCTGTCCGCCTGGAAATACCCGGTGGCCGGCTGGCCGAGCAGACCGAGAAGCCAGCCGCCGGCCAGCAGCTCCCGGCGAAGCCGCAGCTTCTCGTCTTCGTCCGTTGCCTTGTGAATCTCGCCGGCGATCCGGTGCATGGCGGCGAGCGCCTCCGGCGTGTTGAGATCGTCCACCAGCGCGTCCACCACCGCGCCCGGATAGTCCTCGATGGCCAGTCCCCGATAGCGCTCACTGGTTTCGTCGTCTGCCGGATCCAGCGCACCGTAGAGCCGGTCCAGGCTGGCTTTGTGCTGCTTCAGCAGGTCTTCCGACCAGGCCAGCGAAGAGCGGTACTGGGCGGAAAGGAGCGCGTACCGGAGCACCTCGCCGGAAAACTTTTCCCGGAGTTCCCGGATCGTCACCACGTTGCCGAGGGACTTGGACATCTTCTCCTGACCCATGGTGAGCATGCCGTTGTGCAGCCAGTAGTGGACGTACTCGCTGCTGCCGTGGGCGCAACGGCTCTGCGCCGCTTCATTCTCATGGTGCGGGAAGGTGAGATCCGAGCCGCCGCCGTGAATGTCGATGACCTCGCCCAGATGCTTTTCGATCATGGCCGAGCATTCGATATGCCATCCCGGCCGGCCCCGTCCCCAGGGGCTGTCCCAGCCGGGCAGCTCGTCGCTGGAAGGTTTCCAGAGCACGAAGTCCTTCGGGTCACGCTTGTACGGAGCCACTTCCACCCGGGCGCCGTCCACCATGTCCTCCAGCGAGCGTCGGGACAGGCTGCCGTACTCGGGATCCGAGGGGACGTGAAAAAGCACGTGACCTTCCGCCTCGTAGGCATGCCCGTCCGCGATCAGCTTCTCGATCATGCGGATGATCTCGGGGATGTGGTGGGTCGCACGCGGTACGGCCAGAGGTTCGAGCACGCCCAGCGCGGCGATGTCTTCCTCGTACGCATCGGTGTATCGATCCGCCAGCACCGAGATGGACTCACCGTTCTCGAGCGCCGTCCTGTTGATCTTGTCGTCGATGTCGGTGATGTTCCGGACATAGTCCACCCGGGGGTAGATGGCCGACAGGAGACGGTTCAGCACGTCGAACACCACGGCCGGCCGGCCGTTGCCGATATGCACGAAGTCGTACACCGTGGGACCGCAGACATACATGGTCACCCGGTCCGGATCGATCGGCTCGAAGATCTCCTTCCTGCCGGTGAGGGTGTTGTGCAGATACACGTCCATGATGTGGGCCTTGCCCGGTGTCTTGAGGGGCGGCGGAGTATATGCCAGACGCCGGGACAGGGAAAATCGACCGGTCCCGGCTACCGCTCGGGCTCGCTGAGGACGGCTACTCGATCGCCCTGCACCTCCAGGTAGAAGCAGCTGGCGCGATTCGTGTGGCAGGCGGGCCCTGTCTGCGCCACCTTGAGCAGAATGGTGTCGCCGTCACAGTCGAAGCGCATGGATCGGAGCGCCTGAAGGTGTCCCGAGGTCTCGCCCTTGCGCCAGAGCGTGCGGCGGGAGCGGGAGTAGTAGCAGGCATAACCCTCCGCCAGAGTCCGTTCGATGGCAGCAAGGTTCATCCAGGCGAGCATGAGGACCTCTCCGGATTCCGCATCCTGGGCGATGGCGGGCAACAGTCCGTCTTCGTTGAAGGGCAGGGCATTGAGCACCTCCGCCAGCGCCGTATGCTGGCCGGCTGCCGCGTGCTCCAGTCCTCTGAAGAGCTCAGCCACCGAATCGGCCTTTCAGATACTCGAACGCGGCCCGCACGCCCATGGCTTCGCCGCCCTCCGGACGACCCGGGCGCTGGCGGATGTTGAAAGCCATGATGTCGAAGTGGGCCCAGGGGACCTCGGCCACGAATTTCTCGAGGAACAGTGCCGCGGTGATCGCACCGCCGTACGGCAGGCTGGCGGAATTCACCGTGTCCGCCACCTTGCTGTCCAGCATGTAGCGGTAAGGTGCATGCAGAGGCATCCGCCAGACCGGGTCCTCGCTCGTTTCACTGCCGGCCAGGAGGCCGGCAGCGACCGAATCGTCGTTGGAGAACATGCAGGCGATCTCGGCGCCGACCGCTGACCGGGCCGCACCGGTGAGGGTCGAAAAGTCGAGAATCAGCTCCGGCTCTTCCTCTGCCGCCAGTGCCAGCGCATCACACATCACCAGCCGTCCCTCCGCGTCCGTATTATCCACCTCCACGCTCAGGCCCTTGTAGGTCTGGATGATGTCGCCGGGACGGTAAGCATTGCCGCTGATGGCGTTTTCCACGGCCGGGATCAGCACCCGGAGACGGACGGGCAGGCCGCTGGCCATGATCAGCTGCGCCAGGCCCAGCACGTTCGCGGCCCCGCCCATGTCCTTTTTCATGGTCCGCATGCCGCTGGCCGGTTTGATGTCCAGTCCGCCGCTGTCGAAACACACACCCTTGCCGATCAGACTCACTTTCGGGTGATCAGGGTTTCCCCAGCGGAAGTCTATGAGGCGGGGTGCATCGTCCGCCGCCCGGCCCACCGCGTGGATGGTGTTGTATCCCGCACTCAGAAGCCCGTCGCCGACGGTAACTGTGGCCTCGGCATCGTAGCTGTGCGCGAGCTGCACGGCTTCCTCCGCCAGCCGGCTCGGATTCAGCTCGTCCGCAGGCAGGTTGATGAGATCACGCACGAGTCTGATGGCATTGACCTGAATGGTCAGGGCATCCGCATCCGCATCGTGCGGAATCAGAAGCTCGGACGGGTTCCGCTCAGGGGCCTTGAACCGGTCGAAGCAGTAAGCGCCGAAGCCCCAGCCCAGCAGCTGCAGATGGGTGACCGGCGTGGCGAGCTCGTAGACGCCTTCCGGCAGCTGGAAAGGCAGATTGCCCAGTGCCGCAAACTCATCCGTGCCATCCCAGCCGACCACCACGGAATCCGGTGCCCCCGTGTCGTCCGGCAGCCAGGCCATCTGGCCGCTGCTCCCTTTGAACTGCTGACGCCCGATCCAGTTGCGGCCGGCGTCGGGCAGCGTGTCGTGCCAGGTTTCAAAGCCGTCCTTCGGGATGATCTGGATCGTCGTGCGGGGACCGTCGTGGTCGGTGATTAAGCTCATGAACTCGATATTCGTGGCTGAAAACGGGCGCCTATGATGGCTCAGTTGAGGGTGAGCGTCACCCGGATCAGACGGAGCGGACGGGGATCAGTCCCAGGTTGTTGCCCTCGAGTACCCTGTCTGCCCGGTAGCTCGAACGGACCAGCGGTCCGGAAGCAACTTCCCGGAAACCTCTGGCGAGGCCGGCTTCCCGGAAGCGTTCGAAATCCTCCGGCGTGACCCATCGGGCGACGGGCAGGTGGTTGACCGTGGGCCGGAGGTACTGTCCCAGCGTCAGCACGTCAACGTCGTGAGCCCTCAGGTCGTCCATGGCTCTGAAGATCTCGTCATCGGTTTCGCCGAGACCGAGCATGAGGCTCGATTTGGTGAGGACGTCGGGTGCGGCGCGCTTGCCGAGCGCCAGCACGTTCAGGGTCTGCTGATATCCGGCTCTGGGATCGCGCACGGGGTGGGTCAGACGCTCGACGGTTTCCAGATTCTGGGCGAACACGTCCAGGCCGGCGGTGACCACCTCGATGACGGCGGCTTCGCGCCCGGAGAAGTCGGGTGTCAGCGCTTCCACGGCCGTCTGCGGATTATCCTGCTTGATGGCTCTGATGCAGGCGGCATAGTGAGCCGCGCCTCCGTCGGGCAGATCGTCTCGATCGACCGAGGTGATGACCACGTACTTCAGACCCATGAGCGCAACACTTCTGGCTGCGTTGGCGGGTTCCTCGGGATCCAGCCACCCGTTCGGATTACCGGTGTCCACCGAGCAGAACCGGCAGGCCCGGGTGCAGACGGAGCCCATGAGCATGATGGTGGCCGTGCCGGCAGACCAGCATTCGCCGATGTTCGGGCAGTGGGATTCCTGGCAGACGGTGGCCAGACGATGCTCGTCCACCGTGGCGCGCACGGCCTGATAGCGGCTGCCGCCGGGCATGCGGACGCGCAGCCAGGGTGGCTTGCGGCCGGACGGTGCCGGGTCTGGGCGGGTCTTCAGACCGTCCTTGATGGCGCTGAAGCCGGCTTCGGTCCGGAACTTCTCACCGGAGACGACGGGACGATCGGGGTCGGTCTTGCTCATGGGTGCGATTTTAACGCACTCGGAAGGTCAACGCCGACTGGTCAGGGCAATGGTGTTCAGTCCCGGGTCCCTGAAAAACGCCATCCACTCCTCCGTGCCGGGATTATCGAAAATGCCTTCGTCGTCGCGGTGAATCAGATGAGGTTCACTTTCAAACCGGACACCTTTTCCAGCGAGGGCTGAGTGCGCCGTTTCGATGTCATCAACCCAGAAGTACAGGATGGCCTGAGGATTGTTGCGTTCGAACAGCACGCGTGTGCCTGAGAACTCGAAGAACAGCAACCCGGGCGGATTGAACTCGCCAATCAGGCGTGCGCCCAGGATATCCAGATAAAACGCCCTGGTTTCATCGAGATCTATGGCATTCGCCCCTACCTGATGCAGTCGCGTGAGACGCATTGGCAACGCCTTCATCAGTCCATTAAGATTCTGTTAGCTTTGCTAACAATGAACGTCGGCCAGGATCAAGTCAATCAGCATTCAGTCAGGAGAGCAGGATCTGGTTACTCTGAATTCGGCCATCACGCAGCTGATGCGGGAGATACGGCGGATCGACGACAGGCAGGGTGTGGGGAGGGCACGTCTGTCTGCACTCGCGGTTCTGTACTTTGGCGGCGAGTGCTCCCTGTCTCAGCTGGCGGAAACCGAGATGGTCAGCCGGGCCACCATGCATCATGTGGTGAACGGCCTTGAAAGGGAGGGATACGTGACGCGTACGCCGGATCTCAAGGACGCAAGACGGCAGATCATTCGACTGAGTGCAGAAGGGACGAGGGCGATCAAAGCGGCCCACGCGGAACGGATTGACTACCTGCGCCACATCGCCGAAGACGTCGATCCTGGCGAACTGGCAGCAGCGGTCAGAATATTGGACCATCTGCGCAATCGATCCCGGGCACGGCCGGAGCAGAAGTGAAATGGCGCTGCAGGATGATGGATTCGATGTCATCGTCATCCGATGGGATCAGCGGAGCATCAGGGCCTCAGATCCCGTGGCTCTTCCGGTACGCTTCGCGTCCCCGGATACGCCCGATGTATCCGGTGAGCCTGCTGCTCGGCGAGTCTATCCATCCGTACTGGATTGCTGAGTCCAGCGCGCCACCCAGCACCACATCTGCGGCACTGAACTGCTTTCCCAGCAACCACTCATCGGCAGGTACCAGTGATTCCACGGTGCTGAGGCAGCGATCGTAATCTCCCCAGCCGACAGACGACGCCGGATAGTCGGTCAGGCCCAGAAGCTTTGTCGTAAACATCGGCTCAAGGGTCGTACCCGGAAAAAACAGACATCGATAGTAGTGACCGCGCTGCTGAGAGTTCGCAGGGGGGGCGAATCCTTTCTCGGGGAATCTGTCCGCAAGATATGCGCAGATCGCAGCGGTTTCCGTGACCACGACCCCGTCGTCGGTCAGCACGGGAATTTTACCCATCGGATTGACAGCACGGAGATCGTCAGACGCGGTCCCGTCCGGTTGGAAGTCAATGAGCACCTGCTCGTGTTCGACGTTCAGCTCCGTGAGCATCCAGTGCGTCGTGACCGCTCTGCTTGCGGGATTGAAGTAGTGTTTCATCGGAGTGGCGCCTTGTAGATCGGAAACGTGCCCATTCTATTGCGGGTCTACTGACATCTCTGTCAGTGGTGACTGCTGACATAGCGCTGGCAGGAGCGCGCGCCTTCATCCCAACGCCTGCCTCAGCTGATGCGCCAGGCGATTCATCTCATCCTCTGGTACCCGCGATGCCTCATCAACGCTCAGGTAGTTGAATACATTGGCGCCAATGTTCTCTACAGGAATATCCGGCATCCGGGGAACGACGTGAAAGTGGACGTGAGGATGCTGGGGATGCTCGGCGAATTGCATGATGTACGTCTTCCTGCAGCCCAGAAACCTTTTCAGGAACGACGAGACGCCTCTGAGCAGATCCGCGAGTTCGTGCCCTTCTGATTCGGTCAGCTCATCGACTGCTTCCATGTGCCGCCGGGGGACCAGCACGATCCAGCCGAGCAGTGAAGAATCGTATGCGTGAACGACGTCCCATTGGTCCGATCGGATGATCGAGTCCCAGGGCGGAGCGTTCCCGTCGTCCCGATGCTGGACGCGCTCACATGTCCCGCACTCACTCATGCCTTGTCCCGATTCCCGATTCCCGATTCCCGATTCAGCAGTGTGCATACTCTCCCTGAGCACACCTGCGTATTGCTGCGAATCAGTCTACGGGAAGCGCCACTTCTGAAACAGCGAGGAACTGATTGACCCTCCGGCAGCGCCTGGATATAAGCGGGTGACAGGGGAGAAGAGACACCGCCATGTCCGTGAACACGCTAGCAGATCTGACCCGGACCCACCGCGACCAGCGGGGAAGCAAGACCGCCGTCCGCTACGAAGCCGACGGCCGCACCTGGACCTACGACGCGCTGGATCGGGAGGCCTGTCAGGTGGCCAATGCGCTGAAGGCCATGGGTATCGGCAGGCAGGACCGGGTTGCCTACCTGGACAGGAATGCGCCCGAGTACTTCACGCTCTTCTTCGGCGGCACCAAGCTGAATGCAGTATCGGTTGCCGTGAACTGGCGGCTGGCAGCGCCGGAGATGGAATACATACTCAACAACAGCGATGCCGGGGTGCTGATCGTCGGTGAGGAGTTTCTGGGTCATCTGGCGCAGATGAATCTCAACCTCGGAAGCAATATCGTCGTCATCGGCGATCCCGGGGAAACCGGCTTCCCGTCCTATGAGCAGTGGATAGCTGGTCAATCCGAAGATGACCCGAACGAGCCCGTGTCCGCGGAAGATACCTGCTATCAGCTCTACACCAGCGGAACCACCGGTCTGCCCAAAGGCGTGGAGATCACCAACAGTAACATGGTGCACATGCTGGAGCAGACGCTCACGGGGCCCCTCGCCATGACGTCCGACGCCGTCAACCTGGTCTGTATGCCGCTGTTTCATGTGTCCGGCAGCGGCTGGGCCCTGGGCGGCGTGTTCGCCGGCGCCGAATCCATACTGCTGCGCGACGTGGAACTGCAGGAGATCCTGCGTGTGATGCAGGAACGGCAGATCACCCATTCCGTATTCGTGCCCGCCGTCCTGCAGTTTCTGCTCGCCCAGCCCAATGTCCACGAGTTCGACTACTCTTCACTGCAGGCCATCGTCTACGGGGCGAGTCCCATCACGGAGGAAGTGCTCGTAGGCGCGATGAAGACCTTCGGGGCGGATTTCTATCAGGTGTATGGCCTGACGGAGACCACGGCGGGCATCACTCAGCTGCTGCCGGAGGACCATGACCCGGGCGGACCGCGGGCCGACCTGCTCCGCTCCTGCGGCAAGGTCATCGTCAATCATGAGATCAGGGTCGTCGACCGGGAGTCTGGTGAGACACTGGGCGACAATCAGGTAGGTGAGATCTGGATCCGGGGTCCGCAGATCATGAAAGGCTACTGGAACAACCCGGAGGCCACGAAGGAGAGCATCACTGAGGACGGCTGGTTCAAATCGGGAGATGCCGGATACCTGATCGACGGTTATCTGTTCATTCACGATCGCGTGAAGGACATGATCATTTCCGGTGGTGAGAACATCTATCCCGCCGAGATCGAGAATGTGCTGATGGCTCACCCGGCTATCACGGATGCTGCGGTGATCGGCGTTCCGAGCGAACGCTGGGGAGAGACGGTGAAGGCCGTCATCAGCCGCAGCAGCGATTCACTCACCGAGGAGGACGTGATCTCTCACTGTCGCAAGAACCTGGCACACTACAAATGCCCGACCAGCGTGGACTGGATGGAGACGATTCCGCGGAATCCGTCCGGGAAAATCCTGAAGACGGAGCTGCGTAAGCCGTACTGGGAAGGCAGGGAGAGAAACGTTTCCTGAGCCGACTACTGCATCCCGCCGCTCTCTGCATCGTCATCCCGCTCCTGCTGAGCGGATGTGACGACGCGGATGTGAGAGCCTGCTTCGGCAGCTCGTCGTTCTGTGATTCGGTTTTCACTCAGAATTCCGCACCGACGGCCGACGCGGGTGATGACCAGGAAGTCGCCGGTGGCGACCCCGTAACGCTGGACGGGTCCCGCAGCGCGGATCCGGATGGCCGGATCGATTCGTTCAGCTGGGTCCAGACCAGCGGAGAGAGCGTGACCCTGCGTGATGCGGATGGCCCGCTGGCAACCTTCGATGCACCGGTCCTGAGTGAAGAAACCCGGCTCGCCTTCCAGCTCACCGTGGTCGATGACCGGCAGGCTGCAGACCGGGACTCGGTAACGGTCAGCGTCGTACCGCAAAGCACGATCGCGGTTCAGGCCGGTATCGACTGGCTCAGCGATTCGATGCCGCCCTGGCCGCTGGCGGTGGTGAAACCCTGTGATGGTGCCGTTCTTCCGGTCGGACAGGCCTGGTTCGCCCACGCGGGCGCCTGGCTGACAGTCATGAGCAGATCGATGGATGACGGCTACTCCGGCGATCGTGTGACGGCCTATCTGGATGCTGCCCGCACGCTGCTGGCTCAGGCCCCCCAAAGTGAAGTGTCTGGCACAGCGGCTGGCGAGCTCGCCGCGTCACTCTGGCAGCAGGGTCTGGAATCGCTGCATCGGTTCACACTCGATCGGGATCCGGCGCTGGCCGAGTGGGCGGCCGGCATCCGGCTGCCGGACCTCGATGTCGGGTCGCTTGCCGGAGTGCATGAAGGTACGAAGACGCTGCGCCTCAGTCGTTCAGCCGGGCCCGAAATGCTGGATCATGCGGCATCCCATGACGATGACTTCGAGTTTCTCCGCGGCCTGACCTGCGGCAGTGATCCGCTTGCAGTCGCTGCCGCCCTCATGCGGCTGCAGACATCGCGATCCCGGCCTGAGAAGATGTTCCCGGAAAGCTGAATGAGGACGCTATGGCCAGAATCAGACTGCTACCCGACGAAGAGCTCGACGATGCGACGCGCGCCGCCGTGGAAGCCATGGAAGCCGGCGGACAGGACACGTCCACGATGCGTGGTCTGGCCAACGCCCAGGATTTCTTCAACAGCTACTTCCAGTTCTATGGCCCCGCGCGGGAAGGCCGGTCCATTCCGGCCGAGCTGATCGAGCTGGTGCGTCTCCGTATCGCCCGTCACAACGACTGCTTCACCTGACTGAACGTCCGACTCCTGCAGTCTGCAGGAGACCTCACGGAAGAGAAAATCGCGCGTCTCGATCTGGACAGGCCGCTGGAGGGCTTTTCGACGGGGGAGATGCTCGCCATCGAGTATGCGGATCGGCTCGCCACGGATCATCATCATATGGACGATGCGTTCTTCGATCGCCTGAAGAGCGTCTATTCGGATGAGCAGGTGCTGGAGCTCGGCATGATGATCGGCCAGTTCATCGGCTTCGGCCGCCTGCTGATGGTGCTCGATCTGGAGTCGAAATTCTGCCCGGTGGAAGAGCCCGGTTGAGGTGAGCTTCCGCCGGGATCAGTCCGTCTGCTCCCGCTCGGACTGAAACTGCAGTGAATGCAGCGTGTGGTAGAGCCCGCCTGCTGCCAGCAGCTCCTCGTGAGTTCCCAGTTCCTCCACCCGCCCGTTCTGCAGCACGAGCACTCGGCTCGCCTCCTGGATGGTCTGCAGGCGATGGGCGATCAGGATCGAGGTGCGGCCTTCGGTGAGCTTGCGCAGCGCGTCCTGAATCAGCAGCTCCGTTTCCGTGTCGATGCTGGCCGTGGCTTCGTCCAGCACCAGAATTTCCGGGTCTGCCGCCAGTACCCGTGCGAACGCGAGCAGCTGGCGCTGCCCCTGGGAGAGGTTCTGGCCGCGCTCGGAGAGCTCCGTGTCGTAGCCCTTCGGCAGGGTGCTGATGAAGCCGTGCGCATTTACCCGACGGGCTGCTTCGATGGCCATTTCACGTGTGATCCGGGGATCGCCCAGGGCGATGTTCTCGTAGATGGTGCCGGAGAAGATGTGGAAGTCCTGGAGCACCACGCCGATCCGGCGCCGGAGATCGCGGGTGTGGATCCGGTTCAGGTCGATGCCGTCCAGGAATATCTGGCCGTCGTCGAAATCGTAGAACCGGCCGAGCAGTCGGATCATCGTGCTCTTGCCGGAACCGGTGGGACCGACGATGGCGAGCTTCTCGCCCGGCTCGATGGTGAAGGTCACGTCGTGCAGGATCCGCACGTCCTCGTCGTAGCCGAAGTCCAGATGCTCGAAGCGTACCTCGCCGCGCAGACGTTCCGGCAGGGTGACCGGGTCTGATGGCTCGTGGATCTTCTCGTCCCAGTCCAGCGCCTGAAAGATGCGCTCTCCCGATGCCATGGCCCGGAACAGGATGTTGGTCTGCTCTCCGAGGACGACGATGGGATGGAACAGCATGTCGATGAAGCGGGTGAAGAGAATCACGCCGCCGAGCGACATGTTTCCCTGAACCATCTCGCCGCCGCCGTACCAGATGATCACGCCGAGGGCGATATGCGCCATGCTGTCGGTGAAGGCGCCATAGAGGGTCTCCAGTCGGGCGCTCTTCAGCTCCCACCTGCGGTTCTCCTCGTTGATAGACGTGTAGCGAGAGAGGTTCTCCGCCTGCCGGTCGGAAAGCTGCACCACCTGCAGGCCCGCCAGGTTCTCCTGCATGTACTGATTGAGCGAGGAAACCGACATGCGCACGAGCCGGAACAGCTGACGCGTTGCCTGCCGGAAGAAGTAGGTGACGCTGCCCATGACGGGCAGTACCAGGAGCAGGATGAGGGTGAGATGCACGTCGATGGCGAGCATGATGGTCAGGGCCACGAAAAACGGCACGAATTCGCCGATCAGGGTTCCGATGCCTCGCAGCAGCTCGTAAAGGGCCTCCACGTCGTTGGTGACCCGGGTCATGACCCTGCCCACGGCCACCCGGTCGTAGAATGAGGAGGGCCGGGTTTCCAGGTGTCTGAACAGATCCTGGCGGAGGTCTCTCAGCCCGTTGATCACCGAACTGATCAGAGTCATCCGGTGCGCGTGACCGGTTACGGCCCAGCCGATGTATACGATGGCGAACAGCAGACAGGCCGCAAGCAGCGGATGCACGTCGAGCAGGCCGGAAAGATAGTCGTTGAGCTCCACCATGCCGAGGTCGGGCGCAAGGGTTTCCGTTTCCTGGCGGATGATGTGGTCGATCACCACCACGGAAATGATCACGGGCTGCAGGACCTGCAGCGTGGAAGCCAGCAGAATCAGAATTGCGCTGACGCCGAAGGTGACGCGGTACGGTTTCATCCAGCGCAGCAGGCGCCGGAGCAGGGACAGGTTGAGCACCGCCCCCGAAAGCTCGGCGTCGAACATGGAGTAGTCGCGGCGTCTGGCCCTGGCGCTCGACTCAGCCATCAGCCCGGCGCTCCCAGAAAGTCGTAGTCCGTCTCGTCAGCGCCTTCCCGCTGGATGCGTTCGAGCTCCGCATAGAGGCCGCCTCTGCGGATCAGTTCCTCGTGAGTGCCTTCCTCGACGATGCGCCCGCCGTCCATGATCAGGATCCGGTCCGAATGGCGGGCCGTGCTGACGCGGTGGGAGACGAGAAGGGTGGTCTGATTCCTGCGCAGCCGGGACAGCTCCGAAAGGATGTGCTCTTCCGTTTCCGTGTCCACACTGGAGAAGCAGTCGTCCAGCACGAGCACGGGCGCCTGTCGGATCAGGCCGCGGGCAAGTGTTGCCCGCTGCTTCTGACCGCCGGAAAGCGTCACGCCCCGCTCTCCGACCACCGTATCCAGCTGCTCCGGAAAGTCCTCGATGGTCTCCTTCAGGTCTGCGGAGGTGGCCGCCGCCCATATCTGGTCGAGGGCACGGTTGGGATCGTCGTACGTCAGATTCGATTTCAGAGGTTCGCCGAACAGAAACGGATCCTGGGGAACCAGGGCGACCTGGGATCTCAGCTGGGAGAGCGGGTAATGGGTGACGTCCACGCCGTCGATGAACACGGTGCCGGGCGGTGTGTCGAGAAGCCGGACGAGCTGTCTCAGGAGCGTGGTCTTACCCGAGCCTACCCGGCCCATGATCGAGATACGTTCTCCTTGGCGGATGTCGAGATCAATCTCCGACAACGCGGGCGTCTCGTAGCCCGGATAGGTGAACGACAGATTCCGGATCTCGATGTTTCCGCGGATGAGCGAGGGGGCGTCCCCGGTTGGTGCGTCGGTGATCTCCGGGTGGAGTGACAGAACCTCGAACAGGCGGTCGCTGGCAACGGCCGCACGCTGAAAGAGGCTGATCACGAAGCCGGCAACGCGGAACGGCTGCACCACCATGTTCACATACATGAGAAAGGCGACCAGCTGCCCGGCGCTGAGCTCCCCCTCCATGACCAGGTAGCCGCCATAGCCGATGATGGTGATGGAGCAGACGGCGGCGAGGGTCGGCATCCAGGCCGCCATGAGCGAGTTGATCCTTGCCTGCTGATAGAAGGCGTTCGAATAAGCCTGGTTGGTACCCAGGAAGCGGGCGATCTCGTGATCCTCCTGAACCATCGCCTGAATCGTTCGGATGCCGGAGAGGTTCTCCTGGACGTGATCGGCGAGATCCGACATGCGGTCCTGCACGTCCTTCGAAGCGACCGCCATCTGATGTGATGCCCAGCGGGCGTAGAAGAAGACGAAGGGCAGAGGCGGCAGGAGCAGCAGGGTCAGGGACGGCGACAGATACAGCATGAAGCCGAAGCCGATCAGGGTGGCGTAGACGAGAATGACCAGCAGGATGGTGCCCATGGCGATCAGCCGCTGGACGAGGGCGATGTCCGCGACCGCGCGCGTCATCATGTCGCCGATGGTGTAGCGGTTGAAGAAGCTGGATCCCTGATGCTGGAGCGCATCGAACAGGGCCTGGCGCAGATCGAAGGAGACCCGGATGCCGGAGCTGCGCACCAGATAGCGGGCGACGGATACCACGGTGAAGCGACCGACTACGGCCGCGAAAATGCCGGCAACGGGCAGCAGCAGGTCCAGATTTCCGGCAGCTATGCGGTCGATACCGATGGCCAGCAGCATGGGCACCAGCGCTTCGAAGAACCGCGCTACGCCGAAAGCCAGGATGCCGGATCCGAGGCGCCATCGATAGGGCGTCACGAAGCCTTTCAGCCGGAACAGTGACTTCAGCATGCCAGGCGGGACTCAGAAGCTCGCGTTGTTCGGAACCCGCGGAAACGGGATGGCGTCGCGGATGTTCTCCATGCCCGTGACGTAGAGCACGAGCCGTTCGAGCCCCAGGCCGAAGCCGGCGTGCGGTACGGTGCCGTAGCGGCGCAGGTCCTTGTACCAGTCGAGACCGGTTTCCAGTCCCTGTTCCGCCATGCGCCGCTCGAGTACGTCCAGACGCTCTTCCCGCTGGCTGCCACCGACGATCTCACCCACGCCCGGGACCAGCACGTCCATGGCCGCGACGGTGCGGTCGTCGTCGTTCAGACGCATGTAGAAGGCTTTGATCTCCTTGGGATAGTCGATGACGACCATGGGCCCCTTCACGTGCTGCTCGGTGAGATACCGCTCGTGCTCGGATTGCAGATCCGCGCCCCAGGACACGGGAAACTCGAATTTCTGATCGGCGGCCTCCAGGATCTTCACCGCCTCCGAATAGGTCAGACGCTCGAAGGGTTTCTCGATGACATTGGTGAGCCGGTCGATGACGGTTCCGTCGATCCGGTCGGCAAAGAACCGCATGTCGGCGGGACATTTCTCGAGCACCTCGGCGAAGACGGATTTGAGCAGTTCCTCCGCCAGGGTAGCGTTATCGTGGATGTCTGCGAATGCGATCTCCGGTTCGATCATCCAGAACTCGGCCAGGTGTCTCGAGGTGTTGGAGTTCTCCGCGCGGAAGGTGGGGCCGAAGGTGTAGACGTTTTTCAGTGCCAGACAGTAGCTTTCCACATTCAGCTGACCGGATACCGTGAGAAAGGTTTCCTCGCCGAAGAAATCCTCGGAGAAGTCCACGGGTTTGTCACGGTTCACGAAGTCGAGGGTGGAGACCCGGAACAGCTCTCCCGCGCCCTCACAGTCCGAGGCGGTGATGATGGGTGTGTTCACCCACTGGAAGCCGCGGGACTGCAGAAAGGCATGCACGGCCATCGCGATGGCGTTGCGCACCCGGGAGATGGCGCCGAATGTGTTTGTCCGGGGGCGGAGATGAGCGACCGTGCGGAGGTATTCGAACGTATGCCGCTTCTTGGCGATGGGGTAGTGCTCCGGGTCATCCACCCACCCGAGCACATCCACCGTTTCCGCCTGGATTTCGCGATCCTGCCCTTTGCCACCGGATTCCACGAGCCTGCCGCTGATCCGCACCGCGCAGCCGGTACCCATCTCGAGAATCTCAGCTTCGTAGTTCGACAGGTTCTGATCCGCCACCGCCTGCACCGAGTCCATGCAGGAGCCGTCGTTGACGTGAATGAAGGAGAAACCGCCCTTGGAGGTTCTCCGGGAGCGGACCCAGCCCTCGATGGTGATCGGGGCGTCCAGAGGTGCGGTGTGGTCGAGAATGTGGGCTATGGGGGTGGCATTCACGGATGGCTCCGAACGGAAAAAGCAAATGTGGAATGATAATGGAATTGCCGGGGCCTGGGATAATTTGCCGGGGCCGCAAGTCATAATGAGCCATGAAAAGCAGCTACCTCATTGCAGCACTGGCCGTCGCCGCCGCGGTCATCCTGGGACTCAGCTTCTATACCCGGCTGTCGCAGGACAGTGCGCCTGCCGTGGAGGCACCCGGGCTGCCGGAAAGCATCGAGCCCGGCCAGGCCGCAGAGCCCGTGCGACCGGCCTCCGAGCTGGAAGCGCTGGAGGAGACGCCGCCGTCCCCCGCCATCGACCCGCCCGTGCCGGTGCTGCCGCCGCTCAACGCCAGCGACGGGTTCGTCCGGGAGCGGCTGCCGGATTCTCTGCCGTCAGCCTGGCTGGAGCGGGAGGATCTGCTCCGGCGCACGGCCGTGGTGCTGGAGAATGCGACCCGCGGCGAGATCCCGAAAAGGCAGCTGGCGTTTCTGGCTCCGGACGGTCCTTTCCCGGTCCTGATGGTCGAGGAACCCGGGCGTGAGCGTCCGCGTTTTTTCACGGATCCGGCCGGGTACGCCCGCTATGACCGTTACCTGGACATGCTGGAGGCCTTGCCGCCGGAGCAGCTGGGCACGCTGCTCACCGACGTCACGCCCCTGCTGACCGAGGCGCTCAAGGAACTGGGCAGTCAGGCGCCGGTGCAGGGCAGCCTCCTTGGCGCCATCGATCAGATGCTTGCCGTGCCGGTGATCCGCGGTGATATCGAGCTGGTGCAGCCCAAGGTGCTGTTCGAATACGCGGATCCCTCGCTCGAGAATCTGTCCGATCTGCAGAAACAGGTGCTGAGGATGGGGCCGGACAACGTGGAGCGGCTGCAGAGTTACCTGAGCGTCCTGCGCGAGTCGCTCTCCCGCTGATCAGGCTCCGGACCGGATCCGGCCCAGGTCCACGGTGGACTTGAACGGGCTGTGCGTTTCCGTGTAGTCGATGTCTTCCGCCACGTAGCGCCGCTCGTCCTCCAGAAAGCGCCGGACCGCATCCCGGAAACCGGAATCCGAGATCCAGTGCGCGCTGTAAGTCGCGCTCGGCAGATACCCCCTGGCGACCTTGTGGCTGCCCTGAGCACCTGCTTCCACCTTCTTCAGACCACGCTCGATGGCGAAGTCGATGGCCTGGTAGTAACAGACCTCGAAGTGCAGGAAGGGGTGGTGTTCGATACAGCCCCAGTTTCGTCCGAACAGGGTATCGCCGCCGATGAAGTTGAGGGCTCCGGCGATGTAGCGGTCCGCCCTTCGGCAGAGCACCAGAAGCGTCTGGTCTGCGAGCCTTTCGCCGATCAGGCTGAAGAACTGCCGGGTGAGGTAGGGCGACCCCCACTTCCGGTTCCCGGTATCCATGTAGAAGCGGTAGAAGGCATCCCAGTGCGCCTCCGTGAGATCGGCACCGGTCACCCATTCCACTTCGATGCCGGAAGCCAGCGCGTCCCGTCTCTCCCGTCTCAGATTCTTTCGCTTCTTGGAGGAAAGTTCGGCCAGGAACTCCTCGAAGGAACCGTAGCCCGGATTGTGCCAGTGGTACTGCTGATCCATCCGTTTCAGATAACCCAGGCTGCCGGCCAGCTGCCACTGGGACTCCGGCATGAACGTGATGTGGAGAGACGAAACGTCGATCTGCTCGCTGACCTGCATGGCGGCACCCAGCAGCAGCCGTTCCGTTTCCGGGTCCGGTTCCGGAACCAGCAGGCGGCGCCCAGTGGCGGGTGTGAAAGGAATGCTGGCCTGCAGCTTGGGGTAGTAGTTCTGACCCGCCCGGTGCCAGGCATCTGCCCAGGCATAGTCGAATACGTACTCTCCCTGGGAATGCCCTTTCACGTACATCGGCATGACGCCGAGCAGGACATCGTCCGTTTTCAGACCCTGTTTTTCGTGACCCTTTTCCTCGAGGCAGAGATGGAAGGGCTGCCAGCCCGTCCGGCCGGTGGCGCTGCCGCTTTCCTCCAGCGCGCTCAGGAATTCGTGGCTGACGAAGGGGTCGTAAGGCACGGTACCGCCAGGATTGGCGCAACGATTCCAGCAATCAGCCTGGATCTCGTCCATACCGTGCAGAATTCGGGCTGTGCGGGTGCTGGTATCGGTGTCCGGCAACGGGTCCTCCTAGGGGGCCGTTGTACCACAGCGCACCCCCGGCTGTCCGAGCAGGGCGGATCGTCAGTGTGCGGATTCTCCCCCGGCCGTCATGGCCAACGCGATGGTTGCGCAGGTCTCGCGCAACCGGTCGAGGGCGGCTGCCGTGTTGGGGGAGGACGTGTACCCCTGGAAACCGATCAGGGAGATATCGAGAAACAGATGGAGGAGCCCGGGCCTGGTGTCCGCCGCCTGCAGTCTGGCGCGCAGTTCGGTGAGATATCCGGCGGCGGCAAAGAAAGCGCCGGTGGACATGGGCCGCGCGTGAGCCCGGTGGACGATCTCCGACTGCGCATCCACAGCCAGCGCATCGAGCACGGCGGTCAGCAGCGGCTCGAGCTGTGTGCGGGCGGAATGGATGTGTGCCACCGTGTCTTCACCGGCGCCGGACCCGTTTTCAGGACGGTCAGTCATGGAATCGAGTCTAGCGTCACAGGTTTTTTCAGGTTAGCGGCATCGTCGATAACTCCGTCACACATTTACTTTTGCCGAAAACTCATCATAGGCGCTGGCCTGCGACGGGTTTGTGCCTGTTCGTAAAAGTGTGCTCCACACACCATGAGGGCCGGACGAATCGCACATGGATACGCACGAATTACATCACGCCACTGTTCCCGGCCTGGGGGATCCCTTCAGCCGGCGGGCGTGTGACGTGCTCGGACTCGATGTCGAATACCGTGACGGCGGTTTGCGGCTTCTGCGGCGGGCCGGAAGACAGTGGACGGTGACGGCTGCCACGGCCGCGTTCGGGCTGCTGTTACTGATCGCACCTCTGGCCATCCAGGATCCGGCCGTCGAGATGGCGGTGGCCGCCAGAGCGGCGAAGGCCGCCACGACGCTGTTCGGGATCTTTCTGCTGCTGCTCGCCCTGTACCAGGCTTCTGCCGTGGTCAGCGTGCGCGTCGATCGTGGTAGGATCGAACGGATCCGCACCTGGGGCGGCATCGTCCTGCACAGGCGTCTGCTGGACGCGACCGAAATCGACGATCTGAGGATCTACACGGCAGCGCCTTCTCCCAGGGTTTCCTACGACCTGGTCTGCCGGGGCACATTCGGCAGTCTGGCGCTGATCAGCGGCGCACGGGACCGGGATCTTCTCGAGCGGCTTCGCCGTCAGATCATGCTGACGGCGGGAATCCGTCCCTCCGGGACTCACTGACTTCCGGCGTTTGCGCCGCTTCCCGTTCAGGGCTGTCCGGGTCGTTCACGGCGGCGGCGTCATCCTCCGCACCGGCTTCATCATCGGTGGCTGGATCGCTCTCTGCATCCTGCCAGCGCTCGCCGCCCGGTTCCTCGTCCGGCCAGTCCGTAAACGGGAACGGCTTCTCTTCGGTATTGAAGCTCACGAAGCGCGCGATCTGATAGTGATAGCGTGAGAGGTTCTGGCCGAAACGCAGCAGCGGCTGATTGGCGCTGCCCGTGAACAGGACCGCCAGGAACTGGAAGATCACGGTGACCGTCAGCAGCAACTCCGACAGGCCCCAGGCGATGGCGAAGAAAATCATGTACAGGCCCCGCACCCAGACGTCTGAGCTGGTGAGCCGCGATCTGATCTGTTCGTCCATTGGGTACTCCTTGAATCCGTGGGCGTACAGGATGAAATGCAGGATATGTACCAGATTAAAAAATTAACAAAAACAATTAGATATGAACTTTTTCTCGAAACAGAGAATCTCAGGCCCCGCCACTGTCTGGCGAGTCTCGCCATGTTGAGAATCAGTAGATGCCGGCGTCCAGTCCGGCAGCCAGACTCATGCCAAGCTCCTCCGCGGCCGCCAGGTGCTCGTCGAGCACGGCGCCCTTTGCGATCAGCGGATCCTGCACTTCACTGAACGGATAGCCGTTGGCAATGCGGCGGATGGCACGCAGCGCCCCGCTGCCGTCGTTCCCGGCGCTGATGAATACGGCATAGGGAAGTGACTGGATCCGGCCTTCGACCGGATAGAAGGTACGGTCCAGAAAATCCTTCAGGCCCCCGGACATGTAGCCGAAGTTCTCCGGTGTGCCGAGCAGCAGGCCGTCTGCCCAGAGCAGGTCGTCGGGACCCGCTTCTCCGGCTCTGAGAAACCGGACGTCCACGTCCTCGATCAGCTCGTTCTCCGCGCCCCGTCTGACCGCTTCCGCGAGCCTGCCGGTGTTGCCGGTCTGCGTGTGATAGACGATGAGCAGATGTTTCATGGTGAGCTGTGAACGGATGTACCGGGTCCCCGCGAGTATACTTCGGCGGACCTTTCGTCGTTTGAACGTCCGGAGCCCTGTATGCAGCTCGATGACATCATCGCTGCCGGTCGGCGGATCGCCGGCCAGGTGGAGAAAACACCGCTGCTGCACTCGGAGACGCTCTCGCGGATGACGGGAGTGAATCTGCATCTGAAGATGGAAAACCTGCAGTTCACTGCCTCCTTCAAAGAGCGGGGCGCGCTCAACTGCCTGCTGCAGCTGACCGCAGCCGAGCGCAAGCGCGGTGTGATCGCCATGTCGGCCGGCAACCACGCTCAGGCACTGGCCTATCACGGTCAGCGGCTGGGCATTCCAACGGTCATCGTCATGCCACGCTCTACGCCCAATGCGAAAGTCGAGCAGACCCGGGTCTTCGGCGCCGAGGTGCATCTCGAAGGCGCGATCTTCGATGAGACGCTGGCGTTCACGGAGCGCCTGGCCATGGAGCGGCAGCTCGTGCTGGTGCATCCCTACGACGATCCCCGGGTGATGGCCGGGCAGGGAACCATCGGTCTGGAGGTGCTCGAGCAGAATCCTGATCTGGACACTATCGTGGTGCCGGTAGGCGGCGGCGGCCTGATCAGCGGTGTGGCGACGGCGGTCAAGGCCAGGCGCCCGGAGCTCCGGATCGTGGGTGTGCAGGTGGAACGTTACAGTGCCGTCGACGCGGCCTTTCATGGCAGCGAACCCACCGTGCAGAAGCCGGGAACGGTAGCGGAGGGAATCGCGGTCAAATCACCCGGGCGCCATACTCTGCCCGTCATCCGCAGCCTGGTGGACGAGATGCTCACCGTGTCGGAGGAGCAGGTGGAACAGGCCGTGTTCCGGCTGATCGAGATTGAGAAGACCGTCGTCGAGGGCGCAGGCGCGGTGGGGCTTGCCGCGGTCATGTCCAGACCGCGCCTGTTCGAGGATCAGCGCACCTGCCTCATCCTGTCCGGCGGCAACATCGACATGATGATTCTCGCTTCGATTCTCGAGCGGGGCATGGTGAGAACGGGCAGACTGGTCCGGCTGAAGGTCGAGATTCCGGATGTGCCGGGGGAACTCGGTGATCTGACGCACCTGCTCGGTGACTTCGACAGCAACATCATCGACATTGCCCAGGAGCGCACGTTCGGTGGCTCGTCTGTCCGTTCCACGCTGGTGGAGCTGACCCTGCAGCTCCGGGGGGAGGAGCAGGTCGAGCTCGTGGTCGACGGGCTGAAGGGCCGCGGTTACGAGGTTGCACTCATCTGAGCAGTAGGGAGCCCCGTCTCAGCTGCACTCGAAGTCCAGCTCGCCTATCGGCCGGCAGTGATCGGTCCAGCCATGGCTGCGCCAGTACTCCGGAAGATTGATCTCCACCATGAGTTCCCTGAACCCCGGGAGGGCACGGACTTCCCGCATGACCGGGTACCATGCGGTGAACAGGCGGATCGTGGTGAGCCTGAATTCCCTGGCGACGGCTTCCAGTGCGAGCTCCGGATCGCCGAGATAGGCGGCTATCAGAGCGATGTCGTTGTACTTGCTTGGCCAGATCGCGTTGGCGTCATTCAGTGTGGTCCGCAGGACTGCCAGCACCTTGTGCGGCTCGGAAAGATCTCGAAGCACTGCTCTGGAAAACTCAGCCCAGGCAACTCCTGTTCTGGGCAGCCCGCTGATGGTGCGGATCACTCCGGGAGAATCATCGCTGTTCAGGGCGACGATGAACTCCAGGTACGAACGCAATGGCAGAGGTTCTATCCGATCCACATCGCCTGGATCGAGATCGCGCATCGCCAGGTAGGCGCTGAGTGGGAGAAAATCCGTCGGCAGGTCGGTGGCCTCATAGGCGCTGATTGCTGCGACGGATCGACCGGCGCGCATCAGCATGTTCCCGTAGTTTCGAAGGGCTTCGTCATCCGACGAGATCGACAGGGATCTCTGGAAGTACTCTTCACTCCTGTTCCAGTCCATCCGAGCGTAGTTCACCGTTCCCAGCAGAGAGTAGGCGTAGGCTGAGTTGGACTCCAGCTGCACGGCTTTGAGCAGATACCCGATGGCCTCGTCGATGATCGCGGGGGCCTTTTCGGGCAGTGAATTCCACATCGTTGCGGCGGTTGATTGACCAAGCATCGCCCATGCTGCTGCATAGTCCGGGTCAATCTCTACGGCTCGCTTCAACAACCGGATCCGCTCGGTAGAAGACGCGTCACGCGCCTGCAGAAAGGCCTCGTAGGCTTCGACGCTGGAGGTGCCGGCACCGCTGTAGGCATTCACGTCGCCGACCCCGAGAGTGACTCCGAGCGCTCCCGCAACGGCAACCGCGATCTCGTCCTGGATGGCGAAGATGTCGGTGAGCTCCCGCTCGTACGTCTGTGACCAGAGATGGAAGCCGTCTTCGGCGTTGATCAGCTGAGCGGTGATCCGCACGCGGTCTCCGCTTCGGCGGATGCTGCCTTCGAGAATGGTGGTGACACCCAGAGCAGCGGCAATGTCGCGGAGATCCTGCTGATCATCCCGGAACGCGAATGACGATGTTCGCGCCACGACGTGAAGACCATTCAGACCGGTGAGTTCGTCCAGAATCTCTTCCGCAATACCGTCACCGAAATGCTGCTGGTCGCTTCCTGGACTCAGATCGACGAAAGGGAGCACGGCAATCGACTGGCTCCGAGTAACATCCGGGGAAGGTTCTCCACGCAGAAGCCACACAGTCAGCACCGCAGCAGCGACCGCGAGAACTACGGCAGCGATAGAAAGCCGGTGGCCGGGTGACCGTGCCCCCGGGCCCTGCTGGATCAGGCCTGCCGGCCCGGCGTCTCCAGGGTGGTTGCCCTCCAGTGCCTTGAGAAGCATGCCTTCGTAGATGTCCGGTTCAAGCCGGTATCGCATAATCGCCTGGCGGTTCTCGAGGCTGAGCCGGAGTCCATCCGGCACCTCCGTTTCCTCCAGGTGCACAACCACGATGCGCCGGTCGAGAGACTGGGCGAAGCTCAGTTCCCGACGACAGTGTTCGGAAGCGACGGATGCGGGCGAAATGAAGTACAGAAAGTCACTGGCATCTCTGATCGCTCCGGCGATCTCGTCATTCCATTCGGCGCCGGCACTGATGCCCGTTGCGTCGTACCAGACACGGACACCCTGGTCCTGCAGGTGCCGGATTTCCTGGTAAACGGTGACTTCGTCGGCGTGTGAATAGCTGACGAACACGAAGGGGTCACTGCCTCGATATGCCGGATCTGGAGCGGACATTTCTCGTGCCTGACTGCACCAAGTCAGCAGGTTGCTATGTCCGAAAACTCAAATCAAGAAACGATGCGATCAGATGTCCACGACACCCGGTCTCCGCCGCAAATCTGGAGCATGCCGGTCACTCCTGCATCCCGTGATACAGAAGCCGGATGAACAGCCGAACGCCATCGTTTTCCTTGAGTTCGGAGTAGCGTGGCCCGGCGCGCCGTCCAACATCACGAATGTCTGTCATGAGTTCCGGGTGAAACTGACAGGTGAATGAACGTCTGATGGTGTGCGTCTCCCAGTCCTTGTAGTAGATGCATGTGGTACCCACCTCGGTCAGTGTTTCGTCGTTCACCGCCGTCTGGGAGAGGATCTCCACGGCATAAGGCAGCCGAAGCAGCCATGAGACGGGGCTGATTGCCAGTTCGTAGCGGATCGGAACGATGGTGTCGTGCAGCAGCCGGTATGCCCAGTTGGCGAACAGCGCGGCCTCTTCGTTTACCTCGTCCGAATGGAACATCTCTATGAGTAACTCACGCTCTAGGGCGATCATCGTGTCGATGACCCCCTCCAGATCGTCTGCCACCAGAGCGTGTGCATCATGCAGCTCACCGGGGATGTGATCGGATCCGGATCGTCTGACATACGGCATCAGCCGTCGTGTGCCGATTTCCAGGGCTTCGTTCCGAGCGACGGCAAATCGTGTGTCATGCCAGCCGCGAGCCACGATCTCGCCACCTTTGATTACGAGGAGCTCCTCTCCGACCGACGCGATCCTCTGACAGACCCGCCGCAGGGATGTGAGTGCGTGGCCGTTGCGATCTATCTCCAGATGGCCAAGCGCCATGACCTCACGAACGGCACGCTTGATGAGCCGAACGTGCGAGGCGGCCGCGAGCTGATGCGCAAGACAGACGAAGATGACCGGTGCATTGCCGCTGGATCTCCTCAGCAGCAGCTCGTCGACCAGCTGTAGAAGGTCCTCCAGACTGACGTTCGCTCCATCGAAGCTGGATGCATCGTGAGCGGACGGGTTGCCGCCCTGAAATATGGTTGCCATGCCGGCGCTGAGCACCTCCGCCAGCCTGGCGGGATGCGCGACACCGCTGTGCCACACCGGGTACAGAATGGAGTCCGCATCAGCAACCTGCTGCAGAATGTAGGCGACGTTCTTCGATGCCCGAACCGTCTCGCCCGAGAGGTTGATGCCCACATGAGACCAGGGTTCCACGATTGACACACTCTGTCGGAACAACTCGGGCATCGTCAGCAGCAGCTGGAGTTCCTCCGAGCTCTCAACGACTTTTTCCAGCGGCGGCGCGATACCCCATTCGAAAGTTCCGGAGTGTGCGAGTTCGTCGCGTCCCGGAAACGGTGTCGGCGAGCTTCTGTCTCTCAGGAAATAACCGAACAGAGCGTGAACCGAGTGCACGCTTGAGGGGTGGCGACCGAGAATGCCGGGCGATGTGCGCCAGGCCAGGCGTTCGAGCAGTGTTTGCTTCAAAGAGTTCCCCATCCGGACGAGATGACAATGCAGGGCAATCTTCGCGCCAGAACGGTAACCCGTGGTCTCGAGCGCAGTCGGGAGACGCGATCGCACCATAATGGGGCGCCTGTGCCCGTCTTTGGCGTCTTCGTCAGATGTTCTCAAAATCTCCGTGACGCCCGGCACCGGCTGCGAACCGGCTTGCGCCTTCCCGGGTCTCTCCTGAACGGATGACTTCCAGACCGAGTCGCGTTTCGTTCAGGAGCGCGTCGTGCAGCGGCATGGACCACTGTTCGTAAGCGCTCCGGCGGTCGTTGCGCATGCACAACTGAGGAAAGCGGCCGAGCTGTTCGGCCAGTGCGCGCGCGCCGGTCAGGGCCTCGCCGGGTGCGGTGAGGCGATTCGCCAGCCCCATCATCCGGGCCTCCTCACCTGATACACCCCGTCCGGAGAGGATCAGGTCCATCGCATGGCTCATGCCGATGAGTCTCGGCAGACGCAGGGTACCGCCATCCACCAGCGGCACACCCCAGCGGCGGCAGTAGACGCCGAACACCGCGTCCTCGGCCGCTACTCTGAGATCGCACCACGCGGCCAGCTCCAGCCCGCCGGCGACGGCATGACCCTCCACTGCGGCGATCACGGGTTTCGAGAGCAGCATCCTGGACGGCCCCATGGGACCGTCGCCCGATTCCCGCATGCGATTGCCTCGGCCTTGTGCGACCGCCTTGAGATCGGCGCCTGCACAGAAAGTGCCCGAGCTCCCGGTAAGGATGGCCACCGACTGGCCGTCGTCCGCATCGAACGCCCTGAAGGCTTCGGCGAGCAGGGCCGCCGTCGGACCGTCCACTGCATTGCGTACCTCCGGCCGGTCGATGGTGACCACCGTGATGCCATCTCCGCTTTCCACTCTGACCGTCATCTCTCTCTCCCTTTGTGATAGCTTCAGTTCAAACTCTGAACAGGACGGGGGGAATCATGAGACTAAACGAGCCACGGATAAAAGCACTGACGGAGGACGAATGGGACGAGGAAGCCCGGGCCCTGCTCAAGCCGTTCGTCGAGCAGGGCCGGGTGTTCAACATCTTCCGCACGCTGGCCAATCACCCGGATCTGGCCAGGCGATGGCTGGTGTTCGGCAACCATATTCTCGGCAAATCGACGCTGGCGGTCAGAGAGCGGGAGCTGGTCATTCTGCGCATCGGCTTTCTCTGCCAGTCGGGATACGAGTGGGGCCAGCACGTGCTGATCGCCCGGGCTGCGGGAATGACGGACGAAGAGATCCGCAGCTGCAGGACCGGCCCTGAGACACCGGGGCTTCCGGATCTCGATCGTCTGCTGCTCAAGGCCACGGACGAGCTGCACGAGGACGCCCATATCACGGACGACACCTGGGAGGCACTTTCCGGACACCTCAATCAGCAGCAGATGATGGATCTGGTGTTCACCGTGGGTCAGTACAATCTGGTCTCCATGGCACTGAACAGTTTCGGCGTTCAGCCGGATGAGGGGTTGCCGGGATGGGACGTCTGAAGGACAAGGTGGCCGTCGTCGTCGGCGCCGGCCAGACGCCTGGGGAAACCATCGGTAACGGTCGCGCGACGGCGATCCGGTTCGCCCAGGAAGGGGCGGCCGTGATCTGCGTGGACCGGGACCGCACCTCTGCCGAGGAAACGCTTGCTCTCGTCGAAGCGGAGGGCGGCCGGGGGCACGTCGTGGAGGCGGATGTCACCCGTGAGGATTCCTGTCAGCAGGCCATCGCCGAGTGTGAGCGTCTGTTCGACCGGATCGACGTGCTGCACAACAATGTCGGCATCGGCCGGGGTGATCGGGGCGTGACCAGCATGACCGAAAGTGCCTGGGAAGCCATTTTTGCCACCAACGTCAAAGCCATCATGTTCATCTGCAAGCACGCGTTGCCGGGCATGCGCGAACGGGGCCGTGGCGTGATCACGAACATATCGTCGGTGGCGGCCGTCTGCGCGGTCGGTCTGGTGGCTTACAAGTCATCCAAGGCGGCGCTGAATGCCTATACCCACGCACTGGCCACCGCAAACGCACGCTACGGGATCCGTGCCAATGTGATCATGCCGGGACTGATGGAGACCCCCATGGCCATCGAGGGCAACGTGGCGGCAGGTGCCGACCGGGAAACACTGATCGCGCAGCGTAACGCGCGGGTGCCGCTGGGCGGGAAGATGGGGACTGCCTGGGATGTGGCGAATGCGGCCCTGTTTCTGGCCAGTGATGAGGCCCGGTTCATCACGGGTGTGAATCTACCTGTCGATGGCGGCCAGTCGGCCAGGATCGGCTGAGAAGTTATAAAAAACGGGAAACTAATTGCGTTCAGGAATGGACGCTGGCGGAAAAACGCGAGAAACCCTGGAGATTACCGGAATTCGCGCTGGATTCGGCCTTGAATCCGGGCATCAAAGCCGCAGAAACCGGTCTAACTGTTGTGTAGTTTCGTAGCCACTGGGTGATTTTGTCACCAACCGTAACAAAGTGGTTGACTGAAGCAGGGTGATCTCTTTGAATAAGGTGCAACGAAAAGGAAATAAGCGGAAAATTGCTGGCGTAGCCGACGATTTCTGCGGTTTTCCTGCCGAATCAGGGCACGAGGTGACGGGAAGATCACCCCCTGATGGTCGTCGAACGGATTCGCGGCTGAGCAGAAGGGAAGAAGAGGTGATGGGCGTGTGCATGAATGCGCACGGTATGGCAAACGGATCTAGGGGGCAGATCGAGGTTATGCAGTACATTCACGGTTTCATCGCAGGTGTTCTCGTGCTTCTGGCACTCATTCACATTCCGTTTCCGGAACCGCTGGCCTGGCTGCCTTACTCGGTGGCGGCGGGACTTGCGCTGATCACGCTGAAATCCGAACTGTCCATGGCCGTCTCCCGGATTCTCGCCATCGCCACGGCAGGCATGATGTTCTTCTTCTTCGCCCTGTTCTTTCTCGTGGTACCCACGCTCGAAGCCAACTGGTACACGACTCAGTACGGCTGGGCGGCCGTCGGGCTGCTGCTCAGCGCCTTCGTGATGATTCCCATCCTGTCCGACTACAGCTGCCGGCTGAAGGCCGAGTGCCGTGAAGCCCGTGAAGCGCGGAAGACGGCCTTTTTCTCCGTACCCAGCAATATCCGTCCGGAAAGCCGCTGACGGTCGAAGGGGGCGGCCTCCCGGCCTCTCGTCCATCTGATCCTGAACCGCACGTCCGCTGCACACGAGCATGTCTGAAACCAGGAACCTGAAACCGAGGCGTTCGGTCCTTTACATGCCTGGCGCCAACACCCGGGCGATGGAGAAAGCGAAAACGCTTCCCTGCGACGCCATCATCTTCGACCTGGAGGACGCAGTGGCGGCGGACGCCAAGGCAGACGCGCGCCGGCAGGTGACTGACATGCTTCGGGACGGCGACTACGGCTATCGGGAACTGATCGTCCGGATCAATGGTCTGGAAACCCCCTGGGGCGCAGATGACCTGGCCGCCGCCTCAGAGCTGCCGGTGCACGGCTTACTGTTCCCGAAGGTGGAGTCCGCAGTTCAGGTGCAGAAGATCGTCGGGGCGCTGGATGCGTCAGGCGGCACAGCGCTGCCCATCTGGGTGATGATAGAGACTCCGAAGGGTGTTCTGGACGTCCGGCAGGTTGCAGCCGCTTCCGATCGCGTTGAGTGCCTTGTCATGGGCACCAGCGACCTGGTCAAGGAGCTGCGTGCCCAGCATACCCCGTCACGCGGCAATCTCGCCTTTGCGCTGCAGCATTGTGTGCTGGCCGCCCGTGAGGCCGGCGTCGACATCCTGGACGGTGTTCATCTGGATTTCCGGAACCTGGAGAGCTTCCAGGCGGCCTGCGAGCAGGGCAGGGCGATGGGATTCGATGGTAAGACGCTCATCCATCCCAGCCAGGTCGATGGCGCCAACTCGGCATTCGGCTACAGTGACGGGGAAGTGGAGGATGCCCGCGCGGTGCTGAAGGTCTGGGCCGAGGCGCAGGCGGCCGGTAAAGGGGTGGCGGAGCTGGACGGGCGCCTGATTGAGAATCTGCATGCCGCGGAAGCGGAGCGCGTCATCGCGTTTGCGCAGGCACTGTCGTCACGAAGCTGAGAACGCTCAGCCGGCGGCCTTCCTGACGTTCGGAATCACGTCCGTCAGATAGGCGTCCAGCGCTTCGGGATTCCAGGGAGCGCGCAGGGCGATGTTCACCTCGTCCGCACCGGCCTCCACGTATTCCATGATCCGCTCCACCGCACGCTCCGGCGTGCACAGAAGTGCGCCCTGGGCGGTACGCTCGGCCATGGGACCCCAGTCGCGTTCGAGGACCTCACGCTGCCTTGCCAGCTCCATATCGTCCAGACCGAGATTGAACAGCACGTTGGCCGCCCGCTTGAGCGACTTCGGATCCCGATGCTCGTCCTCACACCACTGGTTGAGCACGTCGTTCACCCGGGAAAACTCCTCGGGTGACAGATAGGCGGCATTCCAGCCGTCCGCATGGTCGGCAACGATTTTCAGAGTGCGTTTCTCGCCGACGCCGCCAATCCAGATGGGCAGCCGTTCCTGGACCGGGCGGGGCAGACAGCTGGCATCGTCCACCTGGTAGTGGATGCCGGAAAAAGTGGTGCGCTCCTCGGTCAGCATCCGGCGGATGATCTGTGCTGCTTCCTCGAGCATGTCCAGACGGGTGCCGATGTCCGGAAACGGATACCCGTACGCGTTCGCCTCCCAGATGTGCCAGCCGGCGCCGATGCCGAGCTCGAACCTGCCGCCGCTGATGTGGTCGAGCGTGGTGGCCGCTTTCGCGAGCAGCGCGGGGTTCCGGTAACCCACGTAGAAGACCAGACAGCCTATGCGTGCGTGGCTGGTCTCGGCGGCCAGGGCGCCGAGCGTTGCCAGCGCCTCAAAATGCGGCTCGGTTCCGCCTTTGGGTGGCGCCTCGTAGAAATGATCCCAGGCGGATATCCAGTCCACACGGTGCTCGTCCAGCTTCCGCCACAGCGCACGCATGTCATCCATGGCCATGTTCTGTTGGCCCACGTGCACACCCAGTGAGATACTCATTCGCTCTCGGTCCCGACTGCAGAAGGCCACGGAGCATACCGTGCAGGGGAGCGGGAAGGGAAGCGGCCGGGCGGGCCGCCGGGGAATCACGGGGGAGATCAAGATGCCCGCAGTTACCGCGAACGGTATCCGCATCCATTACGAACGGCACGGCGGGGGTCCGCGCCTGCTTTTCATCAGTGGCACGGGCGGTGACCTGAGGGTCCGTCCGAACGTGTTCGACGGGCCTCTGGCGGATGCGTTCGAGGTGCTTGCTTATGATCAGCGCGGACTCGGACAGACGGATAAGCCGGGCGCGGAATACCGCATGGCTGACTATGCCGACGACGCGGCCGCCCTCCTCGATGCTCTGGGCTGGGGGTCGGTACCCGTGATGGGCGTTTCCTTCGGGGGCATGGTTGCTCAGGAGCTCGCTTTGCGCCATCCGGAGAAGGTGCAGCGGCTCGTGCTCGCCTGCACCAGTGCCGGAGGGGAGGGCGGTGCCTCCTTTCCCCTTCATGAGCTGGAGGATCTGGCGCCGGCCGAGCGTGCTGCCCGTCATCTGACCCTGGCGGATACGCGTCGGGATGCGGCCTGGCGCGAGGCGAATCCGGATAAATGGCAGGCACTGCTCGATCTGTCTCTGGCGGGGCGCCGGGCGGATCGGGATGAGTCCGGTGCGGCGAGGCAACTCGAAGCTCGCGCCGGACACGATACCTGGGCGCGTCTGCCGGATCTGAAGATGCCCGTGCTTCTGGCCGGAGGCCGCTATGACGGCATCGCGCCCGTGGCGAACATGGAGGCCATGCAGACGCGCATACCGGACGCGGAACTCGAGTTCTTCTCGGGTGGGCACCTGTTTCTGGTTCAGGACAGGTCTGCATATCCCCATATAATTCAATGGCTTAAGACGGACGGTTGATCTGGGAAAACTATTTTCGACGCCTGTCGGAACTCTGGTGCCGAATATCGGACTAACGCTTATGTGCAGGGAACGATTTGCTATAAATCTCCCTGTACGCGACGGGAAGGGATTTCCAGACCGTACAAGATTGAGTGATTAATTGGCTTTATTCCCCCGTTTAAAGCACCCCGGCGACATACCTCCCCTCCCCTCCCCAATCCCGTGTCGCCGGGGTTCTTTTTTTCCCGACGGAGCACCTTGTCCCGGACGAAGCGCCGTTTCGGTCACTCGACCCGTTCGGTCGGCCAGCGGCCGCTCCGGATCAGATAGCGGATTGCGAACTGACCCGTCAGGCTCAGTGCGATGGCGGTGATGGCGCCGAACAGAATCCAGATTCTGGCTCCGGCCGGCGTGCTGAGCGTCAGAATGGTGAACAGCGCGACGCGGAAGGCGAGTCCGAGCAGCGCACGGAAGCGTCCGGCCGATTCCGGCTGATCGACCACCTCCAGAGTGCCGCTCAGCGTATAGACGGTCAGCGGCATGCTGAGCAGAAAAACCAGCCCCTCGATCACGAGACGATCTCCACCCAGCCCTCGGTGGCATTGACCCTCAGCTGCGCACCGGAATGGATTCTGTCCATGCAGCCGTGCACGTCCACGAGGCAGGGCACACCGTATTCCCGTGCCACCGTGCCCGCATGAGAGAGGTAGCTGCCTACCTCGACGATGATGGCGGCCGTCCCGGGAAACAGAGGGGTCCAGGCCGGGTCGGTATAGGGTGCGACCAGAATGTCCCCTGCACGCAGCTCCGATGCCATGCTGGGGTCACGGACGATGCGGGCGGTTCCGGCAGCCACGCCCGGGCTCGCACAATCCCCCACCAGCAGGTTTCCTTCGGGAATCAGCAGCGGAATCCGCGCCAGGATGTTGAAGCTTTCCGGAGGCCGGGTGAAGCACTGATTCTGGTAGTCCAGACGCCGGCGGCGGATGACCGGCTCCAGATCGGTCCAGTCGAGCGCTCCCTCGTCCAGGGCCGCAGCCTCGTCGTACTCGAGGAAGAACACATCGTCCTCGCACTTGAGCTTGTCGGCCTGCAGCAGTTTCTGCTCCAGTGCCTTGAGCTTTACGCGAATCACCGCCATGGCCATGGTGTGGTAGTACCGTGTGTTCTCGCGCAACGTGACGTAGTAGCGGATCCGTTCGATGAGTTGGTCTGTCAGGCGCCTCTGCCAGCGGTGGGGCAGGGCCTGATGCAGCTCGTCCTCTGCGGCGAGCAGCAGTCCGTGCGGGTCAGTCCTCTCCTCTGTCGTCTGCCTGGCAAAGAAGCTTCTGACAAGATTCAGCACGCTGTTGTTGTCTTCCCGCCAGCGCGGAGTCATGAGCTCGATCTCACGCACGGCACGATGTCCGTATCGGGCGAGAAACGACTCCAGCGCGAGATTGAACGGATGGGAATCGCCCAGGGCGAGGGTGGTTGCCTGAAGATCCGAAGCGGGCTCAACCATGGCGGCGGCAAGTACCGTGTCGGCGCGCGCTATGTCGGCCAGTTCACGGATACCTTCCACCATCTGCCTGGACAGCATGGCAGGCCCACCCGACAGCACGAGAGAGAGATTGGTCCGATCGTAGTCGGGTGCTATCCGGGCAAGCAGCCGGTTCAGCACCTCGATGAGCAGAAAATAGCGGCCCGACGAGATGTTGCATTGGATCGGAAACTCGCCGATGGGCCGGAAAGGGTGGTCGTTCAGCACCAGTTGGCGCAGCGATGCCAGCGGGTCCAGATCGTCCCGGGCCAGAACACCGTCACACAGGGAAGCGAATGCGTCGAGACTCGACAGCGGGACGCGAGCCGTTCTGTGCCAGGTGATGCCGTTCAGAAGATAGCCCGCAGAGAGAATCGCGCCGAGGCCGAGCAGCCGACGCCAGTCGAGCGGCTGATCGGCGGGCGCACCGCGCATCAGCAGTACATCGGCGAGTGCCTCCTCGCTCAGAGACCAGGGCAGAAGGTGGGCGGCAAGATCGGCGTTCACGTAGAAGCGGCCGTGGATGAAGCGCCCGAACGGCGGTATGACCCTTCGATACAGATCCACCGTCATGGGTGTCATGGGCTCCTGGAAGTTCTCGGCGGTGGGCTTGAACAGCACCCACCGGCCGTCCACCGCGCCACCATCGACCGTGGATTGCACAGTTCGCGGCATGGCCTGAGCGGTGATCGGTCGACTCTGAAGGATGTACAGCTCGTCGCCGTGCATGGCCCATTCCACGTCCTGGGGAACACCCCAGCGCAGGGCGATCCCGCGAGTCATGTCAGCGATCCGACCCACTTCGACGTCGGACAGCGAGGCGCGGGTCTGCAGGCGCAGAGGCACCGGCTCCAGTCGGGCATCGGAGGGATCCCGCAGGTCTTCCGCCACCTTGAGACGTTTCCGGCTGATTCTCCGCTGGTTGATGCGGCCATCGAGCGATACCCAGAAGCGGTCCGGGGATACCCGTCCGTCCACGAGTGCAGCACCCAGACCCCAGCTGGATTCCAGGAGAGCGTGATCGGATTTCTCGCCGGTCGGGTCCTCGGAGAAACAGACGCCAGACCGTTCGGACTGGACCATCTGCTGAATGATCACCGCCATGCCGAAGGCTCCGTCAATGCCGTTGGCCTGTCGATAGGCCAGGGCAGGCTCGGACCAGAGCGATAACCAGCAGTCCGTGACCGCCTTCGTCAGAGAAGCGGCATCGACGTAGTAGTAGGTGGCATTCTGACCGGCGAAGCTCGCGGTATCCCCGTCTTCGCCGAGCGCGGATGAACGAACGACCAGCTTCCGTCCATTGCCCCCGGAGAGTTCGGCAGCGATACGCGAAAGCGTGGTTGCGAGCTCGGGTGCCAGCGTCGGGCGTTCCGGACGCTGTTCCGGTTGTGCGTCCGGAAAATGCGCATTAAAGACGGCAACGGGCAGAATGTAGGCGGGCGGTACGGGCAGGTCGTCAGCACGCAGCCGGGCCAGGCCCGCGGCTTTGCCGCCGGTCAGTCCGGCATCCCCGCAGATGCTTTCGGTCAGGGGGATGGCCCATGCGCCTGGTTCTTGCATGGGCGGCTAGTCTATAGCGAGACAGACCGGAAACTCCATCGGCAGATACCTGCAGATGCCCGCAGGCCGCTCAGGCGCCCGCGGTCGCCTCCGTCCCGTCGCTCAATCGGTGTTTCAGCCGCTGACTCAGGTGCTTGAGCTGATGCGGCAGTGCCAGCATGGCGGGCGTTGCCACCAGGGTCAGAAGCGTTGCGAAGGTCAACCCGGAGACGATGGCCTGGGACAGCGGCACCCAGAAGCTGGAGAGCTGGCCGCCATAGGTGATCGTCCGGTTGATCAGATCGATGGACAGATTACTCGCCAGCGGCAGCAGGCCGAAGATGGTCGTCACCGTGGTCAGCATCACCGGTCGCAGGCGCTGCGCTCCCGTTCGCACGATCACCTGCACGTACCCGAGCTCCGGATGCTCCCGGCGGATATGGTTGTAGGTGTCGATGAGCACGATGTTGTTGTTGACCACGATACCGGCCAGCGCCACCACGCCGACGCCGGTAAGAATGGCGCTGAACGGGGCATTGAGCACCAGCAGGCCGAGCAGGACCCCGGCGGTGGACATGACCACGGCGACCAGGATCAGAACGCCCTGGTAGATGCTGTTGAACTGAGTCACCAGCAGCACGAACATCAGCAGCAGCGAAAGGAGGAAGGCCACCTGCACGAAGGCCATGGATTCCGCCTGTTCCTCATTTGCGCCCCGGAAATCGATGTTGAGCTCGGACGGGAAGGTCTGGGTTTCGAGCCAGCTCTGCAGCTCGCGGACCACCGTATCGGCCAGCACGCCGTCCACCACGTTCGCCCGGATGAACGCCACCGGAATGCCGTCGATTCTCTGAATGGTATCCACGTTCGGGGAAGGCTCGCGCTGCACGAAGTTGGAAATCGGCACCAGCCCGTTGCGGGTGGAGATCTTCAGATCGTCGAGCATGCTGATGCCCCGGTCTTCGGTGGGGTAGCGCACGCGGATGTCCACGGCGTCGTCCGCCCGGTCGGGACGGTACTCGCCCACCTTCACGCCGTTGGTCACCAGCTGCACGGCGACACCCACCTGAGAGACATCGGCACCGTACAGCGCAGCCTGGGCGCGATCGACGGTCAGCTGCCATTCGATGCCTGGCATGGACCGGGTGTCGTCGATGTCGAGAATTTCCGGGATCGTCTCCATGTGTGCCCGGATCCTGGAAACCGCCGGCTCCAGCAGATCCCGATCGTAGGAGGAGAACTGAATCTGGATGGGTTTGCCCACGGGCGGACCCTGTTCCATCTTCTGGATCTCGACCTGGATACCGGAGAGCGGGGAGGTTCTCGTTCGAATCTCCTGGAAGATCTCGGCTCCCTTCCGGTCCCGTTCATTCTCGTCGTGCAGTTCCACGAAGATACCGCCGATCTTGTCCAGGCCGTCTCTCGAATCCGAACCGGAAAGAATGGTGTAGGTGTTCATGCCCTTGATCCCGGAGACTTCCAGGACCTCCGTCTCCACCTCACTGACCAGCGCATTGATTTCCTGGGCGGACAGGTTGCCCCGGGCCTTGATGGTGATCTGAGCGAATTTGGGATCGATCTCGGAGAAGAAGATCATGCCCTGTCCGTACCTTCCGTAGGCCCAGAAGATGGTGACCAGCAGCGTCGCGATCAGGGCGAGGGTGACGACGGCATACCGGCTCGCCAGGGCGAGCAGACGGGCGTACAGCCCGGTGAAACTCTTCAGCTTCGTCGGATCCCCGTCTTCCAGCTGCTTCAGGGTTTCCATGGACTTCTGATCCTTGGAACCGGCCCGGCCGAACAGAGACCCGAGAACCGGCCCGAAGATGAGCGCATAGACCAGTGAGCCCGAGAGAACGGTGAACACGGTGACCGGCAGATAACGCATGAACTTGCCGGAAACGCCGGGCCAGAACATCAGCGGCAGAAAGGCGGCGAGGGTGGTGGCGGTGGAGGCCACCACCGGCCAGAACATCCGTTTCGCGGCCATGGAGTAGGCGGCCCGCCGGTCGAATCCCTCCGTCATTTTCCGGTCAGCATACTCGGTGACCACGATGGCCCCGTCGATGAGCATGCCGAGACCGAGCAGCATGCCGAACATGACCATGAAGTTGAACGTATAGCCAAGCAGGTAGACGAAGATGAGCGCGAACAGAAAGGACACGGGAATGCCGAGACCGACAATCAGGCCGCTGCGGAAGCCCATGGCCGCCACCACCAGCACCATGACGAGCGCGAGAGCGGTGAAGATGTTGCCCTGCAGTTCCGTCACCTGCTGCTGGGCGAACGGCGCCTGGTCCTGGGAATAGAAGATCTCCACCTTCGAGGGCAGGTTTTCCCGGTAGCGTTCGACGATCGCTTTCACCCGGTCCGTGGTGTCGATGATGTTGGCGTTGGCCCGCTTGGTGATGGCCAGTGAGAGCGTGTTTCTGCCGTTGACGCGCGCATAGCTCACGCGGTCCTTGAAGGTGCGGCGTACCTCGGCCACGTCAGCCAGGGTCACCACCGTGTCGCCGCTCGATTTGATCGGCAGATCGAAGATGTCCTGGGCCTCTTCGATGACGCTCGGCACCTTGACCGCGAAACGGCCGCTGCCGGTATCGATGCTGCCGGCCGGAATCAGCCGGTTGTTGCGCACGATGGTGTTGATCAGTTCCTCGTTGGAGATCTGATAGGCCTCGAGCGCGTTCGGGTCGATGACGGCCTCGAGCATTTCCTCCCGCTCGCCGCGAAGCTCCGCTTCGAGCACGTCCGGAATGGCTTCAATGTCGTCTCTGAGATCGATGGCGAGGTTGTAGAGCATGCGCTCGGGCACATCGTCGCCCACCAGATTGACCTGGATGATGGGGAAATCGTCCGTGGATTCCTCGCGGACGAACGGCTCCTCCGCGGTGCTGGGCAGTTCCACCTTCGCCCGGTCCACGGCTTCCCGCACGTCGAGCAGCGCCTGGTCCAGGTCGTACTCCGCATCGAATTCGACGAGCAGCGTGGCCGAGCCTTCAGAGGCATAGGCCTTGAGCTCCTTGAGCCCTTCGACCTTGCGCAGTTCCAGCTCCATCGGCATCACCAGAAGACGTTCGGAGTCTTCCGGCGATATGCCTTCGTGCACCACGCCGACGATGAAGAACGGCACTTCGATGTGCGGATCGTTCTCGATGGGGATGGCGTTGTAGGAGATGAGGCCGCTCAGCACCACCATGAGCATGAGCAGCATGGTCGTCCTGGTGCGATTTATGGCGGCATCGATGAAGCTGTTCATCGGATTACGGGGAAGCGGCGGTGAGCTTGAGCCCGTTACCCGAGCCGGCTTCCGGGGAAACTCTGCCGCTCATGTCATCCGGCGGGCTGGCCGATTCCAGAGTGCTGGCCGGCATCTCACCGCTGGCCTCGAAGTCCACTTCGACCAGTTCTCCCGGCACGACCAGCTCCTGTCCCACCGTGATGAGGGTGGCCACATCCGGCAGCCCGGATACCCAGACGCCGTCCGGCTCGTCGCGGACGATGAAGACGTGGTGGAATTCCACCGCGCCGGATTCGTTCACGATCCGTACGCCGATGCGGCCTTCGTCGTCCAGTGCGAACAGCGCCGGACTGATTTTCTGAGCCATGACCTCGGCCACCGGAATGCGGATCTCGGTGGTGAGACCGGAGCGCAGATCGTAGTCCGGATTCGGTATCTCGATCTCCACCGCGTAGGTGCGGGTTGCCGGGTCGCTCTGAGCGCCGATGAAGGAGACGGGGCCCTCGACCTCCGTGCCGTCACTCATGAGTCCGACCACCGGCTGCTCCACTTTGAGCAGGTGCACGTCCTTCTCCGCGACCCGGCCCACCAGAAGCATGGGGTTCAGATCCACCACCGTGACACAGGCGGTACCCGGCGCCACATAGTCGCCGACCTCCGAATGCACTTCCTCGACGACACCGGCGAACGGCGCGCGAACGTAGGTGCGCTGGATGTCCAGCTCCGCCCGCTTGAGCTTGGCTTCCGCAGCGGCCAGGGTGGCCTTTGCCTGGGCGATGGCGGTGTCGGACTGATAGCCCCGTTCCTTCAGCTTCAGGCTGCCTTCGTATTCGATCTTCGCCTGGTTCAGCGCTTCCCGCGATTCCGCGAGCGAGGCGTAACGGTCTTCCATGGAAATCTGACACAGCAGATCCCCTTCCTCCACGGCGGTGCCGCGTTCCACGGGACGGTCGACGATCCGGCCGGAAGTCTCTGCTTTCACGCTCACCGTACGCTTGTTTTCGGTCTTGCCCCTGAGGACCACGTGCTGCACCTGAGGCGAAGCGTTGATCACCCGTGCCCGCACCCGTGTGGGCTCTGCGTCCTGCTGCCGTGCCGCATTCTGACGGTTCTGCTCTGCCAGTGTGTCGTGCCGGACCTCCTCGGATTCTCCGAGCTGGCCGGACAGGAGCCAGGCACCGATCGCGATCGCGATGAGGATGGCGGTGATGTAGGTTGCGCGCATACGAATCCCTTCGCTCGGTACTCGATGACCTCAGGGTCTCAAGATCGAACCGAGGCTGTTACGGTGCGGAACAGAATGCCGGAAGGGGCACTTTGACTGCTACGAAAAGTAACACAATGTGCCTGTCCGATCCAGTTCCAAAACACCCCTCCACGGCGTTGGCCAGGATACTGGGGCCTGTGTCGGCAAACTGTGAAAATGCTTTAGAAATCGGCGGCTTAGCATCAGCCGCCGGCGGATGAATCAGAGGGACGGACTGTCCGTTTCGAACGGCCCGTCCCCGGGCGGCGCTTGGTCAGGCAGAAGCGCTCGGACGGGCCTGCATGCGTTCGAACCAGGCACCGATGTTCCCGTTTTCGGGATTCAGCGGCTGACCGACGTTTGCGCCGAACGCAAGGAAGCAGAACAGGAGGATGTCGGCCAGGCCGATTCTGTCACCGCCAATGAAGTCTCTGCCGGCGAGCTGGCCGTCCAGCCAGGACAGCTTGTCCTGGGCCATGGCCTTCAGACCTTCGGCGGCTTCCGGGCGGACGAGCATCCGGGTCTTGAACATCTCGAGGCCTTCGGAGAAACGGAAGCCGTTGGCCAGCGGCTCGCAGATGCCGAGGTCGATCCGCCGTGCCCACATGCGGGAGAGGGCCTTTTCCTCCGGCGTGCTGCCCATGAGCGATTCGCCGTCCGCGGTTTCGTCCAGATACTCGCAGATCGCCGTAATTTCCGAGATGACCGTGCCGTCGTCGAGCTCCAGGCAGGGCAGCTGACCGGCCGGATTCTTGGCCAGATAGGCATCCTGACGGTTCTCCCCGGCCATGATGTCGACCTCGACCTTGTTCAGGTCGACACCGCGTTCCGCCGCGAACATGCGCACCACGTGCGGATTCGGTCCCAGTGAGTTGTGGAATTTCATCGTTTCTCCCTTGAGGTTTGAGTTTGAGGTGCCGTTTCACCATTCGCCGACGTTGGGCATGTCACTCCAGGGGGCTGCGGGCGGCAGTGCGTCGCCGGCCTGCAGCAGTTCCACGGAGATGCCATCCGGAGATCGGACGAAGGCCATGCGGCCGTCCCTGGGTGGGCGGTTGATTGTGATGCCTGCGTCCATGAGCTTCTGACAGAGGCCGTAGATGTCGTCCACGGCATAGGCCAGGTGCCCGAAGTTCCTGCCGCCTGCGAGGGTCTCAGGATCCCAGTTGTAGGTCAGTTCCACCTGAGCCTGCTCATCGCCCGGTGCGGCGAGGAAAACGAGCGTGAAACGGCCGCCTTCGTTGTCATAGCGGCGCAGCTCGTTCAGTCCGAGCGCTGCATAGAACGCCAGTGATGCGTCCAGGTCCGTGACCCGGACCATGGTGTGCAGATACTTCATTCCCGTCCCCCAGCAATTGCGGCAATGTAGCGCATGGTCCGGTGAGCGGGAAGAGGCCTGAGGTATCGAACGGCGCCCGGGCTTCGAACCGGACAAAAAAAACCCCGCGGTTTCGCGGGGTTGGCCATCTGGTCATCACAAGGTCTATGGAGAGTTCGTCGTTTGCACGTTCCTCGAAAGTTCGTGGTCTGCGATCAGAGAGTCACGAAGGAAGCGAGACTGGCGGCCAACGTGAACAGTGCGCCGAGGAGAAGTGCACTTTCACTTTTTGACAAAGGCGCTTCAGCAACCCCCGCGGGGCTGGTGACGGCCTGTCTCGAATTCACTGATGCTCTCGAATGCTTTCTCACGTATCGGGTCGTGCTAACAGTACGTACTGGATACTAGTCCGGTACTGTGGAGGAAGGCAGAATCAATTCTGGAAGCAATATGGATGGGATAGAACGTCGGCGCTGCCTGTCCAAACGACTGCCGAAGGTAAGATAACCCTATGATCAGACTCAGAAAATTCCGCATGGTCCGAGTTCTCATCGCCATGACCGTCGTCCCGCTCGCGCTGTCAGGCTGTGTGACAAATCCTGTCACGGGCGCATCGGAGGTCGGGTTCGTGAGCACCGCTCAGCAGATCGCCATCGGCGAAGAACAGTACGGACCGGCGCAGCAGATGCAGGGCGGGCTCTACACGGTAGACCCTGCGTTGACCGAGTACGTCTCTGAGGTCGGTCGGCGTGTTGCTGCTTACAGCAACATCGATCTCCCGTATGAGTTCGTGGTGCTGAACAACTCCGTCCCCAATGCCTGGGCGCTGCCTGGCGGCAAGCTGGCCGTCAACCGGGGCCTGCTCGTGGAGCTGAGAAACGAAGCGGAGCTGGCCGCAGTGCTGGGTCACGAGGTGGTTCACGCGGCAGCACGTCACGGAGCCAAGCAGATCGAACGGGGTATGCTCCTGCAGGGGGCGCTGGTGGTCACCGCCATCGGCGTCCAGGGCTCCGGGCTCGGCAATTCCGTCATGCAGAGCGCACAGCTCGCGGCGAGTCTGGTCAACACCAAATATGGTCGGGATGCGGAGCGGGAGTCGGATTATTACGGCACCCGGATGCTGGCTCAGGCCGGCTACGATCCTTATGCCGCCGTCACACTTCAGGAGACTTTTCTGAAGCTCTCGAACGGGCACGAGCCCTCCTGGATGGAAGGTCTGCTGGCCAGCCACCCGCCGTCCGCAGAGCGCGTGCAGAACAACCGGGGTCTGGTGGAAACGTTGCGCAGCGAAGGATTCACCAACGGTGAGTACGGATCGGACCGATACCAGGCTGCCACGCGAACGATACGCCGTGACCGGGATGCGTATGCCAATGCCGACGATGCCAGGCGTGCGTTTCGAGAGGGGAACACCGAGGAAGCGCTGGAGCTGGTGGAGGCCGCTCTGGCAGCACAGAGTGCCGAGCCCACCTTTCATGCGCTCAGAGGCGACATCCGTTACGAGCAGGAACGCTACGATGATGCGGTCATCAACTACGACCGGGCCATCGAGCGGGACGACGCTTTCTACGGACACTACCTGGGCCGCGGCATGAGCCATGTGGCGCTGAAGAACCACGCACGCGCGAAGGCGGACCTCAATGCGTCCGTGGCGCTGCTGCCGACCACCATCGCCTACCTGGAGCTCGGCAAGATTGCCGAAGCGGAAGGCAACCTGGAGCTTGCCAGCCGCTACTACCAGGCGGCCGGGCAGTCGGAAGGACCGGTTGGAGAAGAAGCCCGCGCGCGGTACACGAGGCTCAATCGAGTGAACTGATGCGGCTGTTGTTTCAGCGGTAAAAGCCGGTAGTCTTTCCCGGGACAACGGAGGAAGAGAGACATGGCGAAGCCCTACCCCAATCATCCCCAGCTCAAGGGGAATTTTGCGCCCATACGCATGGAATGTGACCTGCCGGATGCCGTCATCCGCGGTGAGCTTCCCGAGAACCTGAACGTCACCTACTACCGGAACGGACCGGATCCCCAGTTCCCGCCCCGCGGTGCGCATCACTGGTTCGGCGGCGATGGCATGCTGCATCGTTTCCACATCCAGGGCGGTCGGGTCAGATACTCGAACCGGTGGATGCGGACCGTGAAGTGGCAGCTCGAGCATGATGCCGGGGAAGCGCTGTTCAATCCGTTCAACCCTTTCGACAGCGATCCCCGGGTCGCGGGCGTGGAAACCGATGGCCTGGCGAACACCAACGTCGTCTGGCACGGCGGCAAGCTGCTCGCACTGGAGGAAGGACATGCGCCCTTTGCCGTAGACCCGGAAACGCTGGAATCCCTCGGTGCCTGGACTTTCGATGGCGCACTCGAAGGACCGATGACGGCACATCCGAAAATGGATCCGAAGACGGGTGAGATGCTTTTCTTCGGCTACATGGTGGATGAGCCCATGGGTGCCGGCCTGAGCTATCAGGTGGTGGATGCTCAGGGGCGGTTGACGCGTTCCGACCGCTTCGACGCGCCTTTCGCGAGCATGATGCACGATTTCATCACCACGGATGAGCACGTGATCTTTCCCATCTTTCCGCTGACGGGAAGTCTCGATCGGGCGATGAAAGGCGAGCCGGCGTTCACCTGGGAGCCTGACAAAGGTACGCACATCGGCGTGATGCCGAGAGACGGATCGGTCGAGGACATCCGCTGGTTCGAAACCGATCCCTGCTACGTCTTCCATCCCATGAACGCCTACACCGAAGGCAACCGGATCGTGGCGCATGTGATGCAGTTCGAGCAGGCGCCTCTGTTCCCTCACGTGGATGGCTCGGCACCCGATCCGAAGAAGGCTAATGCCCGGCTCTGCGAATGGGTGATCGATCTGGCGGACAACAGCAATTCCGTGAAACGGACCTACCTGGACGACATATCAGGCGAGTTTCCCCGGCTGGATGAGCGCCACGCCGGCCTCGGCTACCGGCATGGCTACTACGCGGCGTCCACGACAAACGATGGCGGTCTCGGATTCGACGCCATCGTGCACCACGACTTTCAGAAAGGTGAAAAGTCTCTGTATGCACTGCCGAACGGCGACCGGACGGGAGAGCCCGTGTTCGTGCCGGAGACACCACAGGCGCCGGAAGGGAAGGGCTATCTGCTCTCCACCATCTACCGCGCCGAGGAGAACCGCAGTGATCTGGCGGTCTTCGATGCGGAAAACGTCCCGTCCGGACCCATCGCCTGCGCGGAGCTGCCGCACCGGGTGCCATACGGGTTTCACGGCAACTGGAAATACAATGACTGACGATCAGCCGCGGGCCAGATAGTCGAAAGCGACCCGGGTATAGCCCGGATCGCCGAAGGCTTCGGCCTGCTCGCGACAGCTGAAGGCCAGCTTGATGTCGTGGTCGTCGTCTCCCGGGATGGCGTTCAAGAGCGCGTCCGGGTGCTGCTTCCCGGGTTCGGGTGGTGTGGCATCCGAATCATCCACGCGCAGTGGCGGTGCGCCGATCGCCGCGTAACCGGCGAGAATTCCGAGGCTGAAGAACTGCGCACGCTGAGGACCCGCGAAGGGATACAGAAGGCGGAAAGCGTGGGCACCGGTCACGAGGTGCAGGGCGAAGAAGTCGTGGGTGGTGTCGAAAACGTTCAGCGCCAGCCGACTGACGCGACGCAGCACATCGCCCGCTGGCAGGGGAATGCGCTCGAACGCTTCGTCTCCGATCACCTGCTCCAGACGCCGATCGAAGCGTCCGTCTCGAGGTCGCGTGCAGGCCGCCGCGGCCTGAAAGGCCCGCCCGGCTGGAATGGCGTTCGAGGCGGACGCCGGATTCCATGCCATCCGCTCGAGCGTGCGCTCCGGTCCGCACCAGTGGAGGTATGCCAGACCCGCGGCCATCTCGTTGTGGATCCCGAATCGGTACCCGTAGGCCAGTCGGATCAGCGGGTGGTAGGCGTTTCTGGCCCAGCCTGAGATCAGTGCGGGCAGTTCTGCCGACAGCACTTCGTCCGGTGATCTCCTTCTCAGTATTTCGATGGCCGATTCGAAGAGCCTCCGGTAGCCGGATGGTGCGCTGTCGTACGGCATCAGCCGCCGTGTGTAGCGTTCGTACCAGCTCACCACGGACTCTGCAGGCTTGCCGAGTCCGTGCAGCGCCAGTGAACCCATAGGCGCGTGATCGCTCAGATAGCCGTCGTAGAACGGACTGAACTGCAGGCTGTGAGATGCCAGCAGCTGCTTCAGTTCAGGTGGAAGCTCAGCGGCTGTAGTCATTGCGTGCCGACGTGTCGTCGGTCGTGTACTGCACGAACTCCCAGTCGTTTCCGTCGGGGTCGTAGAAATACCGGCGGTTCCGGGCCGGATGCTCGTCCATGGTCAGGTTCGGTTCGAACCCTGCGCCTCGCATGCGGGTGACCAGCGCCGCCAGATCGTCCACCTCCCAGCCCAGATGATTGAGGCCGGTTTCGTTTCCGTATGGGATGCGATGGCGATTGTCGGGGACGGTCTGCAGCGCGACGTAGAAGTCGTCGTTGCCTACATGGCGCCAGTGCCGCCCCTGACCGTCTTCGCCTTCGCCGCGGCGTCGGAAATCAGGAAATGCCGTCAGCAGAAACCGCTCCATCTCATCCGTATGTTCCACTGAGAGGTTGGCGTGTTCGAGTTTCATGCCGGGCTCCTTCTGCCTTGCTAATTAAGAAATATATATATTTCTTTATAGAGACGAAGTCCAGCGGTTTATAGAACTTTTTTGTTATAAAATTCGGTGCCTGAACAGGAGCAGGTCATGATGGAGATCATTGCGACGGACGACCCGGGACGGACGAAGGAGCGGCTGCTGCTGCTGCTGAAAACCCGTGGTCCGCTGTCCACCAAGGCCCTGGCCCGGATGCTGGGCGTCAGTGTTCCGGCCACACGGACGCATCTGAAATCGCTCGGTACGCTGGTCTCGGCAGTGAGCGAGCCGGGCGGGGTAGGCCGTCCTGCCCAGAGCTGGCGGCTGACGCATGAGGCGCAGGGACGGTTTCCGGATTCGCACAGCGACCTGACCGTCCGCATTCTGGAGTCGGTGGAGCGTTCGCTCGGTCAGGCCGGCATCGATGCGGTGATCGCCGACCGCTACCGGGCCATGGAGCAGGACTATCTTCGCGCCGTGGAGGGCGTGCGGACACTGTCCGGGAGGCTCAAGCGCCTGGTCAGGCTGCGCTCGGAGGAAGGCTACATGGCCGCCCTGGAAAAAACGGACGACGGCTGGCTGCTGATCGAGAACCACTGTCCGATCTGTGCAGCTGCCACGGCCTGCCAGGGGTTCTGCCGGAACGAACTCGATCTCTTCCGCGCGGTGCTCGGAGCACAAGCCAGTGTGGAGCGGGTGGAATATCTTCTGGAAGGCGGCCGAAGGTGTGCCTACTCAGTTATCCCCGGTATCAGAGTCGCGGGCAACGGACCATAGCCTGCCGGCTGCATCCCGATGATAAGGCCAACCGGCCTCCTGCAGAGCCGATTCGATGGCGGCCGGATCGGTAGCTTCGGGCAATGCGAAGTGGGTGGCGATCTCTGCCATGTCCATTACCCGCACGGTTCTGCGCCGGCCTTTCCGCTGCCGGTGCAGGCGCGGGGTCTCGAGAATTCGGATGAGGGTACTCCTTTGCGGATACTGTATGTATGAACAGTATACGGGTTGTCGAAGGAAAACCATGAGCGGTTGCCGGAACGCTAGTTGGTCGCTACAGAGCTGCGGATTGCGTCCCGCCAGGCAAGATAGCCCTGACCGTTCAGGTGCAGCTCATCGTTGCTGTAGGTATTCCTGATGGATCCATCGGCATCCAGAAAGAGCGGGTAGAGGTCTATCCATCGGGCGGTCCCATGGATCTCTGATTGGAGCAGGCGATTCAGCGATTCGACGCGCTCCCGGTACTCCACAGCTCGAGGTAACACGCTTTGCACGTAGATCTCGGTGGCTGGTGATTCTGATCGTATCTCTTCGACGATGCTCTTCACGTTGGCAACGATTTCATTCTCGCTGACGCCGAATGCCAGATCATTGGTTCCAATCAGCAGAAATACCTGTGCGGGAGCTCCCCGACTTACCTGACCCACGCGCGCAAGGACACCAGCCGTCACATCGCCGCCAATGCCTCTGTTGCGTACTTTCCCGTCCGGGAACAGCTCATGCCAAGAACCTCCTTCGGTGATCGAGTCACCCAGAAACACGGTATCCCCTGGCAGGACCGGCAGAACTTCAAACTGACTGACCCATCGTTCATGCGCGGGTTGAATGAAGAGATTGATGAAATAGCCGGACGCCAGGGCGTAGTAGCCGCCAACCGCGGCCGCTACAAATATGATGTTCAATCCGACGGACAGGAAAACAAAAAACTTCTTGATCTGAACCTCCTGGACATTGCCTCCGGGGCATCGACGTTCCCGGCTGTCCATGCCGTTGCTCCGATTGTTACTCAGAGAAAGAAGTTTGCCCAGGGACACGTACGCGAACGATGTGCAGCACGGAGCTGGCGGCGTATGGCTTGGGTCTCCAGGCGGGGCCGCCGGGATGGCTGAACATCTCGAAGTCTGTCTCGCTGCTGGTCTCGGTGTCGAACCAGAGATACCGGTAGTCTCCTTCGGGAAGCTCGACCGTTGCACCGGCACGTTCCCCGGGTACGAAGACCAGGTACTCGATGCCGGGATCCGCCAGACAGTAGGTGGAGCTCGCCAGCTCACCATGCGGTGCCATCGCGGCGAGCGGAATTCGCTGACTCCACGTCAGCGTCTGGCCCATGCTCCTGCGAACAGCGCCGGCATCGAGTCTGGCGGGATCGGCCGCAATGATGGCGCCGTCCATGGGGTCCATGAATATCGGATTCAGTCCCCTGAAGAAGCTCTTCCACACCCAGGTGGCATTGCCTCCCACACCCCAGAAGTGATCGGTGTCGGCGAGAATGACCTTCGACCCATCGGCCGGTGGTGGGTCGATCCGGTAGATGACCACATCGTTCGGCGATATCCAGTCGGCGGGTGATGCGAACAGCGTCTGATTGATTCCGAACCGGTACTGGTAGGTCATGCCGACCGGGTGCTGCTTCGGCAATCGGTTCTCGTACTCCCTGATGAAACGGATCATCTCGTACTGCCATGCCGTCGAGCTGTGATGCACCTCGTTGCCGATTTCATAGATCAGATTGTCGAAGTGGTTCAGCGCCTCGAGAACACGCGCGACATAACGCTTCTGTATTTCCGTAACAGCCGGTATGGCCAGTTGATGAACTTCCAGAGCGATTCCGTCTCCGTTCAGGTCGCCATCGATACCATTGACGTTGTTGGCAGGATGGTAGGGACTCTGCGAATAGGCGTCAGGGATGGTCTGGTTGCCCCAGCCTTCGAACAGCATCACCGAGACATAGATGCCGTTCTCGTCCGCTATCCGAACCCGTTCGGACAGATTCTCGAAATACCGATCGTTGAGCCTGGTCAGGTCGAACTTCGGTCTGCCATCCACGGCCAGGCCGGGGCCGCTGCGCACATATCTGTGCGGTGCAATGGTGTGGTTGCGGGGAGGCTGACCCTCGAGGCTGGAAGAATCCCATCGAAGCAGTTCCCAGGTCCAAAGGCGGGTGAAATTGTGCCCCTGCGCCTTCAGCCATTGGATGTACGCCGGATAATCGAGCGGCGCCGGTGGGTCCGTTTCCCCCATGTCGACGACGTTGTTCCATGTGTGAGAACCGGTCAGGTAAACGGGATCCCCGCCGGCATGGGCAAAGTACCGTGGGTTGTCCGGATGCGGACGGAGCGGCCCCGGCCCCTGCTGAGCGACCGACGAACGGTCGATGGATTCGCAGCCCGAGACCAGGGCGGCGGCAGCGACCCCCACGGTAAGGCTCAACCAGGCAATCCTGCTCATCCGGGATCAGCGCTGAATCCAGCCGCCCGAGAAGGGAATGGCCTGACCGACGAAAAAATTGCTTTCCTCACTGGCCAGGAACAGGGCGAACAGCGCGTCTTCCCGTGCGGTGGCCAGCCGGCCCAGGGGGACCTGCCGGCGCAGCGATGCCATGAAGCGTTCGTTTTCCTGCAGTTCGGGCGGATAGTAGACGGGATTCTCCACGTAGTTCTGCGCGATGAGATTCACCTGCACGTTGTCCGGTGCCACTTCCACGCCGACGGCCTGCACGTACCCCACCTGGGCTGCGCGGGCGGCGCTGTAGGCGGCCACCGTTTTCAGTCCTTTCAGAGCCGTGGCGCTGCCGTAGACCACGATCTTTCCTGCCTTGCGATTCTGCATCTGCGGCAGCACGGCCCTGGTCAGCCGGTGCAGCGGATGCACCATCATCTCGAAGGTCCGGGTCCAGTCGTCGTCGCTGAGCCCGGTGGCGGGGATTCCGCTGAAGTTCTCGGATGCGAGGTTGGCCACGAGCACGTCGATCCGGCCGCTCCCGGTAACCAGGTCTTCGCAGGCGCCGGGCGCGGTGAGGTCCCGGGCGTCGGCAATCACTTCCGCGCCCTCGGCACCGAACAGGTCCACCGTCGCCGGTCCCATGTAGTCATTCGCCTGGGTGACGAGCACCCGTTTGCCGGCCAGCCGGCCGTTTTCCTGCGCCATCTCCGATTCCCGCCTGTGGTGGTCTGCCGCTCAGAGTAGCGAGGCGATGCTGACGGAGCCAGTGGACGTTCGCCGGTATCCGGGTTGCGATACCATGAGCGGATGCCCGATGCCTTTCAGGAGAATGAGATGTTTCTAGCGATGAACCGGTTCGCCATAGCCCCCGGCATGGAGGAAGGTTTCGAGAAGATCTGGCGGGAACGGGAGACGTTTCTGTCGGAAGTGCCGGGGTTCAGATCCTTTGCACTGCTGAAAGGCGATACCGACGACCAGCGGACGCTGTATGCCTCGCATTCCGTGTGGGAGTCCCGCGAAGCCTTCGAGGCCTGGACCCGCTCCGAGCATTTCCGCCGCGCACATGCCCAGGCCAATGCACCCAAGGGTACATATCTCGGACCACCGAATCTGGAACTCTTCGAGCAGGTGCTCTGACGGGGCTGCGCTCAGTCTGGCTTGACGGCAATCCCGTGGGTCATGAAAGCGGCCCACTTCGGTCCAGGCAGGTAGCCCGATTCCTGATCCGGCAGCAGGAATCCCGCATCACGGATGAGATCATCGGCCTTGCGGGTGAGATGGCAGCCGCCGCCGACGATCTTCCAGAGCGGCTCGATGCGCCGCTGCCAGCGCTGCACGCCCGGGTCCGGAGACAGGCCGTGCTCCACGAAGAAGAAGCGGCCGCCGGGGCGTACCACCCGGTGCATCTCCCGCAGCGCCTGGTAGACGTTCGGGATCGAGCAGAGCGTCCAGGTGCAGACGATGGTGTCGAAGCGGTCATCGTCTGCAGGAATGTCCTCGCCGGATATCTGCATGACTTCCACTTCCGGGTGAGCGTCGGCTGCCCGTACGCGGGCCAGATCGGTGAGCTCCGCATGCGGATCGAGCCCGGTCACGGTGCTGGCCCGGTCCGAGTAGTGAGGCAGGTTCAGGCCGCTGCCGATTCCGATCTCCAGCACGTTGCCCTCCGCCTGAGGCACGTACCTGCTCCTGAGCTCGGCCATGGGCGGTTGCCCGCAGGCGGTGTCGATGAGCTTCGGCAGTATGTAGCGGGCGTAGAGTCCCATCAGATCGTTCTCCCCTGACCCTGCCAGTACCGGTCCCTGAGCAGGCGCTTGTAGAGCTTACCCGTTTCATGCCGGGGAAACTCCGACTCGTAGTCGATGGACCGTGGCGCCTTGTAGTGCGCGAGGTGTTCCCGGCAGAAGTCGATGAGCGTCTCCGTCAGCTCTTCACCAGGCGTCTTCCCCGGCGCGAGCTTCACGGCGGCTTTCACTTCCTCGCCGAACTCGTCGTTGGGGATGCCGAAAACGGCTGCATCTTCGACTGCCGGGTGCTGCACCAGAACGGCCTCGATCTCCGCGGGATAGATGTTCACACCACCGGAGATGATCATGTCGATCTTGCGGTCGCTGAGGTAGAGGTATCCCGCCCCGTCGAAGTAGCCCACGTCTCCGAAGGTGAACACCCCGGGTTCGAGGTGCACGTCCGCCGTCTTCTCCGGTTCGTTGTGATACTCGAAGTCGGAGCCCATCAGGTTCTTCACGTAGATCTGGCCCGATTCCCCGGTCGGAAGAATCTGCCCGTCGTCATCGCGGATCGTGATCTCCACCATGGCGCCCGGTTTGCCGACGGATCCCGGCCGCTCGAGCCATTCCCGGGCGGTGATCTGAGTGACGATGGAGCCTTCGGTGGAGCCGTAGTATTCACTGATCACCGGTCCCCACCAGTCGATCATCTTCTTCTTGGTTTCAGGCGGGCAGGGTGCTGCGCCGTGCCATACCACCACCAGGGAGCTGCCGTCGAAACCGTTGCGGGCCCCATCATCCAGCTTCAGCAGCCGGTGGAACTGCGTGGGTACCAGATGCACGTTCGTGACCTTGTGCTCGTCGATCAGCTTCAGGGCTTCGGCAGGATCAAAGCGATGCCGCATGACCACTCGGCTGCCTACCAGCAGCGGCAGGAATGAGAACGCCCACTGTGCCGAGTGATACACCGGACCGCAGATGAAGGTGGTGCCGTCTGCCGGGATTCCGAGCATCTGCGACAGCCCGCCGCCGATGAGCTCCATCATTTCCAGCGGGCCGCCGGCGGCGAAGGTGCTCGAACGCACACCCTTGGGGCGGCCGGTGGTGCCGGAGGTATAGAACATGGGACCGCCGAGGGTCTGTTCCGGCGGCGTGCCGGGCTCGGCCGCTTCGATGAGGCTTTCATAGTCCAGGAAGGGCGGAGTGCCGGTATCCGCCCGGATGGCGATGCAGTGCTCGAGTCCGGGTGTTTCCTCCCGGGCAATGGCCGCGGCAGCCTGGGCCAGAAACTGGCCTTCCGCGATGAGCGCCTTCGCCCCGGAATTGTCGATCACGTAGGCGAGCTCCTCCGGGCTGAAATGCCAGTTGACCGGCACGTAGACGAGTCCGGCGTGGCTCGCGGCCATCATGGTCTCGAAATACTCGCGGCTGTTGCCTGCATAGATGGCGATCACATCACCGGAGGTCAGGCCGAGGTTCCGCAGCGCGTTCACCAGCCGGTTGGTCCTGTCGTTGAACTCGGACCAGGAAACGGTTCCGCGCTCATCGACGAGGGCCGTATCCGCGCCGCGGACGGCGGCAACTTTGTCTGGAAAGTGGGTCATGGATTCCTCGCAAAGACTCTTCTGCCACCCAGCCAGGTTTCGAGCACCTCGATGTCGAGGAGTTCCGCTTCCGGCACAGACAGCGGATCGGCGGACAGCACGATCAGGTCGGCCAGCATGCCGGGTGCCAGCATGCCTTTCTCTCCCTCCTCCCGGGTCAACCAGGCGCCCTGCCGGGTGTAACCCTTCAGCGCCTCCATCCGGCTTATGGCTTCTCCGGGGCCGAACACGCGCCCGCTCATGCCGCGCCGGGTGACCGCGGCATAGATCCCCGTCATGGGACCGATGGGCAGAATGTCGCTGGAGATGGCGACGTGAATACCGTGATTCATCGGGGTTCGGAGCGGATTGTTCGTCTCCAGCCGCTCGCCGTCCAGGTTCGCCACGTAGCGACCTTCCAGCGTGTAGGTGAAATTGGGCTGCTGGGTGATGGCGATGCCGTATGCCGCCATGTCCCGCATCGTCTCCTCATCGGGCATCACCGTGAAGTGGTTGAGGTAGTGGCGATGATCCGACCGTGGAAACGCATCCAGAGCCGCCATCAGGTCGTCTACGGTCAGCATGATGGCCGCATCACCGATAGCGTGAATGCCGAGCTGCCAGCCGTCCTCGTGGGCGGAACGGATGAGGGTATTCAGATCCGCCTCGGTCATGTTCAGCTTGCCGCGGTATTCGTCCTCGCCCTTGTATGGTTTGCTGGTGTAGGCGGCCGGGCCGGTGAAGCCGCCGTCCGCGAAGATCTTGATCGGCCCCACCCTGAGATGCTCGTCGCCGTCACCCGTGATCCTGCCGAATGCCTTCATGGCCTCCCGGCCCTCATAGGTCAGCTGCACTGAGGCCCGGGGCAGCTCGCCCCGGTGCTCGGCATAGGCCGCCTCCCACTGGGGAAAGAAGTCGATGGTCTCCTGTGCCTGAATGATCGAAGTGATGCCCTGCCGGAACAGTGCCTGCAGATTGGCGACCAGGCTCGGACGCAGGGCCTCCGATGGTGTCTCGGGGATCAGATTGCTGATCAGATTCTGCCGTTCGCGGATGATCCCGTTCAAGGCACCCGACGGGTCCCGCTCGATGATGCCGCCCTCCGGATTCGGCGTGGTGGCATCGATTCCCGCCAGCTCGAAAGCGGCACCGGAGAAGACCGCGCTATGCCCGCCTGCCCGGGTGAGCATCACCGGATGTCCCGGAGCAGCGGCGTCCAGATCGCCGATGAGAGGGCGGCGGCCTTCGGCGAGCTCATCCTCGGACCAGCCGTAGCCGGTGATCCAGTTGCCAGGGCCCACTTCATCGGCCTTGGCACGGACCAGGTCTGCGATCTGTGCGACGGAGGTCACCCCGGTCAGATCGATGAAGTGCGGTGGACGGCCGTTGATGTGGATGTGGCTGTCCACGAATCCGGGCATGAGCGTGGCACCCGCCAGATCGACCGTCGTCGTGGCGCGGAACTGCTCCGCCAGTTCCGCACCGCCCACGGCAAGAATCCGTTCGCCGGAGAGGGCCAGAGTGCTGGCCACGGTGTCCGCGTCGTCCAGGGCGAGGATGTGGCCGTTGATGAACAGAACGTCCGCGTCCTGTGCAACAGGCGCGTCTGCTGGTGGTGCGTCCGCCGGTGTGCAGGCAGTCAGCAGGAGGGTCAGACAGAGCAGGGAACGGGATGTCATGAATTCACAGTCTTCTTGCGAGTCGTCGAATGGTGTGGGGTTCGGTCTCCGGATGTCTTCGTTCGTCGAAGAACGGCCGCTCCCCTGCGATGGTCACCCGGTGTCCACGGCGTTGTGCCGGCCAGTAGTCCCAGAGTGCGAAATGCTGGGTGGAACGGTTGTCCCAGAGGGCGATCGCATTCGGCGACCAGCGGAACCGGACCTGAAACTCCGGTCGCTGCTGGTGCCGGTACAGATATTCGAGCAGGGCTGTGCTTTCGTCCGAGGCCAGCTCCTGAATACGGGTGGTGAAGCTCGGATTCACATACAGCGATCGGCGGCCGGAATCCGGATGGGTTCTCACCACCGGATGCACGGCGCTGGGATAGTGGCGTCCCGCGTCGTCCACGCCGCGATCTGAATAGCGGCCGCGATAAATGTGCTCGGATTCGTGGCGCGCGCAGAGACCTTCGAGAAACCGCTGCATCGGTGCGGACAGTGCATCGTAGGCGGCGAGCGTGCTGGTCCACAGGGTATCGCCGCCGGTTTCAGGCAGTTCGAGAATCTGCAGCATGGTGGCCATGGGCGGCGCTTCGTCGCAGGATACGTCCGTATGCCAGCCGTTGCCGTTGGCGACCTTTGAATCCCGGTGCGCGTGGATGACGAAGATTTCCGGATGACCCTCCATCTGTGGCGCGGCCGGGTGTGTGTGCAGATCACCGAACCTCCGGGCGAAGGCAATCTGGTCCTGCGGCGCGAGTGCCGGCTGATCCCGGAAGAAAACCACCTGGTGGTGGATGAGCGCACCGCGTACGGTTTCGAAATCTTCTGGGGTCGGGTCGGTGAGATCGATACCGCTGATCTGTGCGCCGATGGCGGGCGTCAGTGGGTCGATGCGGATTTCAGGTCTGGCCATCGCTGGTCCCCTCTGCATCGGCCGGAGTATGGCCGAGCGGTTCATCGAAAAAAAGCTGGCTTGACTGTTTTTCGTGCGCGCCTTTAGATTCCGCAAGATCCGGCGGTACCGATGCGGAAGGAGGAATCGGTTGATACCCCTGATGCCGATGACGGCACTGGCGGAAGGCGACATGGCTCAGGTGCGGGTGGGCGGTGAGGAAGTGCTGATCGCTCACGTGTACGGTCAGTACTATGCGGTCAGCGCCCGCTGCCCTCATGCGGGCCGTTCCCTGGCTGGTGGCACACTGCGCGGGTATGAGCTCGTCTGTCCCGCCCATGGCGCCACTTTCGACGTGCGAACGGGTGCCGTCCTGAGCGCTCCGGCCGAGGCGGGGCTGAAGCGGTTTCCGGTCGCGGTGGAGGCCGGCAAAGTCAACCTGATCCTGTGATCATGCCCATGCAGCGACAGAGCGACGAGCGACACAGCGACACAGCGACACAGCGATATAGGAGTTGGATCATGGACCTCAAGCTCAAGGGTCAGAAAGCCCTCATCACCGGTGGCACTCGAGGCATCGGCCGTGCCATTGCGGATACGCTGGCCGATGAAGGCTGCAACGTGGCCATCTGCGCCCGGAATGCCGAACAGGTGGCGGACGCGGTGGCAGCGCTCGAAAGTCAGGGGGTGACCGCCTTCGGCGCTGCGGTGGACGTGGGTGATGGTGAGGCGCTCAAGGCCTGGGTGACGGCCTCCGCGGAAGCGCTGGGCGGGATCGACTGCCTGGTTTCGAACGTCACGGGCGGCAACGCGCCCGGAGAGGAAGGCTGGCGGGCGAACTTCGAGCACGACGTGCTCGGCTCCGTCCGCCTGGTGGAAGCCGCCATGCCGTTTCTCGAGAACTCACACAACGCGAGCATCGTCCTCATCTCCTCCACGGCAGCCCTGGAGAAGTTCATCTCGGCCGGGGCTTATAACGCCATGAAGGCGGCTGTGATCCAGTATGCGGGCGCGCTGGCGCAGGATGTCGGCAGCAAGGGCATCCGGGTGAATGCCATCTCACCCGGGCCGATCATGATCGAGGGCGGCTCCTGGGATTTCATCCGGGAGAACATGACACCCTTCTACGAGGCGACGCTGGCGGACATACCGCTCGGCAGAATGGGTGAGGCGTCCGAAGTCGCTGCCCAGGTGGCGCTGCTCGCCAGCCCGCTGGGTGCGTTCACTACTGGCGCCAATGTCGTGATCGACGGCGGCATCACCAAGCGCATTCAGTTCTGAACCGTGTCGGGAAAGAGGGTCACGCGCGTCTACCTGGTTGCCGCCGGCGATTACCACGACATCGACTTCGCCCGGCTCGAACTTCTGAAGCTGCTCGCCGAGCACGAGACGATCCGGACCGAGGTGGCCGCAAACTATCATGACCTCGACGCCATTGCCCGGAGCGATTTTCTGATCACCTATACCTGCAATCTGGTCCCCACCGGAGAGGAACAGGCGGCCCTCAGAAACTACGTGGCGGACGGCCGCCGCTGGTTCGCGCTGCACGGCACCAACTCGATTCTGAAGTTCCTGAACTCCGGTGCGGTGGATGCACCGGAGACGGCACCCGTGCTGATGAGCGTGCTGGGCACCCAGTTCATCGCTCACCCGCCCATACAACCCTACCGGGTCGAGGTGGCGGATCCGGAGCATGAGCTGGTACAGGGTATCGAGCCTTTCGAGACCGACGACGAACTCTATCTGTCGCGCATCCATGGGGATCTGCATCATCTGCTGGAAACCCGTTACACGGGTCCCGCCCGGGGATTCGTCGAGGACCACTGGCCGGAGGATGCACCCCGTCCCGTGTACTACATCAATCGGGTAGGGGAGGGGGAAGTCCTTTACCTGAACCTGGGGCATTGCCGGGGTCACTACGACATGCAGCCGATGATGGACTTCTACCCCGAAATCGAGCGGGGCAGCTGGGAGAGACCCGAATACTACGAGCTGCTCCGCCGTGGTATCCGCTACTGCATGAATCACGGCGCCTGAGGAGATCAGACGACCGTTGATCTTCTGGACAATATTAGTTTCCCTGTAGTTGGGTAGGGGGGATGTCTATACTTACGCGCTTTTTCAGGCACGCCTTTTTCAAGCACGCCTTTTTCAAGCACGCCTTTTTCAGGCACGCCTCTCTTAGGCACGCCTTTTTCAGGCAGGCCTTTTTCAAGCGCACGTTTATCAACTAAATACTGGGGGAACCATGAGCGAAAATCGAGTCAGCCGTGGCGGTCTCCGGGTCGCAGCCGAACTCGACACCCTGGTGGCGGAAACGGTCCTGCCCGGCACCGGCGTGGATCTGAACGACTTCTGGACGGGGTTCGAGCGGCTGCTCGCCGATCTCGGACCGGTGAACGCGGCCCTGCTTGCCCGGCGGGAGGAGATTCAGAAGACCATCGACGACTGGCATCTGGCCCGCAGGGGTCAGCCCATCGATGCTGCACAGTACAAGGCGTTTCTCACGGAGATAGGCTACCTGGTGCCGGAACCGGCCCCGTTCACCATCGAAACTGAGAACGTGGACGAGGAGATCGCCCGGGTAGCCGGTCCGCAGCTGGTCGTGCCGGTCATGAACGCCCGGTTCGCGCTCAATGCCGCCAACGCCCGCTGGGGCTCCCTCTATGATGCGTTCTACGGCACGGACGTCATCGAGGAATCACCCGGCCGGGAAAAAGGCACCAGCTACAACCCGGCCCGGGGTGAGCTGGTGGTCGCCCTGGCCGCCGAATTTCTGGATGCCGCGGTGCCACTGGATGGTGCCAGCCACACCGAAGTGGTCGCCTACGGGATCGGCAGCGATGACGCGGGCAACCGGCAGCTGCGCGCTATGCTCGACAATGGTGGTAACACCGGGCTCAGGGATCCGGAGCAGTTCGTCGGTTTCGTAAATGAAGCCGAGCCGAGCTCGATCCTGCTGAAGCACAACGGGCTCCATGTGGACATTCAGATCGACCGGGCACACGACGTGGGTGCGGCGCACCCGGCCGGCGTCAAGGACGTGATGCTCGAGAGTGCGGTAACCACCATCCAGGATTGCGAGGATTCGGTGGCCGCGGTCGATGCCGAGGACAAGTGCGTCGTCTACGGGAACTGGCTGGGTCTGATGAAAGGCAACCTGGAAGAGGTTCTGGAAAAAGGCGGCCGTACGATCACGCGGCGGTTGAACCCCGATCGCGAATACACGGGTCGTACGGGTGAACGGCTCGTCCTCCATGGACGCAGTCTGCTCCTCGTGCGCAATGTAGGGCATCTCATGACCACGGATGCGGTGCTGGATGCGGATGGAAACGAAGTCCCGGAAGGATTCCTCGATGCCATGGTCACGTCGCTGGCCGCCATGCACGATCTGCAGGGCAACGGCATGCTGAGCAATTCCCGGGCGGGCAGCGTCTATATCGTCAAGCCGAAGATGCACGGGCCGGAAGAGGTGCAGCTCACCTGCGACCTCTTCGCGCGGGTCGAGGAAATTCTCGGTCTGCCGGTGAATACGCTCAAGGTCGGCATCATGGACGAGGAGCGCAGAACCACCGTGAATCTTCGGGCCTGCATCGAGGTGGCGAAGGCGCGGGTGGTGTTCATCAATACCGGCTTTCTCGACCGGACCGGTGATGAGATCCACACCAGCATGCAGGCGGGTCCGTTCCTCCGGAAGGACGCGATCAAGGCGCAGCCCTGGATCCAGGCCTACGAGGATGCGAACGTGGACGCCGGCCTGGCAGCCGGTTTCCGCGGAGTCGCGCAGATCGGCAAGGGCATGTGGCCGAAGCCCGACGAGATGAAAGAGATGCTCGAGGTGAAGGCCGGTCATCCCATGGCCGGTGCGAACACCGCCTGGGTGCCGTCACCCACCGCCGCGACGCTGCACGCCATTCACTATCATCAGGTGGACGTGGCTTCCCGGCAGGCGGAGCTGGCCAGCCGGAAGCCGGCCAGTCTCGACGACATCCTGACAGTGCCGCTGCTGGCTGGAGAGAACCTCTCCGCGGACGAGGTGCAGAACGAGCTGGACAACAACGCGCAGGGTATTCTCGGCTACGTGGTCCGCTGGATCGACCAGGGCGTGGGCTGTTCCAAAGTCCCCGACATCAACGATGTCGGGCTCATGGAAGACCGGGCGACCTGCCGGATCTCCAGCCAGCACATCGCCAACTGGCTGCTGCATGGCGTCTGCAGCCGTGAGCAGGTGATGGAATCCATGAAGCGCATGGCCATCATCGTGGACGGACAGAACGCGGATGACGCCGCCTACCGACCCATGGCGCCGGACTACGATGCGTCAATTGCGTTTCAGGCCGCCTGCGATCTGGTTTTCGAGGGCGTATCGCAGCCGAGCGGGTATACCGAACCCATACTGCATGCCCGGCGCAGGCAGGCGAAAGCGCAGCGGGGCTGATCGTGCAGTGGGGTGGGCGCCGGGCCGCTGCGCGGTTCCGGCGGGCGGCTTCGAGGTGCCTCAAGTGCCTGCTGCCCGTCCTGCTGGCCGCCACCATGCCCGCCGAGGCTCGGGTCGATCTCGAGCCATACCTCGGGCTCTATCAGGGGAGCTTCGCCTCTGCGCTGACGGAAGACCCCGACGACGATCTGAACTTCAATCCCTGCGATCCGGCAACCCGGGACTGCTCGCTCCACCAGGACCCCCACATCGACATCCTGCTGTCACTCGGGCTGGACGGCAGAGGCAGGCTGGATGCCGGTTTCTACCGCAGCGAACTGCAGCTCGGATCGGACAGACAGCTCGATCTCCTCGGCCGCGGTTGCCGTTCCCGCCTGGGCCGGCTCGAGAAGCTCACCCCGGGCAAGCGTGGAGAGGCACTCCGGTGGACGGCTCGCTTCGAGCTGACGGTGGAGAACCGGGCCTGTCTCGGCAAGCTGCGGCCGACCTCGGATCATTATCTGCTGATCCAGGGTCTGGAGGATCCGGAAACCGGTGCGCGTCAGGTGGCAGTGACCATCGACAAGGCGGTGTCGAGCCGCAACTACCTGTACGTCCGGGAGGATGGCAAGGAACGGCGCGTCCGCATGGATCTGGACAACACTCAGGGGTCCGGCCGTCGGGCCCGGTACCGGGTCTGCATAGAAGACGACCTGGGTGATTTCAGCCGTTGTGTGGTGACCGACAAGGAGCTCAGGAGTTTCGCGCTGCCCCTGCCGGTGCCTGGCGGGGCCGCCGTGAACTACACCTGGTGGTACGACCTGTTTCCAAATCTGAAACGGACCCGGGGGCTTTACGAGGTCACCCAGTACACGGCCCGGTTCGAGCAGAAAATCCGTTAGCCGGCGAGCGGCCGGATTTTCTGCCCGATCAGGCCCGAAGCCGTTACAGCGTCAGCCGGATACCGCCTTCGATGGTGCGTCCCGGCTGGGGTGCGAAGTCCTTGATGAATGACGAGTGGTGTCGCTGCTCGTCATCCGTCAGGTTTCGGCCGGCTACGAAGATTTCCAGCAGGCTGTCGTCGAGCTTCCAGCCATAACCCAGATAGGCGCGCAGGTCATCGAAGCCCTCCGTCGGCAGCTCGAAGTCCGCGTTGTCGTCCTGGTCGCTGGTTTTCGCGTAGTCCAGCGTCAGGGTGAAGCCGATCCAGTTCAGCCGTGCGCCGAGCCCCCAGCGCTGCGGCGGGACGCGTGGCAGGTTCCGGTTCTCGCCGTTCTTGAGTCTGCCGCGCACCTGATCATAGAAGGCGGACAGGGCGAATTCGCCGTCATCCCAGCGGATGGCCCGCCACTCGGCCTGAAGCTCAACGCCGCGGAAGGTGGCATTGTCCTGCTGCCACTGGAACACGGGCAGTTCGTCCAGCTCCTCACCGGTCGGTGATTCAAAGATGAAGTCCTTGAAGTCGGTGTAGTAGACGCTTGCGCCCAGCAGCCAGCTGTCGTTCTCGTACTGGATGGTTGCGGACACGTTGGCAGCACGCTCCTTATCCAGCTCAGGGTCTCCGATCTCATAGCTGCCGGTCGCCAGGTGCGGGCCATCGGAAAACAGCTCTTCCACGGTCGGTGCCCGGGTGGAGTAGTCGGCCAGCAGGGCCAGGGTCAGGCCGGATTCGAAGGGGGCCACCAGACCGAGCGATGCCGCGCCGATGTCGTAGCTGCGGGTCATCCCGAACTGCGGATCATGGGAGACGCGTTCGTAGCGGACGCCGCCTTCCAGATCGAAATGCGCGAAGTCCCGCTGTCCCACGTAGAACAGACCCCATGTGCGGGTGTCCACGGGCGGGACGTAGGCTTCCTCACCCGTCGCCGAGTACTCCCGGTCGCCGAACTGAAAGCCGCCCGCGCCGGTAATGTTCGCCACCGGCAGGTGAACGACTTCGAAGCGACCCTCGACGGCCTCGTTCTCGAACAGCGTGCCGACTTCGCCGCCGGGCTCGATCTCCGCGTGCTCGTATTCGTTGTAGCCGATTCGCAGATTCAGGCTTGCAGCACCGGCGAACGGTTCTCTGAGCCCCGCTTCGAAGTCGATGCGCGTCTGCTCCAGATCCAGAATCGGATTGCCCTCCTCGCCGTGCTCGTGCTCTTCATCCTCGTGTTCTTCGTCCTCGTGTGCGTGAGAGTGACCGCCGGGCAGGCCGTAGGTGGCGTCGTAGCGGCTGACGGCGCCGCCGACGAAGCCCCGGTCGCCTACGAATGAGAGTCCGAAAGCGCCGCCGCTCTTCTCCAGCTCACTGCCCGGGAGGATTCCGTAGGCTTCGTCTTCCTCGTGTTCCTCGTGTTCCTCCTCCTCTTCGTCCTCATGCTCCTCTTCCTCGAGGGCGCGAAGCGCGGCAGATTCGGCGTAGCCGGGAATCTCGTAGTCGTCCGCATCCCGGTAGAAACCGTCCAGATGGAAGGCGAAACCGCCTGCGCCTGCCTGCAGCATTCCGGCCGCCGTCCGCTGGTCTGCGTTGTCGGCGCCCCGGACCTCCACCTTGGAGTTGAGAGACTCCGGTACGCTGTGCGGGATTCGGCCGGTGTGCACGTCGACGACACCGCCGATGGCGCCGGTCCCGTAGAGCAGAGTGCTGGGTCCCTTCAGAACTTCGATATGGTCGGCCATGAACGGCTCGATGGTCGTGGCGTGGTCGGGGCTGGAGACCGAGACGTCCATGCTGTCTATGCGGTCTTCCATCAGCTTCACTCTGGGTCCGCCCAGGCCCCGGATGACAGGCCGGCCGACGGCGGCGCCGAAAGTAGCGGAGTGTACGCCCGGCTGATTGATAAGCGTCTCCCCCAGGGTGCCGGCGAGCGCTCTGTTGAGTTCCTCTCCCTGCAGAATGGAGGTCGGTTGGGCGAGACCCTCGCCGGACAGCGGGTGGGCGGTGACCACCATTTCTTCGACGAAATCCGCCTGGGCCTGGGTCTGGGCGGAGTCGCCGGAGGCGGCATGGGCATGGGTGTGATAAGCGGTACAGAGTGCGCAGACGACGCACAGCTTCGACAGTTTCATGGAACTTCCTGATCTCATTCGGCAGGCCGCGGTTGCTGACGGCATGCGTTTTACGGGTCTGACCACACGGGCACAGAGACCCTCGCGCAGCAGACGGTTTCACTGGTTGAGATCAGGCGGCAGGAGGTGCCCGGGGCTGATGGGCGGTCGGAAGCGGTCGGGGTTCCCTGGTGACGGAATGCACCCCGGACCAGGAGGCAGCGACGCCTTGAAGGTGACATCCGGAAGACGCGCCGGTCGAGGCAGCGTCCAGAGACGTGGAGCAGACGGCGCAGAGTCCGTCATCCAAGGGCTCGTGATCGTGGACCACGGCGAGGGTCTGCGCACAGAGCAGAGCGACCGCGAGAATGGCGGTCAGTCTGGTCATCTTCTGGCAGGCACTTCTGAGCATCATGGGTCTCCGGCGCGGGAGCGTACTCCAGTTGCCCCGGGGGTTCTACCCTGGCGGTCGGCTATACTGGGCGTGGAAAAGTCAGGGGCGCTATCCATTGAACAAGCTGAGTGGGGAAGAACGGGCGGCGTTGCGCGATTCGGTGCATCGTCTGCTGACGGACGCGAGCACCGAGACTGCAGTCCGGGCAGTCATGGAGACGGAGCAGGGCTTCGATCCACAACTCTGGAAAAGCCTGGCCGGCATGGGCGTGGTGGGCCTCGTGATCGACGAGGCGCACGGCGGCTCGGGCGTTGGTCCGATGGAGCTCGAGGCTGTCATGGAAGAAGCTGGTGCGGCGCTGCTCTGCGCGCCCTTGCTCGCGAGCGGCGTGCTGGCCGCCGAATATCTCAGAGTGCTGGGCGACACAGACGTCAACGATCAGCTGCTGCCGGCCATCGCTTCCGGTGAAACCATTGCGACCGTCGCGCTCACCGGGGATTCAGGGACCTGGACGGAAGACGGTCTGAGCGTGGCCGCAAGAGGGGAGGGCGACGGATGGTGGCTCGATGGTCGTGCGAGCTATGTGCTGCACGGGCAGAGTGCGGATGTGCTGATCGTGCTCGGGAATACGGACACGGGGGTTGCGGCCTTCACCGTGGAGCCCGGCGCCGCGGGGGTGGCGATTACGCCGCTGCCGACCTTCGATCACACGCTCAGGATGGCGGCCGTGGACCTCAGCGGCGCACCGGCCCGGCGACTGCAGGGTTCGAAATCCGCCTGGGTGGCGGCTCGCGCGGCCATGGATCTCGCTCTGGTAGCGCTCGCAGGTGAACAGGCCGGCGGCGCCCAGCGGGTGCTCGATTTCACCGTGGAGTACGCCAAGACCCGGATTCAGTTCGGGCGGCAGATCGGCAGCTTTCAGGCCATCAAGCACATGGCCGCCGATCTGCTGCTTGAAACGGAGTCGGCCATATCCGCGGCTCGCAATGCGGCGGAACAGCTGGCTCAGGGTGCGAACAACGTGCAGGAAGCGGTCAGTCTGGCGGCCTTTGCCTGTGCGGATGCCTTCGTCAGGACCGCGGCGGACGGTATCCAGATGCATGGCGGTATCGCTTTCACCTGGGAACACCCTGCCCATCTCTATCTGAAGCGTGCCCGCGCGGACGCTCAACTTTTCGGTACCCCGGCCTATCACCGGGAACGCTATCTCCAGGCACTGGGAGGCTGATCACCATGAGCAATGGCATGAGCGAAGAAAACAGAAACGTCACCGATGACGCTCTGACCGAGGAGGTCAGAGACTGGCTCGAGCGGCACTGGCGGCCGGAGGTTGCCGAAGCGCTGGCGAACGAATCCTACGGATGGGAAACCTCCGAGGCTCGAAGAGAGTGGCTGCAGCGGGTCCTGGAAGGCCGCTGGTGCGTGCCCCGCTGGCCGGAAGAATGGTATGGCAGGGGGCTGGGAGACGCACAGGCCAAGATCATCGAGCGCGAGTTTGCCCGTGTGCGGGCACCTGGAACCGGTCAGGACCGGATGAATCTCTGGGCAAACACGCTGCTGGCAGGCGGCAGCCAGGCGCTCAAGGAGCAGCTTCTCGGCAGGCTGCTCACCAGCAGCGTGAACATGTGCCTGCTCTACAGCGAGCCGGGGGCCGGCTCGGATCTCGCCGGTATCCGCACCCGGGCCGACCGCCAGGGCGATCACTATGTGGTGAACGGGCAGAAGGTGTGGACATCCGGGGCTGCTGTGGCCGACTTCGGCATGCTGATCGCCCGCACCGACTGGGACGTGCCCAAGCACAAAGGTATCTCGTTCTTTTTCTGTCCCATGAAACAGCCGGGCATCGAAGTCCGGCCGCTCCGGCAGATCACGGACGAGAGTCACTTCAACGAGGTGTTCATCACCGACGCCATCGTTCCGGCGGAAAATCTCCTCGGCCCCCTGAATGGCGGCTGGCAGATACTGAACATGGCGCTCGCCTATGAGCGCTCCTCCATGGGCGAGGGTGCCCGGGGCCCGAGAAGCGGGGTCCGGGAAGCCACGAACGAAGAGCCGCTGATCGCGCTGGCCCGGGAAGCGGGCCGCCTCGATGATCCCGGCCTGCGCCAGGACATCGCCCGGACGATCGGCTACAAGCGTCTGAACGCCCTGAACACCGCCCGGGGTAAAGCGGATCTCAAGCAGGGAACATCCTCCTCGGTGATGAGCCTCGGAAAGCTCGCCATGTCGCGTATCCTGCATGAGGAGGCAAGGGTGCGGACGGAGATTCTCGGTGCAGCGAGTCTGTTCGAAGGCGAAGATCATCCGCGTGCGGAGGACGCCAACTTCCTGACGCTGAACGCCTACTTCACGTCGATCGGAGGGGGCACCGATCAGATCCAGCGGAACATCATCGCCAAGCGGGTGCTCGGCCTGCCGAAAGAGCCGG
>JAUIAV010000027.1 GCA_030425195.1 Gammaproteobacteria bacterium | reverse complement strand
ATCGACCCGGCATAGCCCGCCGGGATCCATGCTGAACTGCAGGGTCGCCTCGAGTTCCGCCTGGGATTCCAGATCGCCTTCCCCGACCAGCGCTTTCAGCCGATCCAGGGTTCCGAGGCTGATCTGCCTGGATATCCGCGCCTGTTGTCTCGCCAGGTCCCGGTATGACAGGGCTTCCTGAGGGCGGGTATTCATAGCGGGCGCAATCATAGGTACCCTGCAGGGCGCTGTAAAGGGCATCCTGAGCGGTTCGGCGACCGGCGAGCGGTCCCCCCGAACCCTTCTTAAGACGCTGATAACAATACTTTTTTACTCCTGAGACACCACCGACGGGAAATCGATGAAACTCATTCTCGCCTCCACTTCAGCCTACCGCCGAGCACTTCTCGACCGCCTTGGCCTCCCTTTCGAGGCCATTGCCCCGGAAGTCGACGAGACCCCGATGCCCGATGAGACGCCGGAGGCGCTCGTCAGCCGTCTGTCCCGGGCGAAATCCGCAGCGGTGGCGGCGGCGGCATCGGATGCGCTGGTGATCGGGTCGGATCAGCTCGCGGTGGTGGAGGGTGAAATCCTGGGAAAGCCAGGCACTGAAGCCCGGGCCCGGGCACAGCTCGCACGCTTGTCCGGCAGAGAAGTCACTTTTCTTACCGGTCTCTGTGTCACGAACACCGTCGACGGTTCAGAGCGCTTCGAGCTGGTGACCACCCCGGTCACCTTCCGGAACCTCAGCGAGCATCAGATCGCCGATTACGTGGCCCGGGAGCAGCCGCTCGACTGTGCCGGGGCATTCAAGTCCGAGGGGCTCGGCATCGCGCTGTTCGAGCGTCTCGGCGGCGACGATCCGAACGCCCTGATCGGGTTGCCGCTAATCGCCCTGTGCACCCTGCTGGCGCAGGCTGGCATGCCCGTCCTCGGGGGTGGATCCGACTGATCCGGCGCCTTCCAGACGCTGCCAGATCCGGGCGAAGTCCTGCGGCAGAGGGGCGACGAAGGTACCGGCACCCTCCGGCAGGGTGATTCTTTCCGCATGGAGGCAGAGCCGTCCCACGCCCTCCCGTCTGTCCCATTCCCGGTCTGTTTCGCCCGCATACTTTTCATCACCCAGAATGCCATGCCCGGCGTGCAGACAGTGCACCCGGAGCTGGTGAGTCCGGCCGGTGTGAAGCTCTGCGCGCAGCAGCGTTGCTGAGTCCGCGCGCGCATCGATCTCGAAAGTGGTGAGGCTCGGCTTGCCCTCGCCGCTCACACGAACCCGGCGCTCGCCGCTGGCGGTCACGTAACGATGCAGAGGTGCGCGGATTTCCTTGAGGGTCTGCGGCCAGCGGCCACGCACGATGAGCCGGTACTGCTTTCCCAGGTTCCCTGCCCGGATGTGCTCGTGCAGAGCACGCAGCGTCGAGCGTCGTTTGGCGATCAGCAGACATCCCGATGTCTCCCGGTCCAGCCGGTGAACGAGCTCGAGATTCGCCTGTGGTCGCAGCCGCCGCAGACCCTCGATCACACCGAAGCTGACGCCGCTGCCGCCATGGACGGCGATACCGGCGGGTTTGTTCAGCACGATGAGGCGGTCATCCTCGTGAAGGATGGCGGTCTCGAAGGCTTCGAGCTGCCGGGAGCCGATGAACGCTTCCTGAGCGGGCGCCCGGGTATGAACCGGGGGTATCCGGACCCGGTCCCCCGGCTGCAGCTTGACGGTGGGCCGCGTTCGGCCACCGTTGATCCGGACTTCGCCCTTGCGGATCATCTTATAGACACGGCTTCTCGGAACGTCCTTGAGCACTCTGATCAGAAAGTTGTCAATTCTCTGCCCGGCTGCGTCCTCCCCCACCTCGAGCACCCGGGGGCCCTGACGATTATCTGACTCGTGTCGGCCGTCACTCACCTGAATCTGCCTGTGGAAAACCTGGGTTTCCCCTAATGTTTGAAGGACTTAATCCCGACTGTTAAGCTTCCGCCCAGCCGAGCGCGGGATTGTCCCACGGGGCACTCCGCCACGGCTACTTTTTGAACGACCAACAGTGAACAACACCGTTGCGAGTCGCCAGGTGGTTTCCTGCCACGACCCCATCTGCCAAGGCAGCTGCAGTCGAGGCCGGGCATCCTGGATCCCGTTCAGAAGCATCGACATCTGCGTTCGCGACGCCACGGCGGTACGGAAACCGACAGCGCCCACCAAGCTTCGATCCGACCAGTTACCGCGGCAGCGTGCCCGGCAGACGAATGAGCACCGAACGGGTGCGCAGACTCGAACGATCGACCGAGAAAGAACAGAAAGAACATTCCGGTCAGGCGACCGTATCGTTGCCTGATCTGACTGGCAGAAGGCCGGCATTCATCGAGCGGCGCACGCACAGAGCGGCGAAGCGCCGCGAGGAGCCAGGTGACCGGAACTCTCCGGCCGATGGCGCATTGCGAGCGAGACATTGCTCCGGGCGCTCGAGCCGTGGCCTTCAGGAACGTGTTCTGGGTGCGCAGGTACCTGGCACGGACACGTTCTCCTCTTTCCCTATCTGATCGTTCAGCTGCGTCCTGGCGTCTCGCTCACGCATAGGATCAGACCATGAAAAGAATGCTCATCAATGCCTCCCAGGCGGAAGAAGTCCGGGTGGCCCTCGTCGATGGCCAGAAGCTTTACGACCTGGATCTCGAAAACGCCGGCCGGGAACAGAAGAAGGCCAGCATCTTCAAAGCCCGGATCACCCGGGTGGAACCCAGCCTGGAAGCAGCGTTCGTCGATTTCGGCGCCGAGCGCCACGGTTTTCTTCCCCTGAAGGAAATCTCCCGCCAGTACTTTCAGAAAAAGCCGAGCGAAGGTGGCCGGCTCAACATCTCCGAACTGATCAGCGAAGGCCAGGAACTCGTGGTACAGGTCGACAAGGAGGAACGCGGGAACAAAGGTGCCGCGCTCACCACCTTCATCAGCCTGGCCGGCCGCTACATGGTTCTCATGCCCAACAATCCCCGGGCTGGCGGCATCTCCCGGCGTATCGAGGGCGAAGACCGGGATCAGCTGCGGGAAGCCATGAGCAAGCTGGAAATCCCCGAGGGCATGGGTGTGATCATCCGGACCGCGGGCATCGGCCGCAGCAGCGACGAGCTGCAATGGGACCTCAACTACCTGCTGCAGCTGTGGGAAGCCATCACCCAGGCCGATCAGCAGGAGAAGGCTCCGAAGCTCCTCTATCAGGAAAACAGCGTGATCCTCCGCGCCATCCGCGACAATCTGCGCAAGGATATCGGCGAAGTTCTGATCGACGGTTCAGATGCCTTCGAGGAAGCAAAGACGTTCATCGATCAGGTGATGCCCAACTACCAGGACAAGGTGAAGTTCTACGACGACGCCATCCCCCTGTTCAGCCGCTATCAGATCGAATCCCAGATCGAGACGGCCTTTCAGCACACCGTGAAGCTGCCATCCGGTGGCAGCATCGTCATCGATCCCACCGAAGCGCTCGTATCCATCGACATCAACTCGGCTCGTGCCACCAAGGGTGCCGACATCGAGGAGACCGCGCTGAACACGAACCTGGAAGCTGCCGAAGAAATCGCACGGCAACTCAGACTGCGTGACGTGGGCGGTCTGATCGTCATCGACTTCATCGACATGACCTCGGCGAAAAACCAGCGGGCAGTGGAAAACCGGATGCGGGAAGCCCTCGACGCGGACCGCGCCCGTGTCCAGGTAGGCCGGATCTCCCGGTTCGGACTGATGGAGATGTCCCGGCAACGCCTGCGGCCCTCCCTCGAGGAACTCACGACCGAGATCTGCCCCCGGTGCACCGGTCAGGGCCGCATCCGGGACACCCGTTCCCTGGCGCTCACCATCCTCCGGGTGATGGAGGAAGAATGCCTGAAGGAACGCAGCTCCATCGTTCGTGCCATGGTCCCCCTCAACATCGCATCCTTCCTGCTGAACGAGAAACGTCAGGACGTGGCGGAAATCGAACGCCGCACGGATACCCACGTGGTGATCGTGCCGAACGTCAATCTCGAAACGCCCCACTTCGAAATCCAGCGCCTGCGGGATGATCACGTCTCCCAGGAAGGGGACGTGCCGAGCTACGAGCTCACCGAGGCCCTTCAGGAGCCCGAGGAAGTGCGCCAGCCGCAGCGGCCGACCACCCCGGCCCAGACTGCCGCCGTGCAGCCCATCCGCCCCACCGCCCCCAAGCCGCCTGGCACCGGGGTCGAAGAGAGCGCCCGCGGCGACAGTAGAGGGCGCCGCGATCAGAAAGAACGCGGCGAAAACAGAGGACGCGGCGACGACACCGGACGCAGCGACGCCCCGAAACAGGCCGCCGGCAGAGCGCGAGCGGATGCCGGGAGTGCCGCACCACAGAAAGCAGGGCTGCTGACCCGGATCGTGAAATCTCTGTTCAGCGAAGAAACTGCCGAAGAAGAAAGCACGGACACCGCCAACGCTCGGGACCCGCGTCGTCCGTCAGCCGACCGCGGTCGCACAAAGAGTGACCGGTCCGACCGGCAACCCCGAAGCGGCGACGGCGAACGCAGCGGGAAAAGCGCCCGCGGCGACGACAAAGGACGCGGCGATGACAAAGGACGCGGCGACGACAACGAGCGCAGCAGCACCAGAAAGCCCCGCGGAGAGAAAAGCGCCCGCGGCGATGATAGGAGCCGCAGCGATAATAAGGACCGCGGCGATGATCGCGCCCGCGGCGAAAACAAGGACCGCGGCGACAACAAAGGACGCCGCAGCGAAAACCGGGATCGCAATGGTAGAAAGGGCCGTGCCGATCGGGAGGAGTCTTCCCGGAATCGCGGCGATCAGCCCGCTCAGGGCAATGGCAATGCCACGGACGAGCGCGGTGAAGGCCGCCGTCGTCGCAGATCTTCCACGGATGGGGACTCTGCCCGCGACAGCGACACCTCCCGCGACAGCCGTCGGAAGTCCGATGCTGGAAGTTCCCCGAAAGTCGCCGCCTCGGTCTCTGTAGAGGAAGCGGAAGCCCGTCGTCCCAGCGAAGAAACCCTCGCCGGAAGCCGGCGACGACCCCGGCGCGATCGATCCGCGATCGAGCAGGACGACCGGCCCGAACCGAAGCGCGCTGCCCCGGCCGCCGGAGCCGCTGCAAAGACACCCGATGCCGAAGAGTCGACCCGGGAAACCACATCGCCGACGCCGCCGGAAACCGTCGGCACCGACAACGCCAGCCGGACTTCCGCCAGTTCCGTGGTGGAAGATCAGTCAGCGGAGGGTGTCCGGGCGGCGAACGATCCCCGCAACCGGTCTTCGTCGGCAGCGCCCGCACAGGCGCTGGCAAAGGCTCCCGCTCCGAAGACCGAGGCGGACAGGCCTGAGCCACAGACGCCGCCAGCGGACAGCCAGCCGGAAGCCGGATCGGCTGAAGTCCAGACTGCCGGCAGGACTGAGTCTGCAGGAAAGGCGCAAAAAGCCGACAAGCCTCAGAGAAAGGAGAAGCAGCCGGAAACGTCCGGATCTCAGTCTTCCGCCGCGCCCGCCGCCGCCTCGGCCGGTCAGACTGCCGCTTCCGACCAGCCGGAAAAGCCGGCATCTGTCGAAGTGCCTGTGGAGGAGGAAGATCTGGAACCAGCTACCCGGGCGTCGAACGATCCGCGCGAAGTCCGGCGACGGGAGCGGGAAGCACAGCTTCAGAAGGAAGGCGTGCTGCCGAAGTAGCTTCGGTCAGCCCCCGATCACATCCGGCTCCAGCTGGAGCCGGATACCGAATTTTCCGTCCACGCCTGCCCGGATCTGATCCGCGACCGCCAGCACTTCCCGGGCCGAGCGTCGCCCGGGATTGGTCAGCACCAGTGGTTGACGATCCCAGACCCGGATCGGCGCACCTCGCTCCGCCCAGGGAACGGGGACGCCAGCCCCCTTCACATACCGCTCGATCAGTTCCGCTGCCGCCAGCTTCACCCCGGCCGGATCCTCATAGTGCTTGAGCGGTCCATGCCGTTTCTCCAGTGCCTGAAATTCCGATAAGGAGACCACCGGGTTCTTGAAGAAGCTTCCGGCATTCGGAATGAACCGCGGATCCGGCAGCTTCCTGCGCCGCACGCGCACTACCGCTTCCGCAACGTCCACGGCCCGGGGATTCCGATTCCGGCCCATCCGGCGCAGCTCCTCGGCAACGTCCGGATAACGGGCATTCACCCTGTCACCAGGCGTATCACCGGGTTCCCTCAACCGCAGCGTGATGGACAGAATCACATAGGCCCCCGGAGACGTCTTCAGCGAGCTGGTCCGGTATCCGAAAGCGAGCTCGCCGGCACCCAGACGTTCGACGCGTCCCGTCGTCATGTTCAACGCCTCGGCGCCAACGAAGGTGGCCGACAGCTCTTCACCATAGGCACCGATGTTCTGCACCGGAGCAGCGCCCACGCTGCCGGGGATCAGCGCCATGTTCTCCAGACCGGACAGGCCCTGCCCCAGTGACCAGCGCACCAGACTGTGCCAGTTTTCGCCGGCGGCTACGGTGACATGCACGCCGTTCTCCGCTCGCTCGACTGAAAGCCCGCGCATGCGGATCAGCCAGACGGGCTCGGTGATCCGCTCCGGCAGCACCACGTTGCTGCCGCCGCCGAGAACGACGGGACTGACCCCGGCCGCCAGTGCCGCGCGCCGGGCGCTCTGGAGCTCCTTCGTGCTGGTGATCAGGAGGAGATCATCCGCCGCGGCCGGCACCGCCAGCGTATTCATGCCCGCGAGCGATCTCAGCTGAGCACCCGGAAAGTCAGGTTGATCCGCTCGCCCACCGGACGCCTTGTCTTGGGCAGTGCATGCCGGTCGGTGCCGTCGAACAGGAGCAGCGACCCGTCTTCGAGCAGCAACCGCCGGCTCCGGTCCGCGCCCGCCTCCCGCACCAGGAAAGCGCGGGTCGCCCCCAGAGACAGAGACGCAATCCGCGACGCGCAGCCGTCTTCGTCGTCCCGATGCCAGCCCATGCTGTCGCTGCCGGTGGCATAGCGGTTCAGCAGCACGAAGTTCGGCCGCGCTCCGAGCTGAGTCGCGATGTCATCACGCAGGGTTGCCAGCGGCCGCGGCCAGCGACGCGCTTCGTGCGAACGGCCCGAGTAGCGATAGTCCAGGCCATCGTCACCGAACCAGGCTATCCGCCTGGGTACCGTCCGTTCTTGGCCGTACAGATGAACGGTCTCATGCTCCCAGAGGACGGAGCCGCAGAGCCAGCCGAACAATCGGGATGCGGCAGCAGGTTCCAGAAACCCCGGCAGATAATTCATACGCCGAAGCGCGCGCGGGCGCGCGCGAGGTCCTCCGGCGTGTCGATCCCGCCAGGGACCGGCTCACAGGTCTCAACCACGCGCATGTCCAGATCGTTCTCGAGAAACCGGAGCTGCTCGAGACGCTCCAGCACCTCGAGTCTGCCCGGCGGCAGCCCGACGAATTTCTTCAGTGCCCAGCATCGGAAACCGTACACACCGATATGGCGCCACCAGGCACCCTGTGCCGGAAGTTCGCCGGCTGCTGTATCGAACAGGCCCCGTCCATGGGGAATGGGCGAGCGGGAAAAATACAGCGCCCGCTCACTTGCCGAGCGGACCACCTTCACCAGATTCACGTCCAGCAGTTCCTCGAAGGTGGCAACGCGTTCGCACAGGGTCGCGCTGGCCGCGGCAGGATCCGCTGCCAGCACCCCGGCAACCTGATCCAGAACGGCGGGCGGAATGAAGGGTTCGTCGCCCTGCACGTTCAGGACGATGTCCTCTTCCGACCAGCGTCTGACTCTGGCGACCTCCATCACCCGATCGGAGCCTGAAGGATGATCCGTCCGCGTCATCACGGCCGTGATGCCTGCCGCCTCGACCGCCGTCAGAATCCGCTCGTCGTCTGTTGCCACCAGCACCTCGGCGGCCGAAGACCTGGCAGCCGCCTCGGCGACCCGCACGATCATCGGTCTGCCGCCCAGATCGGCCAGTGGTTTGCCCGGGAGGCGTTCCGAGCCGAAGCGTGCGGGAATGACGACCCGGAAGGTCATTCGACCCGGATACCGTGCACGGCGAGCAGAGCTTTCAGCTTCTCCTCACCGGGCGCGCCCTCTTCCGTCACCACTTCCGAGTCGATCTCGAGGTAGTAGAGATTCGATGGCAGATCCTGAAGCGATCTCAGCTTGGTGGCGTCTTTCTCCGTGCAGACCACCGGCCAGTCGTTGTCGAAGTAGACCTCGTCGCCTTCGAACTGATGGTGATCGGGATACGCCGTGAGGATGGGATTCAGTCCGAGTTCCTTGAGGGTCTGCACGAACCGGCCCGGATTACCGATACCCGCCACCGCGTTGACGTTCTCGAAACTGTCACAGAACTCGGCAGGTGTACGGGTCCGCGCGCCCGGGACCAGACCGATGAAGCGTGCAGGAACCACCGACAGAACGGATTCCGGCTGTCCCGTCCCCGCGCTGCGCCCGGAGCTCACCACCCAGTCCACCTCCTCGAGACGTTCCACCGGCTCCCTCAGAGGCCCGGCGGGCAGCAGACGGCCATTGCCGAGCCCACGATGTCCGTCGATCACGGCGATCTCGATATCCCGGGCAAGGGCGTAATGCTGCAGGCCGTCATCCGCAATCACGATATCGCAGTCGTTCGTTTCCAGCAGGCTCTGAACGGCCTTCACCCGGTCGCGGCAGACCACCACAGGCGCTCCGGTGCGCGCGGCGAGCAGCGGCGGCTCGTCACCGACGTCGTCAGCATCGCTGCCGGCCACCACCGGATGCGGGCTGGATGTCTGTGACCCGCCGTGCCCCCGGGATACGATGCCGGGGCGGAATCCCAATCGAACCAGCGCCTCCACAAGCCAGATTACAAACGGCGTCTTGCCCGTGCCGCCGGCAGAGATGTTACCCACCACGATCACGGGCACATCCGCACGCCATGGCGTGCGTTTTCCTGTCATGAAAGCCAGGCGCCGGCGGCGGGATACCAGCCCGTAGATCCAGCTCAACGGTGCCAGCAGCGAGAGCCATGCGGCCCGTTCATACCAGGCGTTCGCCAGGGGAGCGAACCGCCGCTCGAAGGCCGGAAGATTCATGCGCTGCGCTGCCCGCGGGGTCGGTTCGGTGACAGACTTCCGGGACAGTTGAGGGGAAGCGCCCGCAGTCGCACCTTCCTCGAACTGGGCATTGTACAGATCGGAATATGCCCCTCCGGCGGCCAGCAGTTCCTCGTGACCGCCCTGTTCGATGATGCGCCCGTCCTGCATCACCAGAATCACGTCCGCATTCTCGATCGTGGACAGGCGATGAGCGATGACAATCGTGGTGCGGCCGCGCATGACTTCTTCCAGCGCGGCCTGGATGTGTTTCTCGGAGGTGGTATCCAGCGCGGAAGTCGCCTCATCGAGTATGAGCACGGGGGCATCCTTCAGAAGCGCCCGGGCAATGGCGACCCGCTGCCTCTGCCCCCCGGAGAGCAGAACACCGTCGTCCCCCACCAGCGTTTCCAGACCCTCGGGAAGCGCCCGGATGAACACGTCCGCGTGCGCCCGGCGGATCGCGTCCTCAATGAGCGCCGGGTCCGCATCCGCCAGACTGCCGTAGGCGATGTTGCTGGCCAGGGTTCCATTGAAGAGCGTGACCTGCTGCGTCACCAGCGCGATCTGACGCCGCAGAGAAGGCAGGGTATAGGACTCAACGGGCTCGCCATCCAGCAGAATCTGGCCGCTGTCGGGCTCGTAGAATCGCGAGATCAGGCTTGCCAGCGTCGACTTTCCGGACCCCGAGCGTCCCACCAGAGCCACCGTCTGTCCCGGCTCGATCACCAGGTTCAGGTCTTCCAGGACCGCACCCGAGCTGGTCGCGTAGCCGAAATTGACGTTGCGGAACTCGATCCGCCCCTGCACGCGGGCAACATCCAGCGTGCCGGCATCCGGCTCCCGCTGCTCATCGAGCTGACTGAACACGTCGTCGGCGGCCGCAAGGCCCTGCTGCAGTTTGGCGTTCACCTCGGTGAGCTTCTTCAGCGGACGCGCCAGCATGCCCGCAAGTCCGAGCAGGGTCACGATCTCCCCGGTGGTGAGATCACCCCCTACGCCGGGTTGAAAGAGCACGGCGATGAGAATGGCGAGCGCCACAACCACCAGAAACTGAATGACCTGCGTGCTCGAAACCTTGGTCGCCGTCATCTTCAGATTCTGACGCCGGTTGTACTGGCTGGACCTCACGAACCGGTCGCGCTCGTAAGGCTGGCCGCCGAAGATCCGGACCTCCCGGTAGCCGGATACGGCCTCGGAAGCCACATGGGTCACGTCGCCCATGGAGTTCTGAATCCGTTTGCTGATCCGGCGGAAGCGGCGGCTCGCCCAGGCAACGATGAGGGCGACGATGGGAACGGTGGCGGCGAAGATGAGCGTGAGCTTCCAGCTCATGTAGAGCATGACCGCCAGATAAACGATCAGTTTTCCGCCATCCTGAACGATGGTCTTGAGCGCGTCGGTGCCGGCGCTGCGCAGCTGGGAGACGTTGTAGGTGATGCGGGAGACCAGGTGCCCGTGGCTGCTGGCATCGAAAAAATGGCTCGGTAGAAAGAGCAGCTGCTCGAACAGCTCACAACGGATGTCGTGCACGACCGTGAACGAGATACGGCTGAGCAGGATCTCACCGACAATTTCGCCGATCGCCCGGCCCAGAGCGGCAATGAGCATGAACACGGGAATGGACAGAGCCGTTTCCGGCCAGCTGTCGATCAGATCGCCGAACATCTTGGCGAAATAGGCTTCGGCACTGCTGCCGGCGAGAAAGCCGATGACGGCGAGCAGGAAGATGAACCAGTGCGGTCGAACGTAGCGCAGCAGCCGCGCATACGTCTTCCAGTCCGAGCCGCCCGCCGGACGAACCGGTATCCGGTCAGCGTCGTCTGTCGGCGGCAGGTCTTCCCCGGCGGTCTCCGCCGTTCCTGGAGGGACGGAAGTTTCGCTCACTCTTCCGCAGGCTGCTGAGTAGTGATGCTGATACGCGTCAGCCCCACCTTTCCGGCAGCATCCATGGCTCGGACCACGCTCTGGTGCGCGGCATTCGCATCGGCAGTGATGATCAGCCGGGAACCCGACGATCCCCCGGCCTCCACCACCTGCTCCAGCGCCCGGATGAGCGTGAGCAGATCGTTGTCGACCAGCAGACGGTCGTTGACCGCATAGTCACCGACACGATCCACGGTAATCTCGATCACCTCCTCTTCGATCTCCTGGAGTTCGCCTGCAGCTTCCGGGAGATCGATCTTCAACTGTGTTTCACGGATGAAGGTGGTCGAGACCATGAAGAAGATGAGCAGCAGGAATACCACATCGATGAGCGGTGTCAGTTCCACACTCGCTTCATGGCGTCCTCGTCGCGAGAATTTCACAGCCGCGGCTCGTCTTCCCGGTCACCCTGCAGGATCTCGACCAGCTTGCCGGCTTCCTGCTCCATGCTCACCACCAGCTCATCGATACGCCGGAGGAAGAAACGATGAAACATGAGCGCGGGTATGGCCACCGACAGACCCGCCGCCGTGGTGATCAGCGCCTGAGAAATACCGCCCGCCAGCACGTTGGCATTGCCCGCCCCTTCCAGCATGAGCGCGGTGAACACCTTGATCATGCCCACCACGGTGCCGAGCAGACCCAGCAGCGGCGAAATCGAGGCTATGATGCCGAGAGAGGTCAGATACCGTTCCATGTCGTGACTGACCTGGCTGGCGGATTCCTCCATGGCTTCCTTCATCACCTCTCGCCCCCGTTTCGCGTTGGCGACGCCGGCCGCGAGCACCTGGCCCAGCGGACTCGAAGTGCGGAGCTCGCGAAGCTTCTGGTTGTCCAGCTCCTCCGTTTTCACAGCACTCCAGATCTGCGCCACCAGATTCTTCGGAACAATTCTCGATCGCTGGAGCGTCCAGAGACGTTCCACACAGATCGCGGCAGCAACGATGCTGCACAACAGAATAGGCACCATGAGCCAGCCGCCAGACTGAACGATCTCAAGCAACCGTCACCTCCAGAACTACCATTCGAAACTCCTTGTTCGATTCCCGGAATTGCTCACCAGGAACAACCCCGGGCACTGATCGGCCAACGGGAATATACCTGATCCCCGTCGTGAACCCAGTAAACGTCGTGCAGGTTGACGGTGGGATCGCAATGCGGGGTGATGAATCTCTGCACGCTGCCGAGGACGGGCTGCTGCGTGCCCTCTTCCAGCAGAAGGATCCCATGCTCGTCACCGCCGAAACGGTACCGGCTGCCGGCGAGATCGAGCGGTTCCGGGTTCACGCTGTCCGAGGCGAACACTTTGAATCCGCCGTCAACGGTGATCGCACGCACGCCCATGGGCTGGCTGATGGCCGTGGTCGCCACCGTCAGCGTCACTTCGAAGTCATCGAAGAGCTCGCTTCCCGGACCGCCGATCAGGCGGTACTCCTGATCCATGAACACGTAGCTGCCCACCTGCAGATCGGTGACCACCGCGACCTCGGAATCGATGTTGAAGGTACCGGTTCCGCAGCCGGTGACGACCTCCGAGGGAAACCCCGCGCTGGCGAGTTTCTCAACCCGCCCCGCTACCGTCTCCCAGAGTCTGAGAGAGCGGTCCCGTCGGGCATCGAAACCCTCCACATGCATCAGATGTCCCGCATAGTGCTGCACACCACGGAAAACCATGTTCGGCGAGGCGGAAATCCTCTCGGCCAGAACCCGGGCCTCGTCGTCGGAGCGCGTGCCAGTACGGCCCATCTCCACGTCCAGATCGATCAGGACTCCGAGCCGGTCATCGCCCTCGAGCGCGGCTTCGAGCAGCTCCAGCCCCGCCTCGCAGTCGACCACCACGTCCAGGCTGGCATGGCGGGAGAGTTCCGCCAGCACCCGAGCTTTGGCGGGTGACATGATGGCGGACGTAATCAGAACGCTGTCGATTCCGGCATGCACGAGCACGAATGCCTCCGACACCTTGGCAGCGCAGATACCGACGGCGCCGGCCGCCATCTGTCGACGGGCAATCTCGGGGCATTTGTGGGTTTTCGCGTGCGGTCGGAAGCCCTTGTTCCGGGTGCCAAGATAGCCGGCCATCTTTTCGATGTTGCGCATGAGGCCGTTTTCGTCGAGCAGCAGAACCGGTGTCGGCAGCGTATCCAGGCTCACCGGGGTCTCGAAGGCCATGGGCGCCGTCGGCCGCTCGAGCAGTGCCGCGGTGACGGCATCGAAGGCGGCGTCCGTCATTTCCGGCCGTACTTCAGCTGGTAGAAGTAGTTGGTGGCCTCCACGAAACCGGCCACCGAGCCGCAATCGAAGCGACGGCCTTCAAACTTGTACGCGATCACACACCCTTTTTTCGCCTGCGTGAGCAGCGCGTCGGTGATCTGCAGCTCTCCGTTCTTGCCGGGGGCCGTGTTCTCGATGATCTCGAATATGTCCGGGGTCAGGATGTACCGGCCGATGATGGCCAGGTTGCTCGGCGCGGTGCCTTCCGGCGGCTTCTCCACCATATCGGTGACCCGGATCAGATTCTCGGACAGGGACTCACCAGCGATCACGCCGTACTTGTGCGCCTGATCCTCCGGAACCTCCTCCACGGCCACGATGCTGCAGCGGAACTGCTTGTACAGACCCACCATCTGCTCGAGCACGCCCGGGCCCTTGCCGTCGTCTGCCCCGAGGCAGAGATCGTCCGCCAGCACCACGCCGAACGGGACGTCTCCCAGGACCGTTCTGCCTTTCAGGATGGCATCGCCGAGCCCGCGCATATGCACCTGTCGCGTGTAGGAGAACGTGCAGCGTTCGATGAGCTCCCGGATACCGGCCAGCTGCTGCTCCTTGCCGGTGCCGGCGATCTGGTGCTCGAGCTCGTAGCTCATGTCGAAATGATCTTCGATGGCCCGCTTTCCCCGGCCTGTGACGAAACCGATGTCCGTCAGTCCCGCCGCGAAAGCTTCCTCGACGCCATACTGCACCAGCGGCTTATCGAGGATGGGCAGCACTTCCTTCGGCATGGCCTTGGTGGCTGGCAGGAACCGGGTACCGTACCCGGCGACCGGAAAGAGACACTTGTTGATCATGACGGTTCTGACTACCTGTAGTTGACCCACCCACGGCTGCCCGCGAGCTCATTCGTTTTTTGAGGGAGGGCGCTATCTTACTGAATTTGAGGGAAATAGTAGCCCGGGTCCGGGCGACTCTGCTGTCGCAGTTCGCAAATTGAACACTTTTCAGGTCTCCGGAACAACCGTGGTCGCCTGGAGCGCGTCGAACCGGACCCGGGCGGGAGGGCTGCAGGGTTCAGAGCTGTCGGTATCTGTCAGTGCGGCGAGGGCGGAGACTGACCGGCGTCGTCCTGAAGGTAGGCTTTCAGCTGAGCACAGATCGCAAGCCCGGCGCGGGTTTCAGCGTCGCGATCCTTGAGCCGTCTCATCCCACGGGCGATCCGGCGGGCGGCAGTGAGGTGCGGATTGACCCGGATGGTCCTGGGGGCGACTTTTGCGGACGTTGCCGTCTGCGCCCGGGCCAGTTCCCCGGCAGGGTGAAGGCTGCCGGGGAAGAGCGTCAGTTGATCGTCCTGATCGTTCTGACCGTCCTGACCGTCCTGACCGTCCTGACCGTCCTGACCGTCCGGGCTGTGAGCACCTCTGTTCATGCTACGGAATCCTAGCCGATACTGTATATATATACAATAGTCCGTCAGGCGCCATCGAAGCTGAACCCATCGTCGCCGAGCCCCACCCGGATGGTACTGCCCGGCGGGAATTCGCCCGCCAGGAGCCGCTGCGCCAGCGGGTTCTCGATCCGTTTCTGGATCACCCGCTTCAGCGGCCTGGCACCGTAGACCGGGTCGTAGCCCTCCTCCACCAGCGCAGACACCGCTTCAGGGCTGAGTTCGATGCTCACATCCTGGTCGGCAAGTCTGGCCTTAAGAACGTCGAACTGGATGGTGGCTATCTCCGCCACGTTCTCTTTCGAAAGCGGGTGGAAGACCACGGTATCGTCGATCCGGTTGATGAACTCCGGACGGAAGTGCTGCTGCACCTCTCCCATGACCGTTGCCTTGATCCGGTCTGTCTGACCGGTTTCCGTCAGGGACTGGATAGCCTGGGAACCGATATTCGAGGTCATCACCAGAACCGTATTGCGGAAATCCACCGTGCGGCCGTGGCCGTCCGTCAGACGACCGTCGTCCAGCACCTGCAGCAGAATGTTGAAGACGTCCGGATGCGCTTTCTCGATCTCGTCCAGCAGGATCAGAGAGTACGGGCGCCGGCGGACCTTCTCCGTCAGGTAGCCGCCCTCCTCGTAGCCGACGTAACCGGGAGGCGCACCGATCAGACGGGCCACCGAATGCTTTTCCATGAACTCGGACATATCCACGCGCAGCATGGCGTCCTCGGAATCGAACAGCACTTCTGCCAGAGCTTTGCAGAGTTCCGTCTTACCGACACCGGTGGGACCGAGAAACATGAACGAACCGTTCGGCTTGTTGGGGTCCGACAGCCCGGCGCGGGACCGGCGGACGGCATCTGCCACCGTGGTGACCGCCTCGTCCTGACCCACCACGCGCTGATGGAGCTGTTCTTCCAGGTGCAGAAGCTTTTCACGCTCACCTTCGAGCAGCTTGGAGATCGGGATCCCCGTCCACTTGCTCACCACTTCCGCCACTTCCTCTTCCGTGACGCTGTTGCGCAGCAGTTGTCGGGGTGCCGACTCGCCGTTCTGGCTGGCCGCCTCGAGCTGCTTCTCGAGTTCGGGAATGCGTCCGTACTGAAGTTCGGACATCCGGCCCAGATCGCCCGCGCGGCGAGCCGCTTCGAATTCGCCGCGGGCCGCATCCAGGTCTTCCTTCAGTTCCTGTGCCCCCCGCAGCGTGGCCTTTTCCGCCTGCCAGATCTCGTCCAGGTCGGCGTACTCCTTCTCGAGCTGATCGATGGATTCGTTCAGATCCTGCAGGCGCTTCTTACTCGCCTCGTCGGATTCCTGCTTGAGGGCTTCTGCTTCCATCTTGAACTGGATCAGGCGCCGCTCCAGCTTGTCCATGGCCTCCGGTTTGGAGTCCATCTCCATACGGATGCGGCTGGCTGCCTCGTCGATGAGGTCGATGGCCTTGTCAGGCAGCTGCCGGTCGGTGATGTAGCGGTGCGAGAGGCGGGCCGCGGCAACGATGGCCGGATCCGTGATGTCCACCGCATGGTGCAGCTCGTAGCGCTCCTTCAGACCCCGCAGAATGGCAATGGCATCCTCGACGCTCGGCTCATCCACCTGCACTTTCTGGAAGCGGCGCTCCAGCGCGGCGTCCTTTTCGATGTACTGGCGGTATTCGTCGAGCGTGGTCGCGCCCACACAGTGCAGCTCACCCCGGGCCAGCGCCGGCTTCAGCATGTTGCCCGCATCCATGGCGCCTTCGGCCTTGCCGGCCCCCACCATGGTATGGAGTTCGTCTATGAACAGAATGACGTTGCCTTCCTGTTTCGCCAGCTCGTTCAGCACCGCCTTCAGGCGCTCCTCGAACTCGCCGCGGAACTTGGCACCGGCAATCAGCGCCCCCATGTCCAGCGCCAGGATGCGTTTGTTCTTGAGCCCTTCGGGCACTTCGCCGTTGAGGATCCGCTGGGCGAGGCCTTCGACGATGGCCGTCTTTCCCACCCCGGGTTCGCCGATGAGCACCGGATTGTTCTTGGTCCTTCGCTGCAGCACCTGCACGGTGCGACGGATCTCATCGTCCCGGCCGATCACCGGATCGAGCTTGCCCTGCTCCGCACGCTCGGTCAGATCCACCGTGTACTTGGAGAGCGCTTCCCGCGCATCTTCCGCGTTGGGATCGTCTACGGTTTCACCGGCTCTGGACATGTTGATGGCCTCCTGAAGGGATTCGACATTCACGCCGCTGGCGCTGAGCATCCGTCCCACGGACGGGTCTTCGAGCATGGCCAGCAGCACCTGTTCCGACGAGAGATAGGCATCACCGGCTTTCTGAGCGGCACGATCGGCCAGATTGAATATCCGGACGAAGGCCGCCGACGGCGCTATTTCACCAGTGGGCGTGCTCAGCGTGGCCATGGCTTCGAGACCATCCTCCACGGCACCCCTGAGACGCGGCAGGTCCGCACCGGCACTGGTCAGGAGGGCGGGCACCGAGCCCGGTTTCTGCTCGAGCAGCGCGGCAAACAGGTGCAGGGGCTCCAGAGCCGTGTGATCCCGGCCCAGGGCCAGTGACTGGGCATCCCCGATGGCCTCCTGCAGTCGACTCGTCATCTTGTCCGGTCGCATGAATTTCTCTCGTAATGAACGACTGTTGGTACAATGTGGCCAAACCCTGGGAATTCAAGCGCCGCCGGCACTTTTCGAGCCGGCCGGATCAGATGGACAGAAGAGAACACCCCCGCATACAGCTGCCGCTGCTCGTGGAGCTGTCACACCCTTCCCTCGGGCGTCAGAGCTGTATTGCCCGCGACGTCTCCGAGGGTGGTGTGTTCGTTCACATCAAAACCCGGGACATCCGTCCCGGTGCCACCATCAAGCTGACTCTGCTCAGCCCCACGACGGTGGACACACAGCCGACGCCCACCGTGGACATGGAAGTAAAGCGAGTGGAGGAAACCGGCCTGGGCCTGGCCTTCAAGAACCGGACCAGCCGGCATCTCTGGGAGAGCGTGGAGCGTCTGCGCGACGAACTCGCCGTGGGCCGGGACTACTTCCAGCTGCACGTGGCCGGGCTGGTCATGAACGAAACAGGACGGCTTCTCATCGTTCAGCAGAATGGCCGCTGGACGTTCCCGGGCACCTACCTGGTGGTCGGCGACGACTGGCGCAGAGCACTGACACACGTGCTCACGGAGCGGTTTAGCCTGGAGCTGACCGAGGCTCCCCTGGAGGTGCTCGCGCTGGAAACAGAGTCGAGCGAAGCGGTTCCGGAGGCCGCGGTGGCGAAAGTCTTCGCCATCAGCCGGGTCAACGCTCTGAACTTCTCCTTCCGGCCCGGCGAGCGCTACAAGGACAGCCGCTGGCTGCAGAATCCGCGAATGATCGACGAACTCACCTTCGCCGACGAATTCACGCGAACCCAGGCGGCAGCGGCTTTCCGATGGCTCGCTTCGAGGAACCACGACGGTTGATCGCCTGTAACTTCGACACGGAAACCGCCGCCGCCCGGATCATCCTGAGACCCAACCGGTCCTGGACCTGGCGCGCGAACGCTTACTTCGTCGCCACGCTGATGACCCTGTCGCTGATCATCGCCGCTTCCTTCACTGCCCGGGGGTTCTGGGTGATTCTGCCGTTCACCCTCCTGGAGATGTCGGTGCTCACCGCCGCACTTTACTACTGCGTGCGCAGAACCCATGTCACCGAAGTGCTCAGCCTCAGCCGCAACGAGCTGGTGTTCGAGCGCGGCATCCATCGTCCCAGCGAACGTTTTGCCTTCGAGCGTTATTTCTCCCGCTTCTTCGTGAAACCTGCCCGCCATCCCTGGTACCGGAAGACGATCGAGCTGAAGTGCCGGGATCAGGCGCTGGAGGTCGGAAAGTTCCTCTCCGACGAAGAGAAGGATGAGCTCGTGCGGGAGCTGCGGCAGATCATTCGCAGGCTGGACAGCCTGCCGCCCGCACCCTGACCTGCCACCGGTGCCAGTAGGCGCCATGATCTCGCCGCCAGGCAACGACCCGCTCCGGTTCGCCGCTGTACCAGCGCAGCGCTCCGTCGGCGCCCGTGATATGCACGGCGGCCCGGGCGTACCGTTCGACCACCTCCGGATGCGGATGGCCATAGCGGCTGCGGCGATCCGTGCTGACGAAGACCACTCCCGGAGAGAATTCCCGGACGAACCCCGGCGACGAGGAGGTGCGGCTGCCGTGATGGGGCGCCATCAGGAGATTCACGGGCCCCTGTGAGAGCCGGCGTTCCGCGCGACGGCTGATGTCCCCGGCCAGCAGCGCCGATCTGACGCCATTCGAGATCCGGAGCACGCAGGAGTGGTCGTTGTCGCTCCCCTGCCAGCCTTCGGGTGGGTGGAGGAAGTCGAACTGCACACCGTCCCACTGCCAGCCTTGAGGACTCGTGCAACGTTGCGAAGCAGACGATCGGAGTGACTCCGGCAACGGGAATGAGCTCCAGATGCGGGCCGGCTCCAGCTGACGGACCACAGCGGCCGCTCCGCCGGTGTGATCCAGATCGTCATGGCTCAGTACCAGCGCGGAGAGCACCTGACTGGCGCGCTGCCGGAAGCTGGGTACCACCACCGCGTCACCGAGATCGAATCCGGAGGCATACCGCGGCCCGGCGTCGAAGATCAGCCGGTGCCGATGCGTATCGACCAGAATCGACGACCCCTGCCCCACGTCCAGGGCGGTGATCGTGAATTCTCCCGGCAGCCGGGGACCGTGCCCGTCCGGCATCATGAGCACCCACCACAGCGCCAGACCGGCAAGTCCGGCCCGGATGTCCGGCCGCCGCTGCCAGAGGGCGAGCACGAGAAGCATCAGCAACCATTCCCACGCACCGTCCAGACCCACCGACACCCCGGGCACCCCGGCTGCCGTGTCGATCATCCGCATCACGATGGAGAGGAGCGAGTCCGACAGGGCCAGTCCTCCATCTGCCAGTGGAGCAAGCGGCGGCACCGGCAGAACGACGGCCGAGAGCAGCAGCAACGGCAGAACGGCAAATGTAACGACCGGAACCACGAGGGCGTTGATCACAGGACTCTGCAGCGGTATTCCGCCCTGAAACAGACCGAGCAGCGGACTCAGCGCAGCGAGGAGAACCAGCTGGGCAGCCAAGAAGGCGCTTGCGGCTGTGCTCCAGCGGACTCCCCGACTCTGCCTCGGCAATCCCGGCTGATGGTGCGGCCCGAAGTACCCCACCAGCGCCAGAACCGCCGTGAAGGACAACCAGAATCCCTGCTGGTGCACCACCAGGGGGTTGCTCAGCAGCAGCAGGGCCATGACCAGGCCGACCACCTCCAGACCACGAACGGCTCTGCCGGTCGTCAACGCGGCGAGGACCACGGCGCTCATGAGCCAGGCGCGAACTGCCGGGACACCGCTGCCGCTGATCCACACATAGGCGCCGCTGCCGAGCAGCGCGAATACGGCGGCGGCACGCCTTGCACTGGAGAAGCGCAGCAATCCGGCCGACATCCGGGCGGCCAGGCCACCAACCCCGAACAGAAAACCGCTCACCATCCCCACATGCAGACCCGAGACGATCAGGAGGTGCACCGTGCCGCTGTCTCTCAGCTGGCGCCACTGCGCCTGATCCAGTCCGGAATCGTCTCCCGTCATGAGCGCAAGCACGATTCCCGCGTTTTCGGTCTGCCTGTTCTGCACCCACCTGGCCAGACGGGACCGGATGCGGAACGCCAGATTCTCCTCCGCCGATGCGGAGATTCGATGCCCGGACCGAACGTATCCGGTACCCGCCAGCGACTGGCCCAGCAGCCAGCGCTCATAGTCGAAACCACCCGGATTCCGGTTACCCCAGGGCGGTCGCAGCCGCCCCTCCACCACCCAGCGCTCTCCCCTGGCGAGCGCCGGCGGGTCGTACCATGTCAGACGCACCTCATAGTCGTCCGCCAGCGGGCAGTCGGGTGACGCCCCGGGCTGGACCCTGCCACGGAAACGGGCGATGTCCGCATCCCCGGACGCAGTGCCCGTTTCCAGCAGCGGCCGGTCGAGGATCTCCAGGCCGAAGGTCCGGATCGCCGCGTCTGCACACAGAGGGACCCGCCCTTCCAGAGCACCGCCCAGGATCCAGTGACCGTAGAGGTACCCGGCCAGTACCCAGGGCAGACAGCGCAGCGGCAGGCGAACCGATGGACGCAGATGACCGAAGAGCATCATCAGCGGCACGGTCGAGAGCAAAAGCAACCCCGGTATCGGATCCCAGATCGGATACGCCCCGGGCAGCCCCAGAATTCCGATGCCCGCACCGGCTGCAGTGACCTGGCGCGACAGCGGAACGACATACCCGGAGAGAAGGAACCGGTGCATAATTACGGCATATGGCCCGAAAATTCCTCCGAAGGTATCTGCCGGACGCACGGGAGGTCAGCGAGAATCCGGCTCTGCGTCCCGTGGGCAAATGGCTCAAGAACCCGGAGATCTGGCACATGAACCGGCGCTCCATCGCCGGTGCCACCTTTATCGGCCTGTTCTGCGCTTTCGTGCCCGTGCCCTTACAGATGCTGCTGGCCGCCGCACTCGCCATCGTCGCCCGGTGCAATCTGCCCCTGTCCGTGGCCTGGGTCTGGGTCAGTAACCCGCTCACCATGGGACCGATTTTCTACTTCACCTACCGGCTGGGCGCCTGGCTGCTGAACATGGAAGTCGCCGTCGACAGCGTGGAGTTGAGCTTCAGGTGGCTGATCGACAATCTGGACGACATCGGCTATCCGCTGATTTTCGGATCGCTGCTCTGCGGATGGGTAGCGGGCGTGACCGGCTTCGTGCTGGTCAGGGTCAGCTGGCGCCTGCACGTCATCAGCCGCTGGCGGGAAAGGAGAGCCCGCCGGCGGTCCAGGAAAGCCGAACTCAGCCGTGCAGACCCTCGATCGGGTTCGTAAGCGCCGCCCGCTCTGCAGGCAGCCAGGCGGATACCAGGCAGAGAACGCCTGAAAGTCCGGCAATGAGCCAGAGGTCCGATGGAAGGATGAGGACCGGTACCTCGACCAGGTAGGAACCATCGAGCAGGCCGAATCCGAACCAGTCCTTCATCCAGTCGACGATGTCCGTGATCTGATGTGCGAGCACGACACCGAGCAGAATGCCCATGAGGATGCCAACGCCGGATATGAGCACGCCCTGAAAGAGAAACGCCTGACGGATGGTGCGCGTACTGGCACCCATGGTGAGGAGGATCGCGATATCCGGCCGCTTGTCGGCGACCACCATCATCTGTCCCGAGACGATGTTGAATGTCGCCACGGCGACGACCATGAGCAGGATGAGAAACATCATCAGCTTCTCCAGCCGCACCGCCTGGAAGAGCTCTCCGTAGGTTTCCGTCCAGCTCTCGATCGTCCAATCAGGTTGAATCTCGCCGAGGCGTCGCGCGACTGCCTCCGCCAGCAGCGGATCACTCAGCTCGAGTCTGACGCCCCACTTGCCGAGCCGGCCGAGATCCGAGCCAGGCAGATCGGATCGGTCCACCACCGCCAGCGTGTAGTCGAGCTCGGCACCGATCTCGAAGGTGCCTGCCAGCACGAAGGGTTGTATGAGCGGCCTGAGACCACCGGGGGCCGGCTCGGAAATCACCAGCGCTATGGTGTCTCCGGGCAGGAGGCCGAAACGGGAAGCCAGGGGTGCGCCCAGGACGATTTCACGTCCGCTGCCGGACAGCGCGCCGAGGCTGCCCTGCAGCATGTGCCTGCCGATGGACGGCAGCGCCTCGGAATCCGCCGGATCAATGCCGTAGATGCCTACCGGATTGACAGACCCCCCGTGCGTCAGCATGCCGGCTCCGAGAAAAAACTCGTACGCGTCCACGACCTCCGGCATGTCCAGCACCGCCTGCATACCCGGATCCGTGAGCGTCGGGCCGGAAATCAGCAGATGGGGAACGGTACCGAGGATCCGGGTTTTCAGCTCGCGATCGAAACCGTTCATGACCGACAGCACCACGGTCAGCACGAGCACGCCGAGCGCGAGCCCGACGAGCGAAACCCAGGTGATGAAAGCGGCGAACTGCCGGCGGCGCGTCTGCAGATAACGCAGCGCCAGCGTCCAGGCCACGGAGGTGCTCATTCGATGGTGCCATCGACGAGCGTGAGCACCCGATGAACGCCTTCTAGCAGGGCAGCGTCATGAGTGACGATGACGAAACCAATGCCCCGCTCGTCCGAAAGCTCACACATGAGCCGGAAGACCTGCTCCGCATTCTCCCGATCCAGATTTCCGGTCGGCTCGTCGGCCAGAACGATTTCCGGTGATGCAACCAGCGCCCTGGCGACCGCAACCCGCTGCCGTTCTCCGCCCGACAGCGCCGCCGGCCGGTGCTTCAGACGCTCGGCCATTCCGACCCTCGAGAGCAGCCGGGCAGCGGTCTCGTTCGCCTCGGCCACACCTCGACCGCCCAGACGCAACGGCATGGCCACGTTCTCGAGCGCACTGAACTCCGGCAGCAGGTGATGGAACTGGTAGACGAACCCCATGTGCGCGTTGCGGATGGCGGCACGACGGGCCGGATCAGCCTCCGTCAGGTTCTCTCCGGCCACCCATACCGTGCCTTCGTCGGGTTCATCGAGGCCCGCCAGCAGATGCAGCAGAGTGCTTTTTCCGGCGCCCGAACGGCCCATGACGGCGATCCGTTCGCCGGCACCGACAGCGAAGTCCACGCCGCGCAGCACGGCGATCTCCTCATCACCCTGCCGATAGCGCTTGCTGAGCCCCCGGGCCTTCAGTACCTCGTCCCGCGTCTCACTCATGAGCGAGCACCTCCGACGGGCGGAGCCGGATGGCACGCCAGGCCGGATAAAGCGTGCTCAGCAGACTGAGCAACAGAGCGGTCAGCGCGATTCCGATCATGTCCCCGGGACGAACCTCGACCGGAAGGTAGTTCACGAAATACTGGCTCATCAGATCCACGGAAAAGCTCTCCGTCACCCAGAGGTAGAAGCCCGGCAACGCCAGGCTGACCAGCACTCCGACCAGCAGCCCGGCTGCAATCCCGATCAGACCGAGGGTGGTTCCGAGCAGAACGAAGGTCCAGACCACGGTGCGGCTGTCACTGCCCAGCGTGCGCAGGATGGCCACGTCACCGCGCCGCTGGTCCACCACCATCACCAGAGTGGAAACCAGATTGAACGCGGCAACCGCCACGAGAAAGGAAAGCAGAACGAACATGGTGGTCTTCTGCACGCCGATGGCGTGGTAGAGATTTCCATGGGTGCGCATCCAGCTGCGCGGGAAGAGGTCCGACCGGCCGAGCGCCTGAATCGCCTCCCGGGCGACGTTCTCCGCGGCGAAAAGATCGGAAACCCTCACCTGGTAACCGTGCACACGGCCTCCGGTTCTAAGCAGGCGCATGGCGTCCTCCGCGGCCACGTAGACGGCCCGGGAGTCGATCTCCGACCTCGAGCGCACGATTCCCCGAATCGTGAACCGCTTCTGACGTGGGAACAGGCCGGCCGGAGTCACCGTCGCGCTGGGCAGCACCAGGGTTACCCGATCCCCAACGCCAACGTCCAGAGATCTGGCAACACCCGCTCCGAGCAGGACGCCGAACTCACCCGGAACCAGAGCCTCACGCGCTCCCTCGAGCGCACGCGCTCCCTGGAGCGCGCCTGCGCCTTCGAGATAGTCGAACAGGTCGGACACCGAGCTGTAGTGGTCGTCGATGCCCGTGATCAGCACACCGGCCACCCGATCACTGACGGCGGCGAGTCCTGCCTGCTCTATGAGCGGAGCTGCCCCCTCGATCCCGGGTAGTGCGGCCAGCGTACCCAGCTCATCCGATGCGGCGATGAAAGGTTCCCGCCCATACAGGGTCAGATGCGGCAGCATGCCGAAAACCCGCTCCCTGAGCTCCCGCTCCATGCCGTTGATGACGGACACCACGACGACGAGAACGGCCACCGATAGCGCGAGACCGGCGACGGCGACGAAGCTGATGAAGGAGATGGAGCTGCGGCGGGTCAGCGCATAGCGCATGCCGAGCTCCAGAGACAGGGGTGTGCTCACCGGCTGAGCAGGTTCAGGGGACGGATGGCCGACCGCGCTCAGTCATCCGCCCGGTAGTAGAGCTCCTGCAGACGACTGCCGCCCGGCGTGCTTTCGCAGCGGTCCGGGTCACCGCCGCAGATCTCACAGGCCATGTCCATGCCGAGCGCCTTCATGCCTCCGCAGCTGCCTGAGATGGGCTTGCGACCAAACAGCACGCCCACGGCCATGGCGGCAACGAGCAGGAGCGTGAGGAGGAAGGCCAGCAGGACCGTGGTCATCTTGCGTCATCCAGATGATTCAACAGACCGGCAGTATACCTTTCTTCGAACCCGTCGGCCCGCCGGATGAGGAAGAGCGCGGCGGTTCCGGTCTCCTGCGCCAGCTCGAAGCCTGCATCGGGCCCCAGCACATTGAAGGCGGTGGCCAGCCCATCCGCCCAGGCGGCGGATTCGTGCAGGACGGTGACCGATGCAAGCGCATGGGTGACCGGATATCCGGTTCTCGGATCCAGCGTATGTGAGTAACGGCGTCCGTCGAATTCGAGAAAGTTCCGGTAATCCCCGGAGGTGGCCACCGCCCGGTTCTCGAGACGGAGGATCCGCTGTATGGCACCCATGCGACCCTCGTCGGGCACCTCCACGCCTATCCGCCAGACCCGGCCGGATGGGTTTTCCCCCTGCCCTTTCACCTCGCCGCCGATGTCCACCAGGAAGTCCGGGCAGGCCGCCCCCCGCAGAACATCGCCAATCCGGTCGACCCCGTGGCCCTTGGCGATGGCGGAGAGGTCCGCTTCGACCGGCCGCGTTCTGCGCGCCCGCTGGGCCTCATCGTCGACTTCCAGGAACTGCCAGCCCACCCGCTCGAGCGTCTCGGCGATCACCGCCGCCTCCGGCGTGGCCGTGATGCCTCCGCCCGGACCGAATCCCCAGAGGTTCACGAGCGGTGAGACGGTGACGTCGAAGGCCCCGTCCGACAGCCTGGAAATGGACGCAGCAGTGTCCAGAACGGTGATCAGGTCCGAAGAGAGGGCCACCCAGCGACCCGTTGCCGAGCGGTTGAAGCGCATGAGCTCCGACTCGGGCCGGTAGGTCGACATCTGCGCGTTCACGGATTCCAGCTCCGCATCGACTGCGCGGGCGATGTCCGCCTCGTGCACGTCCGGGCATCGGGCGGTGACCCGATAGTACGTGCCCATGGTGGCGCCTTCAAGCATCAGATAGTCGCCGCCGCCCGTGCATCCGACCAGCAGCAGGCCGGCGACGAGCCAGACCCGCGCCGTTCGACGAACCCTGCCACCCGTTCCGAATCCCGCTGATCTTTTCCTGCTGATGCTGCTGTTCCTGCTGGAGCCTGCCGCCCGGGTCGCGCAGAATACCGGCGATGACGTCTCTTTTACTATTGCGCCACGCTCAGATCGAAGCAAACATCAAAGGCCTCTGGCACGGCTCCACGGACAGCCCGCTGACCTGGCGCGGCCGCCGCCAGGCCAGACGGACCGCCCGCCACATCGCCGCGGCCCACCCGGACATCAGCGCCATCTACACGAGTCCGCTCGAGCGCTGCCGGCAGACCGCCGCGGCCGTGGCTTCCGAAACGGGTCTGGATCCCGTGCCCATGGACGACCTCGCCGAATATGCCATCGGCGAATGGGAAGGCCTGGCGTTCGCGCACCTGGCCGAAGAGCACGATTTCATCGGCCGGGCCCTGGCCGATCCGCACTTCGCACCGCCCGGCGGCGAAACCCTGGCTTCCGTATCCAGTCGTATCGTGGCTGCGCTCCGGGACCTTTACGACCGGCACGAAGGAGAGCGGGTGCTGGTGGTGGGTCATGGAGCAGCGATGGCGGTCGCGCTGGGCAGCCTGCTGAACGGGGATCCGGCCCGCTGGGTGGAGTATCCGATGGCCAACTGCAGCCTGACCGAACTGGTGCTTTCTCCCTCCCCCTACGTTAACTTCTTCAACACCACACAACATCTCTGAACTTCCGGGGAGGAAGCACCGATGACCGATTACTGCCTGGTCGACAAGAAAGACCATGTGATGACCGTGACGCTGAACCGGCCGGATCGCCTGAACGCCCTGCATCCGCCTGCGAATGCGGAACTCGGCGAAGTCTTCGACGAGTTCGCCGAAGACGACGATCTCTGGGTAGCCGTCATCACCGGCTCCGGCCGCGGCTTCAGCGCCGGCAACGATCTTCGCTACCAGGCCGAAGGTGGCGAACGGGTCCCCATGCCGCGCGGTTTCGGCGGGCTCACCTCCAGGTTCGACCTGACCAAGCCGGTCATCGCGGCGGTGAACGGGGTCGCCATGGGTGGCGGGTTCGAGATCGCGCTGGCCTGCGATCTGATCATCGCCTCGGACAAGGCGATGTTCGCGCTCCCCGAGCCGAAGGTGGGTCTCGCAGCGCTTGCGGGTGGCCTGAATCGTCTGCCGAGACAGATCGGTTCGAAGCGGGCACTCGGCATGATCCTCACCGGCCGGCACGTGACCGCCGTGGAAGGCAAGGAGCTCGGGTTCGTGAACGACGTGGTTCCGCACGATACGCTGATGGAAGCGACACAGGGCTGGGTGGATCAGATCGTCGCCTGTGCGCCGCTGTCCATCCGGGCGAGCAAGGACGTGGTCTACCGGTCACTGTCCATGGCGTCACTCGAGGAGTCCATGGATACGCAGTACGACTCGGTCAGAACGATGGTGAAGAGCGAGGACTTCGTGGAGGGTCCGAAGGCGTTCGCCGAGAAGCGCGCCCCGAACTGGCAGGGCCGATGAGGGGGCCCGCTAGCGGGAAGCTGCCGTTCCCGCCATGGCGAGTCCCAGGACATCGGCCACCACAGCCACGGCCAGACAGACGTCATTGAGGGTTTCGTCTTCACCTCTCAGGCTCATCTCCGAGATGATCTCCGAGCGGGGAATCACCACATGGAGCAGGTCGGGCGTGGTGGCGAACTGCTCGGGGTAGTGTCTGGCAACCGGATAGCTCATGGCGTGGTCCTATCGATCCTCTGCTTTCAGCGTCTGAACCCATCAGGTTTCGTGCCAGAACGCGGAAAACCCTCCCATCTATCTGTTTTTATTCATTTTTTCTGCAAAAAACAGAGTCTCCGGGCGGGGGTTCCGGGGGCGACAATCGCTGACCCTGTTGCGAACAAACTGCCGCTGCAGGCACAAGTCGCAGTGCCTCCGTACCCATAGCCTGACAGCGTCCGCCCCGTTATAAAGACACCTTCGCCGTATGAGGAGCCAGGACATTGACCCTGAAAGTCGGATACCAGGCGCTGCTGGATGCAGCAGAGGCAGAGATAGAGACCCTGACCGCAGAACAGGCCGCAGAACTGCTGGGCAGCGAGGATGTGCAGTTCGTCGATATCCGGGACGTGCGTGAGCTGCAGCGGGAGGGAAAGGTGCCCGGTGCTTTCCATGCGACCCGCGGCATGCTGGAGTTCTGGATCGACCCGGACAGCCCTTACTACAAGGATGTCTTCGGCAGCGGCAAGAAGTTCGTCTTCTACTGCCAGAGCGGCTGGCGCTCGGCCCTGGCCACCCAGACGGTGCAGAACATGGGGCTCGCCAACGTCTGCCATATCGGCGGCGGCTTCCGCGGCTGGGTGGATGCGGGTAACGAGGTGGAGACCGTGGAGAAACGCTGAGTGAGGCCCACTCCGGGGGATCCTGCGCGTTGAAAAGAGCTTAAGGCGGTACGGCTTCAGGACTCATCAGGCATTCCGTTTGCCACCTCTCCCCGGCGCCCGGATTTCCAGTCCTGGATGTAGCGGCTCACCCCTCTGATCGCCGTTCGTTTGGCCAGCTCCCTGAGAATCTTCTCCCGCCGCGCCAGGGGAACGGACCGGAAGTAACGGTCCCAGAGCCATCCTCTGTCCCTGAGACTCATGTCCAAGGTATGGCGATCGAGGGCGCTGAGATCGGCGATCGCAGCCCGCTCTGGACGCCGGGTCCGGGTGGCCTTCTCCAGATCGATGAATGCGCACGTCCACGTTCCGTCCTGCTCGAGTACGAGGATATGCTGTCCGTACAGGCAGTTGTGGCGGAAGCCGTGCTCGTGGATGCGAAGCACGTCGTCGGCTATCCGGTGCCACAGCCGCTGCCTGGAATCGCTTCCGCCGGACAGCCGCTTCAGCACAGCCTCGAGGGTCTCATGGTCATCGAGCGCCCGGGTCACGAGAAGACCGCGGGATACTCCGCTCTGATCGATGCCGAGGCAGACGGGTTCCGCTGTGCCGATTCCCAATGCCCGGAACGCAACGCCGGTCTCCCATTCCCGGTACACCGTGGGACGGCGCAGGATACCGCCCTCCCAGACCCGGTAGTCGTGATTTTCCTGGCGCTTGAGATAGAAGGCCTCGCCATCCGGATCGGTGAAACGCACCACGGAACTCCAGCCGCCTCTGCGCACGTTGCCCGGCTCGACCTCGCTGGCTTCGAGCTGCCAGAGCTCCGCGAATGTCCCCCAGCCCTGCGCGTTGAAGCGTTCCTTCCATCGAGGATCCGAGAAGGTCAATTCCATCAGGCCCGCCAACCGTTCAGCGGCACAGATGCTAGCGCACCTGGACACGACACCGGAAGCGCACGGGCATCCGGGACCCGGAAGGGTCAGCGGGCGTAGCGCCTGAACACCTGGTAGAACTGTTCCCTGGCATCGATGGACATGAGATGCCCATGAGCCATGGCGATCTGCTCGAAGGGTCTGGAGAGCGCCCATCGGTAGAACCCGGCCAGGCTTTCCTCGTCCCGCAGCAGGAACAGACGCTGCAGCCTGGATTGTCCGGGTCTGCGCCAGATGCCGTTCATCCGGTATGCGAACCGTACCGGGCCGCCGGCCGCCTGCTGAATGTTGAACAGAAGATCGGCGAGGATCAGCGTCACGCTGGGATCGTGATACGCGACGACTTCGCCCAGACCGTCACGCAATCGCACCGGCATCAGTTCCAGCCCGGACTCCAGGACCGTCCGTTCTCTGATCACGCGCGTCCGGTCACCGAACTGCTGCGCCAGACCACCATGGGCCTCGCATACGAGTAACTCCGCTTCGGGATAGAGCGCAAGCGCCCGGCCGACGAACAGCGTGTGAAACCGGTTAGGAGCGATGACGTGCCGGACGCTGCCCAGACCGGAAAGTGCCTCCAGCGTGCCGTCATCCAGATGGACCGGAGAGTACAGGGTGAGCGCGCCATCGTTCCCACGCAGGATGACCATTCGGACCGGCAGCAGCCCCCGACCATAGATGAGCTCCCGATCCGCCACCCAGCACTGGTCGCCGATGGTGTGCAGGCGCGCCCCATCCACGGGCGCCATGACCGGCTGCTGTCCGGCCGCGAAGGCACAGACCCATTCGAACAGCCGGCTCACGGACTCAGGCCAGCGCCTGGATGCCGGCGAGCGCCCGCTCATAGTCCGACAGGGTTTCGTAGCGCACGGTGCAGACGAAGCGCTCGATGCCGAGCGCACGGTAGGTGTCGAGCAGGTCGGCGCACCGGCCGGGATCACTCAGCGGCAGCGGCGCCATCAGCGTGACAGGCCCCCGTGCTCTCCCGGCTTCTTCCGCGAGACGGTCGAAGGTCTCGAGGTCTGCGGTCAGCCGCTGTGGATCCGAGCCCATGGGTATCCAGCCTGCTCCGTGGCGGACGGCACGCTCCAGCGTATGGGGCGCACGACCGCCGATGAAAACGGTGGGCGGCGTGGGATTCGGGCGGAACAGGAAAGGCTGCCCGTGGGCCTCGACCACATCGCCCGGCGCAGAAAAGCAGGCGTTCAGAAACTCGAGGGTCTCATCCGACATCGAGCCGCGCTGGTGGCGGTCGATACCCAGAGCGCGGAACTCCGCATCCATCCAGCCGATACCCACGCCCAGCAGCAGGCGCCCGCTGGAAAGCTCCTGCAGGGTGGCGATCTGCTTGGCGCTCGGCAGCGCGGGTCGGTACGGGAGGATCAGGACTCCCGTGCCCAGACGGAGAGTCTCGGTGGCGCCGCTGATGGCAGCCAGAGTGATCAGGGGATCCAGGTAGCGGCCGTCGCTGCCTTCGGCATCATCCGGCGGGATGGCAATGTGGTCGGTGATCCAGACCGACTCCATGCCCGCCGCCTCGGCGGCGCGGGCAGCATTCATGATCAGCGACGGAGAAGATTGCACCCCCATGTTTCTGAGGGTGACGCCGATCTTCATCAGGCTTCCAGGAATCCCTGTGTCCGCAGGTAATCCATCAGCTGCTCGGCAGCCTGCTCGGGAGTCACGTCCACCGTGTGCACGACCACCTCCGCCTGTTCCGGCGCTTCATAGTCCTGCTCCACACCGGTGAAATTCGCAATCTCGCCCGCCCGCGCTTTTCTGTAGAGCCCCTTCGGATCACGCTGCTCGCAGATTTCGAGCGGCGTATCCACGAACACCTCGATGAATTCACCGTCCTCGAGCAGATCCCGGACCATGCGCCGTTCGTTGGCGAACGGTGAGATGAAGGAGGCGATGGTGATGAGACCGGCATCCACCATCAGCTTCGCCACTTCGCCCACCCGGCGGATGTTCTCCACCCGGTCAGCCTCGGTGAAGCCGATGTCACGGTTCAACCCGTGCCGGACATTGTCACCGTCCAGCACAGAGGTGTGCCGGTGTGCATCGTGCAGCTTTGCTTCGAGCAGGTTGGCGATGGTGGACTTGCCGGAGCCTGAGAGCCCGGTAAACCAGATCACACAGGGCTTCTGATGCTTGAGCGCGCTGCGGTGGGCCTTGTCCACGCTCAGAGCCTGCCAGTGGACGTTGTCGGCTCTGCGCAGTGAGAAGTCCGTGAGACCCACTCCCACCGTGTTCATGGTCTGGCGGTCGATGAGGATGAAGCTGCCGAGCGTCCGGTTGTCCTGATACGGATCGAACGCCACCCGGTCCGAGACGCTGATGTTACCCACACCCACCTCGTTGAGCTCCAGCGTCTTGGCGGGGAGCTGCTCGAGCGTGTTCACGTTGACCTTGTGCTTGAGATCCGTGACGACGCAGGGCACCGTGCGCGTGCCTGTCTTCAAGTAATACTGGCGGCCGGGATACAGCGGCGCATCCTGCATCCAGAGCAGATGCACGGCGAACTGGTCCGACACCTGGCAGGGTGCCTGAGCGGCCGCGATCACGTCGCCACGGCTGATATCGATCTCATCGGTCAGCACGAGCGTGACGGCCTCTCCCGGGCCCGCAGACGCCAGGTCGCCGTCGTAGGTGACGATCTTCCCGATCGTGCTCACCTGTCCCGAAGGCAGCACCCGGATCGGGTCGCCGGGCCGGACGGTACCGCCGGCGATGGTACCGCTGAAGCCGCGGAAATCGAGATCCGGACGATTCACCCACTGCACGGGCATCCGGAACGGGCGGCCGTCCAGGTCGGAATCCACTTCCACGGTTTCGAGATGGCCGAGCAGCGTCGGTCCCTCATACCAGGACATCCGCCCGCTCGGGCTGCTGACGTTGTCGCCATCGAGCGCCGATACCGGAATGGGCGTGACGTTCAGGTCACCCGAAAGCTCAGCGGCGAAAGCACGGTAGTCCTCGACGATGGCATCGAACACGGCCTGATCGAATCCGACCAGGTCCATCTTGTTCACCGCCAGCACCACCTCCCGGATCCCGAACAGGGAAACGACGTAGCTGTGCCGCCGGGTCTGGGTCAGAACGCCTTTACGGGCATCCACGAGGATGACGGCTGCCTCGGCGTTCGAGGCACCGGTCGCCATATTGCGCGTGTACTGCTCGTGACCGGGCGTATCCGCCACCACGAATCGCCGCCGGTCGGTGGCAAAGAACCGGTAGGCCACATCGATGGTGATGCCCTGCTCCCGCTCCGCCGCCAGACCATCCACGAGCAGTGCCAGATCGATGTTTTCGCCCTGAGTACCCTGACGGCGGCTGTCCGCCTCCAGAGCATCCAGCTGATCCTCGAAGATCAGCTTGGAGTCGTACAGCAGGCGGCCGATGAGCGTGCTCTTGCCGTCATCCACACTGCCGCAGGTGAGGAAACGCAACTCCGTTTTCTCCGCCTGATCGGCGAGATAGGCCTCGATGGCTGCATGTGGATCCTGCTCGGCACGCATCAGAAGTACCCCTCCTGCTTCTTTTTCTCCATCGACGCGGAACTGTCGTGATCGATGGCTCTGCCCTGCCGCTCGGACGTGCGTGCGACGAGCATCTCCTCGATGATGGCCGGCAGCGTATCGGCGCTGGACTCGATGGCACCGGTCAGCGGGTAGCAGCCCAGGGTCCGGAACCGCACGAGCCGTTCCTCCGGCACTTCGCCGTCCTCGAGCGGCAGCCGGTCATCGTCCGCGAGGATGAGCATGCCGTCCCGTTCCACGACCGGCCGTTTCTTCGCGTAGTACAGAGGAACGATGGGAATGTCTTCCTGGTGGATGTACTGCCAGATATCCAGCTCCGTCCAGTTGGACAGCGGGAACACCCTGATGGATTCACCCCGGCGCACCCGGCCGTTGTAGAGCTGCCAGAGCTCCGGCCGCTGATTCTTGGGATCCCAGCGGTGCTGGGCGCTGCGGAAGGAGAACACGCGCTCCTTGGCCCGGGACTTTTCCTCGTCCCGGCGCGCGCCGCCGAAGGCGGCATCGAACCCGTACTTGTCCAGCGCCTGCTTGAGCGCCTGAGTCTTCATCACGTCCGTATGCACGGACGAGCCGTGGGTGAACGGACCCACACCATCCGCCACGCCTTCCTGATTGATGTGCACGATCAGATCGAGTCCGAGCTCGGCCGCCCGCCGGTCCCTGAACTCGATCATCTCCCGGAATTTCCAGGTCGTATCCACGTGCAGAAGCGGAAAAGGCGGTCTGGAAGGATAGAAAGCCTTCATCGCCAGGTGCAGCATCACCGACGAATCTTTACCGATCGAGTAGAGCATGACGGGCTTCTCGGCCTCCGCCATGACCTCGCGCATGATGTGGATGCTCTCGGCTTCCAGCCGTTTCAGATGCGTCAGATGCCGCGTCACTGCCGTTCTTCTACCTGGTTCCCGGAAAACGGGCGCCATTAGACTGCATGGTCGCAGGGACCTCAATGATCATCTGGTTAATTAGATATGCCCCTGGTGTAAACTCCCGGCGACCCGATGGTCTGGCCGGACCCGGGGTGGCGTTCACAGCGCCCGGCTGCTGTGTACAATATTTCTAGAAATACCGACTAACTCTCTGTAATTAAAAGAAAAGTGCCTGCAATCATCTATCTTCTCGCGTTCACGGGCGGCTTTGTCATCATGTCTCTGGAACTGCTCGGCGGTCGCGTGCTCGCACCCTACTTCGGCTCGAGCATCTACGTCTGGGGCAGCATCATCACCATATTCATGCTGTCGCTGTCTCTGGGTTATCTGTTCGGCGGCAAGCTCTCCCTGCATCGTCCGTCCATGACCCGGTTCGGCATCATCTTCGCCGTCGCCGCCGTCCTCCTCTACCCGCTGGTGTATTCCGCCGAACCGGCCATGGTCTGGATCTTCGAACGGGTCGAGGATCCCCGCTACGGATCCCTGCTCGCGGCCAGCATGCTGTTCATTCTGCCCACCGTGATCATGGGCATGATTTCCCCCTATTCCGTCCGTCTGCTGGTGGCATCAACCCACGAGTCCGGTCAGGTCGCCGGGCGTCTCTATTTCGTCTCCACCATGGGCAGCGCGCTCGGCACTCTGGCCACCTCGTTCTACTTCGTGCTCTGGTGGGAGATGAATACGATCCTCACGCTGCTGGCACTGGCTCTGCTGCTGGCCTCGGCCACGGCCCTGATCAGCAGCCGATTCGCCAGCGGATCCGGGAACGAACAGCCGGCAACCGCATCGAACTGACCATGCGCAACAGAACACACCGCCCGAGGCCGCTCCACCGGAAGCCGCTCTGGCTCACGATCCTGATAGTCCTGCTGCCACTCGCGGACACTGCGGGGGCCAAGATCATCCACCGGGAACGGTCGCTGTACAGCACGATTCTCGTGGATCAGCGGGGCACCACCCTCTGCCTGCAATTTTCCGTGCGCCGCGACCAGCGGAACCAGACCTGCATGGACCGCAGCGCCCCTCAGAAGATGGTGTTTCCCTATGCAAAGATGATGATGATGTCGCTGCTCCTGGTGCCGGAACCGGAGCGGATCCTGGTCGTGGGTCTCGGCGGCGGAACGCTGCCGGTAGCACTGAACGAGCTGTACCCGGACGCGCGCATCGATGCCATCGAGATCGACCCCGCGGTGAAGATGGTGGCGGAAACCTACTTCGGGTTTAAGGAAAACGAGCAGCTCCAGGTGATCCTCAAGGATGCCCGGGTGTTCACCAAGCGCGCCCTGTCCGGAGCGGAGAAGTACGACCTGATCATGCTGGACGCCTTCAACGGCGACTACATTCCCGAGCACCTGCTCACCCGGGAGTATCTCGAGGAAACCCGGGGCCTTCTGGCCGGGAACGGTGTGGTTGCGGCGAACACGTTCGCGATCAGCCGGCTGTATGACCACGAGTCCACCACCTACCAGGACGTCTTCGGCACCTTCTACAACCTCCGATCGAGAATCTCCGCGAACCGGATCATCCTCGCCGTGGACGGCGAGCTGCCGGACCCGGAGGTCCTGGCGGAGCGTGCGCGGGTTCTGGGCCCGCGCCTCACCCGGTACGGCATCCGGGTGAACGACTTTCTCCCGATGTTCAGCACCGAGCCGGACTGGGATGAGAACGCCCGCATCCTCACGGATCAGTACTCGCCGGCGAACATCCTGAACAATCAGTAGCTCAGCCGTGAACGCCGGCGCCTTCCGTCAGGAGGCGGCGCCCGCCTTCTCCCAGTACTCGTCCTTGAGCAGACGCTTGTAGAGCTTGCCGGTGGGATGCCGGGGCAGTTCTTCCCGGAAATCCACGGACCGGGGACACTTCACGTGCGAGAGCTTCGAGCGGCAGAAGTCCATGAGCTCGATGGCGAGTTCCGGCGTCGCATCCGCCATGTCCTTCGGCTGCACCACGGCTTTCACCTCCTCGCCGAACTCCTCGTTCGGGACGCCGAAGACGGCCACATCCATCACCGCTTCGTGGGTGATGAGCACGTTCTCGGCTTCCTGAGGATAGATGTTCACCCCGCCTGAGATGATCATGAAATGCTTGCGGTCGGTCAGGTACAGATAACCGTCTTCATCCAGATAGCCCACGTCTCCCAGCGTCGACCACCCTTTCGGGTGCCGGGAACCCGCCGTCTTCTCCTGATCCTTGTAGTACTCGAATTCTCCGCCGCCACCAAAGTAGATGGTGCCGGCTTCCCCGGCTGGCACTTCTTCACCGTCATCGTCACAGATGTGGATCTCGCAGTTCAGCGGCCGTCCCACCGATCCCTTGTGAGCGAGCCACTCCTCGGAATTGAGCTGCACGAACCCGTTGCCTTCCGTACCGGCGTAATACTCGTAAATCACGGGACCCCACCACTCGATCATCTGCTCCTTGACCGGTATCGGACAGGGGGCTGCGGCGTGGATGGCACATCGGAGCGAGGAAACGTCGTACTTCAACCGCACCTCTTCCGGAAGCTTGAGCATTCTGACGAACATGGTCGGCACCCACTGACTGTGCGTGACCCGGTAGTCCTGTATGCACTCGAGGGCATGTTCCGCCTCGAAGTGCTCCATGACAATCACCTGCACGCCCTGACGCAGCAGGCCCATGGTGAAGGCGAGCGGTGCGGCATGATAGAGGGGTGCGGGGGAGAGATAGATGGAATCATCATCGGCGCCGTACAGCACCTTCATCAGATTGATGTCCTCGCCTTCACCGTACGCCTGTTCCGGCAGGGGCTTCTTGATGCCTTTCGGATAACCCGTGGTGCCTGAGGAATAGAGCATGGACATACCTTCCGCCTGATCCGCGATCGGCGTGGTCGGCTGAGCACCGATGGCGTCCTCCCAGGATTCGAATCCGTCGATGGTTCCGTCCAGCATGAACCGGGCGGTCACGTTCGGCGACTTGTCGACCAGCGGCTCCACCACCGCGCGGCGCTCATGGGAGGTGATGAACACCTTCGCCTCGCAGTTGTCGACGATGTATTCCACTTCCTCCTGCTGGAGACGCCAGCTGATGGCGGTGTAGTAGAGACCCGACCTCTGCGCAGCCCAGATGATCTGGAAGAACCGCGGGTGGTTCTCCAGCAGGATGGCGATGTGATCGCCGCGCTTCAGACCGAGCGAGCGGAACAGGTGCGCGCCCTGATTGGCGGTCGCTTCGAGCTCGGCAAAGGTGACGGCCTGTCCGGTGGCGGCCATCCGGTAGGCAATCTTGTCAGGCGTGCTTTCTGCAATGATCCCCGGGTGCACGGACTACTCCTTGATCGCGGCTGATTCGGCTTCCGGGGCGGCCTCTCCGGCACGCTCCTCGAGCTTCAGCGATGCTGAGTTCATGCAGTAGCGCAGACCCGTGGGCTGGGGGCCATCGGGAAAAACGTGGCCCAGGTGCGCCTCGCAGCTGGCACAGAGCACCTCAACGCGCTCCATCATCATGCTGTTGTCGAGCTTCGTGTCCACGGCCCCGTCGGTCACCGGCGCGTAAAAGCTCGGCCAGCCCGAGCCGGAGTCGTACTTGGTCCCGGAATCGAAGAGCTCGGCACCGCAGCCACGGCAGTGATAGGTTCCCGGCGTCTTGGTGTCCCAGTACTCCCCGGTGAACGCCCGTTCCGTGGCCGCCTCCCGCATGATGGCGTACTCCTCCGGCGTCATCTCATCGCGCCATTCGTCGTCGGTTTTGGTCACTTTAGCCATTGGTGGCCTCATCTGGTCAGTCAATTTAGTTACAGTATCGCCCGGGCTTCGGTATCGAAGCCAGCAGCTGATAAGATGCTGGCCCGCTCAGCACGCTCATCGCAGCACCCGGGCGGGCCGAAAATTCTAGTACGAGCCAGAGAGCAATGGAAACGAACAGCAACGACACGACGATCACCCACCTGCACGGCACCGCGCAGCCGGCGGCGGGCCGTCAGATCCGGAAGTCGAGCAAGCTCGACGACGTCTGCTACGACATCCGCGGGCCCGTACTGGCGGAGGCGCACCGCCTGGAGGAGGAAGGTCACCGGGTCTTCAAACTCAACATCGGCAATCCGGCGCCCTGGGGATTCGAGGCACCGGAAGAGATCCTCATGGACGTGATCCACAACCTGCCCCAGTCCCAGGGCTACTGCGAGTCGAAGGGCCTCTACAGCGCCCGCAAGGCCATCATGCAGTACTGCCAGCAGATCCGGATTCCCAACGTGGAGATCGACGACATCTACGTGGGGAACGGAGTCTCCGAACTGGTGGTGATGGGCATGCAGGCATTACTGGAGAACGGCGACGAGGTGCTCATCCCGGCCCCCGACTATCCGCTGTGGACGGCAGCCACCTACCTGTCGGGCGGCCGTGCCGTGCACTATCGCTGCGACGAGACCGCCGACTGGGCGCCGGACCTGGACGATCTCCGGGCCAGAGTCACGCCCAGAACCCGGGCCATGGTCATCATCAATCCGAACAACCCCACCGGTGCCGTGTACCCGCGCGCCGTGCTGGAGGAGATGCTGGAGATCGCCCGCGCCAACGACCTGGTCGTCTTCGCCGACGAGATCTACGACAAGATTCTCTACGAGGATGCGCATCACGTGCCCGTCGGCTCGCTGGCTGACGATCTGCTGATTCTGAGCCTCAACGGTCTTTCCAAGACTTACCGTGTGGCCGGATTCCGCACCGGCTGGATGGTGGTCAGCGGTGCCAAGCACCGGGCCGGCGATTTCGTGGAAGGTCTCGACATTCTGGCGTCCATGCGCCTGTGCCCGAACGTGCCCACGCAGCACGCCATCCAGACCGCGCTGGGCGGATACCAGAGTATCGTCGAGTTCCTGCAGCCTGGCGGTCGTCTGCGCGATCAGCGCGACTATGCCTGGCAGCGGCTGAATGCGATGGAGGGCGTCTCCTGCGCGAAACCGGCCGGGGCGCTGTACCTGTTCCCGAAGCTGGACGTCGACCGGTTCAACATCACCAACGACGAGCAGTTCGCACTCGATCTGCTCCGGCAGGAGAAAGTGCTCATCGTGCAGGGCACCGGCTTCAACTGGCCGGAACCCGACCACTTCCGCGTGGTGTTCCTGCCCAGAATCGAGGATCTGGAGGAATCGCTGGATCGGATCGAGCACTTCCTCGGCAGCTACCGGCAGTAGCCTTCGCAGACATGTCCAGGGGCCGGGACCGATGACGGACATCAACGTCGATGACTTCTTCAAGGATGCCGCCCGAACGCTCACGGCGCTGTATGGTGTGTTTCCCCGGCGCCATGCCATCTTCGTGGATGACATCTACCAGACGGAAGAGCCCGACGAGTTCGGCCTGCACAGTGACCGCTATCAGGCCTGTTTCTCCACGCTGCTGTGGCTGGGTGAGGAAGGCTATCTGCGCTTCGAGGAAACCATCCGCGGCGAGGCCATCGACCAGGCCGTACTGACCGGGCGGACGTTCACGCTGCTGTCGTCTCCGGCGGCACCTCCGGACGAGGATGAGGCGTCCGACCTGCCCGACCTGGTCCGTCTGGAACAGGCGACCCACGTTCACCGGATCAAGACCGCTCTGAAGGACCGCTCATCGAAGTCCCTCCGACAGGCCATGATCGCGCTCATGAGTCGGATGGAACGATAGGAAGCCCGCGTGCTCAGAGCCGATAGCGGTAGATCTTCAGACCACGGTCCGGAAACCGGTCGGGAAAGTCTTCCGATACGGGCATCATCTCCTCGAGAGACGCCCGCGGACACCAGCGGGCCATCAGTCCAGGCAGAAAGTCCGTGTTCAGAAACGGCGAGTTCAGACAGGCGATGACTGACGCGCCCGGTGCCGCCAGCTCCGGCAGCCGTTTCAGCACCAGGGCGTACTGCTTTTCCGCATTGAAGCTGCCCCGCTGATTGGTCGGCGGATCGACGACGATGATGTCGAACGGTGCCCCCTCCCGGATCTTCGACCAGCTCTTGAACAGGTTGTGCGGCAGCATGCGCACCTTCCGGAGGTCGTGTCCGTTCAGCTCGTGATTCCGCCTTCCCCAGTCCAGGGCCGGCCGGCTCATGTCGTTGTTGACCACCGCACGCGCACCGCCCTCGATGGCTGCCACGGAGAAAGCGCAGGTGTAGGCGAACAGATTCAGCACCCGCCGGTCTCCGGCGTTCTGTCGGAGCCACGCGCGGGTCGGCGCCATGTCGAGAAACAGGCCCACGTTCTGATTCAGGAGCGGCTGCACCAGATAGCTGAGTCCCGCTTCCGTCACGACGACCTCATCCGGCACCTCCCCGCAGATGACGTCCGCACGGGTCCCCCGCCCCTGCCGCTGCTGGACGGCAACGCCGGTTACCCCGGCAAGCTCGCTGCACAGCATCTGCGCCAGCCGACGTGGCCGACCGGACTCTTCACCGAAACAGCCGATCAGGAGCGTGCTGCCGAACCGGTCCACCACCAGATCCTCGAGACCCGGGTATGCGTGCCCGCGTCCGTGAAAAAGACGGCGGGCGGTATCCGCACCTGTCAGCCAGCGGGATCGGCAGGCTTCGAGGACCGTTTCGAGCTGCGTCTCCACGATGGGGTCCCGCCGGTCATTCACGATCATCTTCCAGGTCGGTGGCAGCATCAGGCATGTCCGCATCGTTCTCGCGGTCACTCAGCCGGTAGAGCAGAACGTCCTCGAAGCCGGTCACCACTTCCAGCAGGCCGGACCATTCCCTGTCCAGCTGCGGGTCATCCGTGTCGATGAGCAGCGGACGTCCATCCAGAGACTTCAACTTCGTCCGGGTACCGACCGCCAGGATCGATTCGCGGCCGATCCGCCGCAGAAATCCGGGACTGAGCTGCTGGTTACCCCGACCGATGAGAAATCCCTGGCCCCGGGTGAAGCTGAGCACCACCCGTGCGGATTCCACGTTCTGATCCAGCCAGCGCGCGTCCACGTCCTTCGCGATTACGGATCCCTGCCGCCAGACATCGAATCCGAGCAGACTGCCTTCGAACCCGAGCGCCCGTTTGATCTCCCCGACCGTGCTGCCCGGACCGAGAACGACCGGCCCGGATTCCTCCGAGAGGCGCTCGATTACCTCGGCCACGATCTCGTTCACGGCGAGCGGCTCGCTTTCCACCCCCCGTTCCTTGGTATGCTGCAGAAAGCCACCCGGCTCGGGCACGGTCAGCTCACCATACAGGTGGGGCCGGATCTGCCCGGCCCGGATCGCCGCCTCATCCAGATCGCGGACCTCCCGCTGCACCAGACTGACCAGGCCGCCGCGGACCAGGCGCTCCATCAGCTCGCCGGCCCGCTCCGGCGTGGTCGCAAAGACGCCGGAGTGCATCTTCACCCCGGCGGGGATCCCGAGCACCGGCAGCTTCTGGTTCACGGCCTCCAGGATGTCTCTCGCCGTGCCGTCTCCGCCGGCGAACACAAGAAGGTCCACGCCTTCGCGCAGCAGGGCCCTGGCGGCGGCCCGGGTGTCCGCGGCGGCGGGGGTGCCGCCCGGCGCTCCGAGAACCGTGCAGGGCAGCTCCAGCGACGCCAGCACCCGTTCGCCCATGGCGCCGTCCCAGGTCAGCCAGCGGACGTCTCCGGCAGATGCGAAGGCCCCGAGCGCCCTGCGCGTCCGGTCTGAGCCACGGGGACTGCCACCACGAGCGACCGCTTCCCGCTGAATGACTTCGCCATCGCTCCCCTTCAACGCCACCGATCCGCCGACACCGGCCATCGGATTGACGATCAGCCCGAAGCACAGGGGCTGCATCAGGCAGCATCCCGGCTGAGGTGCGCGAAAACGGTTTCCCCGATCGCCAGAGACGAGGTGAGACCCGGACTCTCGATGCCGAGCAGGTTCACCAGGCCCGGAACTCCGTGCGTTTGAGAACCGTCAATGCGGAAATCCGCCGCCGGCTCTCCGGGCCCGGAGATTTTGGGACGCACACCGACATACCCCGGCTGCAGACGCTCCGGCTCCAGGCCTGGAAAATATCGACGTATGGCATCGGCAAAAACCTCACGGCGATCTGCATCGAACTCGTAGTCCGGTCCCTCACACCACTCCACATCCGGACCGAACTTCACCTGACCCGCCAGATCGATGGTGACGTGCACGCCGAGACCGCCCGGTTCCGCCACCGGATAGACGAGCCGGGAAAACGGCGGTTTTCCGGCGTAGGAGAAATAGTGTCCCCTCGCGAAACGGGCCCGGGGTGCAGCCGGATCCACCGTCGCCGCGAGCCCCGGAGCCTCGAGACCGGCACTGTTCACCACCGAGCGGCAATCGAGGCACTCGGCGCCATCGATATGAACGCGGATGTGCCCGCCCTCCTGTTCGAGCGCCTTCACCCGCGTTCCGAATGCGATCATGCCGCCGGCCGCTTCCAGACGACCCTGGAGACTCAGCATGAAGCTGTGGCTGTCGATGATGCCCGTGGTCGGAGAGAGCAGCGCGCTCACACCGCGGACGCCGGGTTCGAGCCGCGCAAGTGCCTGCCGGTCGAGCCAGCTCAGGTCCCCGGCTCCATTGGCGAGCGCCTGCCGGCGGTACCCTTCCAGGACTGCCGTCTGCCCGTCTGTTACCGCGACGATGATCTTGCCGCAGCGCGCGTGGGGTACCCGATAGCGTTCACAGTACTCGTACAGCAACGCCTTCCCTTCCACGCACAGGCGGGCTTTTTCGGAACCTGTCGGGTAGTAGATCCCGGCGTGGATCACCTCGGAATTTCTGCTGCTCGTCTGCGAACCGATCAGCGCGTGCTGCTCCAGGACCAGCACGTCCCGCCCGGATTCGGCCAGCCGGGCCGCGCAGGCCAGCCCCACCACACCGGCGCCGATCACCACCGTGTCCAGACGATCAGTCAACGAACGCTTCCATGGCCCGGATGAGCGCACCGCCCAGTCCGTCCCGCAGCTGCCAGGCATCAAGATACTGCCAGAGGGCGTCGCCGTCGGGGCGCTGCAGTTCCGTCCCCGTCGTTCCGAGGGTATGCGGCGTCGTCGCATCCAGGCGCAGGATGTGCCGGAACAGGAACGCCGCCTCCCTGTCCTCGAGCATCCGCTGCGCCACTTTGCCGTCCGGTTTGATCCCCGCTTCCCCCCATGCGCCGGCAGCCTCGTAGACCGCTTCGAGAGGGCCGAACCGGCGGATCAGAGCACCGGCCGCCTTGGGGCCGACGCCGCGGATGCCGGGCACGTTGTCCACGCTGTCACCGGTGAACGCCTGATAGTCCGGAAACAGCGGCGGCTCGAACCCGAATGTCTCTCTGAAGTCGGCGGGGCCGCGGCAGGCGCCGTCCGCGGGATCCAGCAGGCTGACCCCGTCCGTCAGCAGCTGCTGCAGATCCTTGTCCCGGCTGACGATGATCACCGGCCGCCGGCTGCCCTTCGAGAGCGCGGCGATGAAATCGTCCGCTTCGTAATCCGGATGTTTCAGTACGGGGATGCCGAGCAGTTGCGTGATCTCTCCGGCCCGGGCCAGCTGGTGAGAGACGTTCTCGTCCGCCGGAGGGCGATTCGCCTTGTAGTCGGGATAGAGCGCGTTGCGCCAGCAGGTGTTCAGACTCTCATCGAAAGCGGCAGCCGCGTGGCGGACGGGCCCGGTCAGACCCGTGCTCCCCTCCCCGCGCAGCAGGTTCAGCAGATAGCTCAGATAGCCCCGCAATCCGTTCACGGAGCGGCCGGCACCGTCCTGAAACACGTCAGGCATGCCGTACAGCGCGCGGAAGAACAGCAGCGTGGCATCGAGAAGATACAGCGTCTGTGTGTCGCCGTTCCGGCCCCCCATCAGGCAGCCTCTCCATCCTCGACGGCGTCCGGATAGCCCGGAACTTCCCGGTTCCCTCCACCCAGCGCCCGCCGGAGACGGCGGAGGTCTTCGATCAGACACGCGGCACGTGGCGGCACGGTGGAATCCCGGCGTAACTGGCGGGAGACCCGCACACACAGTTCCTGATGCGCCGTATCGGCCCCCGCCAGATCATCCATGCTCACCCGGAAAGGCAGACCGGCTGCGGCACAGAATCGGGCTTCCAGGGCCTGAACGGGCACTTCCACACGGAAGAAGGCCGCCTGCTCGGAGATGGAACGGGGTGGCGGACGGTACCAGTAGCCGTAATCCGGCCGGCGGCGCCGGTCGGCGCCGGCGATGCACCAGTGCGCGAGTTCGTGCAGCGCGCTCGCCGCGTAGTCCCTCGTGTACCGGATGATGGCCGGCCGGCCGGCGGCAGCGGGCTGGTAGAAGGGTTCCGCCGCGCCTCCGATAAGCCGGACCTGGTGCAGCGTCCCGAGACCCCGGTTGAAGCACCCGGCAATCTGTTTCTCGCTGAGCCCGTTCACCGGTCTTCCTCGCAGGGCCAGCTGGCGAGCATGTCGTAATAGCGCTCGGAGAGGAACGGCCGGCCAGCCAGCAGGTGGTTGAGGTAGCTGCGGGGTGGCAGCAGACCGGCCCGCCGCACGGCGGGGTTGGCGAAGTACGTCCAGGTGGTCACCAGGGTTCCGCCAGACCCGGCGGCGGACATGTGCTCCGGCGGTATGTCCGTTGCATCCACGCGCACGTGGACCACCTCACGGCTGTAGTTGACGGGCGTGGACTCGAACCGGTCCATCTTGCCGATCTCTCCGGTGCCGGCAAGCCAGTAAAGAACGCCCTCCACTGCTTCTCCCCGTGCCGGGACCACGTTGGCGTGACCGAGACCGGCGTGGGCCCGGGAGGTTTTGTCGAAAACCAGAGCGAAATCCTCGAGTGCCGCGGCGACGGCATGATCGAAGTTGATCCCCCGTTCCCGGACCCGGTCCGGATTCATGTTCGATCCATAGGCGAAGTAGCGGGCCACCATGTGCCGCGGATCAGCCTTTGCGGATCCAGAAGTGATAGACGTCGCCGAGACGTTCCTCGCGGACCAGCTCGTGGCCCATGAAACGGCAGAAATTGGTGAAATCGCGCCGGGTGCTCGGATCGGTCGCCTGGATGTGCAGCACCTCTGTCGAGCGCATTTCGCGAACCCGGTTCCGGGCAAGCATCAGCGGTTCTGGACAGAGGAGACCCCGGGCATCGAGGGTCTGGTCGGCCTGGATTTCAGGTGCGTTCATATGGGCGGCGATGGTAGCTCAATTCAGTCCCTGCCGCCTCTCCAGGGCCCTCGAGAGCACCCGCTTGACTTGATTCCTGGGCAATTTCACACTCGAACCGATTGCACGTTCTGCGGTCAGAATTGAGTGAACGGATGAACCGGGGGCGGATCGTCATCAGCAGTATCAATCGGGATGTCTCTTTCAAGCTCTGGCGGGTGTTCCGCACCCTGGCCCTGCCCGTGATTCTGACCGCCGGTCATCCCGCGTTTGCGCAGGAAGCCGGTGACGGTACCGCGCCGGATGAAATCGGGCCTTCTGCGGAGTCGCTCGGTGACGCAGCACCTGTCATCGGGTCGGAATCACCCGCAGAGCCGGAAGCCGTCACCGATCCCTTCGCTGAAGCCGCCAATGCCCCGGCCGCCGCCATGGCGCTGCCGAACCGGCGGGATGAATCCGGCACGAGCATCGCCGACATCCTGGAGGAACTGGATCCCGACCTGGATCAGATCGAAGCACAGATCGAAGCCGGTGAATACGAGATTCCAAAGTACTGGCTCAGCCAGAAGATCCGGGAGATAGAGCAATCCAGCCACCGGTTCGATCCGGCGCTGGTCCGCCCCGTCACGCTGCTCGGCGACATCCAGGTGCTCGAGGGCGACTACGTGGGCGCGCTCGAAAACTATGGACGTGCGGTGCACCTCGAGCGGGTGAACTCGGGACTGGTTTCCGCAGAGCAGCTGGAGATCGTCTACCGGGAGGCGGAGGTCTACCGGACGCTGGGGGATTTCGAGACCGCCAACGAGCGCGAGGAGTATGCCTACCACGTGCTGCAGCGGGCCTACGACCCCTACAGCGAGGAGATTCTTCCCGGTCTGTACCACCTGGCCGAGTGGTATGAGAAAACGCACAACATATTCGCCGCGCGGCACCTGTATCAACGGGCGACGGATGTCATGATCGCCAACGGCAGAGGCGGGTCGATGGAAGCGATCCCGGCCTGGAGCGGCGTCGCCCGCACCTATCGGCTCGAGCGCTTTCCGCCGATCTACATCGACTCCACGCAACCGGCGGCCTATGCGGCCGAAACCGGTCTGGAGACGAGCTACGGGCCCATCACGATCAACAATTTTCCCGCTGGCGAAAGGGCCCTGCAGACCATCATTCAGATCCACCGGGAGCACAATTCCCCCACGCCCGTCATTGCCCAGTCCATCCTGGATCTGGCGGACTGGCATCTGCTTTTCGAGAAAACGCGGGAAGCCTTTCCGCTGTATGAGATCGCCTACGAGCTCATGGAAGGCGTGGAAGATTTTCCACTGGAAGACTTCTTCGGCGAGCCGAAGCTCATCCACTTCCCGGCACCCGTGGATCCGAGCGCACCGGACGTACCCGAGCGGACGGCTGAAGGGCTGGTGACCGTCCAGTTCGACATCAACGAGCGGGGCGCACCTCGAGGCCTGACGACCCTGGAATCCGTTCCCGACGGGATGATGGATTTCCGGGTGCGCAAGAGCCTGCGGGCTTCCCGGTTCCGGCCGCCCATCGTCGATGGCGAGCCGCAGCCCACGAGCGATTACAGCTACACGCACCGGTTCACCTACTACCCCCAGGTCACGCTCGTCGAACGCACGGAAGAGGACGAAGCGCAGTGAGTCGTACAGCGTCCGTTCAGGTTCACCCCGTCAGACTCTCCATGCGGCACCGTACGTGGTCCTGCCGCAGAAACCGGATTTCAGGGGGTGAGAAAATGGAAGTCGTGCCGGGCACCTGGGAGAGGATGTACCGGAAAGCCCTGCACCGGCTGCCCATGCTGGTTCTGGCCGCCGCCCTGGGCGTGGCCGGCTGTTCCTCGAGCAGCAGCAGTCCACCGCCCAGCTCGCCTTCGTCCGGGCTGCCGTCACCCAGCATGCCGTCACCGAGCAGCTCACCTTCATCGCCGAGCAGTTCGCCCTCGTCGCCGAGCAGCTCACCGTCGTCGCCGAGCAGTTCGCCGTCATCGTCCTCTCCTTCTTCCAGTCCGTCCTCGTCCAGCCCCTCCGGACAGAGCGGCTCCATGCCCGGTGCCTCGAGTCCGGGGGGCAGCACTTCCGGTGGAACCAGCATGCCGAGCGGCGTGCCCGGCATGCCCATGCCCGGCGGTACCCCTGGGAGCCAGCAGGGACAGAGCGGCGACCCTTCCGGGCAGAGTTCTGATCCGTCCGGGCAGAGCGGTCAGAGCCAGACGCCGGGTGAACAGCCCGGCGGCACCGAAGGCGACGGCAACGGTACGCTGAATCAGCCCACCTGGGATCCTGCCTCCGGCGGTGCGGCCGGCGGCACCCAGTCCACCCAGCCTCCGGGCGGGCAGACGGGCGGTGCAACCGGCAGCGGCCAGCCCGGGAGCTCCGACGCCGAGGACTCCTGGGAAACCGGCGTCCCCGGCGGCGCGGAAGGCGGCTGGGAAACCAGCAATCAGCTCCCCGGGGAGAGTTCGAACATCCCGCCCATGCCCTCCGAGCGTGGCCTGCCGCCGGGCCAGGGAAACGGCAGCGGCAGCGGCGGAGACGGCGAGCTGGATGCGGCGCTGGAAGATTTCGACGGTGAGATCCTAGCGGAACGGGAAGTGATCCAGGCCCGCAGCAACGAACGCGCCGGCACCGGTGGGGCCTCCGGCACCCTGCCCTCGTCGTCGGAATCCACCGCCGGCCAGGCCGATGGCGGCGAACCCGGCGGTGCGACGCAGCAGACGGCCGGTTACGAGCCTCGGGGCATGCCGAGTCAGAACTCTCCGCAGAAGGCACCCCCCGCTCAGTCTGGCAACATTCCTGACGACATACCCGACGCCCGGGATGACGATATCATTGCCCGTCAGCTCCGGGAGGCTGCCATGAACGAGACGGACCCGGAGCTGAGAGAGAAGCTGTGGGAAGAATACCGGCGCTATAAGGGTGCCTGAGCCAAGATGACGGGTGATCTGAAGTTGACAGCGAGTGCCTTCCTGAGAAGGGCGCAGGGTGGAGTTCCGTTGGGGCTGCTCGGCCTGTGTCTGATGGCCCTGCTCGGCGGCTGCGTGAGTGAGACCGTCCGGATCGTGGACATGACTCCGCCCGAGCAGCTGGCGCGGCAACAGGCGGAATCAGAACTGCTCGACATCGGCATCGCCATCTTCGATCCCAATGTGCCCGAGGACTACGACGAGCAGGTGAAACTGCTGATCCAGCCGGATATCCGCAGAGCGGAAGCGAACTACATGCCCTACTTCGCCAAGAACCTGCTGCAGAGCACGGGCAACTGGGGTGCCGTGCGGGTCGTGCCACGCCCGACACACGCCGTGGACGTCAGCATCACCGGCCGGATCCTCCGTTCGAATGGCGAGAGTATGGCCGTGGAGATCAGCGTCGAAGACGCCACCGGTCAGAAATGGTTTACCCGTGAATACGAGGCCCTGGCCAGCAAGTACGCCTACGACGACGGCATTCCGCCCGGTATCGATCCATTTCAGACCATCTACAAGAACCTCGCGAACGACCTGCTGGAATACCGCAAGACGCTCAGCACCGAGCACGTCCATGAGATCCGAGCCACCGCGGAGATGAAGTTTGCGCAGGATTTCGCGCCGGACGCATTCGCCGAACACATCGGAGAGACGGACGACGGTGAGTTCGTGCTCAGACGTCTGCCGGCCGAGGACGACCCGATGCTCACCCGGGTGCGCAAGGTCAGAGAACGCGAGTATCTGTTCATCGACACCCTCGACGAGTACTACGAGAACTTTCAGCGGGAGATGTATCCGGCTTATCAGAGCTGGCGGAAGGCCACCTACGACGAAGCCATCGCCTACAAGGAGCTGAAAGCACAGTCCACCGCCCGGGCGATCGGCGGCGCTGTGGCGATCGCCGGCGGCATCGCTGCCATGAGCGAGAGCAGCAATGCGTATGTGGATACCAGCGGTATCGTCAGCATCATGAGCGGCGCCATGCTGCTCAAGACGGCCATCGCGAAGCGGGACGAGGCCCAGATGCACGCCCAGGTGCTCGAGGAAGTCGGCGTTGCCGCAGAAGCGGAGATCATGCCGCACACCATCGAGCTCGAGAACCAGAGCGTTCGGCTCCAGGGCAACGTGGATGAGCAGTACGAGGAACTGCGGGTCATCCTCCGCCGACTCTACTTCGCCGATCTCGGCATCCCGGATCCTGCAGCACCGGCATCGGAATCGGGGCTGCCGGCTGACGAAGACGGCATCGACGACACGACCGGCCACGAGCCATAGACAGACAGGAACGGCCGGCTTCGATCATGAGCGACGAAGAGTTCAGCCAGATCCGACCGAAGTCGGTGCCGCTGAGTCACGTGGAACCTGCCCCCGGGCAACCGGTTCAACGACAGCGCAGACCTCTCCCCTGGCTGCAGCTCTTGCTGTCCGCCGTCGTCATCGGCCTGCTGGTGTTGGTGTTCGTCGTCGTCCCCGACTTCATCGACCCACCCGTCGTCACCACCCATGCCCCCGCGCCTGCCGGCAGCGCCTCCGGACCGGAAGCACCTCCGGAGCCGGACTCCCGGATTGAGGCTGACGACGCGCCTCCTCCGTTCCAGGCGCTGCTCCGGCAGCAGACCCGGGAGAAGGCTCAACAGGAGCTCGCCCGCTTCGTTGAGCTGCAGATGCAGCTCGAGGAAAGCATGCAGGTCGGCCAGTGGGGTCTGGACGGACTGGATGAGGCGAAAGCCCTGGCCACTCAGGGTGACGAGCAGTTCGTCGAGGAAGACTTCGAGGCATCGCTGGCCAGCTATCGGGCAGCTTCCGATGCACTCGCCGAGCTGATCCAGACCGGTACCGGTATTCTGAGCGACGCTCTGAGCCGCGGCACCGCGGCGCTGGATGATCGGGACCAGGCTCTGGCAGTCGCCAGCTTCGAACAGGCACTCACCATCGATCCCGAGAACGAAGATGCGCAGCGGGGCCTCGCCCGGGCGGGGCTGCTGCCGGAAGTCGTCGACCTGCTGCGGGAAGCGAAGAACCACGAGCTGGCAGGCGACTTCCGTGCCGCGCTCGAGACTTACGAGAAGATTCAGGCCCTGGATGCGCGCACCAGCGGCCTGACCGAGGCCATGGCAGCGGCGGGTGTCGGCGTGTCCGACATGCGTTTCCGCGAGTATCTCTCGGACGGTTTTCAGGCCATGGATGCGGAACGCTTCGAAGCCGCCCGTTCGGCCTTCGATTCCGCCCTGAAGCTCAGACCCGGCGATCCGGTCGCACTGGGGGGACTAGAGCAGGTGGCGGAACGCAAGGACCTTGCAACCATTCGAGGACTCCGAGCGAGCGCAGAAGGCTTCGAGGCTGCGGAAGACTGGCGGCAGGCGGTCGAAGAGTACGAGAAGGTGCTGGCGCTGGACGGGAACATTCAGTTCGCCAAGAGCGGACGCGCCCGGGCGCTGGCGCAGGAACGGACGAGCATCACCCTCGGAAACATCATCGCTTCACCGGACAAGCTTTCATCCAAATCTCTCTACGGACAGGCCGGCGACATCCTCAGAACCGCCCGGACGCTTGAGCCCCGCGGACCCAAGCTCGCGGCCCAGATTTCCCGGGTCGAAGACCTGCTGGCTACCTATGGCACACCGGTGCCCGTCACCTTCCGCAGCGACAACCTGACGGAAATCACGCTCTCCACGGTCGGCCGGCTGGGTACGTTCTCCGAGAAGCAGCTGAGCCTGAGGCCCGGTGCCTACACCGTGATCGGCAGCCGCGATGGTTGCAGAGACGTGCGCGAGAGCATTCTGGTCCGTCCGGACATGCAGCCCGTCGAGATCCGCTGCGAAGAGACTTTCTGAGGTGGCGGATTCCCGAGACCCCATCGCCCCGGGGGACGATGAGGCGGTCATCCGCCCGGTCGGCTACAAGCCGAGGGAAGCTGCCCAGGAGTCCGGATTCCGGCTCAGTCGGGTCCAGATCGTCACCATTGCGATCCTGGTGCCTACGCTGCTCGTCGTCTGGTTCCTGTTCACGGCCAAGTCGGTCCGGCTCACCTTCGACCCCGAAGTGGATTCCGTCAGTGTGAGCGGCGGGCCTTCGATCACCCTGGGCGGCATCTATCTGCTGCGCGAGGGCGGATACCGGGTTCAGGCCGGCGCGCCGGGCTACCACGATCTCGATGCCGCGCTCGAGGTGGGTGAAGACCGCAATCAGCTGCACCATTTCCAGCTCTCGAAGCTGCCCGGTCGGGTCACCTTCGAATCCGATCCGGCCGGTGCCGAGGTCGCCATCGACGGCATCATCAGCACGACCACACCCAGTGACCCCGTCCAGGTTCCTGCAGGCAGCCGCCAGGTGACGTTCAGCGCACCCCGCTATCAGCCGCTGGCGCTGGTGGTGGACGTCGAGGGCATGGACCGGGAACAGACCGTGAGCGGCACCCTCAACCCGAACTGGGCCGAAGTGACCCTCGCTACCGAGCCCGCCGGCGCGGACATCTTTCTGGACAACGAGCCAACGGGTGCGGTCACCCCGGCCACCATCGAAGCCCTCGCCGGCGAGCACGAGGTCCGGGTGAAGCTGGCCGGCCACCGGGAGCACCGGCAGCGGATCCTCGTTGCCGCGGAGGAGAAGATCACCCTGCCTACGTTCAGGCTCCAGCAGGCGGACGGTCTCATCAACGTGGTCACCCGTCCGGCCGGGGCCGGCGTCACCCTGAACGGCACCTTTCAGGGCGAGTCGCCTCTGGAGCTGGCTGTACGCTCCGGCTCGCGTTACCGGATTCAGGTATTCAAGGCCGGATACCAGTCGGCAGAGCGATCCCTGAGTCTCAATTCCGGGGAAGAGCGGGCGCTGAACATCGACCTGTCACGGCAGATGGGCGACGTGCTGGTGACCGTCGATCCGCCGGAAGCAGAGATCTTCGTGAACGGGACGCGACGCGGCAGCCGCAGCGCCACGCTGTCTCTGCCCACCGTCGCTCATGATCTTTCCGTGCGCCTTCCCGGCTACGCCGGCTATGAAACGAGCATCACGCCGAAGGCCGGCCTGGTGCAGGAGGTGAAGGTCCGGCTTCTGACGGTCGAGGAAGCACGTCTGGCCGCGCTGAAGCCGCGGGTCCGCACGCCCGCCGGTCAGGAGCTGGTGCTGGTGAAACCGGAACCTTTCACCATGGGGGCTTCCCGCCGCCAGCCCGGCCGCCGGGCAAACGAGACGCTGCGGGAAGTGCAGATGCAGCGTTTTTTCTACATCGGAACTCAGGAAGTGACCAACGCCCAGTTCATGGCCTGGGCCAGCGGCCATGTTTCCGGCGAGTTCGAGGACCAGGACCTCGACAAACCCGAACAGCCGGTGGTCAATGTCAGCTGGCAGGAGGCGGCCCTCTACTGCAACTGGCTGTCGGACCAGGAAAAGCTGCCCCGTTTCTATCTGACCGCCGGTGGTCAGATTACCGGCATCAACGCTCAGGCCACCGGTTATCGTCTGCCGACGGAGGCGGAGTGGGCCTTCAGCGTGCGTCAGGTTGCGGTAGACGGACCTCTACGGTTTCCCTGGGGCGGAAATCTGCCACCGCCTGACAGGCACGGCAACTACGCAGATCGTTCCGCCGCACACCTGGTCGGCAGGATCATCTTCGGCTACAACGACAACTACATCGCCACAGCACCCGTCGGCACCTATGCAGCCAACACGCTCGGTCTGTATGACATGTCGGGCAACGTCTCCGAGTGGGTGAACGACTTTTACGAGATTCCGGGCACCGAAGCCGTGGTGGATCCGCTCGGTCCCGAAACGGGAGAGTATCGGGTGATCCGGGGCTCGAGCTGGATGCACGGCACCATCACCGATCTCAGGATCTCTTTCCGCGACTACGGACTGGAAGGCCGTCAGGACCTGGGCTTCCGGATCGCACGGTTTGCGGAACCCAATTGACCGGGCGCTGTCCGTCGAGTAAGAAATCCGAGAGCAGAATCCGAGAGCAGAAGAGGTACCCGCCCGATGAACCCGATAAGCGCTCTGAGATCACACGTCTCGACAGCCGTGCTTCTCTGCTGCCTCGCAATGGCATTTCCGGCTGCGCAGGCGGCGGAAGCGGAAGAGCCGGCTGACGCCACGGAAAACGGTAACGGTGCTGAGGAACAGGCCGGAGAATCCGGAACTCCCTCCTCCGAGGTCTTCATTCCCACCGAAGAGATCTCAGAGGATTTCGCGGTCTCTTTCCCCGTCGACATCTGATACTCAGGAACAACATGACAAACGACTCTGCCTCGCTCAAATCTCAGCTTCCTTTTGAGCTGGTCTATCAGATCGTCGCCCTGATCGTCGCCGTCATCCTGGTGCACCTGGTCTACATCACCGTCATCCGTCCCAATGCGGAAGCCATTCAGACGGCCCAGGCGGAACGGGTGGCGCAGGGTGAGGAGTATGTGCAGGACCGGAGCCTCTACGTGGTGCTCAAGGACTTCGAGCAGGAGGCCTGCTTCATTCTGATGTTCTGGGCCATGGCCATCATGGGTTACAAGGGCCGTGCGGCCCTCAGGGAACGGGCATTGCTGACCGCAGACATCGTGCCCGTCAGCGAGGGGATGAGCATCCTGCCGGAGGATACGCGGGAATACACCCGCGCCATCCAGGCTCTCCCGGACGAGGTCCAGAACTATCTGCTGCCCCGGGCGCTGATGTCCGCGCTGCAGCGGTTCGCCTCTACCCGCAACGTGCAGGACGTGTCCGAGGCCATCAAAAGCGTGTGCGACTCGGAATCGGATCGTCTGGACAGCGAACTGGCCATGGTCCGCTACATCGCCTGGGCCATCCCCTCCATCGGCTTCATCGGAACGGTGCGCGGCATCGGAGAAGCGCTCGGTCAGGCCTACAAAGCGGTGGAGGGCGACATCGCAGGCGTCACGGCCAGCCTCGGTGTCGCCTTCAACTCCACCTTCACCGCGCTCGTCATCAGCATCGTGCTCATGTTCCTCATGCATCAGCTCCAGCTCATCCAGGAACGGCTCGTGCTCGACACCCAGACCTACTGCGACCAGCGCCTGCTCCGACACCTGCAGGTGCGCAGCGAATGACGGACGTTCTCGAGCTCAACGACCTGGAACTCACCCTTTACAGAGACGGAGAGGCGCGCTACCGGGCACCGGCAGTGGCCATCGTCCGGGAAGGCGAGATGCTGTTCGGGAAGGAAGCCGTACGCCTGGCCCGGATCCATCCTCAGCAGACCAATCAGCAGTATCTGAACCGGATGAACGCAGACCCGCTGCCGCAACCCGTGCGCACGGCGGCCAATCATGCGGATCTCGTCTATCTGCATCTCAAGGAGCTGGCCGGTGAGGCGCTCGGTGACACCGTGCTGGCGGTTCCCGGCAGCATGAACGCGGACCAGCTCGGCATCCTGCTGGGCATCTGCCAGGAAGCGGGCCTCGACGTCGGCGGCTTCGTCAACGCTGCCGTGGCCTCGGTGACCAGTACCCCGCTGCCATCACGGGTCACTCACATCGATCTGTTTCTTCAGCACATGCAGGTGAGCGAGCTGGCCATCGATGGCGAGGTCCGGCATGAGCGCTCCTTCGAAGTGCGCGACTGCGGCTTCAACAATCTCGTCGACGGCTGGGTCAACCTGATCGCCGACCGGTTCGTTCAGGAAACCCGGTTCGACCCTCTGCATACGGCTGCCACCGAGCAGCAGCTGTACAACCAGGCCTATGACTGGGCCAGGAGCGCCCATCTCAGCACCGAAGTGGGCTTTCAGGTCACGCAGGGTGAACAGCAGCGGCGGGTGGAAGTCCCGCGGGCACAGCTCGAACAGAAAGCCCTGCAGCGCGTTCAGCGTCTCATCGATGCCCTCCCGGACCGGCATCCACTGGCGCTCACGGCCCGGGCCGCCGGCATGCCCGGACTCGGCGATCTTCTGAAACAGGCCGGATTCGAGATGACCCCGCTCGCTGCAGACGCCGTCGCAACCGGCTGCGGCGAGAATATGGATCTGGTCCGTACTGCGGAGTCCGGACTGCGGCTCGTGAACAGGTTGCCGCACACGAGCAGCACGGTCGCCTACTCACCGGCCGACGTACCGGTGCCGACGCACCTTCTCAAGGGTCACATCGCGCGGCCGCTCAGCGCGGGGATTCTGCCGTTTCTGCACCAGGACGACGCGGGTATCGAAGTGATTCCGGATGCCGGCGTGACGTTGAACGCGAAGCCCGTGCAGACCGGCGCCCGGCTGGCGCTCGGCGACGTGATCGGCACGCCGCAGGGCGAATTCACGGCAATACGCCTGGAATCCTAGGAACCCTCTGAACCCATGGCACGCCGCCAGACCAACGTATTCTCCCTGTCGTTTCTGGACGTGATGTCCTGCGGATTCGGCGCCGTGGTTCTGATCTTTCTTATCATCAATCACGCCACCCAGGAGCAGGCCGAGGTGATCAACCAGGATCTGCTCTCCGAGATCCGGCTGCTCGACTATCAGGTCCAGAACGGAGAACGCGATCTGGTGGAACTGAAGGAGGAGCTGGAAGCCCTGCTGCAGGCCGTCTCGGACTCCGACCAGCGCCTGAACAGTACCAAGACCCAGCTCGACGACCGAACGGAAGATCTGGCGGAGCTGGAGGAAGTATCGCTGGCTCGAATCGAAAGCCTGGAGGAGCTGAAGAGCGACGTGGAGGCACGGGAGGAGGAGCTCAAGCGTCTGAAAGCCATCGAGGCGGAAGGCGACGGAAGCCGCATCCGCACCTTCACCGGCGAGGGAGACCGGCAGTACCTCACCGGCCTGAAAGTGGGTGGAAAGAACATCCTGATCGCCATCGACACCTCCGCCAGCATGCTGGACGACGACATCGTCAACGTGCTGCGCCGGCGCAACATGACCGATGAACGGAAGCTGAAGGCACCTAAATGGCAGCGGGCCGTCCGTACCGTCGAGTGGCTCTCGGCCCAGATGCCGCTGGACGCCAGCTTTCAGATCTATGGCTTCAACGAGACCACGGAAGCGCTTCTGGAACCAACCCAGGGAGAATGGATCGAACTGGGTGAAGGTCGGGAACTGGACGATGCGCTGGAAGTTCTGAAGACAACCATTCCGGAGAAGGGAACGAGCCTGGAGAACCTGGCGCTCGCCATGTCCGAGCTGCAGCCGCCGCCGGACAACGTCTACCTGGTGACGGATTCTCTGCCCACCATGGGCACCCGGCCACCCCGCGGCGCCACCATCTCAGGCCGGGCGCGGCTCGATCTGTTCCAGAACGCCCTGCGCCGCATACCGGCACAGGTACCCATCAACGTGATCATGTTCCCCATGGAAGGAGATCCGATGGCCGCCGCCGCGTTCTGGAATCTGGCGCGCACGTCGGGCGGTTCCTTCCTCTCCCCTTCCCGGGACTGGCCATGAGGTGGAGAGGCCGTCATGAAGCGTAAACAGCGACGGGGCATCGAGGAATTCAGCGTCTCCTTTCTGGACGTGATCTGCTGCGGCTTCGGCGCCATCATCCTGCTGCTGATGATCACGAAAACCGTGGAACCGGTGATCCTCGAGCAGTCTCAGATCAACCTGGAGGGCGTGGTGGAAGACCGGGAGAACGCCCTGTTCGAGATACGCGGTCAGGTACGGGAGCTGAAACGCCAGGTCACCGATTCGCGGGATCAGCTGGACGACAATCTCCTCGAGCTGGCCGCTCTGGAGCGGGAGCTGACGGACATCCTCGGGCAGTATCAGACCACGGTGACCCTCGAGACCGAAGCCGAATCGGAAACCACCGAGCTCGCAGCCGCCAAACAGAGCCTGACCGACGAAATGCAGCGCCTGCTCGGCGCGGATTTTCAGCGCAGCACGGAGCTGGTGGGCGGCATCGCCGTGGACAGCGAATACATCATCTTCGTCATCGACACCTCCGGCTCCATGTTCAATGCGGCCTGGTCTCAGGTTCTGACCAAGGTGGAGGAAACCCTGGCCATCTACCCTCAGGTCAAGGGTATTCAGGTGCTGAACGACATGGGCGACTACATGTTTTCCCGTTACGCGGGAGAGTGGATACCCGACTCTCCGAGCCGCCGGGCCGGGATCATCCAGCGTCTGCAGACCTGGAATCCGTTCTCCAACTCCAGCCCGGTGGAGGGTATTCAGGTGGCAGTGAACACCTACTATGATCCGGACAAGCTGATCAGCATCTACGTGTTCGGTGATGACTTCACCGGCGACTCCATCGAGTCGGTGGTGGACCAGGTGGACCGGGTGAACCGGATCGGCACCGACGGGCGGAAAATGGTCCGTATCCACGCGGTCGCATTCCCGGTCTATCTCCAGCGCCCGAACGCCCGCGTGTACCGTTTCGCGGCGCTCATGCGTGAGCTCGCCTACCGCAATGACGGGACCTTTGTGGGTCTCTCGGAATTCCAGTAGCCTTCAGGATATGGGGGATACGGTCAGAATCATGTTGTCGGACAATCGCCGACCCTATGCAGCCACCACGCTGAGATGCCTGCTCGCCTGCGTGATGCTGATCGGACTCGCCGGCTGTCTCGCCACGGAGATTCAGGTGGATGAGGAGACGGAATTTCCCGTTCCCCTGGTCCCCAAAATCCCGCTCAGGATGGGCGTGCACCTGCCGCCGGAGCTTCTGGACTTCGTCCACAAGGAAGATCTGGGAGACGACGGGGTTTTCACCATCGACATCAGCGACGCCCAGTCCACGGTGTTCAAGAACCTGTTCACCGGCATGTTCGATCAGGTCACGCTGATCGAGAATCCGAGCCATCCGGAGGTGGATGTGGCCGGTACCATCGTGCCCCGGATCACGGAGATGCAGTTCTCCACCCCCTTTCAGACCCGCACGGACTACTTCGAAGTCTGGCTGAAGTACCAGTTCGAGCTCTACAACCGGGATGGCGACCGGCTCGGTGACTGGTTTCTCACCGCCTACGGCAAGGCCAACACCCAGAACTACGGGCTGAACACCACCCCGCCCACGCTCCGGGCCGCCGCGCTCCAGGCCTGTCGCGATGCGATGGCCTTTTTCACCATCTCGTTCGCCCGCGAGAGCGTCGTTCAGCAGTGGCTGTCCGCCGAGCTCGCGGCCTCACGCAGCCCGGTCCAGGCCGGTGCCGGCAGCAACCCAGCCCGGACCCAGGGAGGTTCCTAATGTCGTCTGATTCACTTCCTCTGCGAATCTGGCTGCCGCTCATCCTCTGCCTGCCCCTGCTCGGCGGCTGCGTGACGGCGACGGTTCAGCAGGTGCGGGAAGCGTCCACGGGCCTCGCCGATACGGAAGCCATCGTGGTGCTCGGCAGAAAGGACCGGCCGAGCTCTGACGAGACGGAGATGAATTTCGTCCGCTGCGTCGGCGACCGCATGGGCAAAGGCGGTCAGCGCATGAACGTCATCAGTGAGGTGGCCTTCCGGGATGCGGTTTTCCCCTGGTTCGAACCACGCACCGCGCCTGCCAACACCAGTGACCTGCCGGAAATCATCGCCACGCCCGTGGTCGCTTCGCGGCTGCGTGAGCTGGGACTCCGCTATCTGGTGTGGATCGACGGCTCGACCGTCCGCACGGATTCGGCCGGTTCGATGACCTGCAGCGTGACCGCCACGGGCGGTGGCTGTTTCGGTTTCCTGACCTGGGAAAACGATTCCTCGTACGAAGCCACGGTCTGGGATGTGCAGAGCGGTCAGGCCGTGGGCCGGGTCAGCTCGGACGCCATCGGCACGAGCTATATCCCCGCCGTCGTGGTGCCCGTGCCGCTGATCGCACGGGTGCAGAATTCGGCCTGCGCCAGCCTGTCCAATCAGCTGAAGACGTTTCTGTTGAACGGCTAGGCGGTCTGCCTTCGAAGTCCGGTTTGCTCAGCGCGGCCGGATCTCCACCACCTCGCCGGTGAAGTGCAGCGGTTCCGTGGCATACCATTCCGTGAGTTCCACGTCGTGCCTCTTCCTGGCCATGTCACAGAGCTCGTAGAACGTCGGCCGGCCGGGGTCCGTGATGATGATGCGCTCGACCCCGTTCTTGAGGGCGCGGTTGATCATCTGATTCAGCGACTTCACCAGCGAGTCCCAGAAGCAGATGTCCGAGCCGACGATGACGTCGAACTTGCCGAGTTCCGGCCCTTTCAGGGATTCAAGCCGCCGCGTCATGGGCGTGACGGACACGCCATTGAGCTCGGCCAGCACATCCAGGAACGGGAACACTTCCCTGTCGATGTCGAGCCCGGTCACCTTCGCCTTGAACTGACTGGCACAGAAAACCGAGCCCGGCCCCCAGCCGCACCCCACCTCCAGCACTCTGGACTTCTTCTTCAGCGGGTTGTGCTGCAGATAGTCCATCAGCAGAAAGCTGGCGTTCCAGGTCTTGTGGCCGTGCACGGATGGCTGGTAGGCCTTCTTCAGCCGGCGGATCAGCCGATGTTTCGACTCCAGTAGGTAGATGCCGTAGGCCTGGTACATGTGGTCTTCGGGCAGCGGCTGCAGTTTCGGCATGGACGTCAATGATCCTGGGGGACGTGAAAGGCCCGCAGTGTAAGGGCTCAGCCCCGCTGCCGCTACGGAAAATCCTAATAACCAACCATTTTAGTCTGGTATTTCGGACGGCTCAGCAGGTACAATGCCGGCCTCGAAAAACGCCCGGAAACACCAGTGGCAGTAGAAGATCTGGTCGGCGCGGAATACAGCGCCGGATTCATCTCACAAGTCGACGCCGACACGCTTCCAGCCGGCCTGGACGAGTCCGTCGTCCGTTTCATCTCCGCCCGGAAATCCGAACCGGAGTGGCTCACCGAATGGCGCCTCGAAGCCTTCCGCCTCTGGCAGGCGATGACGCCACCGCGATGGGCCCACGTCCATTTTCCCGAGATCGACTTTCAGGCCATCTCCTACTATTCAGCGCCCAAGAAGCCCGGAACCGGCCCGAAATCTCTCGAAGACGTGGACCCTGAGCTGCTGCGCACCTACGAGAAGCTCGGGATCCCGCTGCACGAGCAGGAGATGCTGGCCGGCGTGGAGCGCAGAACGCCCGTGGCCGTGGATGCGGTTTTCGACAGCGTGTCCATCACGACCACCTTCAAGGAGAAGCTCGCCGAGGCAGGCGTGATCTTCTGTTCCATTTCGGAAGCGGTGAAGACCCACCCGGAACTCGTGAGAAAGTACCTGGGCTCGGTAG
>JAUIAV010000040.1 GCA_030425195.1 Gammaproteobacteria bacterium | reverse complement strand
GATGTCTTTCCCGGCCGACGTCGAGCGGGTGAAACCCTGATGGCCTGGCGTCATTTCACCCTCGTTGGCTTCTTTCTGGCGGCGAGCATCGGTCTCGTCGTGCGGGTCGTCTATCTGAACGTGACGGAAGGACAGTTCCTGATTGACCAGGGCGAGCGACGGTCCATCAAATCCCAGGAAATCGCCGCGCATCGGGGCGTGATCTACGACCGCTTCGGAGAGCCGCTGGCCGTGAGTACGCCGGTGGCCGCCGTCTACACGAACCCCAGAGCCAACGAGCTGGATGACGCAAGCCGGGAAAGGCTCTGCGGTGTGCTGAATCTGAACTGCCGCAAGCTGGCGAATAGTCTCGAAAGACAGTCCGGCCTCAGCTTTGCCTACATCCGCCGCGGAGTGGCCTGGGAAGAGGTGGAACGTCTGAAAGCGCTGGATCTTCCGGGCGTCTACTTCCTCAAGGAGTATCGCCGTTTCTACCCGGCCGGTGAGACCGCGGCGCATGTGGTGGGGATCACGGACATCGACGACCGGGGCATCGAAGGCATCGAGAAGGCTTTCGAGGAAGATCTCAAGGGTGAACCGGGACGCCGGATCGTGCTGAAAGACCGCCGGGGTAACGTGATCAAGGACCTGGCGAGCGAGCGGGCTGCCCGGTTCGGCTCCGATCTGACGCTGAGCATCGATCTCAGGCTGCAGTTTCTTGCCTACCGGGAGTTGAAGGCCGCCGTACAGAGCCACCGCGCCGAATCCGGTGCCATGGTGATGCTCGATGTCACCACCGGCGAAATTCTGGCGATGGTGAATCAGCCGTCGTACAACCCGAACGATGCGCTGGTCAGCACGCACGGCATGCGGAATCGGGCGGTTACGGATCTCTACGAGCCTGGTTCGACCATGAAGCCCCTGGCCGTTCTGGCGGCACTGGAAACCGGCAGGTACAGACCTGCGACCCTGATCAACACGTCACCCGGCTACATGCGGGTGGGTAGAAGCACGGTGCGCGATCCGCGCAACCGGGGCGAGATCTCGGTGGAGACCATCCTCAAGAAATCGAGCCAGGTAGGTATTGCCAAGATGGCGCTCGACATGGATGAACGCGCCGTCTTCGAGCTCATGAGCCGCGGTGGTGTCGGCGAGTACCTGGGTACGGGTCTGCCGGGCGAGGTGGCAGGCAAGCTGACGGACGAGGATCTGCAGCGGCCGATCGTGCGAACCACGCTGGCATTCGGGTACGGCCTGGCCATCACGCCGCTGCAGCTGGCGGAGACTTACATGACGCTGGCGGCGGGAGGCGTGCGCCGGCCTGTCAGCGTGCTGCGCCGGGATCAGGTACCCGCGGGAGAGCGGGTGTACGACGCGGAGCTGGTCGCCGATCTCGTCAGCATGATGGAAGGCGTCACCGATTCCGATGGCACCGCGCCCGGCGCGCAGATTGATGGATATCGGGTATCCGGCAAGACGGGCACGATCCGGAAGGTGGGCCCGAACGGCTATGACGACAGCCGCCACGCCGCCTGGTTCGCCGGCATCGTTCCCGCCACCCGACCCCGGATCGTCACCGTGGTGCTGATCGACGAGCCCAAGGGCGAGGACTACGGCGGCGGCAAAGTCGCCGGGCCGGTATTCGGCCGGGTCATGACCCGGGCCGTGCATCTGCTCGGTCTGCCGCCCGATGGTCTGCAGCTGGCGGAGGCGAAATCATGATCGCCCTGGGATCGGTTCTGGAAGCGGTGGAGAGTTCCGTACCCGCCGGTCTGGCAGGGCTGGAAATCGCTGGCGTCAGTGATGATTCCCGCACGACCGGCCCGGGTGATCTGTTCCTGGCGGTGCGCGGCGCCGCCAGCGACGGTCACGATCACGCCCTGGCAGCCGTGCACGCGGGGGCCGTCGCCGTGCTCGCGGAAAGGGAGATTCCGGGTCTCGGGGCGCCTCATGTGATCGTCGACGACCTGAGCCGGCAGCGCAGCGCCATTGCGGATCGGGTTTTCGGGTCACCGAGTGCCTCGCTCACCTGTGTGGGTGTGACGGGAACCAACGGCAAGACGTCCATTGCCTGTTTCATTGCCGAACTCTGCAGTCTGCTCGGCAGTCCGGCCGGTTACATGGGAACCATCGGCTGGGGTGTGCCCGGTGCTCTGGCACCGGCGGCGCTGACCACGGAGAGCGCGATCACCGTCCAGAAGCGTCTGGCCGACTTCCGCGACCGGGGCATCGGCTGGGCCGTGCTCGAGGTGAGTTCCCATGCCCTGGATCAGCATCGGGTGGACGCGGTGCGCTTCGACTATGCCGTCTTCAGCAATCTGTCCCGCGATCACCTGGACTATCACCAGGATTTCGAAAGTTATGGCCGGGCGAAGGCGCATCTGTTCCGGTTCCCGGACCTGGATGCGGCGATCATCAATCTGGACGACGGGTTCGGCCGCCGTCTGGCGGCGGAACTCGAGAGTGCCATGACCGTCATCGGGTACGGTCTCTGTCCCGATGCCGACGTACGCTGGAGTGACCTCGAGTTCCACGCAGGGGGTGTTCGAGGACGCTTCCACACACCCTGGGGCGAGGCGGATTTCGATCTGCCGCTGTATGGGGACTTCTCCGTGGCCAACGTGGCGGCCGCGCTGGGCGTGCTCTGCCATTCGGGTGCCGGGCTGGACCAGGTGGTGGCGGCGCTCGGCAGGCTGACGCCGGTGCCCGGACGCATGGAATTCTTCCCGGGTTCGCCCACGCTGGTGGTGGACTACGCTCACACTCCGGACGCGCTCGCGAAAATGCTTGCCGCCTGCCGGCCTCACCTGCGCGGCCGTCTCATCTGCATCTGCGGCTGCGGCGGAGACCGGGACCGGGGCAAGCGTCCGGAGATGGCAGCGGCGGCCTGTGCCGGCGCCGATCGGGTCTGGTTCACCAGCGACAACCCGAGAAGCGAGGATCCCGCGGCGATCATCGACGACATGCTGCCCGGAGTGCCGGATGGCATGCAGGTGGAGATCCGCGTCGACCGTCGGGAAGCCATCGAGGCGGCTGTCGGTTCGGCCGATGCCCCGGATCTGGTGGTGATCGCGGGGAAAGGGCACGAAGATTATCAGGAGATCGGCGGCCGGAAGCTGCCGTTCGACGATCGGGCTATTGCCCGGTCTCTGACCCACCCGGACGACGGGAGAGGCTGATGCTGCTCTGGCTGACCGAGTTTCTCTCCCAGTACGTTTCCGGATTTTCGGTATTCCAGTATCTGACGTTCCGGACCATGGTGAGCGTGGTGACCGCGCTCGCCATGTCGCTGCTGATCGGGCCCCATGTGATCGAGCGGCTGTCCCACTACCAGATCGGCCAGACGGTCCGGGAAGACGGTCCGGAGAGCCATTTCAGCAAAGCCGGCACGCCGACCATGGGCGGAGCTCTGATTCTCATCGTGATTCTGATCACCACCCTGGCGTGGGGAGACCTGTCGAACCGCTATGTCTGGACGGTGCTTCTGGTGACGATGGCCTTCGGCGCCATCGGCTGGGTGGACGACTACCTGAAGCTGTCCCGGAAAAACAGCCGGGGACTGATCGCCCGATGGAAGTATCTGTGGCAGTCCGTGGTGGGCCTGCTGGCCGCCTGGTTTCTCTACAGCAGCGCCGTGCTGCCGGCTGAAACCGCGCTGATCGTGCCGTTTTTCAAGGAGGTCGCCATTCCACTGGGTATCGCCTTCGTGGTGCTCGCCTACTTCCTGATCGTCGGCATGAGCAATGCGGTCAATCTCACCGACGGTCTCGATGGTCTGGCCATCCTGCCCACGGTGATGGTAGGCGCGGCACTCGGGTTGATCGCCTACCTGGTGGGTCACGTGGAGTTCTCCGAGTACCTGCAGATACCCTATATCCCCGACGCCGGAGAGCTGTCGGTGTTCTGCGGAGCGCTGATCGGCGCGGGGCTCGGGTTTCTCTGGTTCAACACCTACCCGGCACAGGTATTCATGGGAGACGTGGGCGCCCTGGCGCTGGGAGCTGCACTTGGCGTGGTGGCTGTCATCGTCCGTCACGAGATCGTGGTGCTGATCATGGGTGGCCTGTTCGTGCTCGAGACGGTTTCCGTGATTCTGCAGGTGGCGTCGTTCCGCCTGACCGGCAAGCGCATATTCCGGATGGCGCCCATTCACCACCATTTCGAACTCAAGGGCTGGCCGGAACCCCGGGTGATCGTTCGTTTCTGGATCATCACGCTGGTGCTGGTCCTGGTGGGTCTGTCGACCCTGAAGCTGAGGTGAGTGTGACGAAGCAGCGAACCCTCGTCGTCGGTCTCGGAGTCACGGGTCTGTCCTGCGTCCGTTACTTTGTCAGACTCGGCCAGGCCGATGTGCTGACCGTCGTAGATACCCGCGAGCAGCCGCCTGGGCTGACGGCTCTGCGCGAGGAATACCCGGAAGTGGCCGTGCGCACGGGGGTGACCGGACTCGACTTCCACGGCGTCGAACGGGTCGTGGTCAGCCCCGGAATCGCGCTCGCGGATCCGATTCTCGCGAATCGACCGGACCACGTGCAGGTCTCCTCCGATATCGATCTGTTCTGCGAGGCAGCGGCGGTGCCGCTGGTGGCGGTCACCGGGACCAACGGCAAGAGCACGGTTACCTCCCTGGTCGGACATCTGCTCCGGGCTTCCGGGATTCACGCGGTGGTGGGCGGAAATCTCGGCGAAGCGGCACTCGACCTTCTGGAACAGCCCGCAGACGTCTACGTGCTCGAGCTGTCCAGCTTCCAGCTCGAACGGCTGGCCGGGCACCGGTTCGAAGCGGCCACCATTCTCAACGTGACCGAGGATCACCTGGACAGACACGGCGACATGGAGGCCTACGTGGCCGCCAAGCAGCGTATCTACCGGAACTGCGGGCTCGCCGTCGTTCACCGGGGCGAACCGGCCACCTACCCGGCCTCGCAGATGCCGGTCACTTCATTCGGCACCGATGCGCCCGGACCGGAAGACTGGGGTATCCGTGTTCAGGCGGACGGTCGCTGGCTGGCGCGCGGCGAGCGGCTGGTGGCGGACAGCGCCAGCCTGCCGATTGCCGGCGCGCACAACGAGCTGAATGTGCTCGCCGCCATGGCGCTGGCGAGGGCGCTCGGCGCCGGGATCGAACTCATGGCCGTGGCGGTGACCACCTTCGAAGGGCTGCCCCACCGCTGCCAGCGGGTGGCCGAGGTTGCCGGGGTGACCTACATCAACGACTCGAAGGCCACCAACGTGGGTGCGACCCTGGCCGCACTGGCGGGCCTTGCGGCCGTGCAGGCGGCCCCCGAACCGCGGATCATCCTGATCGCGGGCGGCGAGGGTAAGAATGCGGATTTTTCCCCGCTGGCCGATACGGTCCGGCGTTTCGTGAAGGCGGTGGTGCTGATCGGCCGGGACGCGCCGATTCTGAAGCGGGTGCTTTCCGGCAGCGTCGAGTGCCATGAGGCGCAGAACATGCAGGACGCGGTCGGCCTGGCTTCGCAGCTCGCCAGGCCCGGAGACCTGGTGCTGCTGTCACCCGCCTGCGCGAGCTTCGACATGTACGCCAACTTCGGCGCCCGCGGCGACGATTTCAGTCAGTGCGTGGAGGCGCTTGCCGCATGACGGAACGTCTCGACTATCCACTCCTGGTCGTCTGGCTGCTGATTCTGGCGCTGGGCACGGTGATGGTCACTTCCACGGGCATCGCGGTGGATGCAAGCCTGCTCCCGCGGCAGGCGGTGTACCTGACTCTGGCACTCCTGGCGTTCGGCATCGTCGCCCTGGTGCCCCTACGCTTCTGGCAGGCGACGCACCGCTTTGCCTGGCTGATCGCCGTGGTGCTCTGCGCGCTGGTGGTGATTCCCGGTATCGGTCTCGAGGCCAAGGGGGCGCAGCGGTGGATTCCTCTGGGCGCCTTTACCCTGCAGCCGGCGGAAGTAGCCAAGTTTCTCCTGCTCGTCTATCTGGCCGGATATCTGGCCAGATTCGATGAGCTGATCGCCGATGATTCCCTCGCGCTGCTCAAGCCGCTCGGCATGGTCGCCGTGGTTGTCGGCCTGCTGCTCGCGCAGCCGGATTTCGGTACGGCCGTGGTGCTCATGGCGGTTGCCTGCGCGCTCCTGTTCCTGGCCGGTGCGCGGCTGCGTCACTATCTTCTGGTGCTGGTCGCCGGCGGCGCGGGTTTCATGGCGCTGATCTATCTGGAGCCTTACCGGATGGCCCGGGTGCTCGGTTTTCTGGATCCCTGGGCACAGGCCACCGGCGGCGGCTATCAGCTCACTCAGGCGCTGATCGCGTTCGGACGCGGGGAGACTTTCGGTCTCGGACTCGGCGAAGGGATTCAGAAGCTCGCCTACCTGCCGGAAGCGGAAACGGACTTCATCTTTGCGGTGATCGCTGAAGAGCTGGGCCTGGTCGGTGCGGTCACCGTCATCGGTCTGTTCGGCTTCTTCATTCTGCGGATCCTGCGCATCGGCCGGCTCGCTCTGGAATCGGGTGAGAAGTTCTCCGGTTACCTCGTCTACGGCGTGGCGCTGCTGTTCGGGCTTCAGGCCATGGTGAACCTGGGCGTTAATACGGGTGTGCTGCCGACCAAGGGTCTGACGCTGCCGTTCGTCAGCTACGGGGGTAACAGCCTCATCGTGAGCTGCGCCATGCTGGCCCTGGTCTGCCGGGCCTGGTGGGAGGCGCAGGATGGCTGAAGCGAACGCCTATCAGGTGCCTGAAATGGGCCGGATCCGGCGTATCCATTTCGTCGGGATCGGCGGGACCGGCATGTGCGGCATCGCCGAGGTACTCCTCAATCAGGGCTATACGGTGAGCGGCTCCGATCTCAGAAGCAGCGCCGTGACGGAACGTCTGAAGCAGATGGGTGCGGCGGTGCTGATCGGCCACGAGGCAGCCAACATCGGCGACGCGGACGTGGTGGTGGTCTCCAGTGCCGTCACCCGGGACAACCCGGAGGTGGTGGCCGCGCACGAGAAGCGGGTGCCGGTGGTGCCGAGAGCGGAAATGCTCGGCGAGCTCATGCGCTACCGTCACGGCATCGCCGTGGCCGGCACCCACGGAAAGACGACGACCACCAGCCTGATCACGTCCGTGTTCCGCGCGGCCGGTCTCGATCCCACCTTCGTCATCGGGGGACTGCTGAACAGCACGGGCAGCAACGCACGCCTCGGCATCAGCCGCTACATCATTGCCGAAGCGGACGAGAGCGATGCCTCTTTCCTGCAGCTCAAACCCATGTCCGCGGTGATCACGAACATCGATCAGGATCACATGGCCACCTACGGGAACGACTTCGGGATGCTGAAAAAGGCATTCATCGAGTTCGTACACCAGCTGCCGTTCTACGGCTCGGCCGTGCTCTGCGCGGAAGACCCGGAAACGCTCGGAATTCTCCCGGAGCTCTCCCGGCCGATGCTCACCTATGGATTCAATGACCAGAGCGACTACCGGGCTGAAGACATACGCATCGTCGACGGCCGCTGGCACTTCAGGGTCTGTCGTCCGGATGCCTCCACGCTCGATATCGAGCTCGCCATCCCGGGGCGCCACAACGTTCTGAACGCGCTGGCGGCGGTGGCCGTGGCGTCGGACGAGGGCCTGCCCGATCAGGCGATCGTGACCGGACTGGCCGGATTCAGCGGCGTGGGCCGACGGTTTCAGATCACCGAGCCCGTCGAGCTCAACGGCACGTCGTTCGCGGTGGTGGACGACTACGGCCATCATCCCACCGAGGTGGAAGCCGTCATCAGCACTGCCCGGGAACTGTGGCCGGACCGCAGGCTGGTCATGTGTTACCAGCCGCATCGTTACACCCGTACGCGGGACCTCTACGACGACTTCGTCCGCGTGCTCTCGGGCGTGGACGTGCTCATCTGTCTGGAAGTCTACGCCGCCGGCGAGGCACCCATCCCCGGTGCGGACAGCAAGGCGCTCTGTCAGGGTATCCGCCAGCGGGCGAATCTGATCCCGATGTTCGCGGAAGATCCGGACGAAGCGCTCGGCGTGCTCGCGGACGTGGTGGAAACAACCGACGTGGTGCTGGTGCAGGGCGCGGGGAACGTGAACCGGATATCCAACGTGCTGGCGGGACAGGCCGATGGCTAGGCTCATGACCCTGTTGCTCGTCGTCGCCCTTCTGGGCGTGGGGCTGCTGGTCTACGTGCAGCTCGATCAGCCCGTGACTCGCGTTCTGGTACGCGGGCAGCTGGACGGCGCCGAGCGAGGTCAGGTGCAGAATGCGGTTCGGGCGACGCTCGATGGCGGTCTTCTCAGCGCAGACCTCCAGGCGCTTTCCGATGGCATTCTCCGGCTCGGATGGCCCCGGAACGTGACCGTCCGCCGCGACTGGCCGAGCGGCCTCGCCATCGAGGTGGAAAAGCCGGCGGTCATCGCCCGCTGGAGGGACGCCTACCTCGCCAACGACGGCCGGGTGGTCCGCCTGCCCACGGAGAGGACCGGGCTGCCGCGATTCGAGTGCTCGCTGTCCGAGCCTCGTCGGGCGATGGAGATATTTCTGAGGATGAACGAGATCGCAGCGGGTGCGGGACTCGCCATCGAGACGCTGACCGAAAATCTCTTCGGTGAATGGTCGGTGGTCGTCCGTACACCCCACCGGCAGGAGCTCAGGGTTCATCTCGGCGCGGAAAGCACGACCGAACGTCTTGATCGGTTTGTGATCGTCTACCGGCAGCAGCTGGCGGAGCGGATCGGGGAGATCGAAGTGGTGGACGCCCGGTACGACAACGGCGTGGCTGTGAGATGGGCACGGGAAGAGGAGCTGGTCGCAGCGACAGCGGCGACCCGGTCGGAGTCGATCTGATGATGCGCTCAACGTTAATGGATGTGGTGGCAAATGGCCTCTGACAACGAACTGAAACGGGTAGTGGGTCTCGACATCGGCACCAACAAGGTGGCCGCCATCGTTGCGGAAGTCACGCACGACGGCGAGCTCGAGATCATCGGCATCGGCTCCCATCACTCCCGGGGGCTGAAGAAAGGCGTGGTGGTGAACATCGAGTCCACGGTGCAGTCGATCCAGCGCGCGGTGGAGGACTACTTCGGCCGGCCGCCGTGCAAGGGCGTGCACCCCGACGAGGTCGTCGCGCTCGGCGCCGCGATCCTCGCCCACGCGATCGAGACCGAGTCCGAGGACGTCGCGCTCCACGACGTGACCGCGCACTCGCTCGGCATCATGACCGCGGGCGGCGGCTTCGACGCGCTGATCCCCGCGAACACGCCCGTGCCCACGCGCACGCAGGAGATCTTCCGCACGAGCCGCGACGGCCAGGACACGGTGAAGATCGTCGTGATGCAGGGCGAGAGCCAGTACGCCGCCGAGTGCACCCCGCTCGGGCGCTTCGCGCTGACCGGCCTGAGGCCCGCGCCGGCCGGGAGCGTGGAGGTGCGGGTCACCTTCTCCATCGACGACGACGGCATCTTCAGCGTCGGCGCCAAGGACCTCGAGACCGGCGAGGAGAAGGTCATCGACGTCCTCGCGTCGAGCGGCCTGACCGACGACGAGGTCGACCGCATGATGGAGGACAGCGCCGAGTACATCGCCTACCGGCGCGCGCAGGAGAACCCCGAGGGCAACCGCGACGCGTGCGTCGAGCTCATCGATCGGCTCAACGCGATGCTCCCCGAGGCGGAGAAGAAGATGGCGTGGACGCCGGTCGGCGCGAACGCGGTCGAGAACGCGCGCAAGGCCGTGAAGC